>JACRKC010000116.1 GCA_016235555.1 Verrucomicrobiota bacterium
AGCGCCGCGCCACTCGCCCCGGCCGTGAAACCGTCCTCGGTGCCGTCCTGCAACGTGTATTGGCCGGTGCGCACCGTGCCCGCCCGATGGTTGTAGAGCTCGATCACGCGCAGCAGCTCGGCGAGGTTGAGCCGGCCGTCGGGCGGTGTGCCGGCGCCTGAGCCCACCGTATCGGCGCTGTGCAAGGGCTGGAGCAGCAGGGGATCGGGTTGAGCGAGGGCATTGAGGACGTTGCCGGATTGCTGCACGGTGAGCAGCACGGCCAGCGGGACGGTGGCGCGCGCGTCGGCGGGGGCGTTGAGCGTGTAGGTGAACGTGACCGGGCTCGCGGGCACGGTTGTCCACGTCCACTCGAGGAGGCTCGTCGCGCCGGCCGCCGGCTGTGCCGAGGTGCCCGTGGCCGTGGTGCTGGCGAGGCTCCAGCCGGCCGGCAGCAACACCTGCCAGACGAGCCGGCCGAGCGCGCCACCGTGCGTGACGGAGTTGGCAACGACGACGGCGCGACCGGCGTGAAAACCGAGTCCCGACACGGCGTGCGTGCCCGAGGCCGACACCGTGCCGGTCTGCACGAGCACGATGGCGGCGTCGCTGGTCGCGGAACCCGCCGAATTGGTGACCGTCACGGTGTAGCGCCCCGTGGCGGAGTTCGCGACAGCGGTGAGTGAGAGCGTCGCGTCGGTCGCCCCCGCGATCGGCGCGCCGTCCTTGTTCCATTGGTAAGTGAACGGCGCCAGCCCGCCGACCGTGACGCTGAGCGTGACGGAGCCACCGGCATTGACGGACTGGCTTTGCGGCTGGGCCGCCACGGCCGGGGCGTTCGTGACGGTGAGCGCGGCGGGCTGGCTGGTGACCGAACCGGTGCTGTTGGTCACCACGACATCGTAGCTCCCTGCATCCGACGATTGCACCGCGGCGAACGCCAACGAAGCGTTGGTGGCGCCGGCGATGGGCGTGCCGCCCTTGCGCCACTGATACGTTAACGACGCCGCACTGGTCGCCGTCACGGACAGGGTCGCGGGCAGGCCGAGCGCCACCGACCTGCCGGCCGGCTGCACGCTGATGGTGATCGGCACCATCACGGTCAGAATCGCAGCCGCGCTCGTGGTGGAACCGAGTTCGTTGGTGACGACGACGGTGTAGCTGCCGGCATCCGCGGCTTGCACGCTGGTGATTGTGAGAGAGGCGTTGGTGGCGCCGGAGAGCGCGGTTGAGCCGCGATACCATTGGTAGGTGAATGGCAAGGCGCTGGTCGCGACCACCGACATCGCAACGGAACTGCCAGGAGCCACTGTCCGGGACCCGGGCGGCGTCGCGATCGCCGGCAAGGCCGCGGCGGCACTGACTGAAGCCCCCCTCGCGCCAACACTGGTCATAAACAGCCGACCTGCGTCGGTGATCGCCAACGACGACGGAAAGTAGTTGGCGGAGGCAGCAAAGCCGTAGGCGCCAAACGAAGTATCGCGAGCGCCGTCGGACGTGAGGCGAGCCAGATGCGCGGTGCCGGGCGCGCCGCCAATGTTCGA
Organism: Verrucomicrobiota bacterium; assembly: GCA_016235555.1. Lineage (GTDB taxonomy): Bacteria > Verrucomicrobiota > Verrucomicrobiia > Opitutales > Opitutaceae > JACRKC01. The sequence continues at coordinate 1,524 of JACRKC010000116.1, forward strand.
AAAATCACCATGCACCAAAATCCGGCCATCTTCCTGTAGCTGGATCGAATTAACTGTATTCTGCGCGGGTGGAGCGAAGCTCGTGTCGAGAGCCCCAGAACTCAGGAGCCGCGCCAGTCCGCTGCGCCCCACGTCGTTGATCAGAGCGAGCCAGCCTCCGACCAGAATCTTACCATCCGGCTGCAATGCGAGGGCATAAGGGGTGGCCCAAAAGCCGCCGGAGCCCACGGAAAAACTGGTGTCAATCGTGCCGTCGGAATTCAGGCGCAAGATCGCATACTTGAACGCGCCGTTGTAGGTGCTGAAATTTCCACCGATTACGATTTTCCCATCAGGCTGCAGCACCGCGCAATGAACTCTTCCGTCCGTTGTCGCGCCTGCGAAATTCAGGTCGATCGCACCCGAATTTGTCAGCACACCGATCCGATAATACTGGGTGTTGTTCACGACATGAGAACGCCCTGCGACGAGAATTCGTCCCCTCGGCAAAAGCAGCAGCGACAAACCGCCGGTGCCACTGAAACCTGGATCCACCGCGAAGTTCTGATCCGGTGTGCCATCAGGATGGAGCCGCAGCAGTCCGCTGACCGGTGCTCCGTTATAGTGCGTGAAACTGCCGCTGATGAAAATCTTCCCATCGGGCTGCACCACGGCGGCGTCGACACTGGGAAAGAAGGCGGTCGTCGAGGTGGCGCCGGCGCCGCCGAAATTGAACTGGGCATCGACTTCGCCGTCGGGTTTCAAACGCATGAAGTTGTTGGGAACGGCGACGCCGCGGAGGTTCTTGAAGAACCCGCCCACCAGCGTGTGACCCGTTGGCAACGGAACCAGCACCTTGATTTCACCCCACGAGCGCAGGGAGAAATTCACCGCACTGGCCAATGTGCCATCACCGTTCACCCGGGCAAAACGCGCGCGTAAGACCGTCGCCCCGCTGGGCTGGTAGTAGTAATCAAAACCTCCACCGAGAAGGATTGACCCGCCCGGTAGCGTCCCGGCCGCATCGACACCACTTGTGAAACCGGATGACACATAGCTCGAATCGCGGGAGCCGTTGGCGTTCAAGCGGGCGAACGATCGGGCGGTAGAGCCGGCAAACGTCGAAAAGTAGCCGCCCGCCAAGACACGCCCTTGCGCATCGATCGTGAGCGCGCGCACCTCACCGTTGAATCCGGCACCGACGGCGGCGCTGAAGGTCGTATCGATGCCACCAGCCCCGGAAAGGCGCCCAATGTTGCCGGCCGACATGCCGTTGATTGAAGTGAAATAGCCGCCGACCAACAGCGCGCCATCGGACTGGAGCGCGCATGCCGCCACCGAATAAACGCCGCTCCCGTTGATCGTCGGCGCGTAGGTCGAGTCGAGAGAGCCGTCGGCATTCAGCCGGGCCAGCCGAGCACGAGACGTCGCGGCCCCACCGGCCGCAACGAAGATGGCGAAGCCGCCACCGACGATCACTTTGTCGTCGGACTGCACCACGATGGTTTTGACGACATCGTTGAACCCGCGATTCATGAAATCGGTGTCCAGCGATCCATTGGCATGGAGACGCACCAAGTAATCGCGGGTCGCCCCGGCGAATTGCGTGAAGGTGCCTCCGACGAGAATCTTGCCATCGCTCTGTCGGGCGAGCGCGCAGACCCTGGCGTTCAGTGCCCCGCCGGCATTCGGCGCTGCACTCGCTGCAAATCCAGGATCGACCGTGCCATCCGGGTTGAGGCGCGCGAGGAATCGGCGTGGGAACCCGTCGACCCGATCGAATTCGCCACCAATGACGATTTTCCCGTCCGGCTGCACGAGCAGGGCGCAGACTGTATTGTCGATCTCCGGGGGCGTGAAAGTCAGGTCGAGGGCGCCGTCAGCCGTGAGTCGCGCGATGCCGGTGCGGCGCACGCCGTCGATGCTGGCAAACTTGCCTGCAATGTAAGCGCGTCCGTCGGCGAGCGGCACGACGGCGGTTCCGTAGGCGCCCAGCACTTGTGACTCGGGTTGCGGCTGCCACGCCGGATCCGGCGCGACGAGCGTCGGATAACTCGTCGGCGCGACGCCCAGGCGGGCGACGGCCGAGTTCGTCGTGCCGACGCTGTTGGTCACCGCTACGTCGTAGTAGTCGGCGTCGGTGCGGCTCGCGGTGGGGATGGTGTAGGTGGCGTTGGTCGCGCTCGCGAGGGCGAGGCCGTTGCGGCGCCATTGATAGGTGAGCGTCGCCGTGCCGGTGGCGGTCACGGAGAACGTCGCGGGCTGGCCGGCGGTGACGAGGGTGTTCTGCGGTTGCGCAGTGATGGTCGGCGCGACAGACGGCTCGGTGTAGGTGATTTGGAGCGACGGGGGCGCAGTGCCTTCGCGGGAGGAGAAGCGGGCGGCGGCGGCGGTCTCGTCGGTGGCGCGCAGGAGCCAGCCGAAATTCGTGGCGGGGTTGGCCAGCCAGGCTTGCACGTCGGACGCGAGGGCGGCGGAGGTGATCGTAATGTTGCCGGTCGTCGCGGGCACGGTTTGGGTGGCGCTGGCCGTGGCCGCGAAGTCGCCGCCGGCGGCCGTCCACGCGGAAATTGCGGTGTCGTGGAAGCGCAGCAGCCACGTGGCGTCGCCGGCGGTGGCGGCGACGCCCCCACCCTCGCCGCGCGAGGCGTCGGACGTGCCCTCGCCCCAATCGGCGGAGAGGCGGTGTAACCCGAGCGTGAGCGGATGGCTGCGCGGCGAGGTGACAGCGAGCGTGAGCGTGACACCCGTGACGGTGGCGCCCGCGGGGATCTGGCCGGCGAGATCGAATTTCACGAGGGCGCGCAGCGTGCGGTTCTGGCCGCTGAGCCCGGCGAAGAAGGAGACGCCCTTGGCGTTGGCGAGCGGCGTGGAGCCGTCGCTGTAGATCGTCGTATCCCTCACCGGCACGAGCGTAACCGTGGCGGCATCCGCCAGCGTCAGGGCGGCGACGAGCAGGGCTGGTGCAGAGCGGAGGCGGCGCAGGAGGGGGCGGAGTCTCATGAGGTGGAGGGCCGGGCGGACCCGGTCCGCACCGCGGGGCAACCTGTCGCCCGCCAGGCGGAAGTTCAAAGGGAAACCCCGGTGTGCGGTCGGGAAAATCTCCCGATGCACCTGGCCGGCGCTCATCCCTGAATGTCCGCCGGCGCGAACGGCGCGGATCGGAATGCGGCGACGATTCGCTTCATCCGCCCCCTGCGCTCCGCCGGCGACATGGAGGCCATGCCGGAATGCTGCGGCGCAAAAAGGTGGAGCGGCTTGACCTCAAGACGCTGGATTGCCGGGTCGACCCGGGTCTCCGGATTCCAGCTTGCGATCAGGTTGAGACTGATCCGTCGGGAGGTAGGAGCCTGCTTGCAGGCGATTCAGCTCGTAGCCCATCGCCTGCAAGCAGGCTCCTACAAATCGGGCACGTCTCATCTTGAAAGCGAATTGGAATGAAAGCGCGTTGAGGGCAACGCGCTCCACCTACGGCACGGTGTAGATTTCCACGAGGGCGGTGCCGGTGGTGTTGCCGACGCCGCTCACGGTCGCGGTGTAGTTGCCCGCGGAGAGTTCCACGAGGAGCGCGGCGTCGCGGCTGCCACTCGGGAAGGCAAACGCACCGGCACTCGCGGCGGCGGCGGAGATCGCGGCGGCGTTGGCAGCGGTGGACCAGTTGTCATTGGTCGCGAGCGCGGTCGTGGACGTGGAGGAGAAAAGCGCGATCTGCGGATCGGCGACCGTGCCGGTGACGCCGAAACTCGCGAGCGCGGGGCCGGCGGCGCGGAGGAGCACTTTCACCGTGCCGCTGCCGCTGATCACGAAGCCGGGGATGAGCACGCTCTCGCCCGTGCCGACGAAGGCGCGCGTGCTGGCGTTGACGAGCGCGGCGGACGATGCGGTCGCGTCGGCGTCGTAGGTTTCGAGGAGCACGAGGCCCGACGCGGCGCCGGTGCCGACGACGGCGGTGTAGGCGCCGGGGGCAAGGTTGGCGACGAGCGCGGCGTCGCGGCCACCGCTCGTGAGCGCGAACGCGCCGACCGAGGAGAACGTCGTCGCGTCGGCCGCGAGCCAGTTGTCGTTGGTCGCGATGGTCGTGGCGCCGGAGACGAGTGTGAGGGACGGATCGGCGAGCGCGCCGGTGACGCCGAAGGCCGCGAGGCCCGGGCCGACGGCGCGCGTGAGCACGCGTTTCGATGCCGCCGGCCCTGAGCCGGTCGAAGGGCTGCCGGAGATCACGAAGCCGGCGATGGGCGTGCCGGCGGCACCGCCGATCTGGGCGCGCGTGGCGAGGTTGACGAGGCGCGCGGTGCCGGAGACGGGGACCGGTGTCTCGGGACCGGTGAGACGGGCGATGGCGGCGTCCATCGCGGTGCGGAGGCGCGTGGCGACGGCGGATTGCGCGGCGAGCTGGTTGTTCGTCTCGGAGGGATCGGCGGCGATGTCGTAGAGTTCGTCTCGCTGCGCGAGGCGGATGAGTTTCCAGTTGCCCTCGAAGTGCGCGGTGTTGGCGAGCGAGACGATGGTGAACGCGCGGTCGGCGCGCACGGTGCCGCCGCGGAGCTCGGACCAGAGGTTCGCGCCGTCGAAGGCGAGCGAGTTGCGCGGTGTGACGCCGACGGCCGCGGCGAGCGTGGGGAAGAGATCGGCGGCGGCGATGAACTGCGCCGAGGTCGTGCCGGCCGCGATGACGCCGGGCCACCGGGCGAGCGCAGGCGTCCGGATGCCGCCTTCGTAGACGTTGCCCTTGGCGAGACGGAGCGGGGCGTTGCTCGCCGGCGCCTGGCCGGCGCCGCCGTTGTCAGAGAAGAACAGCACGAGCGTGTCGGCGGCGATTTTTTGCGCGTCGAGTTCGGCGAGCACGCGGCCGACGTTGGTGTCGAGGCTCTCGAGCATCGCGGCGTAGGTCTGTGCCTCGCCGGTGAGCGTGGGGTAGCTGGCCTTGAGCGAGTCGGGCGCTTCGAGGGGCGTGTGCGGGGCGTTGAACGAGAGCACGTGGAAAAATGGCTTCGCGGGATCGCGGGCGCGGAGGAGGCCGATGGCCTCGGTCGCGATGAGGTCGGTGGTGTAGCCGGCTTCGTTGAGCGCGGTGCCGTTGCGCTGCCAGTCGAGGCGGCCGTTGGCCTCGGCGAGGTGGGTCGAGTAGGTGACGGCCGCGCCGAGGAAGCCGTAGAAGTGATCGAAGCCGCGGCTGTTGGGCAGGCGCGCGGCGCTGGTGGAGCCGAGGTGCCATTTGCCGAGGAGCGCGGTCGCGTAGCCGGCGGCGCGAAACGTCTCGGACGCGAGGTGCTCGGTGAGCGCGAGGCCGTCCTGGTTGGGCCCGATCTGCTCGCGCAGGCCGAGGCGGAGCGCGGCTCGGCCGGTGAGAAACGCGGCACGCGTGGGCGTGCAACTCGGGTTGGCGTAGAAGCGGTCAAGTTCGACGCCGTCGCGGCGGAGGCGGTCGAGGTTGGGCATGCGCGCGACGCCGCCGTGCCACGGCACGTCGCCCCAGCCGAGATCGTCGGCGATGACGACGAGGACGTTGGGCGCGGCGGCGGCGCGGAGGGACGAGAGCGCGAGAGCGAGCGCGAGGAGGGCGAAGAGGGGTTTCATCGAAATTTCGGCAAAAGAACCAACCGCTGATGAACACTCATGGGCACTGATGCAGAGAATGAAGGCCCGCCGCACGTAGAACCGGATTCGGATCAGTGTTCATCAGTGACAATCAGTGGTTCAATTGCGGTCTCCGAGGATTATTGCACCACGTAGATTTCCACGAGGGCGGTGCCGGTGGTGGCGCCCACGCCGCTCACGGTCGCGGTGTAGTTGCCGGCGGAGAGATCGACGAGAAGCGCGGCGTCGCGACTGCCACTCGGGAACGCAAACGCGCCGGCGCTCGTGGCGGCGGCGGAGATCGCAGCGGCGTTGGTGGCGGTGGACCAGTTGTCATTGGTCGCGAGGGCGGTTGTCGAAGCGGAAGAATAAAGCGAGATCTGCGGATCGGCGAGCGCGCCGGTGACGCCGAAACTCGCGAGCGCGGGACCGGCGGCGCGGAGGAGCACTTTCACCGTGCCGCTGCCACTGATCACGAAGCCGGGGATGAGCACGCTCTCGCCCGTGCCAACGAAGGCGCGCGTGGATGCGTTCACGAGCGTTGCACCGGTGCTGGAAATCGAGTCGGCGTCGTAGAGCTCGAGCAGGGTCACGCCGCTGCCGTCCCCTGCGCCGACCACGACGGAGTAGGCGCCGGCGGCGAGCGAGGAAACCAGCGCGGCATCGCGGCTGCCGGTGGTGAGGGCAAACGCGCCGACGCTGGTGAACGTGGCGGCATCGCCGGCGAGCCAGTTGTCGTTGGTCGCGACGGTCGCGCCTCCGGCGACGAGCGTCAGGTTCGGATCGGCCAGCACGCCGGTCACGCCGAGGGAGGTCAGCGTCGGACCGACCGCCCGGGCCAGCATTCGTTTCACGACCGCCTGCCCTGAGCCGGTCGAAGGGCTGCCGCCGAGGACAAAGCCCGAGATGGGCGTGCCGGCGGCGCCGCCGACCTGCGCGCGCGTGGCGAGGTTGATCAGGCGGGCGGTGCCGGTGGCACCGGGAGTTTGCACGGTCGATGCGCCGGAATAGGCGGCAGAGCCGTGGCCGTTGACGCCGCTGAGTCCGCCGGTGCCGCGCGTGTCGTAGGTCGCGACCGCGGTGAGCGTGACGCGGTAGTAAGCGGCCACCGTCGAGCTGGTGTGCGTGGTGGTGAGGCCCGCGCTGGTCACGCCGCTGGCGAGCGTCGTGTAGTTCGTGCCATCGCTCGACGAAGCGACCGCGTAGGTGCCGCCCTCGACCGAGTTCCAGCTCACGAGCACGTTGTTGCTCGCCGCGGCGACAGCAGTGACGGCGATGGCCGAGGCCTGGCCGCCGCGGACGTATTCGGTGACGGTCTCGGTGATCGCGTTGACGGAGCCGCCGGCGGGCGACCCGTAATACCAGCGGCCGACGATGTAGGGGAACTTCGGCGTGCCGTCGGACTCGATGGTGAGGAAGTAGGCGTAGGTGCCGTTGGGAAACTCGGGCGTGACGCAGAAGCGGCCGTTGTAGAGATCGAGGTCAAAGTCGGTGCCCTGCGTTTTGCCGAGCTCGCCGACGTAATCGTAGTCCTCGAGGTAGGCGCCGAGCGGATAAGCCGTGGAGACCGCGGGGCCGGTGAGGTTGGAGGCGAGATTCGCGGTGCGGTTCTGCGCCCGCGTGGCCCACGCGGGGAGCGTCGTGCGGCCGGTGGCGGTGAGGTTGGTGGTGCCGTTGGTGCCGTCGCGTTTCTGATAGCCGGGCACTAGGCGGCGCACAGCGCTCGTGGCGTCCATCGCCGTGGCGTAGCCGTAGGGTCCGTAGAGCGGATGACCGTCGGCGAGCCAGCCGAGGATGGGCGAGTGGCGCGCGCCGGTGGCGCTGCGTTCGGCGTAGGATTTGGCGGTGGCGTTGTAGTCGACGTTGTCGCCGAGCAGATGGCGGAGCGCGGGAGTGTTGGCGTGGTAGTGGTAGTTGGCGCCGGCCTGGTGCGCGAACGCCGGATCGAAGGTCACGCCTTCGTTGATATAGGCGTCGCGGTTCCACACGCCGTCGCCGCGCAGGCCGTTGACCGGCGAGGCGTCGGTGGCGGCGGCGTTGTTGTAGGAAAACGTGTCGCGGTTGTCGAAGAGCGCCACGCCGTCGACCCCGTAGCCGATCGCGCCGGCGGGGGTGAGCGTCTTCGTCGCGGGGACGGTGGGCGTGCGCGGGAGGCGGTAGAGGACGTTTTGGTTGGCGGGAAAATTGGGAAAGTTCTGCGTCTGCGCGGCGTTGAGATACCACGGTCCCATCGCGTGGTAGCCGAGGCCGGAGGCGCGCACGTAAACCCAGTTCGCCGAGTAGGCCACCTGCATGACGCCCGCGTAGGTCGGGGCGGATTGCACGCCCTGGCCGCGGCTCCAGGTGGTGACGGCGGCGCCGGCGTTCTTCGCCGTGGTGGTCTCGTAGAGGCGGGCGTATCGGCCCGACGGCGCGACCGACCAGCTGGTGAGGCGCGGGTCGGCCGGCGCGGTGGACTGCGCGCGGGCCGCCGCGGCGGCGGCTGCCGCGGCGATCACGACGAGGAGCGGACCGGAGCGGGATCGAGTGGGTTTCATGCGCCCGATCCTGCCGCAACCGGGTAAACCTCCTGTGTGGACCGGCCCGGAATTTTGTTAACGCCGGGTAAAGGTTGACGCTTTTTCGTGGCGGCCGGTGTAGGATGCGGCCATCTCGATTCGCCATGAGCGTCCGTTTCCCGCTCTCGCTGAAATTCTCGCTCTGGCTGCTGCTCCACCTCGCCCTGCTGGGAGCCGCGGCCCTGGCGTTGCTTTTCGCGCAGCGCGCCGCCGGCTGGGAATCGCTCATCCGCGGCCCGCTCGGCCAGGCCTACCAGACTGTCGCGGTCGCGCTCGTGCAGGAATTCGCCGCCGCCCCGGCCGCGGAGCGCGCGACCGTGCTCGCGCGCGCGGCGGCCGGCCACGGCGTCGAGTTCTACGCCTTCGGCCCGCAATTGCCCGAGCCGGCCAACCTCGCCGCCCCGCTGCCGCCCGAGGTGCATTCGCGCGTGATCGAGCGTCCCCCGGCGCGCGGACCGGGCCGGATCGGCCCACCGGGCGCCGGCGGAAAGCGCCCGCCGCCGGACGGCGCCGGGAAACGCGGCCCGCCCCCGGAATTCGACGGCCCGGCCGTCGCGCTGCGCGAATTCGATCAGGCGCGCGGCCGCTTCCTCGTCCACGCCGGGGCGCCGCCTGCGTATTGGATCGGGACGCGCGTGCCGGCCACCCTGTCCGGTTCCGCCGCCCGCAGCGAACCGATCACCCTCGTCGCGCGCACGACCAGCCAGTGGGCCGTGCTCCGCCTGCTCGGATTGCAACCGTGGCTGCTCGGCGCCTCCGGCGTGCTGTTGTTCTCGATTCTCTTCTGGCTGCCGCCCGTGCTCTGGCTCACGCGCGACATCCGCCGCCTGCGGGCCGCCACGGAACGGATCGCCGACGGCAAGTTCGACGTGCGCGTCGCCGCCACCCGCAACGACGAACTCGGCGCGCTCGGCGCCTCCGTCAACACCATGGCCGGCCGGCTCGACTCGCTCGTCAACGGGCAGAAAAAATTTCTCGGCGACGTCGCGCACGAACTCGGCTCGCCGCTTGGCCGCCTCCAGGTGGCGATCGAAATCCTGGAGGCGCGCGCCGACGCCCCCCTCAAACCGCAGGTCGCCGATGTGCGCGAGGAAGTGCAGCAGATGAGCGGGCTGGTCAACGAGCTGCTCGCGTTCACGAAGGCCGGTTTGAAACCGCCGCCGGCCGAACTGGCTGCGATCGACCTCGCGCCCCTCGCGCACGACGTCGCGACCCGTGAGGGCGCGGGCGCCCGCGTGGCCGCGGCCATCGAAGAAGGCCTGCGCGTCCGAGCCGACACCGCGCTGCTGACCCGCGCGCTCGGCAATCTCATCCGCAACGCCCTCCGCTACGCCGGCGAGCAGGGGATCATCATGGTGACCGCGCGCCGTGACGGCGACGCCGTCTGCATCGCCGTCGAGGACGAAGGCCCCGGCGTCCCGCCCGAAGCGCTCGAGCGCCTGGGCGAACCGTTCTATCGCCCGGACGTCGCCCGCACCCGCGAGGCCGGCGGGGTCGGCCTTGGGCTTTCCATCGTGTGCAGCGCCGTGACGGCGTGCGGCGGCGAAGTGCATTTTGCGAACCGGGAGCCGCGGGGTTTTCGCGCGGAGATCCGTCTGCCGGCCGCTTGACCGCTGTCGTGGCTGAGGCGTCCCGCCTCAGAGCGAATCGGCTTTCGCCCGCGAGTAAACATCCCCGGGGCAAGCTCCGGGGCCTTTGACCAGACCTCCATGGTCCGCTCCCCACCTCGCCGGTTTCGTGGCACGGGTCTCCTGAGCCGTGATCCACTTCGCCACGGGTCTGGAGACCCGTGCCACCTCCCCACCACGGCGAAGCCAGCTTCGCGGTATCGGACCCACCGCGAATCAAACTACGAGGCGGGACGCCTCGTCCACGACGGCGTTTACCCGGCCTTAACAAAAAAGTCCGCCATCCTCACACGGGCGAAACACGCGGCGAGCACCCTGTCGGCCGCAACCCCCGCCCACCATGAACGAATTCCAATGGCTCCTCGTCCTCGGTTTCCCCGCTGAAGTGGCCGCGGCTTCCGCGATGCCGCGCGTCTTCGCCGCGCCCGACGCCACCACCGCCAACGATCGCACGTTGCAGCCCGAACGACGCGACTCGCCCGTCATCCCGGGCGTGCTCCGGCCGGCGCCCGTCTTTGTCGGACCGCTATGAGCCGGCAAGCCGGCGATCGTTGCGGCCGACCCTTCGACCGCCTCGGAGCAGGCAGTGAGGAGGCCGGCCTCGGAGGTTTGTCATCTAATAGATGACAAATCTGTCCCGGCCGATCGACCCGCCAGCCTCGTCACCTTGCTGCTACCCCTCACCCCCCGCGCGACGTTCCACGATCAATCGACGAGCAACGCAATCTGCTGCCCCGGCCCATGGACGCCTTCGATCAGAATCCCTTCGACATCCGCGGTCTTCGAGGGACCGGTGCACCAAATCACGTTTGGATCGCCGCCTATCGCCGCCACCGCCTGCGGAAGATCCGCGAAAATCTGCCCGCGCCCCACGACGGCCACATGGACCCACGGCGCGAGGGCGGCGAGCCGCCGCGAGGTGGTGGCGTCGTTGAGAATGATCGTCCCTGACTCCGCGATCGCCCCGGCCGCCCGCGTGATGCCGAACGCGTAGTCGTCGACCCGCGTGCGGTCGTAGTCGACCTCGACCTTGAACTCCGGCCCGAAATGCGGCGCGAGCTGCGGCCACAACGCCGGATCGCAATAGCCGCGCAACCAGCCGCCGGCCCGAAGGTGCGCCACGAGCGCCGCCGGATCGGCGACGGCGAGGCCGCTCACGCGCTTGATGCGTTCGGTGAACACCTCCGCGAGATCGCGGCCCGCGATGAGACTGCGCATCACGGCGATCTCAGTATCGTAGTCTGGCAGCGCCGCCCGCTCGTGCAACGGCGCGAGCGCGCCCCGCACGCGGGAGAGGATGGATTCGCGATCGTCGTTCATGGCTTGGTTGGGCGTAGGTCGGGGTTTATCCCCGACGCGCCGGGCGTAAAGCCCGGCCTACAGGAAGCGTGTTCACGTTTTCTTCGGAGCCAGCAGCTTTTCGCGCGCGACGAGGTAGAGCACCACGATCAGCCCGGCGAACGGCAGCAGCGAAAGCAGGTCGGAGTTGGGACCGTGGACGAACGGATTGTTCGCCTCGGCCCACTTCCCCACCGCGGCATCGAAATCGCTCAGCACGCCGGCGAGAAACGCGATGATGATGCCCGCGATCGCACCGCCGGCAATGTAGCCCGACGAGAGCAGCACGCCCGGGCTCTTGTCGCTCTCGGCGTTGAACTCCTCCGGGCTCAACTCCGCGTGGGCCTCCTGCTGGCGCAGTTTCCGGTCCACGAGCCAGCGGATCATGCCGCCGATGAAGATCGGCATCGACGAGGAGATCGGCAGGTAGACGCCCACGGCGAACGCCAGCGCCGGCACGAACGACATCTGGAGCGTGATCGTGATCATCACGCCGAGCAGCACGAGCGCCCACGGCAGCTTCCGGTCGAGGATGCCCTTGATGATGTAGCTCATGAGCGTGGCCTTCGGCGCGTCGAACTTGCGGACCTCGGTGCCGTCGGGGCGTTTGGTGAACGTGCCGTTGATGCCGGGATCGACGAGCCACACGGCCTCGCCCTGGGCGTTGACGAGGTATTTGCCCGCGGGGCCGCCGACGGCGTCCGTCTTGTGCCAGACGAGGTAACTCGCGCTGTCGCTCTTCGCCTGCGGGCCGGTGAGCGACTGCTTTTCGCTGCCGAGTTTGGCCACGTCGGTCTTGAGCCCGGGCGCCACCTGCTTCGCCGGCATGTAGACGATCGCAGAATCGTTCAGCTTGAGCAAAATCGGCCCGAGGATCACCGCGGACGAAAACGCTCCGATGAGAATCGCGTATTGCTGGAGCTTCGGCGTGCTGCCGAGCAGGAAGCCGGTTTTCAGGTCCTGCGATGTGGTGCCGCCGTTCGAAGCCGCGATGCACACGATCGCGCCGATGGTGAGGGCGCTCACGTAATGCGAGCCGCCGGTCCAGCCCACGATCAGGAACACGAGGCAGGTGAACAACAGCGTCGCCACCGTCATGCCCGAGATGGGGTTGGACGTGGAACCGATTTCGCCGGTCAGTCGCGACGACACGGTCACAAACAAAAACCCAAACGCCACGATCAGCAGCGCGCCGAGGAGATTGATTCCCATCAGCCCGACGATGGCGCCGAGCAATACGACGATGCCGATGCCCACGAATTTGAGCGACAGATCGCGATCAGTGCGCGGCGTGACCGCCGCACAATCCGCCGCCTGCCCTGAGCCTGCCGAAGGGTCCGCCCGAGCCAGTCCGATGTCACGCAAACCGCCTTTGATACCATGCACAATGGTCGGCAGCGCCTGGATGAGACTGATGATGCCGCCCGCCGCGACCGCACCGGCACCGATGTAGAGAATGTAGGCGCCGCGGATCTGCCCGGGGCTCATGTCGGCGATCGGGATCGTGCCGGGCGCGAGCGGGCCGGACATGCCCTCCCCGAAGAACTTGATCATCGGAATCAGCAGCAGATACGACAGCACGCCGCCCGCCGCCATGATGCCGCCGACGTAGGGACCGATGATGTAACCCACGCCGAGCAGTTCCGGCGAAATCTCGGCGCTCACCGAACCCGACTTGAGCGGCGCGCCAAAGACCTTTTCCGGAGCCTCCTTCCATCCCTTGAACGCCACGTTGAGCGTCTTGTAGAGCAGCCCGATGCCGAAGCCGGTGAAAATCACTTTCGCGCCCGGCGATTTGCCGAGCCCCGCCGCCTCGGCCGCCGCCATCTCCGCCTTCGCCGACGGCGAAGCCGCCTCGCGCGACAAGTCATCCGCCCCGGCCTTCAACACCGCCGCGCACGCCGTGCCCTCAGGATACTTAAGGATGCCGTGCTCTTTGACGATGAGCGCGCGCCGCAGCGGGATCATCATCAGGATGCCGAGCAACCCACCCATCACCGCCACCATCATCACGCGTGACAGTTCCAGGTCGAAACCGAGGATCATGATCGCCGGCATCGTCACACCCACGCCAAACGCGATCGACTCGCCGGCGGACCCGGCGGTCTGCGTGATGTTGTTTTCGAGGATGGTCGAGTCGCGCACCCCGACCTTCGACAGCCCGCGAAACAGCGCCAGCGAGATGACGGCAACCGGGATCGAGGCGCTCACCGTGAGTCCGACCTTGAGCACGAGATAGAGCGACGACGCCCCAAAGACCATGCCCAACACCGCCCCGGTGATCACCGCGCGCAGCGTAAACTCGTTGATTTTCGAGGTATCGGGGATGAACGGTTCGAATTTTTTCAGGGCACTCATGGGGTCAGTTGGTTTGTCATTCTGAGCGAAGCGAAGAATCCAGCAGGGAATTCGACGCACAGCGGCGGTGCGCGCGTCCCATTGGATTCTTCGCTGCGCTCAGAATGACACGCTTCATGGGGTCGGGGATTTTTGTAGACGGTTTTTCAGCCACTTTCTAAATTCGCCGCCGCGCCACTCCGGGAGGGCGCGCTTCGCGGACCACGCCTGCATCGCCGGCACCGGGATGAGTTTCGCCGGCACGTAGTTCAGGACTTTTCCACCGAAGAGCGCGGCTTTCCACGCCGTGGGCTGCGAGGCCATCAGCGCCCAGGCGCCCATCGGCGGTGTGCCGGGGGACGGGACGTTTTCCTGCTTCGCGCGATTGCGCAGGCGGAGGAGCAAGTCGGGAATCGGGATGTTGACCGGGCAGACTTCGTTGCACGCACCGCACAGCGACGAAGCCTTCGGCAGATCGGCGAGCGCCGGGAAACGCTCACCCGCCAGCAACGGCGACAGCACCGCGCCCACCGGTCCCGGATAAACGCTGCGATAGGCGTGCCCGCTCGCCTGGCGGTAAACAGGGCAGACGTTGAGGCACGCGCCGCAGCGGATGCAGCGCAGGATCTCGCGGCACTCGCTCGCGAGCACCTCGGTGCGGCCGTTGTCGACGAAGATCACGTGCATCTCCTCAGGGCCGTCGGGCTGCGCGGGGGACTTGGGCCCGGAGATGAACTCGGTGTAGACGGTCAACTCCTGCGCCGTGGCCGAGCGCGCGAGGAGGTTCAGGAAAATGCCGAGGTCGCGGTCACGCGGGACCAGTTTCTCGATGCCGACGAGGGCGATGTGGCACTTCGGCGCCGCGAGCGAGAAACGCGAGTTGCCCTCGTTGGTCACGAGCACGAGGCGGCCGCTTTCAACCGAGACGAAGTTGGCGCCCGTCAGGCCGACGTCGGCTTGGAGGTATTTGTGCCGGAGGAACTGCCGCGCGCGCCGCGTGATGGTCTCGGGGTCGTCGTTGTAGGCCCCGAGGCCTTCGCGCTCGAAGCTGGTCGCGATCTCCCGCCGGGTCTTGTGAATGATCGGGCGGACGATGTGGCTCGGATGGTCGTCGTCGATCTGGACGATGAACTCGCCGAGGTCGGTCTCGAGCGCTTCACAGCCGTTCTGCTCCAGGAAATGCGCAAGCCCGATCTCTTCGCTGACCATGGTCTTGGCCTTGACCATCTTCGTCGCGTTGCGGGCCCGCATGATGGCGAGCACGGCGGCATTCGCTGCATCCGCCGTCGCCGCCCAATGCACGGTCACACCATTGGTCTTCATCTTTGCCTCGACCGCGGGCAGGTAGGTGTCGAGGTGCTCCAGCGTGTGCTGCTTGATTTCACCGGCGAGGTGGCGGAGGCGGTTCGGATCGGCGAATTCGTCGAAGAGCAACTTGGTGCGCTTCTCGTGCGTGGCCTTCGTGCTCTGGTAGACCGACGCACGCTTGTCCGCGGGCAGCGTGGTGACGAATTGATCGATGGGTTGCGAGCGCATGAGTCTGGGTAGGTCGGGGTTTATCCCCGACGCGTCGGGCGTAAAGCCCGACCTACGTGGCCATCCGGCCTCCGTTTTTCAGCGCATCGCGCAGCACCTGCGCGAGGTGTTGCGTCTTGATCGGTTTGCCCTCGCCGGCGGCGAGGCCACCGAGGTGCATCATGCAACTCATGTCCGGCGACACGAGCACGTCGGGCTTCGACGCACGGATGTGATCGAGTTTCAACGCGCCCATCGCGGTGGACACATTCGGAAACGACACGGAAAACGTCCCGCCAAACCCGCAGCATTGCTCGACTTCGCCGAACTCCACCACCTTCACGCCGGCGATCGACCCGAGCAGCGCAAGCGCCGCGGCGATGCTGTTCGTCCCACGGGTGTGGCAGGCGCGGTGCAACGCGACCGTCGCCTCGTAGCGACCGGGCCATGACTTCACGCCGAGGCCGTTGACGATGAAGTCGCCCAGCTCCCACGTGCGACGGCCGAGCGCCTCGACTTCGGGCAGGTCGGGCTCGTGCTCGAATTCGAGCGGCGCACCGTGAAACATCATCGCCGCGCACGAGCCGCTCGGGATCACCACCGGATCGTCGCCCGCGAACACCTTGACGGTGTGACGCACGACTTTGCGCGAGGCCGCCCAGTCGCCGCCGTTGAAGGCCGGTTGGCCGCAGCACGTCTGCCCCTCGGGGAACATGACCTCGACGCCGAGGTGTTCCAGCACCTCGACCGTGGCGCGCGCCACGTCGTCGTAGAAGGCGTCACACAGGCACGTGGCCATGAGTTGGACGCGTTTACCGGTCACGGGCGCTCGCTCGGCGTTCAGCATTTTGAGACTGGAAACCGTGGGTCACGCCGAGTTTGTTGAAAAGTAAATTTCCGTCATGCTCTCCCCCGTCTACTCCGCCGCCGTCGATCTCGGCGCGACCAGCGGTCGCGTCATTCTCGGAAACTGGGCCGCCCACCGGCTCACGCTAACGGAGGTGCATCGCTTTCCTAATAACTTCCGCTCGCTCGGTGGCCACGACTACTGGGACATCGGCGGACTGTGGCACGAGGTGCAGGCCGGCCTGCGCCAGGCCGTCGCGGCACTGCCCCGCGGAGCGAAGCTCGCGTCGGTCGGCGTCGACTGCTGGGGCGTCGACTACGCGCTGCTCAACGACGCGGGCCGGCTCGTGTTTCCCGTGCACGCCTATCGCGACGGCCGCACGCAGCCCGGCCTCCGGCGCCTCGGCAACACCCGCGCCGCGCTCGACCGGGTCTACGCCGCGACCGGCATCCCGAATGTTTTCTACAACACCTCGCTGCAACTCGAGGAAGTCGTCGCCCACTGCCCCGCCATCGAGGACCTCGCGACGCGCTGCCTCTTCCTGCCGGACTATTTCAACTACCTCCTCAGCGGCCGCATGGAGAACGAGCTCACCATCGCGAGCACCTCGCAGCTCCTCGATGTGCACTCGACCGACTGGTCGCGCGCCGCGCTCGACCACTTCCGCATTCCCGCGCAGTGGTTCACCAACCCCGTGCTGGCGGGCACGAAACTCGGGAAACTGTGTAGCGGAATCCGTGAGGATTTCGCCGCGTTGAAAGACACCCAGGTGATCGCCGTGCCCGGCCACGACACCGCCTGCGCCTACGATGCGATGCCCGCCTCGCCCGACGGCACCGATCTCTACATCAGCTCCGGCACGTGGTCGCTGGTGGGTTTCGAGAGCGAGAAACCGGTGCTCGGTGCCGATGCCCTCGCCGCCCGCGTGGCGAACGAGCGCATCGGCGACGGCCGCTACCGCCCGCTCACCAACGTCGCCGGCCTCTGGCTGCTCGAAGGCACGATGAAGGATTTCGCCACGCGCCCGACCAACGACCAGGAGTGGGCCGCCCTCATCACCGCCGCCGAAAAACTCGAACCCCGTAGCCCTGCGCGTGAGCGCAGGGACGAACTCATCGACGTCACCGATCCGATATTCGCCAACCCGCCGTCGATGAAGGCGGCCATCGAGGCGCACTTGAAGAAGCGAAAAATCACCGCACCGAAAAACCTCGCGGGCTACACCCGCCTGATCTGCGACTCGCTCGGCCGCGGCCATGCCAACGCCATGCGCGCCTTCGAGAAAATGGCCGGCCGCCAGTTCCGCCGCATCCTGATCGTGGGCGGCGGCTCGAAGAACCGCCTGCTCTGCCAGGCGACGGCAGACGCCGCGGGCCTTCCCGTGGTGAGCTTCGCCCTCGAAGGCACCGCCGTCGGTAACCTCGCCAGTCAGCTCATCGCCCTCCGCGCGGTGAAAGATCTCGCCACCTTCCGCGCCCACCTCGCCGCCGGGCTCAAGCAGACGGTCTACCGGCCGCGCTGATGAGGGGGCGCATCTCAGTTTCTTGCAATCCGGAGAGAGCGACGGAGCGGCGGTTTTCAACCGCCGGGCTTGGGCGCTTGGAAAAGCGCCCCTCCGCAGTGCAGGAAAGTGAGCTGCGCCCCCGAATGAGGTCTTGGGCGCCAGTCCCGTTGACATTTCAACCAGTCCAACCAGTTTTCCACCATGAGCACGGCCGTCACCGAAATTGGAGCCTTCGAGGCCAAGACCAAACTTTCCTCGCTCCTCGCGCAGGTGGAGAAGGGCAGGAGTTTCTACATCACGAAGCACGGCCGCCGCGTGGCGGAGGTGAAACCCGTGACACCGCGAAAGCCCAAGCGCCGTTTTGGCAGCGGCAAGGGCACCGTCCTCTACATGGCCCCCGACTTCGACGCGCCCCTCGACGGCTTCAAGGACTATATGTGAGATGAGGCTGCTCCTGGATACGCACACCGTGCTCTGGTTCGCCATGGGCGATACCGCCCTGTCCGCCAAGGCCCGCGCGCATGCACTCGATCCGGCCAGCGAGGTGCTGGTGAGTCACGTCACCGCATGGGAATTGGCCATCAAGACAGGGCTCGGGAAACTCAAACTTGACCGCGAGCTGCCGCGCTGGCTCGAACGCAATGTCAGCGGCAACGGTTTCAGCTATCTTCCGATTGCGCTTGCCCACACTCTCGCCGTCGCCCGCCTGCCCCACCACCACGGCGATCCGTTCGACCGCCTGCTGATCGCCCAGTGTGAAATCGAGCGCCTCACGCTCGTAAGCCGCGACCCGTCGTTCGACGCCTACGGCATCAAACGTGTGTGGTAGGCACCACCCGTCCGGCACAGCGACCAACCCGTGGTCGAGTCGGAACGGCAGTGCCAAACCGATTGAATTCAGAAGCCGGGAAGCCAGAATTCCGTTCCTGGCTTCCCGGCTCCTGAATTCCTCCGCCTATTTTCGCACCTTCGCGCCTTATCCACCAATTCACCATGGACACCACGCTGCTCCCACCCCGCGAGGAACTCGTCGAGACGATGCGCCGCATCTACCGCTACCGGATGACGACGACGTCCGGCGGCAACCTTTCCATCCTCGATCCCGACGGCAGCATCTGGATCACGCCGTCCCGTGTCGACAAGGGCAGTCTGCAACCGAGCGACGTTGTGCGCGTGCTCGCCGACGGGACGCGCGAAGGCCTGCACCCGCCGTCGTCGGAGTTTCCCTTTCACCGCGAAATCTACCGCCGCCGGCCCGACATCAAGGCGATCGTCCACGCGCACCCGGGCGCGCTCGTGGCGTTTTCGATCTGCCGCCAGGTGCCCGAAACCCGCGTGCAATCCCACGCGCACAGCGTGTGCGGCCGCGTCGCCCTCGCGCCCTACGCCTGCCCCGGCACCGCCGAGCTCGGCGAGAAAATCGCCGCGACCTTCGCGCAGGACGCCGACTGCGTGCTGCTCGAAAACCACGGCGTCGTGATCGGTGGCCGCGATCTGCGTGAGGCGTTCCAGCGTTTCGAGACACTCGAGTTTGTCGCGCAGACGCTGATCCACGCCGCGCCCCTCGGCGCCGTAAAGGTGCTGCCACCCGCCCACCTCGGCGTGGAGACGATGCCCGAGTTCGGCGAGCTGCCCGACGTCGCCCCGTCAAATCGCGAAAAGGAGCTGCGCACCGCGATCCCCCGCTTCGTCCACCGCGCCTACCAGCAGCGCCTCCTCATCAGCACGGCCGGCGCGTTTTCGGCGCGACTCGAGGCCGACACGTTTCTGGTCACACCGCGTCGTCGCGACCGCCTCGAACTCACCGCCGCCGGTCTGGTGCGCGCGACGCGCACTGCCTGCGAACGCGGCAGGCGCCCGAGCCGCGCCGCGCTGCTGCACGCCCTCATCGACGCGCGCCACCCGGAAGTCGGCGCCATCATCAACGCGCAGCCGGCCCACGCCTCCGCGTTCTGCATGACCGCCGCGCCGCTCAGCACGCGCACGATCCCCGAGAGCTACATTGTGCTCAACGAGGCGCCGAAGCTGCCCTTCCTGCGCATCGTCGAGGACGCCGAGCGCATCGCGAGCGAAGTCTCGCTGGGCCGGCGCCCCGTGGTGCTCATCGAAAACGAAGGCGCCCTCGTGCTCGGCCGCGACGTGCTCGACGCCTTCGACCGCCTCGAAGTCCTCGAAGCCACGACCGAAGCGATCCTGCTGGCCCGCCCCCTCGGCCCCATCGTCCCCATGCCAGACCCCGCGATCGCGGAGCTGCGGCGGGTGTTCAAAGTCGAGTAGGAGCGGCAGCCAACCCAAGCGCCACCGACCTCCGCGGGCGGCCCGTTCTTACGGCTCGATCGGAAAACCCTCGCGCCGCGCCGCCACGGCGAGTTGTTCGTCGGCACTCACGAAGGTCAATGTCGCCGGCTCGTGGTGGCAGACGACGAGCGCCGCGGCGAGTTGGAGTGCATCGGCGGTCCGGAGCGGATGCAGACGCAGCAACCTCTCGGCTTGGCGCCGCACCGCTTGCGTGGGCTCGATTTCAATCCAACCGCGCTCAAGCTGACGGAGCCGGGCCTCCGCCGCCGTGGCATCTTCCGCGCGCAAAGCGCCGTCGCGCACCAACCGCTGCACCGCCGAAGCGCATTCGACCGGCGTGCCCCACCACACGAGCATCGCGGAATCGGCCTGCAACTGCTTCTCCCGCGCCGCCGTCGCCGGCTCGGCCACCAGCAGCGGCACGACCGCCGAGCTGTCCCAAAATCTCACCGCCCCTCCTCCCGCTCCGCGAGCAGCGCGGCGACCGCGCTGCGGCCCGCCTTCACGCGTGGAGCCGGGAGCGCTTTGAGTTTTTCCCAAACCGACCCGGCCTCCTGCTGGCGCCGGATGAGGCCCTGTCGCTCCAGCGCCTGCAGCCGCACATCGTCCGGCAGCGTGTCCGCCGCCACCGGCTCCAGCCGCGCCACGGGCACATCGCGATCGAGGATGAGCACCCCCTTGCCCGCCTTGGCCGAGCGCAGCAACTCGCTGAGCCCGTTCTTCGATTCGGTAACGGTAGCCGTTTTCATGAAGCCAGACTGGCTCTTTCGCGAAAGCCGTCACGCCGGCCAACCGCCGACGCCGCGGGCTGCCGGTGGTGAGCTTCGCGATCGAAGGCGTCCCTGCCGCGGCCTGCGTAGCCTCGGCGAAGCAGGGTCGGCAACCTCGCGGGCCGGTTCATCGCCCTCGACGCCGTGAAGAACCTCGCCACCTTCCGCGCGCACCTCGGCGCGGGGCTCAAGCAGACGACCTATTCGCCCAGCGTAGCCGCAAAGAGAAAGCGCGCATCCCGTGGCCGGGATGCGCGCGCGGAGAGTGACACTCTCTGCGCAGCTACTTCAGCGCCTGATAGACGCCCTGCACGCGCCCGTGATTGAGCCCGATGACGGCGTTAATCACGGCCTTCACCTTGGCCTGGGTCGTCGCACCCGGGATCACGAAGTTCGGATCCGAAAACTCCTGCCGCAGGTTCGCTTGAAGCGCCGCGAGCGAGGCATCGATCGCGCCGAGACTGCCGGTCGCGGCCAAGAGCTGCTGCTGCAACTGCGCGACCTGAGTATTCGCCGCGGCCAACTGAGCCTGCGCCTCCCGGAGTTGCTGCTGGAGCGTCGCATTGTTTGCGTTGGCCGCGGCCAAGTCCTGCTGCACTTGCGCAATCTGCGCCGTCAATGTCGCAACCTGGGCCTGCGCAGAGGTGAGTTGTTGTTGGAGCGCCGTGTTCGCACTTTGCAGCGACCCGATCTGAGTCTGTGCTGCCGTCAGCTGTTGTTGGAGCGCGGCCTTGTCGGAGGTCAGCTGTGCGACTTGGGCCTGAGCTCCCGTGAGCTGCTGCTGAAGGTCGGCGATGGTCGTATTAGCCGCGGCTAACTGTGACTGCAACGTCGCCTTGTCGGCGTTCGCCTGCGTGAGCTGTTGCTGCAGGGCGGCCTTGTCGGCATTGGCCGTCGCGAGCTGTTGGGTGAGCGTCGTGACCTGCGCGTTTGCCTGCGCGAGCGCGGCGAGGGCGTCGTCCAGTGCCTGCTGCAGGACGACGCAGTCCGAGCAAGCGCTGAGCGGCATATTGAAGGCAAACGCATCGTAGACGGCAGCACTATAAGCTCGAAGTCCCAATCGGAGTGCTCCACCCCACACGGTATCCGTAAATTGGGTGATTTGCTGGCCGGCGACGAACACCGTGAAGGCCGCGCCCTGCCGCACCAACTTAACTTCGGTGGCCCCGGTTCCAAGCAGGGTTGCCGGAAAAGTCCCGGAAGCGACAAACGCATAGTTTCCGAAATTCGCCAACCGCTCAACCGAGACGCCGCTCGCTCCGACGTTTACGTTGTATTTGTTGCCAGCGTTCAAGTAGAGCGAGAATCCGGTCGCACCGTTGCCCAGCACGGCAGAAAACGAAGCGTAATAGTCGGCCTGAGTATCCTGCCCGACGAGCAGCAGATTGGCCTGCTGAGACTGCGCCGCACCCGGATCCCAATAGCCCGTGAGTTGACCGTTGTTCACACTCCACGAACCGCTGACGCTCTGCCAGCGCGATGTGTCGAGCGAGTCGAAGGCGTCGATGAACGGCTGAAGTTGCGCCGGACCCGAGGAGAAACTGACGCTGAAATCGTCGGCCCAGATGCTCGCCTGGGTCGAGGTGTAGAGTGCGAGGCCAACCTCGTTGATCGTTGCGATGTGAAACTCCGGCACCGACACGACCTGCTGGAAGTAGGTCGAACCGCCGCGCAAAATCTGGTGCGTAATCTGGCCGTCTTCGAAAGTGACCACGTAGGAAAACGCATCGTAGACCTTCGGCATCTGCTGGTAGCCGGGGAAGCTATAGATGGCGGGATTGTTGAGATCGTTGTGGGTCACGCGCGACGCCATAGTGCCGGTGGCACGCTCGGGATCGCCGAAGCCATGCGAGACTTGGTATTGCTGCGCCCCGGTCGTGCGGACTTCGACCCAGTTCGAGTCGCCGATGTTGCTGAATGCGACGGAGCCCGTGTAACGGATGACCAGCTTCGTGGCGCCAACCGGAATCGTCAGCGGGTGAAGCAACCGCAGGCCGGCGTCCGTTGCATAGATGTTCATTCGGCCGTTGGCGTAGTCGCGGTTGCCGTAGTTGAACGACGGGTCGGCGGTCCAGCCGGCGGGGACACCCCCGGTGGAGAAGGTCTCGGTGAATTCCTGCGCCCGGACGAGTCCGGCGAGGAGCAAGGCGGGGAGCAGGGCAGAACGAAGCAGTTGCATGATGACGGGCGGGTTGAGTTTTCCGGGGCCAACACGACCCCGGTGCCGCCGTATTGCCCGCGCGGCGCATTTCTTACGTGCGGCGTGAAAAATTCAGCGCACGTAGACGAACGCCATGCCGCCCATTTCGAGCAGGTCACCTTCGCGCAGCGTGCGCCGCGTGACGGCACGCCCGTTCACCCGCGAACCATTGCTCGACCCGAGGTCTTCAAATTCGTCGTCGTTCCCGCTCGGCCACACGCGGGCGTGCCGACGCGAAACGCGCGTTTGGAGCACGACGATGTCGCACGCCGGGTCGCGGCCCAACACGAGCGGCGCGGCAATCGGCCGCACCTGCACGCCCCCCGCCACGTCCCGCCACAACAGACGACGGCCACGAGGAAGCGACGGCGCGTCGCGTAGCAAGCCGGCGAGCAGCTGCAGGCGCCGGAGCAGCCGGCGGCGGGCTTCGGTGTCGGTGGCCTCGGCAGGTCGGGCGGTCCGTAGCAGCGCGGCAAAATCGGTGCTCACGGTTCGTTAGCCTCCGCCGCGCGGACGAGCGCATCCTCACCACTCGCCTGGAGCAGCTCGGCGACATCGGCCTGCAAGCGGCGCAGCAGGCGGTTCTTGATTTGGTAGACGGCATTCTCCCGCAGCCCGAATTGTGCCGCCACTGCGGTCGCCGATTGCTGCTCGATCGCGTAGGCCCGGAAGACGTCGAAGGTGCCCTCGTCCAGCGTCGGGTCGTCGCGCAGGCGGCCGAGCGCCGCCGCGAGCAATGCTTCGCGCCAGCGCACGATCTGCTCGGCGGCAACCGGGTCGTCGGCTACATCGGCCGCCTCGTGCACCGCGCGCGGATGTCGGTGGGCTTCCCGGCGCACGCGCCGCAGCATCGTGAGGGACTTGCGGTGCACGATCGTCAGCAGGAAATTCCGGAATTTTCCCTTGTCCCGATTATAGGCGAAGCCCGGCAGGATGCGCATAAGCGCGACCATCGTTTCCTGCAGCACCTCCTCGGCTTGGTGCGAGCCGAGGCCGAGTTTCATCGCGTAGCGCTCGATGGCGTCGGCATAGAGAAGAAAAAATTCGCGCCACGCGTCATGCGCATCGACCGTTTTCAGGCGGGCCAGCAGAGTTGGCCGGGTGGTGACCATCGGCGGTTATTCGAGGATGAGGACGCTTTTCGTCACACCCGCTGTGGGTGGCGCCGAGAGCTCCAGCGAAGTCACGTCCGCCAACACCAGCGCCTCGGTGCTGAGCGTTTCCTGAAAGACCAGATTGGCCCCGATCGCGGTCACGGCGCGAAGGTGCAGCCGACCGTCGCGCGCGACCAAGGTGAAGTCGCATTCCCCATAAGCGATGTTCACCTGCCGGGTGCGCTCGCTCGCGCCACCATCTCCGAGGGCTAACGCCATCGTGCCCGGCGCTTCGGATCGGCAGACCGCGCGCCACTCGCGGCCGTCCTGCAAACGGAGACACGCGATCATCGCCACCACCTCGCCACCAGCGGCCGGCAGCGTTAGCCGGGCACGCCAAGTGAGAGCCAAGGCACGCCTGCTGGCATCCCGCAGGCGACCACGGCGAATTACCCCATCCGGGGCGGCGGCCAACGTTTCGGTTTGCGGCGCGGATGCAGGGGCGGCGACCAGCAGGCGCGACCGGTTCCCATACCACGAGCCGAGCGCGAGCACCATCCCGCCCAACTCGGCGTGGGCGCCGTAGTAGTCCGGCCGCACGCCGCTGAACCGCTGGACCATATAGTGACGTTTGTCGTCGAAGCGGACCCCGCTGGCTCGCTGCGCCCACATCCCGCCCATCTCGAGACGAAAACCGATCTCGTCGGCCCACGCGGCCGTATCGTCAGCATGAAGGCGCGTGAGTTCGTCCCAATCAGCCAACCGCGCCGCCGGCCCGAACTCGGCCGCAAGCGCCGCAGAGAGATCGTCCGTATCGCGATAGGCGCCGTGCGAGAAACCAAACCACGGTGGCGGCTCGCGCGAGGCCAGCCGCACAATCTCTTCTGGCGACAGCGCGCGCTTCCAGACCCGCGCATCGTCCAGCGCACCGGCAAACGCCCACGGCGAAAGCCGCTCCGGCCGTGCCAGACGGAAGTCGACGCGCGTCGGGGCAACCGCGGTGGCGGCGACGCCGAGTGGTCCGGCCACCGCCCGCGCGCCGTCGATGTAGAGCGCCAGTGCCGAGCCGTCGCTCACGAGCGCAACGTGATGCCACGCGCGCGTGGAGAGCGCGGCCGCGGAAGTCAGTTCGACGGCTTCGCCATGCCGGCTCGTGTGCATCCGGGTAAGCGTCGCCATCACGCGGCCGCGCTGGAAAGCCAGCGCCCAGTGCAACGAGTGCACCGCGTCACCCGCGTAGCTCCAGAACGCCCCGTCGTTTTGCCCGCCGTCCTCCGGCCACACCCAGATCGCGGCGGCGAAGGGCTGCGCACCGCTCCAACGCAGATCAGGTGCATCGGGGAGGACTACCTCGGCGTCGCCGTTGAAACGCATGGCGTGGTCGATGCGGCCAAAACGATCCGTCGTGGGCACGGCGCGCCCGACGCTGCCATCGAAGCCATGGCCTGACGCGTCGCGTGCGTCGCCGTCGAGGTTCCACGCCGCGAGGGCGCGGGTGGCGTCGCTTGGGAAGGGCGCGGTTTTCTCGGTAATGAACGGGCGCGGGGCGGAATCCTGCTGGAGCGCCTGGTCCTCACCGCGCTGATTTGGCGGCACGGGGGAAAAGCGCGTTGAGGTCAACGCGCTCCACCCCAGCACGAGTGCGAGAGTGGCGAGGAGAAGTTCGCGGCGTGTGGGGCGGCGCGAGACGATCCGGGCGCGGACCGGCGGCGCACGGAGCGCGCGGCCCAATTTCACGGCGATTTCGCCGGTGGTGGCGGGACGATGGTCCGCCTCTTTCGCGAGGCAGGCGGCGATGGTGTTTTCCCACGCGGGCGGGACGTCGCCGGCGCTCGGCACGCCGAGCGATTTGCGACGGGCGATGAGCGAGTCGGGCTTGCGCTGGAAGAGCTGCACGCGCACGTCGCCGGTGTGGAAGGGCGGCTTGCCGGTGAGCAGTTCGTAGAGCGTCGCGCCGAGGGAATAAATGTCGTCGCTCGGCGAGGGTTCCTCCCCCATCGCCTGCTGCGGGCTCATGTAGACGAGGGTGCCGGCGCTCATCATGCTCACGCGCGTGATCGAGTCGGCGAGACTGCGCGCGACCCCGAAGTCCGCGATCTTCACCATGCCGTCGCGGGTCAGCATGATGTTGGCCGGCTTGAGATCGCGGTGGACGACTTTCGCCTGCGCGTGGGCGTAGTCGAGCGCGGCGCAGAGTTGCGGCAGCCATGGCGCGATGTCGGCGGGTTCGAAAATCTTGTGCGCCTTTTCGAGTCGGATGTCCGTCAGGGTCTTGCCGTCGACCAGCTCCATCGAGATGGCGGCCGCGCTCGAGTCTTCGACGAAGTCGTGGATGCGGACGATGTTCGAGTGCGTGAGCGAGCGGGCGCGGCGGGTCTCGGCCTTGAGATCGTCGAACGCGGCGGGATCCCAGCGTACGGCGTCGGGGAGAAACTTCAACGCCACGCGCTCGCGCAACGTTTCGTCGAACGCCGCCCACACCACGCCCATGCCGCCGCGGCCGAGGATTTTTTCCAACCCATAGCGCCCGAACACGCGCTGGCCGGGCTCGGGTCCGCGCAGCGTCGGCGCATCGCCCGGGTGCAATGCGGCGGCGGGGCCACCGGTGCTGGCGGCCGCGGGGGGCGACTCGGCGTCGGGCTGGATCACGACGGGGGCGATTCGAGAAACGACCCGTCGCGGAGTCAACGCACTGTCACGTTCGCCGGCTTGGCGCCCGAGCTGGGGTTCTTACGCGTGATGACACGGAAGACCGACAGGGCTCGCGATCGAAACCACGCGACGCGATCCGCTGCCGGAGCCCGACGCTCGTCACGCGGGTGGAGGTCTCGCGCCGTATCGAGCATCGCTGGCCAGCCGTCCCCTCGATGGCACTCGCGGTTACCTGTTACAAAAACCTCCGGGTCGCGACCCCGTTGAGGCTCGCACATCAGGCTGACAAAGGTCGAACAGCAGGGCGGTGCTTCAGCCCGCACTTTTCTTTCGCTCCAGCGCCGGCTGAAGCAGCGCGCTACCTTGATCCTTCTGCCGTCCGTTTGACCCGCGAGGCTGACCAGGCCAACCGTGACCCGCCCTGCCATTCGTCGCTAACGACTTGGCGCCGCGCGCGGGTCGGCTACCTTCCGCGCCTCACTACTCCACCCATGCAAAGCGCCCTCTTCCGCCTCCGTTTTCGCGTCGCCGGCCTTTTGTTTTTCGCCGCCGCGCTCCGTGCCGCCGATCCCACGCCTGCCGTGAGTTCGTCGAATGGGCCCGCTCGCGTCGACGGCTTCACCTACGTCAAGACCATCGCCGGCATCGCCCACTACCAGTTCGACGCCAACGGTCTCGAAGTCCTCCTCCTCCCCGACCACTCCGCGCCCGTGCTCACGTTCATGGTCACGTATCGCGTGGGCTCGCGCAACGAGGTCACCGGCACCACCGGCGCCACCCACCTGCTCGAGCACCTCATGTTCAAGGGTTCGAAAAATTTCCACCCCGGCATCGGCAAGGGCTTCGACACGCTCATGGACAGCATCGGCGGCATCAACAACGCCACCACCTGGCTCGACCGCACCAACTACTACGAGAATCTCCCGAGCGACCACCTCGAACTCGCCGTGCAACTCGAAGCCGACCGCATGCGCGGCCTGCTCCTGCGCGAGGAGGACCGCCAGCCCGAGATGACCGTCGTGCGCAATGAATTCGAGCGCGGCGAAAACGATCCCTCCGAGGCGCTCGACAAGGAGGTCACCGCCCTCGCCTTCCTCGCCCACCCCTACCATCACCCGACCATCGGCTGGCGCACCGACATCGAGAAAGTCTCCATCGAAAAACTCCGCGCGTTCTACGACACGTTCTACTGGCCCGACAACGCCACCGTCACCGTCATCGGTGACTTCGCTCCCGCCACCGCGCTCGCGCTCCTGAAGAAATACTTCGGCGCCATCCCGCGCGCCCCGCACCCGATCCCGCAGCTCTACACCGAGGAGCCGCCGCAGACCGGCCCGCGCCGCGTGACCGTGAAACGCCCCGGCGAAGTCGGCGCCGTCCAGCTCGCCTACAAAGTCCCCGCCGCCACTCACGCCGACCACGCCGCGCTCGACATCCTCGCCACCCTCCTCAGTGCCGGCAAAACCAGCCGCCTCTACCGCGCCCTCATCGACCAGAACCTCGCGATCTCCGCCGATGCCGCGAAGGGCTACTTCCACGACAACACGCTTTTCAATCTCACCGCCCTCCTCGCCCCCAACGTCACGCACGAGCAGGTCGAGAAAGCGTTGCTCGCCGAGGTCGCAAAAATTCGCACCGGCGGCGCCACCGCCGACGAAGTCACCCGCGCGATCAACCAGCGCCTCGCCCGCATCGCCTATTCGCGCGACGGCTCGTTCGCCATCGCCGGCCAGATCAACGAGGACATCGCCGTCGGCAATTGGACCCTCTACTCCGCGATGCCGGAAAAACTCCACGCCGTCACCGCCGCCGACGTGAACCGCGTCGCCAAGACCTATCTCCTCGAAGATCAGAGCACGACCGGCTGGTTCATCCCCGTCGCCGAAGGAGGTGCAGCCTCCGCGCCCGGCGCGAAGAGCCGCGGCCCGCACTTCTACCGTCAGCCGGAAGGTAGGAGCCCGCTTGCGGGCGATGGTTTGACGGAATCGCGTGCAAGCACGCTCCTACCTGCTCGCGACGCAGCCCCATCCACCGGCTCCTCCGGCGGCGCGCAGATCGCCCCCCAGGTCCGCCGCCGCACCGTCGCGGGCCTCGACGTGCTCACGCTCAAAACGTCCATCAAAGACGTGATCACGCTCCGCGCCGCCTTCGCCGCCGGCGATGCCTTCAACCCGCCCGGCAATTCCGCCATCGCCGACCTCACCGCCGGGATGATCGACAAAGGCACGGTGAAGCAGGACAAGTTCGCCGTCGCCGGCGCGCTCGAACAGGCCGGCGCCACGCTCGGCTTCGGCACCGGCTCGCACACGCTGAACGTCTCCGGCAAGTTTCTGCGCAAGGACACCGCGCTCGTGCTCGGCCTGATCGGCGAACAACTCCGCACTCCGCGCTTCGACGCCGGGGAATTCGCCAAGATCAAGAAACAACTCGCCGGCCAGCGCCGCCGCGCGATGGAGGACACCGACTACCGTGCCGGCAACGCCTTCGAGCGCGCCGTGTTTCCCGAGGGCCACCCGAACCGCCCGCCCGCCGATGAGAAATACCTCGCCGATCTCGAGGCCGCCACGCTCGAGCAGGTGAAGGCGTTTCACGCCGCGCACTACGGCCCCACTTCGTTCCAACTCGTGCTCGTCGGCGACGTCGACGACCTCGCGATCAACACCGCGTTGGGCGCCGCGTTCGAAGGCTGGCAGGGCGGCCACGGTCTCGACGCCGCGAAGCAAGCCCCGGCGCTCGCCGCCGCCCGCACCGAGAAAGTGGCGATGCCCGGCAAGACCAGCGTCTCGCTCGTCATCGGCCAGCCCTCCGGCCTCCGCTACACCGACGCCGACCGGCTCGCGCTGAACCTGGCGACCTCCGTGCTCGGCAGCGGTTTTTTCTCCGCGCGCCTGCTCGACATCATCCGCAACAAGGAAGGCCTCACCTACGGCATCGGCGCGCAGCTCGCCAACGACAACTACACCGACGGCTCGTGGGCGATCCAAGCGACCTTCGCCCCCGAGCTCCTCGACAAGGGGCTCGCCTCCACCACGCGCGAGCTGCGCCGCTTCTACGAGCAAGGCGTGACCGCCGAGGAATTCGCGACCTTCAAGGTCACGCTCAGCGGTTCCTACAAAGTGCAGCTCGCCACGACCGGCGGCGTCGCCGGCACGCTGCTCAACGCCCTCCAACGCGGCCTCGACCCCGAGTGGGTCGACGAATATCCCAAACGTCTCCAAGCGCTCACCCTCGAAGAGGTGAACGCCGCGATCAAAAAGCACCTCGCGCCGGAGAAGATGGTCACCGTCCTCGCCGGCACGCTGCCGGAGAAGAAATAGCGAGGCCGGCGCGCGAGCGCCGGAGTTGGTCGGGGTTCGCGAATATTGACACCGTCAAAGGCAAGCACCGCCCCGCCGTCTCCAGTGCAACGACACGGAAGTTTCGTGACAGGTAACTGCGCCGCGTCGCGTTTCTCCTGGGTCTTGGCACTACTGACACCAGTTACGGTGCGCTTTGAGACTGCAGGCCCGGCCGGTGGCCGGGCAGCCCGCCCACCGGGCGGTCCTCCAAGATCAGGAGTCTCAAAGCGCGCCGTAACTGGAATGAGCCTCGCGAAATAGGGTGACAAAGAGTTCAGCGGTCCGGGGAGCGCACCCGTCCCGGGTGCTGGTGTCGGCGTCTCGCCGACACCTCCGAAGTCCTCGGCGGGACGCGGCCGCTCCCCGACCCACCGCGTGTCACTCAATCATGCGAGCCTTATACCAATAGCGGTTGATATTTGGACGTGAGCCGTAGGTCGGGCTTTACGCCCGACACTCGTCCGCCTGTCGCGGATGTCGGGGATAAACCCCGACCTACCTTCGCAACCGTAAAATCCAAAATTCAGGCGACGTTGGTATTAGCCAGCACATGCACCCACCAGCCTCGTTGCTCGGCTGCTACCACGTTTCGCAAGGTTCAACTGCATCGTTGGCTTAGGCCGTCATGAACCTGGCGCGAAGCAGCGACTGGGAGTAGGGCAGGTCTGTGACCTGCCCAGCGAACACTCACCGCGCGAAAGGGCAGGTCACAGACCTGCCCTACCTCGGAGCCCGTGCGTCTCCTCGGACCCACGTGCATGACAGCCTCAAACAGGATGGCTGGGCCGGTTGCCGGTGTGCGCGTTCAGGGACTTGGATCGAGCGATCTCTGGGTCGAATCGTTCTCGATATCGGGATCGATCAAGCCCAGCACGGGCGCGCCGCCACTGTAGTCCATGATCGCCACGAACAGCTTCCACCTGGCGCCATCGGTGATTTTCTTCGCATGCACGAACAACCGCGCCGCGGTCCACCGCGCGCCGGTGAAGTTCAAGTCCGTGTCGACGTTGCCGAGCGGGACGAAACACAGCCCGGCGAAGTCGTAGTTGTTGTCCGTCTGCGAATTGATCGTGAACTGGAGGAAGACCCCTGTCTCGACCACGATGCCGTTGGCGGTCGGGTCGTTGTCCTTGAACCGGATGCTGCCACCCGTGGAATTGATTGTGAGCGGCGGGACGTTGTTCTGCGGGTTCATCGGATCGACGACGCCGAGGCCGCAGAATTGGCCGGAGGTGATGGGCTGGAACGACGAGACATTGAGCGAGATCCGCGCCGTGCCCGGCACGCCCGGGATCACGGGCGGAACGATGATGGGCGGTGGTGGAGGAACGATCCTGATGCTTTTTTTCTTAGCCATGTTTTTTCTCCTTCGCTATGGTTGGTTGGTTGCTGAACGAGAGTTCAAGCTGGCCGGCCACGACTCGACGGGCCGGTAACCAAGTTGCTGCAGTCGTGCGACCACGCCCCGGCTCTCCTCGGCACGATCCAGCTGCGCGCAGGCCCGCGCCACCGAATCGAGCAGAGCCCAGTAGCGCGATTCCGTCGCGCGTGTGCCCGCCAGTTCGAGCACCCGCGCCCAATGCCGCTGCGCCGCCACCGTGTCGCCGGCCTTCGCCGCGATGTGCCCGGCGACGACGCAGGCGCGCAGCTGGTCCACGAGGATCTCGATATTGCCCGGGTCCTTGGCCAACTGCTCCCCGCCTATCTTCAAGGCCACTTGCACCGCCTCACCGGCGCCCGGCTCGCCGACCGCCAGGCGGTGCTCGGCCTCGCCCCGCCGGACGGCCAGGACGACCTTGGCCACGGTCGTCTCGGTGGCGGCCGCTTCACCCAGGCGACCGACCCGCGCCAGTGCCGCGGCCAGCACGCGTGCAGCGCCCGCGGTATCGCCCGTTGTTCGCAGGATCGGCACCAGTCTCGCCTCGATCCGCAGTTGGGTCAGAACCCAGACCCGGTTCGTCGGATCCTGCGCCAGCAAGGGTTCCAGCATCGCGAGGGCGCGGGTGCGTTTCGCGAGGGCGCGGTCGACCGCGCCCGTGATCTCGTCGATGGTCGCCTGCAGCGCCAGCGCGTAGGCCAGCCGCTCCTGCCAGCGCGGGTTCGTGGGCTCCCTGGCCACCAAGGCCTCGAGCAATCCGGTGTGCTCGGCATAGCGCGCCTGCGCCGTCGGGAGATCGCCGGCCCGCTCCGCCACCGTGCCGAGAAACGAGACGTTGTTGCTGATGCCAAACTCCCACAGCCGCGCTTCCCCCGGCTCAACCGCGAGCGCCCGCCGGGCGGCCAGCGCCCGCATGAAGCCCTCCTGCGCGGCGACGAGGTGGCCGCGGTCCATTTCAAGGACGGACAGGTTGCTCTGCGCATACACGGCCTCCTGCCGCCATTTGAGGTTCGCGGGGGCGAGCACCGCGAGCGCGGCGGCACTGTCGCGGTAACGCGTCAGCCAGCCTCCCGCCTTGGCGATATCGCCGCCCCGGCGGTGCTGGTTGCCGATCCAGAACTCGGCCTGCGCCCGCTCGAACAGCATGTCGCCATTCTTCGGATGCCGCTGCGTCAGTTCCGTCAGGCGCTCGATCGCCGCCGCGAGTGCTTCGTCCGCCTCCTTGAGCCGCAGTTGCTTCGCGCGCACTTCGCCCATCTGCGTGAGGCCCTTGGCCTGTTTGGCCAGCATCGCGTCCGTGAGGTCGCGCGGATTCAGCGAACGGAAATACGCCATCGCACTCTCGATTTCGCCGTCGAGTTCGTCGAGCCGCTCGGCGCGCTTGATGCGCGCGTCGAGTCCGTCGAGCAGCCGTGTCATGAGCTGCTCCTGTCCCTCCAACCGCCGCTTCGCGTCTTCGCTGCGCACCCAGGCCATCGCCGCCAGTCCGATCGTCAGCGCCATGCCGGCCACCGATCCCGCCGTGACCCAAATCATCCGCCGCATCCGGCGCGCGTGCTCGCGGCGGCGCAGATCGTCGAAGCCCACACCGAGCAGGCCGGCCACGAGGCGGATGAAGGCGTCCTCCCGGCCATCTCCGTGCTCGCGCGCGTCCGCGGCGATCAGCTCCACCGGGCGCGGTGAGAGCCGGCCGTCGGGCGCGAGGGCAAACCGCAGCGCCGGCGGGAAGCATTCCTGCGCCGGCTCGCTGGCATTCGGCTCCCCTTCGACGATGAAGGCGAACACGCGGTCGGCGCGGTCGAGGCGCTTGAAGCTCATCGCCTCCTCGTTGACCCAGCGCGAGCGCGCTGCCGCGGGCGAACAGATCACGATGAGTGTGGCCGATTGCTGCAGCGCGGCCTGCACCGCCTCGCCCAAATCGTCGGCCGTCGGCAGTTCGTCGCGGTCGCGGAAGATCGGCGCGATGCGCCCGCCCACGCGGCCGATCGGCGCGGCGCGGCCATGGAAGCGCGCCGGCACGCGGTAGCCTTCCAGTTTTTTCAGCAGCCACGTCGCCCATTTCGTATCGGTGTGACTGTAGCTGATGAACGCCCGGTAACGCGGCGCCTCCGGGGCGTCGGCGGACGCGCCGTTCTCGGCGGCGGGCGCAACTGGCACGGGCGATGGACTCATGAGACGGCGCGCTCGGGCGCGCGGACCAACGGCAGTGAATGGAGCGGGAGGGCGGGACACCGGCACCGGGGCGACTGGCAGCCGGACGGCGTCGAGCACCCGGGATCACACACGACACCGCCCGCCACCGCGAGCACTATGTTTGCCGCCGAGTTGCCATTGGCGCACCCGCCTACGCACCGCCCGCGGAACCCGACCGGGAATACCCTTTGACCCGCATCGTGAAACCGGCGACTCTCCCGCGCACACCGACCGTGAAAAACGTTGATCTCTCCCCGCTCCAGAAGGCCGGCCACGACCTCGTCGAGCTCGTGCGGCCGCTCTTCGCCGAGCATGCGTTCCTCACGATCGTGTGCGCGTTTTTCGCGCTGATGATGACGCTGAGCTTCTACCGATTTCTGAAGAGCATCAGCCCGGGGCTCGTCGCGTTCATCATGCTGCTCATCTTCGGCATGTTGATGCTGCACTGGACCATCACGCGCACCGAGCCGGCCATCCTGCGTCCGGTCGTCGGGTGGATCGCGCCCTTTTTTCCGAGCGCTCCCGACTACCAACAAAAGCCGGACCCGGCCAGGCCCGCCCCCGCCAAGCCGAAGCCCGCGCCGAAGCCGCACTGATCGCGCTTACGCCGCCGCGGGCAGCAGGACGCGCAGCGTCGCGCCGCGCCCCGGTTCGCTCTGAACCGTGATCGCCCCGCCGTGGCCCTTCACGATGCCATGCACGACCGCCAGGCCGAGGCCCGAGCCCTGACCGATTTCCTTCGTCGTAAAAAACGGATCGAAAATCCGGCCGAGATCCTCCGCCGCGATGCCCCGCCCGGTGTCCCCCACGGTGAGCATCACAAACCGCCCGCAGCCTCCCGCGACGGAGCGTATCGCATCGTGTTCGCCGATCTCCACATTGGCCGCCCCGATCGTCAGCGTGCCGCCGGTGGGCATGGCCTCGCGCGCGTTGGCCGCCAGGTTGGCGATCACCTGGCGCAACTGCACCCGGTCGGCATTCACCGGCCACAAGCCGGTCTCCACCCGGTCCTGCACGCGGAACTCCGGCGGCCACGCCTCCCGTAACGCGCGGACCGATTCCGCCACGAGCGCCGCGAGATCCATCGGGCCCGGCCGCGGCACCATCTGGCGGCTGAACGTCATCAGCTGTTTCACGATCGCCGCCCCCCGCCGGGCGCCGTTCTCGAGCCCGGTCATCAGCTCCCGGTCGGCCGGGTCGGCCAGCCTGCCCCGGAGCAGGCCGCCCGCCAGCAGCATGGGCGCCAGGATATTGTTCAGATCGTGGGCGACGCCGTTGGCGAGCGTCGCCACGGCCTGTAGCCGGGCACCCTGCTGCGCCGTGGCCTCGAGCTCGCGCCGCCCGGTCACGTCGGTGTGCGTGCCGATCATCCGGATCGCCCGTCCCCCGGCATCGCGCTCGATCACCCGGCCGATGGAGCGGATCCACCGCCAGCCGCCGCGGCTGTCCTGGCGGCGGTATTCCATCGTCCCCGCGGCCTCTCCCGCGAGGCACTCCTGAAACGCGCGCTGCACGCCGGCCTGGTCGTCCGGATGCACCCCGGCCAGCCATCCGGCCACCGTCACCTTCAGCTCCTCCGCCGGCAGCCCGATCATGCGGGCATATTCCGCGCTGGCGGTCCCCTCGCCGGTCGCCGGGTTGATATCGAACCAGCCCTGATTGCCGGCGGCCAGCGCCAGCCGCGTCCGCGCCTCCTGCAGGCGCAACTCCGCCTCGGCCCGCATCCGGTCGTCGATGTTGCGCACCGCGGCGATCACGCACCGCCGGCCGCCGACCTCGCCCACCCGCAGCGCCACCTCGGCCCAGAACAAGCCGCCATCGCCGCGCCGGCAGCGCCAGACAAACACCTGCGGTCCCTCGCGCACCGCCCGCGCGAGATGCGCCTCGGCCTGCGCCAGCGCAAACGGCGGCTCGCCGAGGCTCAGCCGCTCGACGGTGCCGCCCAGCACCGCCGCCCGTTCGCAGCGGAATTCCGCGCACGCGCGCTCGTTGAGATCGAGCACCCGCCCGCCCTCATCGTGGATGAACAGCGCATCGTTCGTGGCGTTGAAGATTTCGCGGTAGTTGCGTTCGCTCGCGGCCAGTTCACCGGCCAGCACCTTCAACCGCTGCCGCTCATGATCGTGCGCGTGCAGGATCAGCCACAGGATGAGCGACATCGCGAGCACGACCGTGCCGACGCCCGCCATGAGATCGATCCACCGGTCCGCGCGGCGGTCGAACGGCACCACCGTCTGCGGAAACCACCACTCCACTAGGAAGAGCAGCCACACGTTGAGCGTGAGCAGCCCCACCGCCGTCCAGCGCTGCCCGCCGCGAAACACCCCGAAGGGGTAGAGCACCACCACGAAGAAATAATAGGCCAGGCTGCCCTCGGACCCGGCGTTCCAAAACCACGCCAGATCCAGCAGCAGCACCGTGCCAACCAGATAACCCACCGTCAGATGGCGCCCGCGCAGGCTGGCCCGGTAACACAGCAAACTGCCCGCCCCCAGCGTCGCGCCCGCGACGTGCACCACCCACGACAAATTCTGGAGCAAGTTGGTGGGCAGGACGACCGCCAGACAAAGCACCCCGGCCGCCAGGCACACGAGCCGGAAGAACCGGATCTCGAGGACCTCGTTTTGGCCCAGCGCCCCCAGCAAGCCCTGCAAGCGGGTGAACATCCGCCGCGACGTTGCGCGGCCACCGGCGGCGGGGCAAGCGCGGCCGGCTCCCGCCGCGCAGTCATTCGGCGGCTTCACCGTTGACGCCTGCCGTCCTAATTCATGCGATGGGACCACCCCGCATGAGCGCTCCCGCCGCCCAACTGCCCGTGTTTCATGTCGTCGGGTTCACCGGCCACCGGCAACTGAAGGACCCGGCCGCGGTGGAGCGGGTCATCCGCGAAACGTTGCGCGGCCTGCGCACCGAGGCCGGCGTCGAGTGGCTCGCCCTCTCGTCGATCGCCGAAGGGGCCGACATGCTGTTCGCCCGGTCCGCCTTGCGCCTCGGCATGGGCTGGGAGGCCGTGCTGCCGCTGCCGCCGGCGGAGTTCCGCGCCGACTTCCACCCGGAGAAATGGCGCGACGTCGAAACCCTCCTCGCCGAGGCCGAGCACGTGCGCGTGATCGGCGAACGCTCCCATCGCGACGACGCCTACCTCGACTGCGGCATGGAGACCGTCAATCACTGCGATCTCCTGCTCACCGTGTGGAACGGCGAACCCTCGCGCGGCCGCGGCGGCACCGCCGAGATCGTCGCCTACGCCCGCGACATGGGCCGGCCCGTGATCGTCATCGATGCGCACACGCTGGCCGTGCGCCGGGAGAATTTCGAACGCCTGCAGGTGGGCGACCGCTACCTCGCCAGCTTCAACCGGCTGCCCGCGCCTCCGCCCAGCCCCGGGGAGGCCACGCCCGAACGCGAGCTCGTCACGGCGTTTCAGCGCAAGGTCGATCTCGCGGCCACCCGCAACGCCCCCCATTTCCGCCGGCTCCAGAGCCTGGGCGTGGGGCTGTTCGTCCTCTCGACCATGCAGACCGCCGCCACCGTCGTGCTGGGCGTGGACCAGCCGTGGGCGCGCCTCGCCTGCCTGCTCGTGGCCTGCGGCGTCGCGTTGCGCGTGATCAGCCGCCGGCTGCAAAACGACTGGATGCGCCACCGGCTCGCCGCCGAAATCACGCGCAGCGCGCTCGCCACCTGGGGCCTCCCCCGCGCGCTGCGGCTCTTCGACGAATTCGAATGGCAGGGCATCGAGCCGCTGCGCCGCTCGCTCGACATCCTCCAGCGCCGCGCCGCGCGCCGCCACCCGGCGGGGTTCGACGAGTTCAAGCAACGCTACCTGCGTGAGCGCATCGACGGGCAGCTCGCCTACTTCGCGCGCCACGAGCGGCAGACCGTGCCGCTGCTATGGGTGCTGCGCATCGGGTTTCTCCTCACGCTCACGCTCGCCATCTGCGTCACGGCCGCCTACGCCCAGCACAGCACCATGCCCGGGGTGGCGGCGCCGTCCTGGGTGCAGACGTGGATCTACGGTTTCGGCCTGCTCGTGCTGCCGGCGCTGGCCATCGCGTTCATCGCGCTCATCGCCATCCACGACCTCTACCGGCGCGTCGCCCGCTACCACGAGATGCGCGTGCGCCTGGCCACGGCCCGGAAGGAAGCCACCTACGTGCAAACCTGGGGGGCGCTCGAACGCGTCGTCGCCAAAGCCGAACGCGCCCTGCTCGCCGAGGTCTTCGAGTGGCATTCGATCACGAGCTTCACGGAGTCGCGGTAGGTTTGGGCTGCGCCCAAACCTTGAGTTTTCCGCCAGAGGCGGAAAACTCCTACTTCCCCAGCTTCCGCAGCGCGCGGTTGATCTTCTCCACGTCGCACGCGGCCGGGTCGTAGTCCGGGCCGAGCCACTCCAGCCACTCGCGACCCAGGTCGGTGTGCGGTTCCTTGATGCACGCGAGCATGTCGTGAAACGCCTCGATCCCCCCGCAATCCTCCGGCGGGCCCGCCCGCTCGCCGGCGATCACGCTCGGGTAAACCACGCCTTTCTCGGGCGCGCCGATCTTCTCCACCTTGATGTCCACCTGCCAGCCTTCGCCGAAATGGTAGCCGTAGGTGAACCGCTCGCGGTGTTCGAGATCGAGGTCGGCCAGCGTCACGTCGCGGTCATCCTCGATCGTGAGCTCCTCGCGCTTGAGCGGATTGCCGAAGCGCAAGTCGTCGAGATTGAAGGCGTGCGTCTGGTAGTCGAACCAGTCGAAGGAAATCTGGATCGAGTCGTGGAGCCGCGAGAGCCACATCGATTCGCGCACGAGCATCCGCCGCCAGATGGCCGGCCGGCAGAGCACCACCTTGAGGTGCAGCGTAAACACCCGCTCCGCCGCCTTCGTCTTCTTCAGCGGCGAGCCCTTGCCTTCGTGGAGACCGATCATCGGCGGTCACTGTGCGACCGAACGTTCAACGCTCAACGCTTAACTCTGAACGCTCACGGGTCGGACCGGAGCGAGCGGCAATCGCCGCGCGCTGGCCGTGCGCGGAGCGCCCGGCTGAAGCACCGCACTACCCACTGAGTCTCGCAAAATAGGGTGACAAAGAGTTCGGCGGTTCGGGGAGCGCACCCGTCCCGGGTGCTGGTGTTGGCGTCTCGCCGACACCTCCGAGGCCCTCGGCGAGACACCGAGGACGGCCCGCGGGACGCGGGCGCTCCCCGCACCACCGCTCGACCCTCAATCGTGCGAGCCGCAGTAAACACGCAACTCCGGACGCTGGCGCCGCTCCTCACGGGTGTAAAAGGAAGTGAGGTCAGCAAACAGAGGCCTTGGTTGTAGCGGCGGGCTGCGACCGCCGAACGAGAACCCTTGGCGCCTCGCCGGCGGTCGCAGACCGCTACAGCTGGCTGACCTCACTTCCTGTCCCACCCGCCTCTCACCGTTTCGCCTCAAACTCCTTGAGCACCGCCTCGAATTCCGCTTGGCCGCGCAACTGGTCGAACCACGGATCGCGCGGGACGGTCTGCGTGGTCAGAAACACCTGCGTGTTGAGGCCCGCGCGCAGATACGGCGCGGCCTTCGCGGCGTCGCCCAGCGCGGCATAGTAGAGCGCCAGCATCCGGGCGCGCGCCGGGTTGAGTTCCTCGCGCCACGCCGCCTCGATCGGCGCCACCTCGCGGGCAGCCTCGGCGGTCTGCCCGAGCCAGGCCAGCGCGATGGCGACCTCGATGGCGGTGAAATTGTTGCCGGGCAGCGCGCGCGCGCGGGCCCGCGCGCGCTGCTCGGCGCGCTGCCAATCGAGCCGCGCGAGGTTCTCCTTGCGTTCCAGGCGGTGCGCGAGCGCGAGCGACCACTCCACCGGGCGCCGCGGCACCACGCTGTCTTCCAGGTAATTTTTCGCCGTCAGCGTGGCCGCTTCGAGCACGCGGGTGGCGTCCCGTTCGAGCAGGCCGCCCCACATCGCGACAAACACGGCGCGGTCCTCCGCCCGCTCGGTCAGCGGGAGCCTGGCGAGTTGCTCCAGCGTCCCGCGCATGGCGGCGAGGTCGCCGGCCCAGCCGCCCTGCGCCACCGCCTTCGCGAGCAGGAGCGTGGCAATCGGCTGGGCCGCGAGTCCGGCGTCGAGGTGCTCGAAGGCCAGCGCAAGGTTCGGCGGCACTTTGCCGCGCCCGACATACACGTCATAGGTCAGGGCGAGATCGTAGCGCACGAGCGGATCGCGGGGATCGCGCCGGACCGCCTCCAACAGAATCGCGCGGCCTTCCTCCTCGCGGCCACTGAAGCTCAGCGTCGTGGCGAGGGCGCGCGCCGCGCGGTTGTTGGCCGGATCGGCCGCAACGGCGCGACGAAACTGGGCCTCGGCCTGCGCGACCACGCCCTGCCGGTTCATCAGGTGTCCGAGCGCGATCAAGGCTTCGGGCTCCTCGGGATTGAGCCCGAGCGCGCGGTTCGCAAAAGCCTGCGTGTCCTGCCGGCGCTTCTCGTCGGAATCCCAGTTGCGGTAGATGTAGGTCGCCTGGATGCCGGCGCGTGCGCCCCAGGCGGCGGCGGAGCCGGCCTCGAGTTCGGTGGCTTTGCGCGTGAGCTCGTCGGCGACGGCGAGGTCGTCCCGTGTGTAGTTCAGTTTGGTGTAGAGCGTCCTGGCCCGCGCCACGAGCTGCGCGCCTTCGCTGGCGGGGACGGCGGTCAGATTCGGTTTCTCCTCCGGCTTTTTCGGCTCGGCCAGCAGCACTGCGATTTCGGGATCGTCGCGGAAGGGCGCCATGCGCACGTCCTGCTTCATCGCCAGGCGGATGGCGGCACGGCTGTTGAGCAGGGAGGCTGCCCGCCCGCTGAGCGCATCGGAAGCATCGTCATCGGCCAGCGACCGGCCTGCCCGGTTGGCGATGTCGGCGCTCACCGCCTCGCGGATGAGCTCGACCGCCGTCGCACGCTCCCCGACCAGCAGGGCCCGGGGGATCGTGCTGAACCACCAGTTGCTAAAGGGATCGTAACGGTAGGGGCGGCGCACCGACTCCTGGACAAAGCGATAGGCGGCGCGCGCCTCCTCGGTGCGCCCGATCCCGAGCAGTGACCAGAACTCGCCATTGCGCAGGTTCGCGTCGGTCGGAGCCCGGGCCTGTCGCGCACGGATCTCACCGAGCGCCGCCTGAAAGTGCGAACGCGCCGTCTCCTGTTTGCCCGCCGCTTCGTAGAGCGTCGCCTGGAGCAGCGACTTTGGACCGACATAATAGAAATCCTCGACCCACGGATTGGTCAGGCTTTGCAGGGCCCGGAGCCCCTCCTCGCGGTCGGTCCCGGCGATGGCATACATCCAGCGGCTGAGGACGACGCGCTCGAGCGAACGCATGCGTGGCGGGATGCGGTCCAGCAGGGACTTCATCTCGGCAAAATTCCCGCGCACATTGAGGGCGATCCGCGCTTTCCAGCCGATGGCGTTGGCGATGGGCTCGATGGCGAGCGTGCGGTCGATGGCGCGCTCGCACTCATCGATGCGACCGAGGTCGCGGTAGTGCCGGGCGAGTTCGTATTGGGAGAGGGCGTCGCGCGGAAACCGTGCCGCGGTCGCCTCGGCCGCCGCCACCGCCTCGGCGGCAGGCACGCGTGTGTCGCTGAACAGCGCGTTGTCCCGATGGCGGTGGAAATACGGCTCGTCCGGCCGCAGCCGGATCGCCTTTTCCAGGAGTTCCCGGGCGAGGTCGAGGTTGCCCGCGCGCTGGATATGGAAGACACCGAGCGCACCCAGCGCCTCGGGCTCGTCGGGCGCGAGCTGCACGGCCCGCTCGGCGTAGCGGCGGGCCGTCGCCCGCCGCTCATCGCTGCGATCGAAGCCGCGCAGGAGATAGGACACCTGCACCCGCGCCATCACGGTCACCGCTTCGGGATCGGTGGAGTTCTTCGCGAGCGCCTTGTTGGCGATTTCCTCCGCGAGCGCGAAATCCTCGGAATTGGCTTCGCTACCGTTGAGGAGTTTGACCGCCCGGCGCAGTTCAGGGTCGCGCGGCCCACTCGGGGCGGCAGCAGCGGGCGGGATGGGCCCGTTCGACGTGCTCAGGGCTGGCGGGCGCGTCCCGGCGTCCGCGTTCGGCGATGGGCGCAGCGCAAAAAACAGCGCGACCGCAACGAGAGCCGCGCTGGCGATCCATGCCGCCGCCGGGACGCGGCGGCCCACCTGCGGTGTCACACGAGCCTCCTGCCCCGTGGACTCCGACGACACGGGTCGGGAGACGCGTGCCACTTCGGTGTCGCCCACGAGGAGCTGCCCGACGCGGTCGCAGAACTTCACCGGCGTCTCGCCGCCGGGCAGCCGCGTCCACTGCACGGTCATGAACGAGTCCGGCACGAGCGCATCCCAGTCCTTCGTGTCGTCGATGCACACGGGCACGAGGAACGGCGTGCCTCTGGCCATCAGGTGCGTGCGGTCCTCGGCGAGTTTCCACTCAAGGCGGAAGTAACCCTCGCGGCGCGCCTGCGTGCTGGCCGAGATCACCGGCAGAAACAGCGTGCACTCTTTGATCTGCTTGCGGATTTTTTGATCCCACGTGTCGCCGCCGCGCAGTTCGCTCAGGTCGAACCACACCTCGATGCCCGCCGCGCGCAGCGCTTCGCAGATGCGCCGCGCCGCCTCCGCGTCCTGCGACGCGTAGCTGAGGAAAACCGCGCCGCGGGGCGATGAACGCTGAACGCTCAATGAGCAGCCCTCCGAAATGCCTGAAGCCGTTTCATCACTTGAGCGTTAAACGTTGGCCGTTGCAGGTTGAGCGTTTTCCGGCCGTTCATTTCTTCGCCTCCGGTTCGACGCACAGGGCCTGAAACCGCGGGTCGCCGCGCAGCTTGTCCCACAGCGGATCGATCCGCAGGAGCGCGGGCGTGAGCGGCCAGCGCTGCGAAGGAGGGACCTCCAGCATTTGCTTGAGCAAGGGCACCGCATCATCGGCGCGGCCCAGCGCCGCATGGATGCGTGCCGTGGAGTGAGTCCAACCGGGATCCCTGCCGCGGGTCAGTTCATGGACGATTTTCGCTTCGCGCAGGGCCGCCTCCGGCTGGCCGGTCCACGCGAGCAGTTCGCCCAAACGCACGTGTTGCTCGGAGTCGTTGGGCGACTCCTGCAGCCGCCGCTGCACCACCGCAAGGCCGGCTTCCCAAGCCAGACGCGCGGCCTCGGGGCGGCCGGCTTGCGCCTGCGCCAAACCCGTGAGCAGCGCCTTCGGTCCGGTGAACCACGCGTCGTTGATGTAATCAGCCGGCAGGCGGTCGAGAGCGCGCAGGGCCCCATCCGGTTGCCGGGCCATCAAGCTGACGAGCACCGCGGCCACCACCGCGCGCGGCTGGCCGCGCAAGGCCGCCGGCGCTTCAGCAAGGACCTGCAACGCTTCCGCCGTGTGACCACGCCAGGTGACGTCGAGCAACGCGCGGGCGGCCACCATGTTGACGGTTCTTGCCGCGGTGAGTCCCTCCCGCAGGCAGCGATCGGCCTCCGCGAAGCGGCCGAGGTAGAAATTGATCAGGTATTGGTCGTAACGGGCCAGCGCGCGCGAATCGGGTTGCGCGGCGGCGAGTTCATAGGCGGCGAGAGCCTCCTCCATCCGGTTCTGCCGGCGGTAAAGTCCGCCGACGGCGATCAAGAGACGGCCGTCGTTGGGCGCGAGCTTCAGCCCCTGGCGCAGCGCCTCCTCAGAGCGCGCCGGATCGGCGGTGAACGCCACCCGGCCGAGCGCCAGCCATGCGTCGGGTAATTCGGGCGCGAGCTTCACCGCCCGTTCGGCATGACTGCGCGCGGTTTCGCGCCGCGTGTCGCCGCGGGCAAAACCGCGGGAAAGATAAAGGCTGTTGAGCAACGAGGAGGTCGCCAGCGTGAGCCCGTCATTCGGATCAAGTTCGAGGGCGCGTTTCAACAATCCCTCCGCGGTCGCGTAGTCATCGGGGGTCGAGTCGAGCTCCTCGATGAGCTTGCGCGCCTTCTCGGCGAGCTGACGC
This sequence comes from Verrucomicrobiota bacterium, assembly GCA_016235555.1. Taxonomy (GTDB): domain Bacteria; phylum Verrucomicrobiota; class Verrucomicrobiia; order Opitutales; family Opitutaceae; genus JACRKC01. The sequence goes on from JACRKC010000116.1 coordinate 44,674, forward strand.
GCCGGCGACATCGGAGCCGTGCTGGTCGACTGCAGTGCAACAGCCGCTGGGGTTGCCGCCGGAGCCGGCTTCTCCGGCCGCCGGCGCCACTCGGCCGGGCGCAGGGCATAGACCAGCCCCATCAGAATTCCACCAATCGCCGCGATGTTGCCGATCCAGCGGAAGGAGCGCTTGCTCTCCTTCACCACCGGCGCGGCGCCGTCCGCGCGGCCTGGCGGTCGGGCGCGCGCTGTCTCACCATCACCCGCCAGCAACATCACCACCCGCGCCGCAAGCGACTCGGGCGTGTCCTTGGTCCCGAGCCGCGTCCACTGCACGTCGCGAAACCGGTCCGGCACGCGCGCCGCCGCGTCAGCCATCTCGTCGATCACGACCGGAAAAAGGAACGGCGCATCATCCGCCATCAGGTGCGACCGGTCGACGGCGAGTTTCCATTCGAGCCGGAAGTAACCCTCGGCGCGGGCGTTGGTGTTGGCCGAGATCACCGGCATGAACAACGCACACTCCTTGATCTGACGCTTGATCTTCTGGTCCCACGCATCGCCGCCGCGCAGTTCGCTTTGATCAAACCACACCTCGACGCCGGCCGAGCGTAGCGCCTCGCAGAGGCGCTGCGCCGCCGCCGCGTCTTGCGACGCGTAGCTGAGGAACACCGCCTTGTTTTCCGCGGTGCTCATCGCCGCGATCCGCCTTCCTTGAGCAGGCGCGCCTGGGTTTCACGTGCGACGGTGTATTGCTCGACGCAGCCAAGTTTTTCGAGCAGCTGCCGGAAGCGCGGCGTGTCGCGCACGGAATCGAACACGGGATCCCAATAGAGTTGTTGCTGGAAGATGGTCGGGGTCGTTTCGAGGAGCCGGAGGGCCTGGTCGGTGTCGCCACGCATGAGCAAGATCACGCCGCCCGAGAAGCTGTCGGGATGTTGCCGCAGCAGGTCGGCCGCCCAGCGCTCACGGTCCGGGTGCGGTCCGAGCGCGTGCAGACACCACGCCGCCTCGCTGGCAAACTGCGGGTCGCTCTCGGATTTTCCCGCCGTGAGATAGGGGCCCAGGCTGGCTTCAGCCTCGGCCCGGCGCCCGAGTTCCAGCAGCAGGCGGGCACGCCGCAGCGTGAGGCGGGGCGAGCCGGCGGGGGTCAGCTCCGCCGCCCGCTCCACCAGGGTGAGCGCCTCGGCGTAGCGGCGGACATGCAGCAACTCCCACGCGAGATCCCAGTGAATGTAGGGGGCCAGTGGATCGAGCTCCAATGCCCGGCGGTAGCCGGGAATCGCGAGGTCGAGCCGGCCCACCGTCACCATCAGGTCGGCCTGCCAGTCGTGCACCATCGCGTTGTTGGGCTCGAGCGCCAGCGCGCGCCGGAAACTCACCTCCGCCTCCGCATAACGCCGGTCTTCCATGGCGATTTTCCCGAGCGCGGCGTGGGGTTCGCCCAGCGTCGCATCGAGTTCGATCGCCCGCTTCGCCTCGCCCGCCGCCGTCGCAAAGAGTTCTCCTACGGGCGAACCCGCGCCCTTGAGGAACGAGGCTTCGATCGTCAGCAGGTTCGCCAGCGCCGCGTGCGCCGGAGCCCACGACGGATCGAGCGTCGCAGCCCGGTTGAACAACTCCCGCGCCCGGGCGAATCCCTCCGTGGTGCGCAAGACCCAGAGCTTCCGGCCCTGGAGCAGCGCCGTCAGCGCCTCCGGGTCGACCGCCTGACGCGTGCCCGCCGCGACGCCCATGCGCACCGAGAGATTCTTCGCGATCAACGCCACGATCTCGTCCTGCACGGCGAAGACATTCTTCAGCTCGCGCTCCAGCGGCTCGGAGGTCCACACCACCTCGTCCGTTGCGGCGCGGCTGAGTTGTGCGGTGATGCGGACCGTGCCACCCGCTTTGCGCACGCTGCCGCGCACCAGGTAGTTCACCCCCAGTTTTTCTGCGATTTCCGACGCGGTGGCGTTCCTGCCCTTGAAGAAGAAGGCGGAGGTGGGTCCACGCACCGTCAGCCCTGGCACCCGGCCGAGCGCGTTGATGAGTTCCTCGCTGATGCCGTCCGAAAAATACTCCGCGTCCTTGTCGTCGCTGCGATTGTCGAACGCCAGCACGGCGACGGACTTGTCCGCCGGGGCCGATTTTTCGTCGAGCTTCGGCCCGGTCGCCGCGAGCGCCGCGCCAGGGGCGCCGCCCGCCTTCATCTCCGCGAGCCACTTCGCACCTCGCGCCAGCAGCGGTTGCGCGCGCGGATCCTGGCGCAACGCGGCCAGCGCGGGTTCGTGGCGGAGGGCGTTGTAGGTGTTCGGCCAGCGGCCGTGATCGCGCGCGATCAGCCGGTCGATCCGGGCAACCGCCGCATCCAGATCGCCGATCAGGGCGAAGTAGTCGTAGTCGTCCGCCCACGCGATCGAGCCCGGGGCGGGGTGAACGATCTCGTTGGCCAGCGCGAAGGCCGCCGCGGCGCCCGCGCGGTCGCCCAGCCGCACCAGCACGCGGGCCTTTTCCTGCAGCAAGGGCGCGGAGCCGGGATTCGCCGCCAGGCGCTGCTCCACGAGCCGCAGCGCTTCCCTCCATTGGATCGCGGCGGCAGCCGGCCGGCCCGCGGCGGCGAGCACACTCCCGCGCAGCGATGCCACCGGTGAGAAAATGAGCGCTTCCTGCAGGAACTCGCGCTGCGTGCGATCGAGCGTCGCCAGGGCCTTGTCGTGTTCGCCGGAGTAGACCCAGACGTTTGCCACGTGCGCGATGAAGACATCCTCCAGCAGCAGCTTCGCCGGGATGGTCGCGACAAAGTCCCGCGCCGCCGCCACGTCGCCCCAGCCATAGAGCACCACCAGCAGCCGGACCAGATAACTCGTCCGCGCGGGCTGGCCCGCGGCGAAGACCCCACCCATCAACCGATCGGCCTCGGCGTATTCGCCCCGCACCCAGTGGCGCGACGCCTTGATCGAATCCGCATACGCCCGCCCCACCGGCGAAAACGCGCGGAGTTTCGTGAGCGACTCGGGGTCCTGTCCCCCGGCCGGCCCCCAGGGGTCGTTGCCGCCCCACACCGCGGCCCACACTCGTTCACGCAGCACGGTGAAGTTGCCGGGCACTCGCGCGGCCAGCGCCTGCAGGCGGGACTGCGCTTCGGTGCGGTTGCCCGTCGCGAAAAGATCACCACATACCGCGAGCTCGGCATTGACCGAATCGGGCGCGAGCAGGCGCGCCTTCTCGGCGAAATTGTGCAGACTGGCCCGGCGCTGCGGGGTATCGTCGTAGCGCTCGCTGAGAAAGCGGAAATTCGCCCACGCCGCCGCCGCGTAGGCCTCGGCGTCGGTCTGGTCCTTGGCCACGGCCTCGAGGGCGAGCTGCTCCGCGAGCGCGACGTTGGCGCGCGTCATCAACGGATCGTCGTCAAGCAGCGCGCGCGCCTTCGCCACGAGTTTCTGCGTCTCGGTGAGCGGAGTGGCGGCCGTCGTCGTGGACGAGGCGTCCCGCCTCGTTTCGGCGCCCGGACCTGAGGCGGGACGCCTCAGCCACAGCCAGGCGCCGGCGGCGGCGATGACAAGCATCGAGGCCGCCGCGATCCACGCCGTCGCGGGGACGCGGCGACGCGGCTCCAGCGTGGCACGGGTCGCCCGACCCGTGATTTCCGCCCTCACGGGTCGGGAGACCCGTGCCACTGGCGCTTCGCCTCCGAGCAACGCGTTCACCCGCGCACAGAATTTTTCCGCCCCCTCGCCTCCCGGCCCGCCCTGAGTTTGTCGAAGGGGCAGCCGCGTCCACTGCACGGCCTTGAACTCTCCCGGCACGTCCGCTTCCGCGTCGCGCGTCGCATCGATCACCACGGGCAGCAGAAACGCCACCGACTCCGACATCATGTGCGTGCGCTGCGCCGCGATCCGCCACTCCAGCCGGAAATACCCTTCCCTCCGCGCCTGCGTCGCCGCCGAAATCAGCGGCACGAACAGCGCGCACTCGGCGATTTGTTTCCGGATCTTCGCGTCCCACGCATCGCCGCCGACGAGTTCGTTTTGATCGAACCACACTTCCACTCCCGCGGCGCGCAGCGCTTCGCAAATGCACTGCGCCGCCGCCGCGTCCTGCGACGCGTAGGAGAGGAAGACCGCTTTGCCTGGCTCGCTCATTCTTTCTCCGGCATTTTTTTCGGCGGGTGCGCCGCGGTCCACGCTTCGGAACGGGCGAGCGCCTCGGCGAGCCCGACTTTGCGGGTCCACTCGCGGAACGTCGGCTCCACGCGGATCGATGCAAACGCAGGGGTGAACCAGAGGTTGTTGATCCAGTTGATCGTCAGGTCATCCAGTCGCCGGGTGAATTCGCGATTCCGGCCGGCATAGGCCAGCGCGATCGGAAGGTCTTCCGAGTCCGGTGCGATGCGACGCAGCAGGGTTTCCGCCTCCGTCTTTTCGCCGAGCGCGGTCAGCACGGAGGCGGCCGTGCTGTAACGATAGTCCGGCTCCTCGGCGCCCGCATCGGCCGCCAGGGCCCCGGCGGCGGCCAACGCCTCATCGCGGCGACCGATTCGCACCAGCAGGAGGGTTTGCTTGCAACGGATCTGCACGCCCGAGGGCTGGAGCGCGCGGGCGCGTTCGAGCAGAGTCCACGCTTCGTCGAGCCGGCCGGCGTTTTCCAGCGCATCCGAATAGTTGTCGAGAATGCGGTGCGACAAGGGATCGAGTTCCGCGGCGCGCCGCAGCGCCGCCAGTCCTTCATCCAGCTGGCCCTGTACCAGCAACTGCCGGCCGAGCCATTGGTGCGCGCTGGCGTAGTTGGGATTCAGTTCCACCGCCCGGCGCAAGGCGCGCAGCGCCTCCGCAAAACGCCAGGCCTGACCAAGCGAATGGCCGAGCGAGGCCTGGGCCTCGGCGGAGTTTTCGTCCAGCGCCACCGCCTGCCCGGCCTTCGCGATCGTCCGCGCCAGCAACGGCGAGAGGCGCTGGCCGAAACTGCCCGACAGCGGGAAGGAGCGGACCGTCCAGACGTCGGCCAGCGCGGCGTGGGCCCGGGCGAACCGCGGATCGAGTTCGATGGCGCGGTTCAGGAGCAGCTCCGCTTGCCGGAAGCCCTCGGCGTTGCGGCGGTTCCACGCGGCGCGGCCTTCGAGGTAGAGGCGGTAGGCCTCGGGGTCCACCGTGGCCGCGAGTGTCGCCGTGGCGGCGCCGGCGCCGAGTCTCAGCGAAAGGTTCTTGGCGATGAGTCCGGCAATCTCGTCCTGCACGGCGAAGATGTCCTTCAGCTCGCGGGTGAAGTTCTCCGACCAGACGTGGAAACCATCCGCGGCTTTGATGAGCTGCGCGGTGATGCGCACCTGGTTGCCCGCCTTGCGCACGCTCCCTTCGACCACGTAGGCGACGCCGAGCTGCCTCGCGATTTCGGGGATGGGCGTGCTCTTGCCCTTGAAGGAAAACGCCGACGTCCGCGCGGAGACTTTCAAGTCGGGAATTTTCGCGAGCACGTTGAGCAGCTCCTCGCTGATGCCGTCGGAAAAATACTCGTTGGCCTTGTCGTCGGAGAGATTCGCGAAGGCGAGCACAGCGACGGATTTGTCATCCGCCTTCGCCGAGCCAACGGTGGACAGGTCGGCCTTTGCCGGTGCGGACCGGAGTTCCGCGTCGAACCACGCATCGCCGCGCGCGACGATTTCCCGGAAGCGCGGTTCGTTGCGCACCGGATCGAGGGCCGGGTGGTGCTTGAAATAGTAGAGCCAGGAGGGCCAGCGCGTCAGCGCGCGGTTCATCGTCCGATCGATGACGGCGAGCGCCTCGGCGTGCTGCCCGAGCAGCACGAGTTGCACGGTGGACTCGAGCGGCCGCAACCCGCCGAGTTCCTCCGCGGTGGCGAAACTCCGCTCCGCGCCGACGCGATCGCCGAGGCGGATTTGCACGCGGCCCTTGGCATGCCACAGCCGGCCGTGGCGCGGATTCGTCGTGAGGCGCTCGTCGATGGTCTTGAGGGCGGCGCGCAATTCGAGCTCGGCGGCGTTTTTTCTTCCGGCCATGAGCAGGGCCTCGCCGGCGAGCAAGGCGCGCACCTCGAAGAAGCGCCCTTCCTCCAGCACGTCGCGCGGGATGTCGCGCAGCACCGCGACCGCCCCGTCCGGCTGGCGCGCGAACAGCAGCGTCTCGTAGGCGATCGCCGCGGCGCGATCCTCGCGCAGGACGACGGCGGGGATTGTCTTTAACCAGGCCTGCGCACCGGGTGCATCGTCCATGGTCTGCAGCAACAGCAGCTTCAAGTGGTAGGCTTCGGAAAGCGGCTGGGCGGCGAGCGAGCGCTCCACCGCGGCGAGCGAATCGCGCAGCCGGTTGGCGCCCCAAAAAAACCAGGCCTGGCTCAACGCGGCCCGCGCCTTGCCGCCGGGCAGCGCCTCGGCCTGCTCGAGCCAGCGAAAGGCGGCGGGGGACACCGTGTCGTTGTCCTCGGTCTGCGCCAGCAACAGGAGCACGCGCGGATCGCGCGGCGCGCGCCGCTGCAATTCCTCCAGCCGGGCGCGCACGGCCGCCGGGGTCGTGTGCAGCACCTGCAGCTCGACCGCCGCGAGCGCCAGCCCCGCCTCGATCGATGGCGGCGCGAGGCTCACGGCGCGCTCGGCCTGGCTGCGCGCGGCGGCGACGCGGCGCTCGTCGCGCTCGTTGTAGAGATCGATCAGCACCGCGTGGGCCCGGGCCATGGTGGCCCACACATCGGCGTCGCCCGGGCTGAGCGCGGCGGCCTTTTCGCACAACTCGTAGGCCGTGCGAAAAGTCTCGCGCACCTGCAACGGTTCATCGTCCACCAACGCCCGCGCGCGACGCTCCATCTTCTGCGCCTCCGTGAGCGAGGCGGGGGGGGCGGGCTTTTCCGCGCCCGCGTCCCGCGCCGGACGCAGCGCGAAATAGCCGCCGAGCGCGAGCGCCACGGCGGCGGCGAGCCACGCCGTCGCGGGGACGCGGCCGCGCACCTCCGGAGCAGCGCGGTGCTTCAGCCCGCGCTCAGGACTTTCGAGTGCGGGCTGAAGCACCGCACTACCGCCGAGCAGCTGCTTCACCCGCGGGCAGAAGGCCTCGCTCTTCTCGCCGCCGGGCAGGCGCGTCCACTGCACGGCGCGAAACTCCTCCGGCACGTGCGCTTGGGCGTCGCGCGTTTCATCGATCACCACGGGCAGCAGAAACGCTCTCACTCCCGACATCATGTGCGTGCGTTGCGCCGCGAGTTTCCATTCGAGGCGGAAATATCCCTCGTGCCGCGCTTGCGTCGCCGCCGAAATCAGCGGCACGAACAGCGCGCACTCGGCGATCTGTTTCCGGATCTTCGCGTCCCACGCATCGCCGCCGACGAGTTCGTTCTGGTCGAACCACACCTCGACCCCGCTCGCGCGCAACGCGTCGCAAAGGCGCTGCGCCGCCTCGGCGTCTTGCGACGCGTAGGAGAGGAAGACGGCCTTGTTTTCCATAACGCTCATGGCCGGTGCTCAGAGTTTTCGCGCCGTCTCGAGGATGCGCTCGAATTCCGGCCGCGCCCGCAGGCTCGCCAGCATCGGCTCCTCGCGCAGCTCCGACGGCGTCGCATCACAGGGCTGCTGCATCAGCAGCGCGAGCTGGTCGAGCGCTTCGCGGGTCATCCCGGCGGCCGCATACACGCACGCGAGTCGGTGCTGGTGTTTCAGCGCCTCGAACGCATCGAACCGCGCCAGATCCGCCAGCTCCTTCTTCATCGCCACCACCGCCTCTTCGCCGCCCCCGGCGATGGCCATCATCTCGGCGATGGCCACCCGGAAAATGTAGCCGTCCTCCGCCGGCTGCACCTCGCGGGCCAGCCGCTTGAGCGCTTCGTTCGCACGCACCTTCGCCGCCTCACGGTCTCCACGCAGCAGCGCCAGGCGGGCGCGATGCACAGAGGGCGCGGACTCCAGCGACCGTAGCGAAGGCGTGATTGGCGTCAGAAACAGCTCCGCCCACAACTGCGGATCGTCGAGCAGGCGCGCGGCCTCGTCGAAATCCCCCCGGAACAGCGCGGCCGGATAGCGCACGCGCAGGCTGGTCGGACCGGAACCACCGGCTCCGCCGGGAAACATCTCCCGCTCGTATTGCGCCTTGTCGCCGGACAGCTCATAGGACGAGCGCGCCAGCCAGCGCAGATTGCCGCGCCGTGAGGTTATCTCCACGAAACGCTGGCCATACTCGACGGCGGCGTCGAACCGCCGGAACTGGAAGCAAGTCTCCATCAGCAATTCGATCAACGACTGGTTGCGCGGCTCAAGGACGAGCGCCGCCTCCGCGGCAGTCATGGCCTCCTTCAGGCGGCCCATCCGACGCAAGGTCGAGGCCATCCATCGTTTCAACTCGGCATCGCCCGGCCGCACCACTTCCGCGGCGCCGAACGCTTCGAGCGCCCGCCGGAAATCGCGTTCGCAGCGGTAGAGATAAATCCCCCGGGCGAGCTGCGTCTCGGGATCGTCCGGCGCCAGCCGCACGGCCTGATCGAGCGCCTCCTTGGCGAGGCTCTTCCGCGCCGGCGAGCGATCGCGGCTCGCAAACCAATACATCAGCGCATGCACCTCGACCAGTCGCGCATACGCGGCGGCAAAATCGGGATCCTTCGCCACGGCGGCGCGCAGTAATTTGATTTTCTCCTCGTCCTTCAGGACGCTGCGAGACTCCGCGTCCGCATAGTTCAGCCTCGCCTGCTGGTAGAATGCGTAGGCCTCGGCGTTGCGGGTCGGCGGACGCGCCCGCGCGATTTGCTCGGCGCCGGCCGGCGTGACCCCCGCGGCCGTCGCGATCTTCCGCGCCAGCAATCCGGGCAACGCGGCGCGGTCCCCCGGCGCATCCGTCTCCGCGCGGAAATCATCCGACCACTCGATCGCCCCGGTCCGCGCATTCATCATTCGGGCGTCGACTTTCATGCCCGTGCCCTCGCGCAGAAGCGCAATCTCCACGATGGCGCCGGCGCGGAGCTGCCGGGCGATGGTCTCGCGCTTTCTTTGGGCCGGGTCGCGAAAGGCCTGAACCGCCTCGCGCGACAGCACGCGCAAATCGCGGATGCGAGTGAGTGCCGTGATCACCTCGTCGTGCAGCGAATCCGCCAGCTCGCCATCGGCTGCGAGCGGTCGGGCGACACTGAAAGGCAGAATGGCCACGGCCCCCGGTGCGGGAGCCGCGGTGGAAGTCGCGGCCGGACCTGAGGCGGGACGCCTCAGCCACAGACTGGCACCGACGGCGGCGATGATGAGAACCGAGGCGGCCGCGATCCACGCTGCGGCGGGGACGCGGCGGCGCGGCTCCGGCGTGGCACGGGTCTCCTGACCCGTGTTTTCCACCCTCACGGGTCGGGAGACCCGTGCCACTGGCGCTTCGCCCCCGAGCAATGCGTTCACCCGCGCACAGAATTTTTCCGCCCCTTCTCCGCCAGGCAGCCTCGTCCACTGCACCGCCTTGAACTCTCCCGGCACATCCGCCTCCGCGTCGCGCGTCGCATCGATCACCACGGGCAGCAGAAACGCCACCGACTCCGACATCATGTGCGTGCGCTGCGCCGCGATCCGCCACTCCAGCCGGAAATACCCTTCCCGCCGCGCCTGCGTCGCCGCCGAAATCAGCGGCACGAACAGCGCGCACTCGGCGATTTGTTTCCGGATCTTCGCGTCCCACGCATCGCCGCCCACGAGCTCGTTCTGGTCGAACCACACCTCGATGCCGCCGGCGCGCAACGCGTCGCAAAGGCGCTGCGCCGCCTCGGTATCTTGCGAGGCGTAGGAGAGAAAAACAGCA
>JACRKC010000115.1 GCA_016235555.1 Verrucomicrobiota bacterium
ACAAAAGTTCAGCGGTTCGGGGAGCGCACCCGTCTCGGGTGCTCGTGTCGGCGTCTCGCCGACACCTCCGAAGTCCTCGGCGGGACGCCGAGGACGGCCCGCGGGACGCGGGCGCTCCCCGAACCACCGCGTGTCACTCAAGTATGCGAGCCTCAGTAGACTCACGACCCGAGATACGCGGTCGGGGATCCCGCTGGATTCTTCGCTTCGCTCAGCATGACCCGAAAAATCAATCCGCCTTGGCGTCTCCGATTTCTTCTTCGCGCGCCCTCAGCCACGCTTTGAAGTCCGCCAGGTGCGCCGGCGCACCGAGGGCCAGCACTTCGTCACCGCTGTGCAACCGCTCCTCGGCGCTGGGATTCAGGATGCGGATGCCCCCTCGCCGCACGCCAGCGATCTGCACGCCATATTCCCGCGCCGGCGAGAGCTGTCCCAGCGTGCGCCCTGCCGCCCGGCTCCACGCCGGCACCGCCAGCGCCTCCATCCGCACCTCCTCGAACAACGAATCCGCGATCGGCGCGCCCGACACCGCACCGAGAAACTCCCTGCCCGCCCTCACCTGCTCGACCGTCCCCAACAGCAGCACCTTGTCGCGCGGATAAAGCACCGCCGTCGGTGGCGGCAGCGGGATCATGAACCCCTGCCGTTCGATCCCCACGACCGAACAGCCGAAACGCGAGCGCAGCGCCAGCTCCGCGATCGACTTGCCCTGGCAGTCGGCGAGGTCCGGCAGCGTGCAATCCACCATGTGCAGGTGCCACTCGCCATGCGGCCGCAGCCAGGGCGCCGTCGTCGCCGTCATCTTGTTGTCGCCCGTCTCGATCACGCTCAGCAGCTCCACCTCGAGTTCGCTGTGCCAGTAAATCAGCTGCCGGCGCAGCATCACGAGCGCCACCACCGCCACGAGCCCGCTCAACAGCAACAGCCACCGCGCCGTGCTCTCCACCGGCACGATCGACGCCAGCCAGACGAAAATCCCGCCGCCCGCCACGATCTTGAGGCTCGCCTCCACGATCGGGCGGAGTTTTTCCGCATCGGGGTGATGCTGCGTCGACACCTCGGCCAGCAGCATCGACATCGCCGATAGGTTGCGCCAGATCGCCACCAGCGGCGCGAGCGTTGCGAGCACGAGCGCGGTCCAGAAAATCACCTCGAGCCCGTGCGGAAACAACCAGTCGCGCCCCACCCCGCGCTCCGCCAGCGCGAACAACTGCTCCGATGACACCACCAGCCCCGTCACGAACAGCAGGCCCACGCCGAGCTGCGCGACCCGCTTGCGGGTGAGTTGCCACAGCCGGCTCTGCTTCGAGCGCGCGGCCAGCCGCTCCAGCCAGCCGTGGTAGGCGTTCACGAAATCCAGCAGCCACCTCGGCGGACGCGCCAGCGCTGCCTCCGCGATCTTCTCCGAGCGCCGCGTGAGGAGGGGCGCGCCCAGCGTCGTCAACAACGAGACGCCGACCGCCAGCGGGTAGAAATTCGCCGGCACCACCGCCTTCGCCACGCCGAACTGCGCGATGATGAACGAAAACTCCCCGATCGGCGTCGCCGTCAGGCCCGTGCGCATCGCATCCTTCAGCGGCGTGCCGATCAGCGCGAGCCCCGTCGTCACCGCCACCGGCCGCGCCACCAGCGTGAACGCCGCGACGCCCACGATCAGCCCCGCCGATTTCCACAGGTCGCCCACGTTGATCTGCATGCCGATCGCCACGAAGAACACCGCGCTGAACACATCGCGCATCCCCTCGAACGTCCGCTCCACCTGATGCCGGTGCGGCGTCTCCGCCACGATCGTGCCGAGCAGAAACGCCCCCAGCGCCAGCGAATACCCCGCCCCCTGCGCCACCACCGCGAGCCCGAAGAGCAGCGCCGCGATCCCGATCGTTTGCAGCTCTTCGTCGGCCGCCACGCTCAACCGCTTCAACAGCCACGGCACGAACAGCAGCCCCACGATGCCCGCGACGACCACGAACGCCCCCAGCAGCAGCACCGTCTGCAGGAGATGCGCCCCCTCGCCCGTCCCGATCTGCACCAGCGAGGTGAGCAGCGTCAGCATCACCACCGCGACCACATCCTCGAGCACCGCCACCCCCATCACCAGTTGCCCCGGCCGCTCGTGGTTGAGGCCCGTCTCGTGCAGAATTTTCGAAATGATCGCGGACGACGACACCATGAGCATGCCCGCGAGAAACAGACTCTCCGTGCTCCCCCACCCGAGCGCCGCGCCGAACATCCGCGTGAGATAATACATCGTCACCGCGCCGCCAAACGTGGCCAGCATCAATCCGAGCCCGAGCCGCCGCATCTTCCGCACGCTCAGTTGCAGCCCGATCGAGAACATCAGAAACACCAGCCCGATCTGCGCCAGCGTCTCGATGCTCCCTGCGTCCTTCACAAGCGTGAACGGCGGCGACGCCGGCCCGGCGATGATGCCCGCGACGAGAAAGCCGACGACGACCGACAACCCGATGCGCTGGCACAACCACCCCACCACGCCCGCAACGACGAGCACGACGGCCAGATCCTGGATGAAATGAAGGGAGTGCATCGCGTCGCGCGCCTCCGAAAACGCGGCGAAGCGCGCGATGCGTCAAGCGCGACCACGCCTCCAGCCACGGCCGCGTTAGGCGCGCGGGCCAATGCGTCGGCTGAAGTGCCGCAGTCGCATCGCCTCGATCATCCGTTCGGAGATTCCTTTGCGATCATCGGCAGCAGGGGCGACGCGCTCACGGTGTCGACACATCCGCGGCCTACCCCCGGCGCAAACTATCTGTAAGTCCGCGCGCCGGGCCAACTCGCCGCTTGTCTCGAACTTCGCGCCTTCCCAAGTTTGCCGAAACGCAACCCCTCTCGGCTGTCGAATGATTACTGTTGGGCGGAGTTCTCGGCTGATTAACAAATTGCGCGATTATCGGAGTTGATATTGCACCGCCGCTATGAGTGAGACCCCTCCACGTATGAGAAATCCAAGAAGCAATTCGGGCCGGTGGCTGAATCATGAATGGAAAGTAGGTGCGGCACATCCGCTCTATCGGAAGGATGGCACGTTCTACATGATGCTGGAATCCTTCCCTGGTGCCTTGTTCGACGAGCGCGGTTACGTCGTATTCAAGACCAAAGCCGAGTTGCAGGCGTGCGAGCACGTCAGACTTTATCCCGGCAGAATCACGGTCACAGGAGGCATCAGCACGATTCCCGGCTACGTTCAAGTGCGGTGAAAAAAAAGCCTAAATTCTGAATAGGTAACGGCGGCTCCGGTCAGCAGCAGAGCGGAACCGGGTCGGCCGGCGTGATACCCGAAACGGTGCGGACGTGAAGGACGAGTTCGCTTGGCTTCATGCGTCGCCCGCCACAGTGCACGCGGGATTTCCCTCGTTGACACCCCCTGCGCCCGCCGATTCGTTTCCGTCGGCGGAGACGCCTCCCGCCAACACCCGCTAACGAAATCATGGCCAACTTCCTCGGCTACTTTTCCAACGACATCGGCATCGATCTCGGCACGGCCAACACGCTCGTTTACGTCAAGGACAAGGGCATCGTCCTCCGCGAACCGTCCGTCGTCGCGCTCGATACCTCCACCCGCAAGGTCCGCGCCGTCGGGGAAGATGCCAAGAAGATGCTCGGCCGCACCCCCGGCAACATCACCGCCATCCGCCCGATGAAGGACGGGGTGATCGCCGACTTCGATGTCACCGAGGCGATGCTCCGCTATTTCATCCGCAAGGTCTCCAACACCGCCTTCCGCGCCCCGCCCCGCGTCGTCATCGCCATCCCCTCGGGCATCACCGAGGTCGAGAAACGCGCCGTGAAGGAATCCGCCATGCACGCCGGCGCCCGCGACGTCATCACGATCCCCGAACCCATGGCCGCCGCCATCGGCGTCGGCCTGCCGATCGACGAACCCGCGGCCAACATGATCGTCGACATCGGCGGCGGCACCACGGAGATCGCGATCATCTCGCTCAACGGCATCGTGTTTTCCAAGTCGATCCGCGTGGCCGGCGACGAGCTCGACCTCGCGATCATCAACTACATGAAGCGCGCCTACAATCTCCTCATCGGTGAGCGCACCGCGGAAGAGATCAAGATGCGCGTCGGCTCCGCCTATCCGCTCGACGAGGAGCTCACGATGGAGGTCAAGGGCCGCGACTCCGTGGCCGGCCTGCCGAAAACCATCCACGTCACCTCGCAGGAAATCCGCGAGGCCCTCGCCGACACCATCGCCTCGATCGTCGACGCCGTGCGCGTGACGCTCGAACGCTGCCCGCCCGAACTCTCCGCCGACCTCGTCGACCGCGGCTTCGTGATGGCCGGCGGCGGCGCGCTCATCCGCGGCATCGACAAGCTCCTCTCCGAGAAAACCGGCCTGCCCGTCGTCGTGAGCGACGACCCGCTCTCCGCCGTCGCCAACGGCACCGGCGCCGTCCTCAACGACCTCTCGTGGTTGATGCAGAACGTCTGAGCGGACCATGAACGGATTTCGCACGGCGCTGAACGAACGATGTGTCGCCGCAGCGCGGTGTCTCACGGCGTCTCCGTTATTTCCATGGGCCCACGTGGTCGCCCAGATTTTTCTCGCCGCGTTCGCCCTTGGACTCCTTGCCGACCAGCCTTTCGCCATCGGCAACATCGGCTGGTTCGGCTGGCTCCTCGCTCCGGTTGCCCTCTTCAACGCCGCCATCGTCGCGGTCCGGTTGTTCAGGAAGCGACCCGTCGCCTGACTCCGCGTCGATGGACGGGAGGGGGTGCAACTCAAACTGAGGTCAGTTTCCGAAAGCCTCGGCTGTAGCGGCGGTCTATGACCGCCGAACGACTGCCCTGCGCGCAACGCCGGCGGTCATAGACCGCCGATCCAGCGAATTCACTCCGTCGCTGTCCTCGGTTTGCGTTACACCCGACGGGAGGCTGGTTGATAGTTTTTCCGTGTCTTCCCGGCGTTCCGTCGACAAATAGAGCGTTTTGCCGTGCCCTACCGCCGTCTGATCACGCAGAAGCCCTTCCTTACCCTCGGCCTCGTCGTCGCGGCGTGGCTGTTCGTGCCGGCGGCGATGAAGACGTTTGCCCGGGCGAGTTTTTTTGAACTCACCGCCCCCGTCACCGTCGCCGCCGATTACGCGCGCGTGCTGCAGGAATACTGGGGCCTGCGTCTGCACTCCAACCACGAGCTGATCGAGGCCGGCCGCGACCTCGCACGGCTCAACGCTTCCTACGAACTCGCCGTCTCGCGCAACAACGAGATGCAGGCCGAGATCACGCGCCTCGAAAGCCTGCTGCGCCTCCCATCGTTCGCCAGCTATCGCTACGAGCACGCACGGGTCGCGCGGCGCGATTTTTCCGGCTGGTGGCAGCGCATCGTCATCCGCAAGGGCCGCAACTACGGCATCGCCGTCAACGCCCCCGTGGTCTTCACCGGCGGCGTCGTCGGCAAGGTCACCGAGGTCTATGCCACCACCGCCGTGGTCGAATTGATCACCAGCCCCAACGTCCGCCTCGTCGGCGTGGTCGAGGGCGACGACCGGCCGTTCAGTTTCCAAGGCGGCATCAATCCCACCCTCGGCCCCGCCCGGGGCGTCGTCGAACACGTGCCGCTCGACCTGTTCGCCGCCGCCACCGCGCCCAAGCGGCTCGTCACCGCCGGCTTCGGCGGCGTGTTTCCGCCCGGCCTGACCATCGGCCAGATCACCTCCCTCGAGCCGAGCAGCGACGGCCTGTTCAAGACCGGCGAGGTCAAGCTCGACGACCGCCTCGGTTCGCTCACCGAGGTGACGGTGCTCGTGCCGCTGAATCCGGAGTGAATCGAGAGTTGATGGCTGGGAGCTGAAAAAAATCTAAACCACTCGCATCGTCGCCGCGGCCGGCTCTCAACCCTCAACACTCAACCATCCTGCCATGCGCGGCATCATCACGCTTTTCGCCACGCTGCTCGTGCTCTGGGCCCTCGTCGCCCAGGTCAACCACGCGCTCGCCGATGGCCACGTTTATCTTTTTCCCGGCGCCCTGTTTGTCACCTATGCCGCGCTGATGTTTTCGCTCCCGGCCGGGCTGGCCGTCACGCTGCTCGCCGGCACCGTGTGCGACGCCAATTCCGCCGCGGCCTTCGGCACGCACGCCCTCCTCTTCGCCGCGACGCACACGGTGATCTTTCACCTGCGCCCGCGGCTGCCGCGCGAGGACACCATCGGCCGCATCGTCGTCGCTCTGCTCGCCAACCTCGGGCTCTTCCTGGTGTTTTCGTTCATCCAGGTCGCCCGTTCGCCCGCCCCCTCGGCCGCCTGGGGCCGCCTGCTCGTCGACCTGCTGTGCTCGCAGATCTTCCTGGCTTTGATCGCACCGTGGTTCTTCGCGCTGCAACATCGCGCACTGGTGCTCGCCCGCATCGAACGCGAAGCCCTCGACGCCTGACCCCCGGCCATGGCCACGCACGACATCAACCTGGCCGCGCGTTCCGGCAGCCTCGTCGAATCGCACAAGGGCTACGATCCCCGCCTCGTGCTCTTCTATCCGCTGCTGGCGCTCCTGCTGCTGGTGCTCGCCGGCGGCCTCGCCTACCAGCAGCTGCTGCGCAGCGGCCAGCACAGCCATGCCGAGCGCACGCAAAATCAGCGGCGGATTCTGGTGCCCGGTCCGCGCGGCAACATCTACGACCGCCACGGCCAGAAACTCGTCGAGAACCGCGCGCGCTTCTCCGTCGTGCTCTATCTCGACGAACTCAAGCAGGAACTCCGCCGCGAGCATGTGCGCATCCACAAAAACTACCTCGCCGCCGGCGCGACCCGGAAGGATGTCTCCTACCGGCAGCTCGAACAGCTCGCGCGCGTGGCCGTCGTCCAGCGCTACCTCGACCGCGTCAACCGCATCCTCCACCGCGATGAACAGGTCGAGGGCGAACGGCTCAACCGGCATTTCAACAGCGAACTGCTCCTGCCCTACACGCTCATCGACAACCTCGCGCCCGAGGAATACGCCCGCTTGATCGAACGCCTCCCGGTCGTGTCGCCGTTGCAGGTCTTCGTGGCCAACTCGCGCTTCTACCCCTTCGGCTCCGCCGCCGCCCACACCCTCGGCTACGTGCGCCCCTACGAGGAGGTCGCCGCGGAGGACTTTCCGGGCGACGATCTCCGCACGTTCAAGCTGAAGGGCACCATCGGCAAGGACGGCCTTGAGCAGCAATACGACGGCCTCCTCCAAGGCGAGGCCGGCGGCACGATTTTCCGCGTCGATCCCGCGGGCTTCAAAATCAACCCGCCCCTCGAGAAACGCCTCCCCGTGCAGGGCAAGAATCTCGTCACCTCCCTCGACATCGACCTCCAGCTCGCCGCCGAGCAGGCGCTCGGCGACCAGGAAGGCGCCGTCGTCACCCTCGACGTCCGCACCGGCGAGGTCCTCGTCATGGCCAGCAAGCCCGACTACGACCTCAACAAGTTTTCTCCGCGCGCCTCCCGCGAGACCGTGCAGGACATGACCGAGCGCAGCGCCTGGACCAACCGCGCGATCGACGGGTTTTTCCCGCCCGGCTCCACCTTCAAGATTCTGACCTCCATCGCCGGCCTCCGCCACAACGCCATCCGCCCCGACGAAGCCATCATCAATTGCTCCGGCCACATCATGATCGGCCCGAAACGCTTCGTGTGTTTCAACGGCATCGGTCACCACGGCGATGTGCTGCTGCCGTGGGCGATCGCCGACAGTTGCGACGTCTATTTCTACGAAGTCGGCCGCCTCCTCACGCCCGACCTGCTCGCCGCCGAAGCCCGCCGCTTCCACCTCGACCGCCGCACCGGGATCGACCTCCCCAACGAGGGCGGCCGCATGATCATCCCGGACCGCGAATGGAAGCGGCGCGAAAAACACGAGGCGTGGTTCGCTGGCGACACCGCCAACATGGCCATCGGCCAGGGATTCGTCGACCTCTCGCCGCTCCAAATGGCCTGCTTTGTCGCGTCGGTCGCCCGGGACGAATTGACGACGACGCCCACACTCGTGCATGACCCCGCGCGCCCGCCCATCCGCGGCGAAAAGATCGGACTCACACCCACGCAGCGCGCCGCCTTGGTGAGCGGCATGGAAGACTGCACCGTGCATGGCACCGGCAAACTCTTCGCCAATCCAACTCTCGGTCTGCCCGGCTTCCGCGTCGCCGGCAAAACGGGCACGGCCCAAAAAGGCGTGAAACCGAAGCAGATCAACATCGCCTGGTTCCTCTGCTACGCCCCGGTCGAAAACCCCGAGATCGCCATGGCCGTCGCGCTGGTCGGCGACACGGTCGGCGAGAGCTTCGAGGGCGGCCGCAACGCCGTGCCCGTCGCGCTCGCCGTGATGAAGAAATATCTGGAGATCAAGCAACGCCCCGCCGGCGCCGTCTTCCAGCCGTTCCGGCTGGAATGATGTCAGGCGCCCTTCGCTTTTGGACCGTAGGGCCGGCGCTCGTGGCCGAGCCGTGGTCCGAGGAACGGCGGTTTTCAACCGCCGGATTCGGCCTGCGTAAGCCTGAGGCGCGAGACTCGATCGGCCGGGCTCGCTACTCCGGTCAAGCCGGCCGCCGCTCGCGCCGCGCCTCGCGCAGGGCACGCCGCGCCCGGCGGAAAACTCCTTCCGGCTCCGGCCACGTCACCCGCGCCCCGAAGCGCAACCGCTGTAATTCGCCGCGCACGGCCGCGCACTCGGCCGTCGGGACAGGACACTCCCCCAGCCGCCGCAGCCACCGGCTCGCATCGGCCCGCACCGGGTCGTCGGACTTGGCGCTGCGCCAGTGCCGGAAACGAATCCGCCCACGCTGCACCAGCCACACGACCCCGGCGTTGAGCGCGATCCAGCCGACCACCACTGCCACGCGCCGCGCGTCCCACGGCCCGCCGAACCACGCGCGCACCGCGGCCGCCGCCCGGGCCAGCGCCTCGCGAAGCTGCTGGCCGCCGCGCTGCGCGCCCGCCTTGAGGTTGCGCAACGTCTCCGTCTGCGACTGCTGGTCGAAGCTGACGATGCGCCGATACCAAAACACCCGCAGGCTATCGAGCCGCGCCTTCCAGCTCGAATCGGCGCGGCGGGCGAGCGCCGCCTCGCCCGTCTGCTCGGCGGCGCGCTGCACCTCCGGCGCCGCCAGCGCGTCGGTTCGGCGCCACGCACCGATCTCCGGATCGAAAATCTCCGTCCACGCATGCGCGTCGGAGTGCCGGACCGTGAAGTTGTTCGAGTAGGCGTTCCACGTGCCGCCGCGAAACCCCGTCACCACCCGCGCCGGAAAACCCGCCGCCCGCGCCAGCAGCACCAACGAGCCGGCAAACAGCTCGCAGTGCCCGGCTTCCCGCGAGGTCATCCACCGCACCAGCGGATCGCCCGTTCCGCGCGGGATGACGGGCGACAGCGCATAGCTGTGCCGTTCCCGCAGCCACGCCCCGGCCCGCTCGATGAAATCCCCCGCCGCCACCGCCGCGCCACCCGTGATCTCGTCCGCCAGCGCGCGCAGCCGTTCCGTGTCGCTCACATTCACATTGAGCGTCGATTGCAGCCCGCCGTGCCGCCGGTCCGAATCGTTCGCCGCTTTCCACCGCCGCGCAAAGCTTGGATCGGGAATGACCGGCGAGATTTCCACGCCTTCGACCCGGTAGGCCGTCATCGTCACCGGCTCCTCGCGCAGCGCCAGCAACCCGAGGTCCGGCGCGAGCCGGAAATTCTGCGACTCGCGGAACTGCACCCGTTCCCACCGCCCCGGAAACGGCAGGTAACGGCTGACCCCCGACTCCAGGAAAAACGTCCACACCACACCGGCGCCCAGTTTCGGCATCGGTTCGCGCAACGCACTCGCACCCGTGCGCTCCCGCGCCCCGAACGCCGTCATCCGCAACCGCGGCGACAGCCGGAACACTCCCTCCGTGTAGTCGTCCAGCACCAGCATCCGCCAATACGGCGCTCCGGGCGCTTGCGAGCGATCCGACACATCCACGCTGAGCGCGATTCCGGTGTCCTGCTGGATCTCCGTGACGTCGCCGATCCGGATCGAATCGTTGAACCCGCTCTTGGCTTTCTTCGTGACGAACCGTTCGAGAAACAGGCTGTTTTCCAGCTGGAACCGCGGGATTGCCATGAACAACACCGCCGAGATCGCCACCACGCCGGCAAACAGCGCCACCGCCAGCACCACCACCCGCGCATCCGCCACGTCGTGCAGGCGCCGGAACAGCCGCGGCCAGTCCGCGTGGGTTGCCCAACCCGGCACGGTCCGCGGCACCGGCGCAAAGATCCCCGCCTTCACATTGCCGTGCGCCGCGTCGACCAGCGTGATCGTGAGCAGAAACAGCAACGCGCATCCCGTGTAGACGAGGATCTGGGCGGCAAACGCGAGCGACACCGTCAGCACGCCGGCGACCACGATGAGGAACAGTCCCAGCACGATGATCTGCAAATCGTCGCGCCGCTGCCGGTAGCTCGCCGTGCGATAGAGCAGCAGGAGAATATCCAGCCGCACCATCGCCGGGAGGATCGACCCCGTCAGCCAGAGATCGCCCACGAAGAACGCCACGATCAGTGGAAAGGCCAGCGTATGCATGAGCGCCGGCACCCGCGCCGGCAGCGTCGGCCACCACACGCACGCGCCCGCCACGAGCGTCGTCAGGATGACCAGCTCCCACGCCTCCACGTCCATGTAGGAGACGGTCCACACGCCGAGCAGCGTGAGCACGCCGCCGAGCAGCCATTTGAGCTGCGCCAGCTCGTCGAGACTAAGCGGAGGCGGCTTGGTTTCCGTTGACATACGCGGCCACTCCCCGCGCCCCGTCGGGCGCAAACGTCATGAGGTTCTGCCGGGCGATCTCCGTTGTCGTCACAAACGGATGCGTGGAATCGCTGCCGGCGCCCGCACTCGCGGCCTTCCGCGGTTCGACCACCGCCAGCCGGTCGAGAAAATCCTCCAGATCGCGCCGCCGGCGCACCGGCACCGGCGGCTCCGAATCGATCGCCACCGTCGTCAACTGCCCCGCGCGAAACAAATCCTCCGCCAGCGTCGCACCAAAACTCACGAGCAGCTCGAACTGCTCCGGCCGCGGCCACACCGAGGCCTCCGTGCGCAGCCACAGCGCAAATCCTTCCGCGCTCTCCGCCGCATACTGCCGCACGAGCAAAGTTCCGGTGCGCGCGCTTGCCTTCCAGTGAATCAACCGGTGCGAGTCGCCCTCGGTATAGCGCCGCAGCGACCGCAGGTCGCCGCCCGCGCCGGCGCGCGCGACCCGTTCTCCTCCCGCCAGCCGGCGCGCGGAGAGCACGGCCTGCCGCCGATACTCGACTGGGGCCGGCCACACGACCGTCTCCGCGCGCAAATCCGTCCCGACTTCCTTTTTCAGGAAGCCGAACGGAAACAACGATCCGACCCCTGCCAGTTCCACCCGCAGCCGCCCGCGCCGCTCCGGTTTGAACCCCCACTCGAGCCGCGCATCACCGCCGCATTCGAGCCGCGACCGCAGCATGACGGTGCCGCGTTGCGCCGCCGCATCCGCTTTCGCCCACGCCGCTTTCACATCGATCCCCTTCGCGGTGATCGTCGACTCGGCCCGCTGCGGCACCTCCGCGCCCACCGGCCGGGCCTCCAACTCAAACCACAAGCCATAGGTCGGGAGAAACGACTTCCCGTTGCGCAGGTCGAGCGCGACGCTCGCGTCGTGTCCCGCGCGCAACGGCCCCGCGAGCTGCAACCGCCACGCGACGCCGCGCAGGTTCAGCCACGACAGCACCCCGCTCAGGATCAGGCACGAGAGCAGCAGCGAAAGCGTGATGAACAGGATGTTGCTCGACGAATTGTAGGCCGCCGTCCCGATCCCCATCGCGAGCGAGATCAGCACCGTGCCTGAGATCGTCGGCAGGATGCGGTGCCCGCGCGCCGGCCACACCAGCGACCAAAGGAAGTGGTTCCACGTGAAGCGCGACCGCGCGCCGCGTGCGCCGGGGCCGGACCATCTGTTCACTTCGGCGACGCTCATCGGTGCGCGGGAAAACCCAAAAGCCAAACGCCAAATCCCAAACAAATATCAAAGCCCAATTTCAAATTTGTTGATCGGAGTTTTTTTGCCGTTTGGACGTTTGGCGTTTGGGATTTGCCGCGCCTCGCGCGGCTCACGCCGGGGCCGGAATCGCCGCCAGAATCCGCTTCAACACGGCGTTGACCGCCCGGCGCACCTCGAGCGCGTCGCTCGTCTGCCGCGCCAGCGCCAGCCGGTGGGCCAGGATCGCACCGGTGAGTTCGGTCACATCCTCCGGCAGCACGAAGTCCCGCCCCAGCACCAGCGCGCGCGCCTGGGCCGCCGTGCGCAGCGCGATGCCCGCCCGCACGCTCGCCCCCGCGCGGAACTCCGCCTCCGTGCGCGTCGCGGCCACCAGCTTCAGGATGAACTCGAGCACGCTCTCCTCGACGAACACTTGGTGCACGAGCGTCTGCAACTTCAGCACGTCGCCCCGCGTGACCACCGGGTTGAGCGCGATCGCATCGTAGCCGCCGCGCTGCGAACGCAGGATCTCGAGTTCATCCGCTGCCCGCGGATAACCCATCTGCAGCCGCATCAGGAACCGGTCCATCTGGCTCTCGGGCAGCGGAAACGTGCCCTCGTAGTCCACCGGGTTCTGCGTGGCGAACACCATGAACGGCGACCCCACCGCGTGCGCCTCACCGTCGACCGTCACCCGCGCGCGGTCCATCACCTCGAGGAGCGCCGACTGCGTCTTGGGCGTGGCACGATTGATTTCGTACGCCAGCACGACGTTAGCGATCACCGGGCCCTTCTTGAACACGAACTCCTTCACCGTCTCGTCGTAGATCGCCACGCCCGTCACATCGCTCGGCAGCAGATCGCTCGTAAACTGGATGCGTGAAAACGCGCAGTCCATCGAACGCGCGAGCGAGTAAGCCAGCGTGGTCTTGCCGACGCCCGGGAGGTCCTCGATCAGCAGGTGCCCGCCGGCCGCGAGGCATACCAGCACCTGTTCGACGATGTCGTCCTTGCCGCGGATGGTCAGCCGCATGTTGGCCCGCAACCGCTCGACCGCCGCTTTCGCCTCGGTGATCTGCCCCGCCTGCACGAAGTCGCTCATGGTCGCGCACGCTAGCGAGGACCACCGGCCGCGCAAACGGATTTCCCGGTGGGCGCTACCCATGAAAACGGCGCTTTTCTCCTCGGACCCGGTCGCCACACTGCCGCATGCCAATGCGACTCGTCATCGTCGAAAGCCCCTACGCCGGCGACATCGAGGCCAACGTCGCCTACGCGCGCGCCTGCATCCGTGACGCGCTCACCCGTGGCGAGGCACCGATCGCCAGCCACCTCCTCTACACCCAGCCCGGCATCCTGCGTGACGACGTGCCGGCGGAGCGGGCCCAGGGCGTCGGCGCGGGCCTCGCGTGGTATCGCGTGGCCGACGCCGCCGTCGTCTATACCGATCGCGGCATCTCGCGCGGCATGGAGACCGGCATCGCCGCGGCGAAGGCCGCCGGCAAGCCGGTCGAGTTCCGCACGCTTTCGCCCGCGCCCACGTCTCCGCCAGCATTCACTCCCAGGAATTCTTGACCGCGGATAACGCAGATTTAGCGGATAGTGGCGGGAAAATATCGGACCATCCGCGCCATCCGTGTGATCCGCGGTCCAACTGGTGCGGAAGGATTGGTCACCCCAGAATCTCCAGCATCCGCTGAAACAGCCGGTTCACCCGCGACTGGTTGTCCTTCACCAAATCCTTGAATTTCGCGAAGTCGATCTCCGTGCCCTCGAGCCCGTTCGCGTAGTTGTCGATGAGCGCGAGGCTGTTGTAGCGCAACCCCGCCTCGGTGCAAAGATCCGCCTCGTGCGCCGCGGTCATGCCGATCACGTCGCCCCAGTGCTGCACGATGCGGATCTCCGCCTTGGTCTCGAAGCGCGGACCGCGCATCTGCACGTAGACCTTGCCCGGATGAATCGTAAACTCCGGCGCGAGTCCGGCGAGGAGCCGCGGGATCAGGTTGTTCGCGATGCCGGGCGCGCCGCCCCTCAACTCCTGGTCGAAAAACGTCGCCGGCCCCTGTTGCAGGCCCACGTAGTCGCTGCACGACACAAACGTCCCGGGCGGCAGATCCTTTTTCAGCGAACCCACCGAGTTGAGCGACACGACATCCTCAAACCCGAGCTTCGCCAGCGCGCGGATGTTCGCCCGGTAGTTGATCGAGTGCGGCGGCAGCGGGAACGCGTAACCGTGGCGGTTGATCAGCGCGTGATCGCCGCGCGATTTGTAGGTCACCGGGCCGTATTCCGTCTCGACGGTCTTCACCTCCCACGCCGAGAATAGCGTGGAATTCACGATGCTGGTGCCACTGATGAACGCGACTTTCATGCGGCGTATGACGCCCCACCCCGCCGCGATGACAACGCGAAAACTCACCGCGAGTCCGGCAGCAGGGCGGGTCGGTGACCCGCTCAAGGCAGGCCACAGGCCCGCCCTGCTCATCAGCATGTTCTCCGCCTGTTCGCTGGTCCTCGCCGGCTGCGCGACCCCGGGCCTGCTGCACCTTTATTCGCTGGCAAACTCCGAATCCGACACCATCGCCGACACCGCGCCCGCCAATGCCGCCGATACCCCCAGCTTCGTCCAACCGGACGAAACCGTCGTCGGCTTCGCCTACGATCCATTCACGGACCATTTCTTCCTCCGCCTCGCTCCCGGCGATGCCATCCGCGTTGTCGACCGGCCCGCACGCGCGATCAAACGGGAATTCACGATCCCTCAACTAAAGGCCGCCGGCCCCGGCGACCTCGCGATCCGCCCGCGCGATGGCCACGTATTTGCGGCGATGCCGGGCGCCGCAAAGCTCGCGGAGTTCACGCGCTACGGCGAATTCCTCCGGGAGGTCACACTTGAACGGGCTGCGGCCGGCGGCGACCCGAATGGCATCGCCTACGACTCCGTCCAGAACCGCTTGCTGGTCCACCGCGGTCCGACCCGCGTCGTCGCCGCCCACGCCACCGACGGACGTTTTATCGCGACGCTGACCCTGGATCGCGACGTGGCGCCAGGCGCCCTCGCGTTCGACTCGGAACGAAGCGAACTCTACATCGCCCTGCCGGGCGGCGCGGCCCTCGGGATTTTCGGCGAAGATGGAAAGCTCCGCCGCGAAGTGCCGCTGCGCGCCTCATGCTTCGACCTCGGCCCGCGCTCCTTCCTGCGGATGTTCTGAGCCTGGAACCGCCCGTGGAACCACGGATTATCACTGATGGACAGCGGTGACTCGGGGAGCGCCCGCGTCCCGCGGGCTGTCCTCGGCGTCCCGCCGAGGACTTCGGACGCGTCGGCGAGACGCCGCCACGAGCACCCGAGACGGGTGCGCTCCCCAAACCGCCGAACTCTCTGCCACCCTATTTCGCGGGACACAGTAAGAGACATTGGTATCAGTGCTCATTAGTGTTCATCAGTGGTTGGTTCTTCTGTCGAATTTAGGTTGAGTTTCCCTCCAACCTCCACCTTCCCCCTTCTTCCGCCATGCCCCTCATCGACCTCCCGCTCCCGGAACTGCACCGCTACCAAGGCCGCAACCCGCGCCCCGCCGACTTCGACGCCTACTGGGAAACCGCACTGCGCGAACTCGACGCCACCGACCCGCGGCCCGAACTGCGCCCGAGCACGGTCGCCGCGGCGCGCGGCGCGGAGTGCTTCGATCTCTACTTTACCGGTGTGGGCGGCGCTCGGGTTTACGCGAAATATCTCCGGCCCCGCGCGAGCGTCGCCCGCGGCGAAAAACATCCGGCCGTGCTCCAGTTTCACGGCTACTCCGGCTCCAGCGGCGACTGGCTCGACAAACTCGGCTGGGCCGGCGAGGGCTTCTGCTATGCCGCGATGGACTGCCGCGGCCAGGGCGGCCGCTCCGAGGACAGCGGTCAGGTGAAGGGCACGACGCTCCGCGGCCACATCGTGCGCGGTCTCGATGATCCCGATCCGCACAAGCTCGCGTTCCGCCAGATCTTCCTCGACACCGCGCAACTCGCGCGGGTCGTGATGAGCTTCGCCGAGGTCGACGCCGCACGCGTCGGCTGCTGCGGCGCCTCGCAAGGCGGCGCGCTCACCCTCGCCTGCGCCGCACTCGAGCCGCGCATCAAACGCGCCGCCCCGGTCTTCCCGTTTCTCTGCGACTACCAGCGCGTGTGGGAACTCGACTACGCCAGGGAGGCCTACGAGGAACTGCGCCTCTTCTTCCGCGCCTTCGACCCGCGCCACGAGCGCGAGCGGGAGATTTTCACCAAACTCGGCTACATCGACTGCCAGCACCTCGCCCCACGCATCCGCGCCGACGTGCTGATGTTCACGAGCCTCATGGACACGATCTGTCCGCCGAGTTCGCAATTCGCGGCCTACAACAAGATCACCGCAAAAAAGGACGTCGTGCTCTACCCCGACTTCGTGCACGAGACGCTCCCCGGCCAGATCGACCGGACCTTCAACTTCATGCTCGGGCTGTGAATTGTGGGAGGGACTTTACGCCCCGACCGCCTGTCGCGGTCAGTCGGGGCGTTAAGCCCCGCCCACCGCTCGGCTCACGCCACCCAAGAAATCTTCTGGAAGCGCTGCGCCAGCGTCACGTCCTTCGCCGTCACTTTGCCGCCAGCGTCGTGGGTGGTGAGGCGCACGGTCACGCGGTTGTAGACGTTGGTCCACTCGGGATGGTGGTCGAGCGCCTCGGCTTCGAACGCGGCCCGCACCATGAAGCTCATCGCCTCACGAAACGACCCGAACTTGAACGTCTTCGTCAGCGCGTCGCCGTCCAGCGCCCAACCCGGCAGCGCGACGAGTGCAGCCCGGATTTCCGCCTCGGTCAGGGGTGTGCTCATGGACAACCGCTGCCGCAGGTCAGCCGCGGCGTCAAACCTCCGCCGCCTTCCCGGCGGCTGGCGCGGCGACCCGACAAAGTCCAAACACGATCGCAAGCGGTCCCCACGCTGGCGCTCGCAGCTCCCAGGCGGCGCCTCGTCGCGTTTCCTTTGTGTCGCGGCACCAAATCGGGCGCCGCAATCCGCCCGGATCGGCTCCGGCTCCGCACGCTCACGCCCGCCCCAGGCAGGCCGCACCGCTCCGGTCGGGCGGAGCCCCTGCGTCCGACGGGGGGCAAGCCCCTCGCCTACCGCGCCTCCTCGATCCGGATACGCGGGTCGAGCCAGAGCAGCAGCACGTCGCTCACGAGGGTGCCGATCATGCCGAGCACGCTCAGCACCATCAGCATCGAGCCCGCGAGGTAGACATCCTCGGCGATCAAGGCGTCGAGCAGCGTCGGCCCGACCATCGGCAGACTCAGCACCATCGCGACGATCGCTCCGCCCGACACCAGTTGCGGAAACAGGCTGCCGAGTCCCGAGACAAACGGGTTCAACGCCACGCGCACCGGGTATTTCAGCAGGAGCCGCCAGGGCCGCACGCCTTTCGCGCGGGCCGTGCTGACGTAGGGTTTCCTGAGCTCATCGAGCAGGTTGGCTCGCATCACGCGGATCATGCCCGCGGCCGAGCCCATCCCCAACACCACGACCGGCAGCCACAGGTGCTTCAACAGGTCCACCCACTTCCCCCACGACCAGCCCGTGACGGCCGCATACTCCGGCGAAAACAACCCGTCGATGCTCAACCCCAGCCCGCGCTTCGCCAGATACATCAGGACAAGCGCGAGCAGAAAGGACGGCACGGACAATCCGATAAACGCCAGAAACGTCAGGACATAGTCACCCGCCGTGTAGGGCCGCACCGCCGAGAAGATTCCCACCGGCAGCGCCAGCACCCACGTGAAGGCCAGTGTCACCAGCGACACCAGCACCGTCAGCCAGATGCGATCGCCGACCACTTCGCTCACGGGCTTCTCGTGCTCCATCGACAACCCGAGGTTGCCCTGCAACAGGCCGGTGTCGGCCGCATCGAACGTCAGGAACCACCGGAACCCCATCCAGCGCGCGTAACGGGCCGCCGGTGATTCATCCAGATGGAAATTGCGGCGCAACTCCGCCGCCAGTTCGTCCGTGCTCGCCGTGCCTTCCATTTCGAGCCGGGCCACCCGGATCGACACGAAATCACCGGGCGGGAGCTGCACCAGCGTGAATACGATCACCGAGACCACGAGCATCGCCGGTCCCATCAGCAGCAACCGCCGGCCGATCAGGGGCGACCGCCGCACCGCCAGCGCCACGCCCGCCACCACCGCGCCCCCGAGGAGCCACCGGAGGAGGGAGCCGGGCGCATCGCGCGTCGCCGTCATCCGGGGCGGCGGCGTGATGGTCACGATGGCCTCCTTCGTCTGCGCCTGCACCGCGGGCTCGTCCGGCGGATTGGCCCAGAAATACGTCTCGATCCCGGTGTTGCCCGGCGACTGGAGGTTGGCGCCGAACAGCGCGACGCGCGGGACGTTGCGGAAGCCGTTTTTCACCACCACCAATTGCGGCGGCGGGGTCGCGATGCTGATCGTCCACACGTGGTCGGCCGCGATGTCCTGGATTTCGCGAAACCGCGCGATGCGCGCCGACTCGTCGGGCAGCGTGTTCGCCTCCTCCAGAATCGCCATCGCCTGGCGCAGAGGATGACCGGGCGGCGGCGCGACCGCGTTGGGCCGCCGGGCCGCGGTCGCGCCGTGCAGCCCGCCGTATTGAAACCACGTGCCAAAGGCCGGCGCGTAGAAGGACTCGTAGTAGGTCGGCACGAAGTTCCGCGGCTCCACCAGCGGATAAAACTCACTCTCGCCCGTCCAGACCGTGAAATCGTGTTCGTAGGTGAGTTTTTCCTGCTCGAAGAGTTTGCGTGCCCGGCTGCGCAGTAGTGCCCGCACGCCGACCGCCGCCCAATCCTCCACCACGAACTGCGCCGGCCCGGGGCTCGTGTAGTCCGTGAAGTGAAGCACAAAGGTCATCCTCGTTCCGTCCGGCAACGTGCGAAAACCCTCGGCATCACGGAGCGTCAGTCCGAGTTCGTCGAGCAGACGTCCGGCCCGCGCCGGGTCGTAGGCGACAAACGAACGTTGCAACCGCGCGTGATGGTAGGGCGAGTCGGCGGGCGGCGCGATCTGCGCGGGCTCGGCCTGGCCGTTGTATTCCGCATCGATGATGTCGCGGCGGTTGATCGCGAGCGACAGCGCCCGCCGGAATCGCGCCTCGTTCAGCAGCGCGTGCTTCCACCGCGTTTCCGGCCGCGCGGGATCGATGCGGCGGTTGAGGTTCGGAAAGATCGTGAACATCGACTGCGTGCTCGGCTTCCAGTGGTAGACCTCGTAGCCGTTGCGCGCGGCGTTGCCGAGCAGGAGACTGTGGTCCTCGTAGCGGATATGGCGCTCCTGCATCGACGGCTCACCGTGGGCGGCAGACACGGCGAGGAGGTTGTTCGACTTGATGTCGAGCACGAGGCGGTCGAGGTAGGGCAGCTGGTTGCCGCGCGGGTCGACCGCGAAATAATAGGGATTGCGCACGAAAATCTGCGGCGTCGTCGCGTAATAGGTGTGCAGCACCCACGGCCAGAGCCGCGGATGCTCCGGGTTGAGGTAATGCTTCACCTTTTTGTAGAGGGCCACGGGGCTCGTGAGCTGGTAGGCCTCCATCGTGCGGCGGATGAAGGCGGGATCGCCGAGGGCGGGATGGTATTTCCGCAGAAAATGCGCCGGCGTGATGTGGTCGGTGTAGTCGTCGTAATTCATGCCGGTCGACGCGAGCCGCTCGAGGAACAGCGGGTTCGACTGGTCGAACACGAAGCGCACGCGCAATTCGTCCACCTTCTCGACCCGCCCGAAATTCGCCCCCGCGCGGAGCAGCCGCGGCGGCACGTTGAAGAACAACACCTCCTGCTCATACCAGTAGACGATGTCGTCGGCCGTCACCGGCGCACCGTCGGACCACCGCATACCGCGCCGCAGCGTGAACGTGTAGCTGCGCTGGTCCGCCGACACCGCCCAGCTCTTCGCCACGTGCGGCACGATCGGATAACCCTGCGGCGACCACCGCACGAGATTCGCCGCCGACATGCGCCAGTAAATCGTCGTCAGATCCTGCATCGAGTTGATCAGGCGATACCACGCGCCGCCGTAGCGACCGATGCCGTCGACCCCCTCCATCACCGCCGGTTCGCTCCCGACGCGCTCCGCCACCGGCGGCAACCGCCCCTCCCGCACCAGTTCCGCGAGCACCGGCGCCTCGCCGCGCGGCCGCCACGGCTGCCGCCCCGCCGCCGCGTAGTCCACCTGCCGCGCGATCACCGTCGGACGGTCGAGGTCGAGCCGCTGCGCCGACTGCCGCGCCGCCTGCACCTTCGCCAGTTCTGCCTCGCCCGGCGGAGCCGCCGGGGCGTCGATCGCCGGGCGGAACGCCGCCGCGCAGAGATAAAGCACCGCCGAAAACCCCAGCGCCGCGGCCAAAAATCCGGCGACGAGGGTGGACACGCGTTTCTTCACGGCAGGCGGGGCAAGTCGCGCAAAGGAAAACCCGCCTCGCGGAAACGCAACGCTCTTCCCGGCCAGCGCCCACTGACGGGTGTAACTCAAAGTGAGGTCAGTTCTCGAAGGCCTCGGTTGTAGCGGCGGTCTATGACCGCCGGCGTTGCGCCAAGGGGATTCGTTCGGCGGTCATAGACCGCCGCTACAAATCACTGACATCGGTTTGAGTCACACCTCCCCACTGACCGTCCGTCACGCCGGGTGCTTGCCAAGCGCCGCGCGGCGGCCGAATCTCGCCGCAGTTTCACCCAACATGTCCTCCCCGATCTCCCGTCGCACCGCTCTTCGTTCGCTCGCCAGCGCCGCCGCGCTGGCCTCCGTCACCCGTTCGCGGGCCGCCGAAGAAAAAGCCGCCGCGCCCAAGCTGGGCGGCGACTCGTTCAAACACTCCGTCTGCAAATGGTGCTACCCGAAAATCGCGCTCGAGGATCTCGCGAAAGCCGCGAAGGGCCTCGGCCTTTCTTCGATCGAACTGCTCCAGCCCGCGGATTTTCCGCTGCTCAAGAAATACGATCTCGCCTGCGCGATGGTCAGCAACCCGACCGGCAAGACGCCCCAAGGCGTGAGCGTCGGCGGCATTCCGAAGGCGTGGAACCGCGTCGAGCACCACGACACGCTGGTCGAACTCTACACGAAGCAAATCGCCGCGGTCGCGGACGGCGGCATGAACAACCTCATCTGCTTCTCGGGCAACCGTGACAAGATGGACGATCAGCAGGGCCTCGAAAACTGCGCCGTCGGCCTGAAACGCATCATGGCCGTCGCCGAGAAAGCCAAGGTCACGATCACGATGGAGCTGCTCAACTCCAAGGTGAACCACAAGGACTACATGTGCGACCACACCGCCTGGGGCGTCGAGCTCTGCAAGCGCGTCGGCTCCGAACGCTTCAAGCTCCTCTACGACATCTACCACATGCAGATCATGGAGGGCGACGTGATCGCTACCATCAAGTCGAGCCACTCCTACATCTCGCACTACCACACCGGCGGCGTCCCCGGCCGGAAGGAAATCGACGAAACCCAGGAGCTCTACTACCCCGCCATCGCCGCCGCGATCAAGGCGACCGGCTACCGCGGCTATCTCGGCCAGGAATTCATCCCCGCCCGCGACCCGCTCACGTCACTCGGCGCCGCCGTGAAACTCTGCATGGTATGAATCCGCGGACGAGGCGTCCCGCCTCGTCTCCAAGTCCGTTGCGTCCACCCGCCGTGCTCCGACGCCCGGCCTCAGTCCATCCTCGCCGCTGAAAAAAATCCTGCGCTTCGTGCTCGTGGGCAGTGGAGCGACGATGATCGTCTCCGCCACCACCGGTATCTATAGCGCGTATGCCCTGATCGAGCCGACGGACGCCAAGGACGTCGGCATCACGCCGGGCGACTTCGTCGGGTTCTACGTCGTGCTGGCCCTCCTCGGCGGAGGCTTGGTTTTCTTCGGGCTGCGAACGAAGAAAGTGAAGAAATAACGCGACGCGCCACTGAACGGTAGCCCGCCTCGTGAGAGGCGGGACCTCCGCCGGATGTGTGCTGCCGGCCGTAGCAGCCGACGTGAGGAGGCTGGAACACGGTGA
The DNA here is from genome assembly GCA_016235555.1 of Verrucomicrobiota bacterium. Lineage (GTDB taxonomy): Bacteria > Verrucomicrobiota > Verrucomicrobiia > Opitutales > Opitutaceae > JACRKC01. The sequence goes on from JACRKC010000115.1 coordinate 22,012, forward strand.
GTCGCGTGAACCAGCCTCGCTGCTCGGCTGCTACCACGTTTCGCGAACTACAACTGCAACGTTCCGACCCAAAAGCCACCATTCTTCCCGCCCTCACGAGCAGGGAGACGGACCGATTCGCTCACCCGTCGTAACGATACCCCACGCCATGCACCGTTGCGATCGCTTCGCGGTCGCCGGACGCGGCCTCGATTTTCTTCCGCAACTGCGCCACGTGCTGGTCGAGCGTGCGCGTGGTGCCGAGGTAATCGATGCCCCACACCGCGTTGAGCAGCGCGTCGCGCGTCAACACCTCGCCCGCGTGCGCCGCGAACACTTCCGCCAGTTTCAGTTCACGCGCGGTCAGTGCGGTCGTCTTTCCCGCCACAGTCGCCGAAAATCTCCGCCGATCGATCTCCGCGGCGCCGAAGCGGAAAGCCGGCGGAAGTTCCACCGCCTTGCCCTCGCCGCCAGCACGCGCCCGGCGCAGCAGCGCCTCCACGCGCGCGAGCAGCTCGTGCACGCCGAACGGCTTCGTCACGTAGTCGTCCGCCCCGAGTTTGAGCCCGACCACCTTGTCGATCTCCTCGCCTTTCGCCGTAAGGAAACACACCGGCGCGCGCGCACCCCGCGCCCGCAGCTCGCGGCACACGTCGTAGCCGCTCGCCTTCGGCATCATCACATCGAGGATCACGAGGTCGAATTTCTCTTGCGGGAAAAGCTTCAGCGCCTGCGCCCCGTCGCTCGCCGCCGTGACGGCGTAGCCCTCGCTCTCCAGCGTGGCGATGAGCCCGGTGCGGATATTCGCGTCGTCCTCGGCGATGAGAATCTTGGCCTTCATGAGGTGTGGCACGGGTCTCCTGACCCGTGGCGTCTTATTTCTCAACACGGGTCAGGAGACCCGCGCCACTTTCAATATTTCCATTCATGGCAGTTCCAAAATGAACTCCGCGCCCCCGCCTTTACGCGACGCATAACGCAGCTCGCCGCCGAGCCCGCGCGCGAGCTGGCGCGCGATGCTGAGGCCGAGTCCCGCGCCGCTCTTCTCGGCCGTGAGCGCCTCGTCCACCCGGTGAAACTTCTCGAAAATCCGCTCCCGATGCTCCACCGGCACCCCCGGCCCGCGATCCGCCACGCGCACTTCCGCACCGCCCATCGTGCGCGGCGCCAGCGCCACCAGCACGACTCCGCCGGCTGCCTGCCCTGAGCCCGTCGAATGGGCCGCGTATTTGCACGCGTTGTCGATCAGGTTCAGCACGATTTGTCCGAGGGCATCGCGATCCGTGGTGACGTTCAACGCCGAGGCCGGCAGATCGCGGTTCAACGTGAGTCCCGCCTCCGCCACGCGCGGCGCGTGGGTGTCGAGCAGTCGCGCGAGTTCCGCCGTGAGATCGAGCGGCTCCAACGCGAATTTCTTCTTGCCCTGCTCCAGCCGGCTGAAGTCGAGCGCGTTGTTGACGAGCCGCGCGAGCCGCTGCGTCTCCCGCCCGATGGTGCGCAGATAGTCGGCGCCCTGCGCGGCGTCGCGCACGCGACCCTGTTCCAGGAGTTCGGAGTAGAGCCGGATCGTCGTGAGCGGGGTCTTGAATTCGTGCGACACGTTGGCGACGAACGACGTCTTCTGCGCCGCCTCCGCCTCGCTCCGCCGCGCCTGCCACCACAGCAGCGAGCCGCCGGCGACAATCGCCAGCACGAGCAGGACGACGAGCAACGTCGTCGCCCACAGAAAGCCCGGTGCCGCTTCGCCGCCACCGTCCCGCGCCACCAATTGCCCGGCGAGTTCCCACCCGGGCAGCATCGCCGCCGACAGCGGCACGCGCACGGCCGGCTCACTCGCGCGATTCCAAGTGCCGCTCTGGTGCAGAATCCGGCCCTGCTCGTCGCGCAACGCGTAGCCCTCGCCTGCCGCGAGCCCCAGCGGAAGCGTGGCGCCCAATCGGCTGGTGAGGGCCGCAAGGTTCAATTCCACGCCGCGGATCTCGCCGCCGCCCGCAGACTGCACCCAACCCGCCAGATGCAAGCGCCCGTCGACCATCGCCGGCAGCCAGCCGCGGCGCCCGGCCGACAGATCCTTGGCGGCCAGCGTCGCCGCGGCATCCGATAGCTTGGCATTCTGGTCGGCCTTGGCGACACTCGCTAGTGGGGCGGCGGCCGCGAGCCGGCCGCGCACGGCCCCATCTTCCTGCTTCATTCGCTGGTCGGCTTCGGTTTGGCGTTCGGCGGCACTCTCCGTCGCCGCCAGCGGGCTCCCCACCGCGCGCCCTGCAGGCGCCGCGGTAGCGGGCGGACTGGCGCCAGCGGATTGAAAATTTGCCGCGTTCGAATAAGGCGGCGCGCGCAACAACTCCTGCACGTCGCGGCGGGCGGACTGCGCCTGCGAAACGTTCTGCGACACCTCCTTTCGCAGCGCGGACTCGGCCGCCGCGCGACCTTTTAGCATCGGCTCGTCGATCGAGTTCGCGGGCACCGCCGCAACGGACCACGGCGGCACGGTTCCGAAGTGCCGCGGGAACCGGCGCAGGAAACCGCGCGCCTCTTCGTGGGCCGAGCGCGCATCGGGCCGCACGATGCGTCCGTCCGGCATCGCGCGAAACGCCGTCTGCACCAGCGGATTCTCACGCTCCCAGCGATCGAGAAACCGATCGACGCCCTCGGCCGGCTCGGCCGCAAGCGTGTCGAGCAGCCCGGTCTGCACCTCGCCCACCAGCAGCTCGATCGTCTCGACCGTGAGACGGGCGCGGTCGGCCAACGTCGCCCGCCGAGCCGCGGTGGCGGCGGCGCTCCCTTCCTCCAGCCGCGCCTGCTCCCGCCGCAGCAGCAGGATCGCCGCCGTGCCGACGGCCAGCGTCGGCAGCAACAACAGGAGCCAGTAAACCAAAATGCGGCGCGAGGCGGGCGACACGACGGGAGAGTAAGGCGCGGACACGCCGTTTGGAAAGCTGCGAAAAAATGGGCCGCGGGTCGGGGGTGTAACTCTAAGTGAGGTCAGTTTTCCAATGCCTCGGCTGTAGCGGCGGTCTATGACCGCCGGCGTTGCGCCAAGGGTATTTGTTCGGCGGTCATAGACCGCCGCTGCTAAAAATCGCTGACCTCAGTTTGGGTCACACGCGCGGGTCGGCCGCGGCCCGGGTCAGTGTTGCGATCACGGGCGACCGGCCGGCGACTGCTGGCTTTGGCCCTGTTGGATCTCGGCCCGAAAGGCCTTGCGCTTCTCGTTGCTCAGTCCGTCCACCTCGATCGACGCGGCGGCGGGCGCAGCCGCGGCCGCGAGCTGGCCGACCGCTGCGTTGGAGTAGACCTCGCTGAGCTTGCGCAGGTCGTCCGCGCGCTCGCGGATTTTCTGCGCCGCCTGATCGCGCTTGCCGGCATCGGCGAGGGCGATCGCCTCGTCTTTCGCCACCATCAGCGCATTGGTGGCGTAGTCCGCCTGCACCTGGCGGTTCGCCGCGACGATCACGGCCGACTCGCTGGCGCTGAACTGCACCCGGCTCTTCGCCGAGAGGGAGGCGCTCCGCTGGTGGATCGCGTCCTCAAACACGACGCTGGCCTGGGCGACCTCGCATTCCTCCCCGGCCGGCGCGCCGTCGATCTCGACTTCGACCAACGCGAATTTCTCCTGCCCGCCGTAGAGCTGGTTGAGCGAAAACTCCGCCCGCCGCCCACGAATGACGCCGTCGCGACCGACAAACGCCAACGGCCGCACGTAAGCGGGAAACTCGATCGTCACGACCACGCGGCGCGCGACCACGCTCAACACGTCGCCAAGCTCGGCGTTGAAGATGGCCGGCAGGTCCCGGCTCGATGAAACGAAATAGGTGTTGCCGTCGCTCTTGCGGGCGAGGCGCGTCATGAGGTCCTCGTTATAGTCCAGCCCGACGCCCACGGTGGACACCGAGATGCCCTCGCGGATGAGCGCCGCGCCCAGGCGCGCGAAGTCCTCGGGCTGGCTCGGGCCGTTGTTGGCAAGGCCGTCGGACAACAGGACCATGCGGTGGGTGTAGCGGCGGTCTTCGAGATGCTTGCGCAGCTCGTTCGCGCCCTGGGTCACGCCGCCGTAGATGGCGGTGTTGCCTCGCGCCGTGATGGAACGGATGCGGGCTTCGAGGTCGCGGCGCCCGCCGACCCGGGTCGCCGGCACGAGCGTGTTCACCTCGTGATCGAAAACGACGAGCGAGAACACATCGTCCGGCGCGAGGCGGCGCACGGCCTCGATCGCCGCCGCCTTGGCGTGCTCGATCTTGTCACCGTGCATCGAGCCAGAACGGTCGAGGACCAGCGTGAGATTGACCGGCGGACGGGTTTCGAGCGGCGGCAGGCGCACGCTGTCGAGGGCGACTTTGACGACGGCGCGCTGGGGCGAGCCGGCGGGGAGCACGGGGCGGTCGAGTTCGACGCGCAGGCCGACCGGGACTTCGGCGGGCTTGGCGCACGCCGGCAGCGTGCACAGCGATATGGCGCAGCTGAGCGCCATCGCGAGGGAAGAGAAGAGCGATTGTTTCATGGTGATTCCGTTGGTTGAACGGCCCGATTGAACCACGAAACGCCGCGCAGGTTGTCAGCGCGGAGTCAGGGAGTTGTCAGGAAATCGTCATGGACTACCCGGCATCGACCGCGCCCCGCAAAAAACCGCAACCCCTTGAAACAACGCGCGCATTTCGGCGTCTTGCACTCCCGTGCCAGGTCATTCCCTGCCAGTTTATACTGTGACTTTTCATCGCCCCCATCACGCGGTCTGCTGGATCGGCCCGGCGGTGTTTGCCGGGTGGCACCCCAGCCGCTTCTTCATCCTGACTCTGCTCGGGTTGCTCTTGCCGCACCTCGTGCCCGCGGCGGTCGAGAAATCCGTTTTTCGGCTGGATCAGGCGATCAACGCCTTGGAATCGCAGCCGGCGCGCTGGACCGCCCGACCCGGCCCGTGGGGCGTGATCGACGTGAAGTCGACCTACATCGAGGCGCCGCCGACGCTGATCTCGCTCGCCCAAAAACCCGATCAGACGCCGGTCTGGCGCTTCCCGGGTGCGACCGTCGCCACGATCCATGAACTGTTCAAACAGGCCGGTTTGGCCGACGCGGTCCAGGCGGCACTGCTGCAACCGGGCAACCTGCGCGCCGAGAACGGCGGCATCACACTGCTCCCTCTCCCCGAAACGCTCCTGAACCTCGCACCCGAATCCCGCCAGGTGATCTACGAGGCGCTAGCCCAGTCTCCGCTCAACGGCTTCCACGCCTTTCCGCTCCCGCTCCCCGGCAACGTCGACGACTGGTTGCTGGAGTCGAAGCTTTCCCCCGTTCAGCGCCGCCTCTTCAAGCGCCTTCTCTGGAAACGCGGCGCGTGCCACGTCTTCAGCGACATCTCCCTGTTGATCAATCAAGCCACGTCCGGCCCGGAGATCACCGCCGCCCTCAGCTCCCAGACGCGGGTGCAATCGCTGGTCGCCACCATCCGCATCCCCGCCGCGGCCAGCGCCGAAACCGTGCTGAACTACTGGCGCGCCGACGGCGTCAACACGCACGTGCTCCCGTTCTTTCGCTCGGCGATCGGCCGGGAGGGCGTCAGCGAAATCGACCTGATCTACCTGCTCCCGCGGCTCGCGCGTGCACGGCTTTTCACCTACCCGACCTTCACCGACGCCGTGGGCGGCAAACTCCCCGACTGCCACTGGACCGCGCTGAATTTCTTCGAGATCAACTACCAGCCCTACTATCTCAACGACCGCACCGCGTTCATCGACCTCCTCGATTCCTATTCCGCGATCGGGGAACCGTCGAAACTCGGCGACCTGATCTGCTTCGTGCGGGCCGACGGTCGCGTCGCCCACTCCTGTGTGTTCGTCGCGGACGACATCGTCTTCACGAAGAACGGGGAACAGCTCTTCTCGCCGTGGCTGCTGCTCCGGTTCCCCGACGTCGCGGCGATCTACGCCTACGGCGACGTCAACCGGCTGCTCTTTTTCCGCCGCAAGCCGCGCGCCGCCGTGGAGCTTTGATTGAAGCGTCGCCGCCGCCGCCCGCCTCACCCGGTTGCGAGCAGGCGGCGGAGGGTCTCGTCGACGAGCTTGGGGTTGGCCTTGCCCTTCGCGGCTTTCATCACCGGCCCCTTGAAGGCGTTGATCGCGCTGTCCTTGCCGGCTTTGAACTCGGCGAGGGCTTTCGCGTTGGCGGCGATGGAATCGCGGCACCATTGCTCGAGCTCGTTGCTGTCGGTGGGCGCCGCTTTGAGGCCTTTGCGATCGGCGATGACTTCGGGCGTTTCGCCGGTGGCAAACATCTCGACGAAAATTTCCTTGGCGGCATTGGTCAGCACGGCGCCGGAGTCGACGAGCTTGACGAGCGCGGCGATGTGCGCCGGGCGGATTCTGCACGTCTGTAGGTCGGGCTTTACGCCCGACACGGCATCGGACGATGTCGGGGATAAACCCCGACCTACGTTGCCCAATTCGCGGAGGAGATCATTCACGATCCAGTTGCCGGCGGCCTGGGGCTTTCCGCTGAGCTTCGCCGCTTCCTCGAAATAATCGGCGAGCGCGCGATCCCAGACGAGCACGGACGTGAGCGTGTAGGGCAACTGGTAGTCGGCGATGAAGCGGCGCTGCTTGTCGAACGGCAGCTCGGGACATTCGGCGGCGAGGCGTTGCTTCCACGCGTCGTCGACCTTCACCGGCATGAGATCCGGATCAGGGAAGTAGCGGTAGTCGTGCGCCATTTCCTTCGAGCGGAGGGACTGCGACGTGCCGGTCATGCCATCGTAGTCGCGCGTCTCCTGCACGATGATGCCGCCGCGTTCGAGCACGGCGATCTGGCGCTTGATCTCGTGGGCGATGCCGTCGCGCACGAAGGAGATCGAGTTGAGGTTCTTCAGCTCCACTTTCACGCCGAGCTTGGTTTCGCCGACGGGGCGGATGGAGATGTTAGCGTCGCAACGGAGCTGGCCCTTCTCCATGTCGCAGTCGGAGATGCCGCCGTAGATCATCGTGGCACGGAGCGAAGTGAGGTAGGCGTAGGCCTCGTCGGCCGTGTGCATCGCAGGATCGGACACGATCTCCATCAGCGGCGTGCCGGCGCGGTTGTAGTCGACGAGGGAGTCGCTCGTGCCGTGGTTGAGTTTGCCGACGTCCTCCTCGAGATGGATGCGCGTGAGCGGGATTTTCTTATGTTCACCCATCACGTTGCGCGCGGAGCCGGGCAGCTCGATCTCGACGGCGCCGCCGAGGCAGATCGGCTGGTCGTATTGCGAGATCTGGTAGTTCTTCGGCGAGTCGGGGTAGAAATAGTTTTTCCGGTCCCATTTGCAGACGGGCGCGATGTCGCAGCCGAGGAGGAGGCCGGCCTTGATGATGGCGTCGAGCGCGGCCTTGTTCATCACCGGCAGCGTGCCGGGCAGCGCGAGCACCACGGGATCGGTGAGCGTGTTGGGCTCGTGCCCGTAGCCGGCGGCGACGCGCGTGAAAATCTTCGAGCGGGTTTTCACCTGCACGTGGACTTCGAGACCGATGACGGCTTCGTAATTCATTCGGAGTGGTTAACCACGAAATACACGAAACTCAGAAATGACTCTGACTCCTTTTCGTGTGTTTGGTGTGTTTCGTGGTTTCAAAGGATCGGGTGTCTGGTGTTCCACTCGTGCGCTTGTTCGTAGGCGCGGGCGATGGCGAGGAGGCTGGACTCCTGGAAGGGTTGGCCGATGATTTGAGCGCCGATGGGGAGGCCGCTCTGCGTGAAGCCGCACGGGACGCTGATGCCGGGGAGGCCGGCGAGGTTCACACCGATGGTGTAGATGTCGCAGAGGTAGAGCGCGAGCGGGTCGGCTTTCTCGCCGATTTTGAACGCGGGCATCGGCGAGGTGGGCGTGAGGAGCGCATCGACTTCGCGGAAGGCGTTCAGGAAATCCTGCCGGATGAGCGTGCGGACTTTCTGCGCGCGCAGGTAATAGGCGTCGTAGTAACCGGAGCTGAGCACGTAGGTGCCGAGGATGATGCGGCGCTTCACCTCGGCGCCGAAGCCCTCGGCGCGCGACTGGAAGTAGAGGTCGACGATGTCGGTCGCATGCTTCGAGCGGTGGCCGTAGCGGATGCCGTCGTAGCGCGCGAGGTTCGACGAGGCCTCGGCGGTCGCGATGACGTAATAGGTGTCGAGGCAGTAGCGCGTGTGCGGCAGCGAGACTTCGCGGATTTCGCAGCCCTGTTTTTTGTAGAACGCGATGGCCTGCTCGACGGCGGCGCCGATTTCGGGATCGAGGCCTTCGCCGAAATATTCCTTCGGGATGCCGAGCTTCCATGGGCCGCGGCGCGCGGCGAGCTCGGCGCGGTAGTCGGGGATGTCGGTCTTGAACGAAGTGGAGTCGCGCTCGTCGTGGCCGGCGATCGCACCGAGCACGATGGCGGCGTCCTCGACGGTGCGAGCGAACGGCCCGATCTGGTCGAGCGAGGAGGCGAAAGCGATGAGGCCGTAGCGTGAGACGAGGCCGTAGGTGGGCTTGAGGCCGACGACGCCGCAGAATGCCGCGGGCTGACGGATCGAGCCGCCGGTGTCGGAGCCGAGCGTGGCGATGGCTTCGCCGGCCGCGAGCGCGGCGGCGCTGCCGCCGGAGGAACCGCCAGGAACGCGCGTGAGATCCCACGGGTTCGAGGTCGGGCCGTTGGCGGAATTTTCCGTGGACGATCCCATCGCGAACTCGTCCAGGTTGAGGCGGCCCCAGAGGACGGCGCCGGCATTTTTCAACTTGGTTGTGACCGTGGCGTCGTAGGGCGAGACGAAGTTCGCGAGCATCTTGCTCGACGCGGTGAGCGGCTGGCCATCGACCGCGATCACGTCTTTCAGGCCGATGGGGATGCCATCGAGCGGCCCCCTCGCCTGCCCGGCGGCGCGGCGCGCATCGGAGGCGGCGGCTTGCGCGAGCGCGTCGGCTTCGTCGAAGGAGTTGAAGGCGCGCACGCGGGTGTCGACGGCCCGGGTGCGCGCGATGACGGCGCGGGTGAGCTCGACGGAGGAGATTTTCTTCGCGTCGAGCGCGACGGCCAGTTGCGCGATGGGCTGAAAAATAAGATCGGAAGACATCTGGATTTTACAGGAGGCCGCAGAGGGAGCAGAGAACCAAAGCCTCTGCGCTCTCTGCGCCCTCCTGTGCGCTGATTAGGATCATTCGACGACCTTTGGCACGACGACCATGTGCTCGCGCTGGGTGGGCGCGTTTTGCAGCGCGCGCTCGACTGGCAGACCGGGGCGGGCGACGTCGTCGGCCCAGACATTGAAGACCGGCGCGGCGTGCGCGGTCGGCTCGACGTGGCTCACGTCCACTTTTTTGAGTTGCTCGATGTGGTGGAGCACATCGCCGAGCTGCTGGGCGAACTTCGCTTTCTCCTCGGGCGTGAGCGCGAGGCGGGCGAGCTTGGCGATGTGGTCGATGTTGAGATCCGGCGAAGAGGACATGCTTATTTGCGGATCTGCCAGCCGGCGTTCTTGACGACCTCGTCCTGCAATTTCTGGAACACGGCATTGACCTCGTCGTCGGTGAGCGTCCGCTCGGCGGACCGGAACACGAGGGAGAACGCGAGGCTCTTCGTGCCGTCGGGCAGGCCCGGGCCTTGGTAGACGTCGAAAACGGCGACGCGCTCGACGGCGAAGGCGTTGCCGGCGGCGGCACGGGCGAGCTTCGCGAGCGTTTTCTGGACCTCGGCAGCGGACGTCGCCTGATCGACGACGAGCGCGAGATCGCGCAACGCGGCGGGGAAGAGGCTGAAGTCCGCGTAGCGGCGGCGCGTCGCGTCGCCCGAGATGCGTTCGGGGAGAATCGCGAAGATGCCGGCGTAGACTTTGCCTTCGATCCCGAGCGCTTTAACCATCGAGAGATTGAGCAGGCCGAAGCGCGCGGTCCAGCCGTGCTCGATGTTGCCGGCGGAAGCGGAGTGCCCTTCCTGCCAGCCGAAGAACGGGCCGGCGATCGGCGCGAGCGGCTGGCGGGCGAAGTCGATGTCGGCGGCGGACGCGAGCGCGGCGACGTGGTGCTTCACCGAGTAGAAATCGGCGGATTTCCGCTGGAGCCACGCGCGCTCGCCGACGGGCTCGGCGATGATGAATCCGACGGCGGCGCATTCGAGGTTCTGGCCGTTGCGCTCGATGAACACGCGACCAGTTTCGCACAAGCGCGAGGCAACCACGCCGCGAGATTGGTTGAGCTTCAGCGAATCGAGCAGGCCCATGATAAGCGTCGGGCGCAGGTGCGACTGGTCGTCGACGAACGGGTTCGCGAGCGCGAGTTCCTGCGCGGCGGTCTGCGAGACCCACGTGGCGAGCTCCTTCGCGGGACGGAGCGTGTAGTTCACGCACTCGTGGAAATCGTGGCCCACGAGGTAGTCGGTCACGCGGCGGTTGAAGAGCACGATCGGATCGTCGTCGCCGACGAGACCAGGCGACGAGACGACGGTGGCGGGAATTTTTTCCGTGCCGTAGAGGCGGAGCACTTCCTCGACGAGATCGATCGGACGGTCGAGGTCGTCACGCCAGCTCGGGATGCTCACGGTCCACGCGGGGCCGCGACGGGGGTGCAGGGTCGGCTCTTCGCGGGTGACGGTGAGTTCGAGCGACTCGAAGGCCGCGCGCATGTCGGCGGCGGGAATGTCGAAGCCCAACTTCTCCGTGATGTAGTCGTGCGTGACCACGATCTCGCGCTGCCACGGCACGTCGCCGCCGACCTGGTAGATCGGCCCGACGACCTGGCCGCCCGCGGTCTCGAGGATCAGGTCGATCGCGCGCCATGCGGCTTCGAGGGCGCCGTGCGGATCGACGCCGCGCTCGTAGCGGTAGGACGAGTCGGAGGAGAGCGCGAGTTTGCGCGAGGTCGCGCGGATGGACTGCTTCTTGAAGATGGCGCACTCAAGCACGAGGTCGGTGGTGTCGGCGGAGACGCCGGAATTTTCGCCGCCCATGATGCCGGCAACGACGACGGGCTTCGCGGCGTCTGCGATGACCAACATGCGCGAGGTGAGCGTGCGCTCTTTGTTGTCGAGCGTGGTGATCTTTTCGCCGTCGGTGGCGCGGCGGACGACGATCTGGCTGCCGCCGAGTTTCTTCGCATCGAACGCGTGCAGCGGCTGGCCGGTCTCGAGCATCACGTAGTTGCCGACGTCGACGACGTTGTTGATCGGGCGGAGGCCGACCGCGGCGAGGCGGCGCTGCATCCACTCGGGGCTCGGGCCGATCTTGATGCCGGTGATGACGTGAGCGGTGTAGAGCGGGCAGTCTTCGGGGCTGTCGACGCGCACGGCGCTCAGCAAGTCGGGGCGCAAAGCCCCTCCCACAGTTTGATCAATCTCGCCGCGGAATTTTTCCTGCGGGTAGATGAGCGGGAGCTTGAACCACGCCGCGAGCTCGCGCGCGATGCCGAGGTGCGACTGGCAGTCGGGGCGGTTGGGCGTGATCTCGACGTCGAACACGGTGTCGCCGGGCGGCAGCACTTCGTTGATCGGCGTGCCGAGCGCCGGCTGGCCCGGGAGAACGAGCAGGCCGGCGTGTTCCTCGCCGAGGCCGATCTCGTCGGGGGCGCACATCATGCCCTGGGATTCGTGGCCGTATTTCTTGGACTGCGTGATCTGGAAGCCGCCGGGCAGGACAGCGCCGGGGAGCGCCACCGGCACGCGGGCGCCAGGATTGCAGTTGGGCGCGCCGCAGATGATGGACTTGACGCCGCCAGCGGGGCCGACGTCGACGGTGCAGAGCGAAATCTCTTTCTTGAGATTCGGGATTTTCTCACGGGTGAGAATTTCGCCGACGACGACGTGGGCGAGCTTCGGCGCGCCGGTGTTGGACACGCCTTCGACCTCGAAGCCGAGAAACGTGATCGCGCGGGTGATCTCGTCGACAGAGGCGTCGAGTTGGACGTAGTCGCGGAGCCAGTTGAGGGAAATTTTCACGGAAAACGGAAATACTCTTTAGCCACAGATCACACAGATGGACACAGATGCTCTGAAAAATTATCTGTGATCATCTGTGTAATCCGTGGCCGGTTTCTTCAGGCAAACTGCTTCAGGAAGCGGAGGTCGTTTTGGTAGAAGTAGCGGATGTCATCGATGCCGTAGAGGAGCATCGCGAGGCGCTCGAGGCCCATGCCGAAGGCGTAGCCGGTCCAGACCTCGGGATCATAACCGACGGCCTCGAACACGGTGGGATCGACCATGCCGCAGCCGCCGATCTCGATCCACGGTTTCTTCACCTTCGGGAGGTGCGTGGCGGTGAGGTCGACCTCGAAGCTGGGCTCGGTGTAGCCGAAGTAGTGCGGGCGGAACCGGGTCTTGGTGTCCTTGCCGAGGAGCGAGGCGAAGATGTAGTCGAGCAGGGCCTTCAGGTCGCGCACGGTGACGTTCTTGTCGACATAGAGGCACTCGAGTTGGTGGAAGTTGGCGGAGTGCGTGGCGTCGGTGGTGTCGCGGCGATAGACGCGGCCCGGCGACACGATGCGGATGGGCGGCGGCCCCTTGAGCATCGTGCGGATTTGCACGGACGAGGTGTGCGTGCGGAGGAGGTATTTTTCCTCGGCGAACTTTTTCGAAACGTTGCCGAAGCGGGCGGTCTCGGGGAAATAGAACGTGTCCTTCTCGTCGCGCGCGGGATGGTCGGCGGGCGTGTTGAGGGCGTCGAAGCAGTAATACTCGGTCTCAACCTCCGGGCCGTCGGCGACGGTGAAGCCGACCTTGCGCAGGATGCGGCACATCTCCTCGCGCACGAGCGTGAGCGGATGGTAGGTGCCGGGGCCGATGTCGGGGGACGGGAGCGTGGCGTCGACGGCGGGCCCGAGTTGCGCGGCGAGTTCGGCGTCGGCGATGCGGGCGAGCGCGGTGTCGAGCTCGGCCTGCAATTTCACCTTGGTCTCGTTGATGAGTTTGCCGACGACGGGCTTCTGCTCCTTCGGGAGCGCGCCCATCTGCTTCATCAGCGCGGTGAGCTCGCCGTGCGGGCCGACGTAGCGGGCCTTGGCGGCCTCGAACTCGGGGCGCGTTTTCAGCGCGGGCAGTTCGGCGGCGGCTTTGGCGAGGAGGGCGGAAAGTTGGTCTTGCATTAAATCAGGGAAGCTGGGGATGAACCACGAAACACACTAAACACACGAAAAGGAAACCGCCTTTCGTGTAGTTAGTGTGTTTCGTGGTTCATAAAAAAGAAGGACGAACCCCTGAGCGAGGCTCGTCCTTCGATAATTCCGAGAGTGGAAGGCGAGCCGGCCCGGCTCGCGTGTTTGGTCAGGCTTTCTTGGCGGCGGCAGCCTTGGCCTTCAACGCGTCCTGGGCTTGTTTGACCAGGCCGGTAAAGGCCACCTCGTCGCGAATCGCGAGGTCGCTGAGGACCTTGCGGTCGAGGGTGATGTTGGCCGCGTGGAGGCCCTCGATGAAGCGGCTGTAGCTGATGCCGTTGGTGCGGCAGGCCGCGTTGAGGCGGACGATCCAGAGGCCGCGCATGTCGGCCTTCTTCTTGCGGCGGGCCGCGTAGGCGTATTGCCACGCGTGCTGGACGGCTTCTTTCGCGTAGCGGAAGAGCTTCGATTTGTTGCCGAAATAGCCCTTGGCGTATTTCAGCACTTTCTTGCGGCGCTTGCGCGACGCGGGGGAGTTGGTTGCACGAGCCATGTTTGGTTTTTCCTTTTGGTTGATCGCCGGCAGGTCGGCTTAGTTCACCTGCCGGGCGAAGTGATGGTTGGACGCCTCGGTTTGCGGGTTAGCGCAGACCGAACGGCAGGGCGCGGTGGAGCGCCTCGGCGTGGCCCTCGGCGACGAGCTTGTCCCGGGAGGCACGACGCTTTTGCTTCGTGCTCTTCGAGGCCAGCAGGTGCCGGAAGCCGGGCGTGCGGCGCACGAGCTTTCCGGTGCCGGAAATCTTGAAGCGCTTGGCGACGGACTTTTTGGTCTTTTGCATGGAGGGAGCGGTCGAAAACAGAGAGCGGCCGGGGGCTTGGCAAGGGGAATTTTGCAGCGACTGCAACGACGGGTGTGACAGGAAGTGAGGTCGGTAAACAGAGGCCTTGGCTGTAGCGGCGGTCTGCGACCGCCGAACGAGAACCCTTGGCGCATCGCCGGCGGTCGCAGACCGCCGCTACCGCTGGCTGACCTCACTTTCTGTCGCACCCTGCAACGACGGCGGCACCCCGCGCGCCAACACTCGATCGGACGCAAGATCGGGCGAGCGCATTGACCCGGCGGCTCGAACGGCTCATCCCAGCCCCATGCCAACCTTGCAGCAGCTTTTCGCCGCGCACGCGCCGCTGCTCGTGATCGACGCGGCGTCGGCCCAAGTTCAAGTCGGGGTGCTCACCGGCCCGGCAGGGCAGCGCTGGGCGTTTTCCTCCGAGGAGGCGGGCGTGGGCGTTTTTCGAGTCTTGGACGCGGTCGGCGTCCGGCCCGCCGACTGTGGCGCCTGGATCTTCTGTGATGGGCCGGGTTCCGTGCTCGGAATCCGCACGGTTGCGATGGCGCTGCGGGCCTGGGCGGCGATCGATCCGCGTCCGGTCTTCGCGTATTGCAGCCTCGCGGTTGTCGCCGAGGCCATCGGCCGCAGCGATGTCGGGGTCATCGCCGACGCTCGCCGCGACCGATGGCACCTCGCTAGGCGAGGCGAAAAACTACAGCGACAATCACTCGCGGAGCTCCCAACAGAATTGGTCATGCCGGAGAATTTCCGCTGCTGGAGCGCGCCCCCCCCCGGCGTGCGCACCGTGCCCTACGTGCTCGAAAAACTGCTGCTGAACACCCTGGATGCGAATCTCTACCGCGAGGTGCCGGCTCCCGACGCGTTCCTCCACGAGGAGCCGAGCTATGTGACCTGGGTGCCCCAAATTCACCGGGCATCAACTGCTCCGCGCACCGGCGCTTGATCGAGCCTTGGCCTGTCGAAAGGGTCGCCCGGAAATAGATGCACCCGGGGTTGAGCGCGTGCCCAGCGGATCATCAACGCAGGCGCATTCTCTAAACTCTCCGCCGGCGCAGATATTGTGACCCAAACCGTCCCTATGGGGCTGGGTAAGAACTGCGTGAGTATTAACACGCATCCTCGTCATTCGTAGTTTCCGTGGGGTGAATACCCTAATCCTCCGTTGAAGTTACGGCCTACTCTGCCGATGAATGGGTGCACTAAAAATGCACGCAAATCGGCGCACGCTCATCAGTCAGCTCCGTCACACGCGGCTGACCTTGGCTGCCGCCTTGATTTTTGCGCTTTCGACGGCCCGCGCACAATTCACCTACTCCGAAGATTTCAAGAACGCGACGGCTGCCGGCTGGATCCTCAATCCCGCGGGAAATTCGACGCCTGCTCCGATCCTCACCTCCGGCGCCGCCACTCGCTCGGGCGACCCGGAAAGCGGCACGATCGATCCGTCCGGCTCGGGTTGGCTGCGCCTGACGAACAACACCCTCAACACACACAACGCGGTCTACTTCGACACCCCGATCCCCTCGGCCGGCAACAGCGTCACGATCCAGTTCGGCGTGAATCTTTTCGGCGGTAACAATTTTGCCAACACCGGCGCGGACGGCCTCACGTTCTTCCTCTACGACGCGAGCAAGACCTTCCAGGTCGGCGCCGACGGCGGCTCGATCGGCTACGCGCAGAAGACCGGGGTCAACGGCATGAACGGCGGCTTCGTCGCCGTCGCCCTGGACGCCTACGGCAATTTCTCCGTCGCCGGCGAAGGCCGCGTCGGCGGCACCGCGAGTCTTCTGCCGAACTCGCTCTCCGTGCGCGGTCCCGGCCAGGGCACCAGCGGCTACAACTTCCTCGCCGCCACCGGCAATCGCGACCTCACCGACACCGGCAGCCCGACCGTCCTCGATGCCGGCGACGGCACCGTCCCCTCCCTGCCCTACACGATGGCGTTCCCGACCGCGACCGCCCGGCCGAATCAGAGCACCCAATACCGCAACGTCTCCGTCACGATCGACGCCAACAGCCAGCTCATCGTCTCGATGCAATTCGGCGAGGACGGCCTCTGGTATAACATGCTCAACGTCGACCTCAGCTCGTTCGTGCGCCCCGAGCAGTTGAAGATGGGTTTCTCCGCCGGCACCGGCTCCGGCACGCTCATCACCGAGGTGGGCGGTCTGCTCTCGATCAACGCCACGGCCGGCAGCGGCAATTTCATCTGGGACAACGGCCAGGGCCCGTCCAACAAGGTCTGGGGCACCGGCGCCAGCGATCCGCTCAACTGGGCCGGCAACACGAACCCCACCCTCAAGTCCAACGTCCTCTTCAACAGCACCTACATCTCGAGCGCCCAGAACATCGATGTCACCGGCAGCGACAAGGTGATCCAGAACATGTATTTCAGCGGCGCCAATTCCTACACCCTTTCCACGAGCGAGGCGCGCAAGCTGATCTTCGACTCCGCCACCATCGGCGGCCTCACCACGCTCAATCTCACCAACGACGTGAGCGGCAACACCTCGCACACCGTCGCGCTCGACGTGCAGATGAACCGCGCCCTCGACATCAACAACAACATCGCGCCCACCTTCACGATCAGCGGCAACATCGACAACGGCGGCAACACCCTCTCGCTCAAAGGCACCGGCAACACCGTCCTCTCCGGCGTGATCAGCGGCACCGGCGCCCTCGTCAAAGCCGACTCCGGCACCACGATCCTCAGCGGCGCGAGCCCCAACACTTATTCCGGCGGCACCTCGATCACCGGCGGCACCCTCCAGATCGAAAAAGCCGGCGCGCTTGGCGCCGTCACCGGCAACGTCACCGTCGCCTCCGGCGCCACGCTCGCCCTCGCCGGCAGCGGCACCACCTTCGCCGCCAACGCCCTCACGCTCAACGGCACCGGCGTCGCCGGCAACGGCGCGCTCTACAACGCCGCCGGCAACAACACTTGGACCGGCACCGTCGCCCTCGCCACCGACAGCGCGATCGGCGCCGCCGCCAGCACCACGCTCGTCGTGTCCGGCGTCGTCAGCGGCAGCGCCGCCCTCAGCAAGGTCGGCGCCGGCACCGTCGCGCTCACCGGCACCAACACCTACACCGGCGCCACCTCGATCAGCGGCGGCACGCTCCGCATCGGCGCCGACGCGAATCTCGGCACCGCGCCCGGCACCGCCACCGCCGGGCACCTCGCCCTCGACGGCGGCACCCTCAACCCCACCGCCACCACCACGCTCGACGCCAACCGCGGCATCGCCCTCGGCGCGGGCGGCGGCACGCTCGACACCACCGCCGGCACCACGCTCACCTACAACGGCATCGCCGCCGGCACCGGTTCGCTCACCAAGGCCGGCACCGGCACCGTCGTCCTCGGCGGCGTCAACACCTACACCGGCGCCACCACCGTCAACGCCGGCACCCTCCGGCTCGGCGGCGACACCGAGCTCTCCAGGTCCACCGCGGGCGCCATCGCCAGCGGCGCCACCCTCGATGTCAACGCCCGGACCGACACCGTCGGCTCCCTCGCCGGCGCCGGCACCGTCGCGATGGCCGGCGGCGCGCTCACCGTCGGCGCCAACAACACCTCCACCACGTTCTCGGGCGTCGTGAGCGGCGGCGGCACGGTCACCAAATCCGGCACCGGCACGCTCACCCTGTCCGGCGCGGCCAACTCCTTCGCGCCCGCCACGCTCACCCTTGCGCAGGGCATCACCCAGCTCGGCGCCAGCAACGTCATCAACTCCGCGGTCAACTTCGCCGGCGGCACGTTCTCGGTGAACGGATTCAACGACACGTTCACCAGCACGACGCTCAGCGCGAGTTCGATCCTCGATTACAACAGCCTCTCCGGCCTCCTCAATCTCAGCACCGGCACCTACTCCGCCGGCACGCTCACGATCAACAACTGGGCGGGCAGCACGAGCGGCGGCGGCGCCAGCCAGCTTCTCGTCAACAGCACCGGCGCCCTCAACTCGACCTTCCTGAGCAGCATCAATTTCGCCGGCTACGGCACCGGCGCGCAGATCATCGACCGCGGCGGCGGCATCTACGAAGTCGTGCCCGCCACCGGCACCGCCTCCACCTGGGCGGTCGACGCCAACGGCAACTGGAGCACGACCACCAACTGGAATCCCAACGGCACCCCCAACGGCATCGGCGCCACCGCCAATTTCGCCGGCGCGATCACCGCCGCCCGCACCGTCACCCAGGATGTCGCCGGCGCGACCGTCGGCTACGTGAATTTCACCAACGCCAGCAACTACACCCTCGCCGGCGCCAACCGCCTCACGATGGATGTCACCGGCGGCAACGCCCAGATCAACGTCAGCGGCGGCGGCGCCCACAGTATCAACACCGGCCTCACGCTCAACGACCACCTGATCATCAATCAGAATTCCGCCGGCACCTTCACCCTCGGCGCCACCAACTCGATCACCGGCACCAACCGCAACGTCACGGTCAACGGCGCCGGCAACACCACCATCACCGGCACCCTCACCACCGGCACCGGCACGCTGACCAAGAACAACGACGGCACCCTCACCCTCGCCAGCGGCAGCACGTTCACCGGCGCCACCACGATCAACGGCGGCACCGTCTCGCTCGCCGCCGACACCGCGCTCGGCACCGCCCCCGGCGCCGCCACCGCGGCCCAGCTCACGCTCAATGGCGGCACGCTCAGGAACACCGCCTCGATGACCCTCGCCACCAATCGCGGCACCACGCTCGGCGCCGCGGGCGGCACCTTCGAGACGGCGGGCGGCACCACGCTCACCTACGCCGGCGTCATCGCCGGCACGTCGGGCGGCGCGTTGAACAAGACCGGCGCCGGCACGCTCCTGCTCAGCGGCGCGAGCACCTACAACGGCGCCACCAACATCACCGCCGGCACCCTCCAGGTTTCCGGCTCGAACACCGTGCTCTCCACCGGCACCGCCCTCACGGTGGCGGCGGGCGCCACCTTCGACCTCACCTCGCGCGGCGCCACCGTCGGTTCGCTCGCCGGCGCGGGCACCGTCACCAAAACCAGCGGCACCACCAACCGCACGTTCGCCCTCGGCGGTGACAACACCTCGACCACTTTCTCCGGCAACATCCTCAAGGCCGGCGGCACCGGCACCCTCGCCCTCACGAAGAACGGCACCGGCACCCTCACCCTCTCCGGCACCAACACCTACGACGCTGTCACCACGATCAACGCCGGCGCCATCAACGCGCAGAGCAACGCCGCGTTCGGCACCAGCGCCGGCGGCGTGACCGTCGCCTCCGGCGCCGCCGTCGAGCTCCAGAACAACATCACCATCACCGGCGAAGCCCTCACCCTCAACGGTGCCGGCGTCACCGCCAGTCCCGCCGGCGCCCTGCGCAACGTCTCCGGTTCCAACACCTGGACCGGCGCCGTCACCCTCGGCTCCGCCAGCACCATCCGGAGCGACTCCGGCACGCTCACGCTGACCGGCGGCATCACCGGCGCCACCTTCGGCCTCACCCTCGCCGGCGCCGGCAACATCGCCGAAAGCGGCATCATCGGCACCACCAGCGGCACCCTCACCAAGAACGGCACCGGCTACGTCACCCTCTCCGGCGCCAACACCTACACCGGCGCCACCACGATCAACTCCGGCACCGTCGAAATTCAGAGCTCCGCCGGCTTGGGCACGAACGCCGCCGGCACGACGATCGCCAGCGGCGCCACCCTCGCGCTCTCCAACAACATCTCCTCTTCGGAAGGCCTCACCGTCAGCGGCGCCGGCGTCGGCAACAGTGGCGCCCTTCGCAATCTCAGCGGCAGCAACACCCTCACCGGCACCGTCGCGCTCGGCGCCGCCACCTACGTCGGCGTCGACTCCGGCTCCACGCTCACCACCACCGGCATCATCTCCGGCGGCTTCGATCTCACCAAGGTCGGCACCGGCACCCTCGTCCTGAACGGCACCGCCAACAACACCTACACCGGAACCACCGCCGTCACCGCCGGCACCCTCGAGCTCCGCCAGGCCGGTCAACTCGGCGGCGGCACCGGCGTGACGACCGTCTCCGACGGCGCCATGCTCCGCGTCAACGGCAACGCGCTCACCATCGCCGAAAACGTCACGCTCTCCGGCAGCGGCGTCGGCACCCTCGGCGCCCTCCAAAACACCGGCGGCAGCAACACCTGGTCCGGCAACCTCACGATGGCGGCGCACTCCGCCATCGGTTCCACTGCCGGCAACACCCTCACCGCCACCGGCACCCTCGGCGGCGCCTACCACCTGACCAAGGTCGACGACGGCGCGCTCACCCTCTCCGGCGCCAACACCTACACCGGCACCACCACCGTCCGCGCCGGCACGCTCACCCTCGCCAGCAACGCCCCCGTTGCCGGCAACGGCGCCCTCGGCAACGCCAGCACCGCCGTCCAGCTCGGCGACGCCTCCACCGCGGGCGCCAGCAACGTTTCCCTCCTCGCCGGCGGCTCCGGCGGCCTCACCATCGACCGCGCCATCAGCGTCAACAATTACGGCGGCACCGTCACCATCGGCGGCTCGAACACCACCGGCACCAACACCTTCACCGGCAACGTCGCCATCGCCAAGGACCTCAGCGTCACCGCCGCCACCGGCGGCGCCGTCGTGCTCGGCGGCGACATCACCGGCACCGGCAATCTCACCAAGAACGGCACCGGCACCCTCACCCTCGGCGGCAACAACAGTTACACCGGCAACACCGCCGTCTCCGCCGGCACCCTCGTCGCGGCCACCAGCAACGCCCTCGGCGGCGGCACCGGCTCCGTCACCGTCACCAGCGGCGCCACGCTCGGCGTCCAAGGCGGCGTCACGATTCCCTCCGGCCAGACCATCACGCTCAACGGCACCGGCTCCGGCGGCGTCGGCGCCCTCAACAACGTCTCCGGCAACAACACCGTCGCCGGCAACGTCGCCCTCGGCGCCGCCACCACCCTCGGCAACGCCGCCGCCGGCACCACGCTGACGGTTGGCGGCGCGATCTCCGGCGCGCAGAACCTCACCACCACCGGCGCCGGCAACTTCGCGCTCAACGGCGCCAACACCTTCTCCGGCTCCCTCACCCTCAACGGCAGCACCGGCTCCATGCTCTCCCTCGGCGCCAGCGCCAGCCTCGCCAACGTCACCGCGCTCACCATCAACGCCGGCAACACCCTCACCCTCGGCGCCGGCAACCAGATCAACAACTCCGCCAACCTCATCCTCGCTGGCGGCACCTTCAACGTCGCCAGCTACAGCGCGACCCTCAACCAGCTCTCGCAGACCGTCACCGGCTCGACCATCGACTACCTCAACGACGGCTCCGTCCTCCGCTTCAACGCCAACGGCCTCGGCACCGTCACCGGCACACTCAACATCGCCAACTGGGCCGGCTCCCTCGGCGGCGGCGGCACCGAGCAACTCGTCGTTTACAGCACCGCCGGCGCGCCGAACGTCAGCGCCATCAACTTCAACGGCTGGGGCGCCGGCACCGCCACCACCATCGCCCGCGGCGACCTCGGCGCCGGCTATTACGAAATCGTCCCCGCCGTCACCGCCATCGACTGGAACGTCAACGGCAACGGCACCTGGGCTACCGGCACCAACTGGGTTGGCAACACCGCCCCCAACGCCATCGGCGCCATCGCCCGCCTCGGCAATCTCGGCAGCGCCGCCCCGCTCACCACCAACCCCACCATCAGCGTCAACGCCGCCGCCACCATCGGCACGCTCATCTTCGACAACTCCGGCGCCCGGAACTACACCATCAACGGCACCAACACGCTCACCTTCAACGTCGCCTCCGGCGCCGCCGCGATCAACGTCAACGACGACGGCGCGCACACCATCTCCGTCGCCGCCGCCTTCGCCGACTCGCTCAACCTCACCAACAACTCCACCGCGGCGACCGGCCTCACCATCTCGGGCAACCTGACGCCCACCACCGCCGGCACCACCCTCACCGCCACCGGCACCGGCCACACCACGATCTCCGGCATCATCGGCAACAACACCGGCACCAATCTCCTCAAGACCGGCTCCGGCACCCTCACCCTCTCCGGCACCAACACCTACGCCGGCTCCACCACCCTCCGCAACGGCACCCTCGAGCTGAACAACTCCGCCGCCCTCGGCGCCGCCACCACCGCCGTCACGATCAACGACGCCTCCACCACCGGCACGATGAACACCTCCCTGCTCATCGGTGCCAGCGGCGTCACCATCGCCCGCAACCTCACCGTCGGCACCCAAGGCGCCACCACCACCCTCGGCGGCAGCAGCAACTTCACCACCGGCACCAGCACCTTCTCCGGCACCGTCACCCTCAACAAGAGCGTCGACCTCACCGCCGCCGGCACCTCGACCGTCAACTTCAACGGCCAGCTCATCGACGGCACCGGCACCACCAACATCACCAAGACCGGCACCGGCACCGTCGTCCTCGGCAGCGCCGCCAACAACTACGACGGCTCCACCACCATCAACGCCGGCACCCTCCGCCTCGGCGTCGCCAACGCCATCCCCAACGCCTCCGCCGTCGCCGTCGCCTCCGGCGCCACCTTCGATCTCAACGCCTTTTCCGAGACCGTCGGCTCCCTCGCCGGCGCCGGCAACGTCGCCCTCGGCTCCCCCGGCGCCGCCACCACCGTCAGCGCCGGCGGTAACAACACCAGCACCACGCTCTCCGGCGTGATGTCCGGCGGCGCCAACGCTGCGTTCACCAAGACTGGCACCGGCACCATGACCCTCTCCGGCGCCAACACCTACGCCGGCGCCACCACCGTCTCCGCCGGCACCCTCATCGCCGCCCACAACACCGCCCTCGGCACCTCCGCCGCCGGCACCACCGTCGCCGCCGGCGCCACCCTCGGCCTCCAGGGCGGCATCACTGTCACCGGCGAGTCCCTCAGCGTCGCCGCCGCCACCAGCCCCAGCACCGCCAGCCTCGCCAATCTCTCCGGCACCAACGTCTGGACCGGCAATGTCTCCCTGACCGGTGCCGTCGCCAACGACCAGGTCAAGATCGACGCCGCCGGCGGCTCGCAACTCACCCTCTCCGGCGTCATCAGCGAAGCCACCAACGCCAAGGTCGTCGCCAAGACCGGCACCGGCACCGTCGTCCTCTCCGGCGCCAACACCTACACCGGCTCCACCAACGTCGCCGCTGGCATGTTGGTCGCCGCCAACGACACCGCCCTCGGCACCTCCGCCGCCGGCACCTCCGTCCAGATCGGCGCCACTCTCGGCGTGCAGAACAACATCACCGTCGCTTCCGGCGAGACCTTCACTCTCTACGGCACCGTCGCCCCCCCGTCCGCGCCCAGCATCAAAAACGTTCAGGACAACAACACCCTCAACGGCAACATCACCCTCGTCGGCGGCATCAACACCGGCGTCGCGATCGATTCCAACACCGGCGCCCTCACCCTCAACGGCGCGATCGCCCAGACCAGCAACCCGAACTACGTCAACAAGACCGGTTCCGGCACCCTCACCCTCGGCGGCTCCTCCGGCAACACCTTCAGCGGCGGCTTCAACATCAACGACGGCACCGTCATCGCCGCCAAGACCGCTGGCGACGCCACCGGCGCAGGCGCCGTCAATATCGGCGACGGCATCGGCGCCGCCGCCTCCGCCACCCTCCAGCTCAACGCCGGCAACCAGATCAACAGCGCCTCTAACGTCACCATCGCCACCGACGGCAAGCTCGACCTCCAGTCCTTCAGCAACACCGTCGGCTCTCTCACCATGGGCGGCGGCTCCGTCACCGGCACCGGCACCGCCACCCTTGGCGGCAACCTCACCTTCAACGGCGTCGGCTCCTCCACCGCCTCCATCTCCGCCAACGTCAACCTCGGCGCCTCCGGCACCCGCATCGTCCAGGTCGGCAACAACGGCATCAACGGCGACTCCGACCTCGTGATGAGCGGCGCCCTCTCCGGCGCCGCCGCCCTCAACAAGACCGACCTCGGCACCCTCGAACTCACCGGCACCTCCGCCAACACCAACTCCGGCGGCTTCCAGGTTTCCGACGGCACCGTCCTCCTCAACAAGACCGCCGGCACCTCCGCCACCGGCTCCGGCCATGTCACCATCGGCGACAGCGCCGGCGCCGCCAGCACCGCCAACCTCAAGCTCCTCGCGAGCAACCAGATTTCCGATACCGCCCGCGTCACGATCAACTCCGACGGCAAGTTCGACCTCAACGGCCTCACCGAAACCATCGGCTCCTTCGCCGGCACCGGCACGATCGCCACCGGCTCCGCCGGCCTCCTCATCGCCGGCGGCGACAACACCAGCACCACCTTCGGCGGCACGCTCACCGGCACCGGCACGATCCAGAAGACCGGCTCCGGCACCCTCACCTTCAACACCAACATCAGTTTCACCGGCGGCACGCTCGAGCTCAACGGCGGCACCCTCTCCCTCGCCGGCATCAACCTCTCCGTCGGCACCCTCCACATCACCGGCACCACCACCCTCGATTTCGGCCTCAACACGGCGTCGATCCTCAGCGCCGCCAACGTCATCATCGACGCCGGCGTCTCGCTCACGATCACGAACTGGGTCAACGCCGTCGACTACTTCTACGCGACGAACACCTTCCAGCAGTTCAACAGCGGCACCGGCACCTACACCGGCGCCGTCATCGACGGCCGCGGCATGGCCCCGCAGAACCAGATCACCTTCACCGGCTACCCGGGCAACGCCACCACCTGGCAGTCCTTCGACAAGCAGATCACGCCCGCCCCCGAGCCCGCCACCTACGGCGCGATCTTCGTCGGCGCCGCCCTCGGCTTCCTCCTCTGGCGCCGCCGGAACAAGCCCGCCGCGCCGCAGTCCTGATTTTTGTTCATGCTCCGCCGCAGGGCGGACGAATACGCCGAAATCAGAAGGCCGCCCGCAATGGCGGCCTTCTTCGTCTGGAACTGGTCTTTCCCCTGCCGGGCGGGGTCGCCGACCCCCGCCGCCCCACACCGTCCCCGCGTCAGGCAGATGGACCGACCCGCTTGAGGTGGAGCGCGTCGACCCCAACGCGCTTTCAGGACGCACGCCCCCCCCGGCTGATCGCGTTGAGATCAACGCGCGCACCCGCATCACACTTTCTTGCGATGCGGAGGGGCGCTTTTCTCAGCGCCCAAGCTCAGCGGTTGAAAACCGCCTCTCCGTCGTGCTGACCGGACGGCAAGAAACTGATGCCAATGGCTGTTGATATTTGGACGTCAGCCGTAGGTCGGGCTTTACGCCCGACACTCGCCCGCTTGGAGCCGATGTCGGGGATGACCCCGGCCTACTCTCGCAACCGTAGAATCCAAAATTCATGTGACGTCGGTATGAGCCGCGCCGTCAATGCGCCCCATCCCCACCGCAATGTTGGCTGCGCCCGCACTGCACGCCGCCCGCAGCGATGCAGCGGATCATTCTTCCCGGCGAGCGCCGCGCGAAACCGGGCAAGCTGCCGTGTAATACCACCGTCCCGTTGCTTTCAGATTTTCCGTTGCAGGCCCTCCCGCTGGGCGGGCTGCCCGGCCGTCGGGCGGGCCTACAATGCGAAACCACGAGGCAGGTGTCGCCGGGCGAGATTTCTCATCGCATCGCGGCCAGCGCCCCGGCCTGCGGCTTCGATGCGTCAGGTCGGCGGGCAGGGACGACCGCCGCTACGGTGGCAGCCTCGGGTGTCCTGACTATTTCAGCGTCACACTCGTGAACCGGATGCCACCGCCGTAGAAAATCGCGAGCAGGTTGCGGCCGGGCCGCAGCGCTTCCTTCGCCGCCGCGACATCGCCCACGGCCACGCGGTTGATTTCGAGAATCACCATGTCGGCCACCAGCGAGTCACGGTGCGGCGAATCGGCCGCCACCTCGGTGATGAGGAGGCCGGCGACGCGATTGTTGAGTCCCAGCCGACGCCGCGCGGCATTGTCGATCGCCCCCACCGTCACGCCGGGCAGCAGTTCGTTGGGGTTGTCCGCGAGCTTGTCGAGGGTCGCCTCGATGATCCGCTCCTTCCCGTCGCGCACGATCTTCAGCTTCACCACCGTGCCAGGCAGCAACTGCGAAACGAGCAGGCGCAATTCTTCGAACGAGGAGACCGCCCGACCATCGATCGCGAGGATCACATCGGTGCGCTTGATGCCGGCCTTTTCCGCGGCGCTTTTCGGCGTGATGTCGGTCACCAGCACGCCCTTGGTGTCCTTGGCCAGACCGAGTTGCTCGGCCACATCGGCCGTCAGCGGATTCGGATCGGCGAACACCCCCAGCGCGCCGCGCTGCACCGTGCCCGTCTCCACCAGACTGTTCATGATGCTGGCGGCGAGATTGATCGGGATGGCGAAACCGATGCCGATGTTGCCGCGTGACGGCGACAGGATCGCCGCATTGATGCCGACGAGGCGCCCCTTGGCATCGATGAGCGCGCCGCCGGAGTTGCCCATGTTGATCGCAGCGTCGGTCTGGATGAAATTTTCGTAGCCCTGGACTTCGTCGAGGATGTGCACCTTGTTGCGGCCCTTGGCCGAGACGATGCCCATGGTGACGGTCTGACCGACGTTGAGCGGATTGCCCACGGCGAAGACCACGTCGCCCACGCGGAGTTTTTCGCTGTCCGCAAGCGTCACCGTGGGAAGTTTCTCGGCGTCGATCTTGATCACGGCGACATCGGTCTTCGGATCGGTGCCGATGACTTTGGCGAGGAACTCGCGATCGTCGGTGAGGGAGACCTTCAATTCATCAGCGCCTTCGACCACGTGGTTGTTCGTGAGGATATAGCCATCGGCGGTGACGATCACGCCGGAGCCCATGCCCTCCTGCTTGCTTTCGCGTTCCTGGTCCTGGAAGCCGAACTGGCGCAGGAGCGGGTTGACCGCGAAACGCTCGCGCACAATCTTGGTCGAGTAGATCGAGACCACGGCCTTCTGCACGGGCTCGACCACATCGGCGTAGCTGGTTACCACCGCGGGCCGGCCTTCGCTGACCGGCGTGCGGTCGATCTGCACGGCGGGCCGCTGGTTCGGCGCGGAACTCCTGGGACTCCTGGCGCTCGCGGCGAAAGCCGCGGCATCACCGAGCAGCAGGATGGCAACGACGCAGGGGAAAAGCGTGGATTTCATGACGGGCTGACGACCGGCGATGGACCGGAAGAGTTCCGGCGATGCTCCGACACGGCGGGATCAGAATCCCTTGATGCGGAAGAGGCCGGTGACGCTTTCGTTGCTGTTGATGCGCTGGATGGCTTGGCCGAGAATGGGGCCTACATTCAGGACCGTGATCGGCAGCCCCTTGGTGTCGACGGGCGTGGTGTTGGTCGTGATGAGTTCATCAATCAGGCCGCTTTTGAGACGCTCGACCGCGACGTCGTTGAGAATGCAGTGACTGACGGCCGCCCGCACGCTGCGGGCACCGTGCTCGCGCAGGATTTTCGCCGCCGCCGTGAGCGTGCCGGCCGTCTCGGTGATATCGTCGACGAGTAGAATATCATGCCCCGCCACGTCGCCGACGATGCTGATCGCCTCGACCTTGGTGGCGGTCTTGCGCTTCTTGGCCACGAGGCCGAGGGCCGCACCGAGCACATCGGCGTAGGCCGCGGCCATTTTCATGCCGCCGACGTCGGGCGAGCAGACGACCAGATTGTCCGTCTTGATCTTCCCCTTGAGGTGCTCGAAGAAAACCGGCGAGGCGAAGAGATGGTCGACCGGGATGTCGAAGAAGCCCTGGATCTGCTGCGAGTGCAGATCCATGGTCAGGATGCGGGTGGCGCCGGCCGCGACGAGGAGATTGGCGACCAGCTTGGCGGTGATCGGGACGCGGGGCTGATCCTTCCGGTCCTGCCGGGCGTAACCATAGAACGGAATCACCGCCGTGATGCGCTGGGCCGAGGCGCGGCGGGCCGCATCGATCATGATGAGCAGCTCGACGAGGTGATGGTTCGTCGGCGGGCACGTGGATTGGACGATGTAGACATCCTGCCCGCGCACGTTTTCGTTGATCTTCACGAATGATTCGCCGTCGGGGAACGCCGTGACGGTGGCCTCGCCGAGCGGCACGCCCACCGAGCGGCAGATTTCCTCGGCGAGTTGCCGATTCGAGTTTCCCGAAAAGATCTTGAGCCGCGATTCTCTCATGAGGGGCGTGAGCGTGACGAGAATGCCGGCGTGCGGAAGTTTATTTTGCGTCAGGCCGGCCGTCCCTCGAGCGCGTCGACGCGCTTGAAGAGTTCGGGCAACCGCTGCGTCAGAACGACGAGGCGGCGCTCGAGTTGCAGCGGGATGGCCGGGTTGCCATTGACGAAGGCGCCCGGGTCGAGGTCCTGGGTGACGCCGGCCTGGCCGCCGATCTTGGCCCCTTTGCCGATCGTCAGATGACCGGACACGCCCGCCTGGCCACCGAGCACGACGTAGTCGCCGATGGTGGTGCTGCCAGAAATGCCGACCTGGGCACACAGCAGGCAGTGGCGGCCGATGGTGACGTTGTGGGCGACTTGCACCAGGTTGTCGATCTTGGTGCCTTCGCCCACGACGGTGCGGCTGAAGCGGGCGCGATCAACCGTGGAGTTGGCGCCAATCTCGACGTCGTCGCCGATTTCGACGGTGCCGACTTGGGGGACCTTTTCGTGGCGCCCCTGCACGAACTCGTAGCCAAATCCATCGGAGCCGATGATGACCCCGGGTTGCAATCGCACCCGACGGCCGACGGCACATTCCGCGGCGAGCACCACCCCCGGCATGAGCCACGACTCGTCGCCGATCCGCGCGCCCCGCCCGACGAACACCTGCGACTGCAAGTGAACGCGATCGCCGATCACCGCCCCGGTCTCGATCACACACAGCGGGCCGACCGTCGCCGAGGCCGCGACTTGGGCCCCGGGCGCGACATGGGCGGTCGGATGGATTCCTGGCGCCGGTTTGGGCCACAGCGACTGTTCAACGCGCGCACATAACCGTGCGAGGGCGACCGATGGATTATCGACGAACAGGAAAAGCTGGTTGGCCCGCGGCTCACCGGTGTAGTCGGACGGCAACAAAACGATCGACGCGGCCGTCGCGGCGACCTCCGCCTTGTATTTGGCGTTACCGAGGAATGAAAGATCGCCGGGCTCGGCCCGGGCCAGCGACGCGAGCCCACGAATGGTCTCGGTCGTCGCGCCGCGTGAAGCCTTGGATTGCACGAGGACCGCAACCTCCGCCGAAGTAAACGAAACCTGCATGGGCCGAGCGTGGGGGTTTCAACGCGCGGTGCAATTCAGCAAAATGCCACATTCCCGACCGGGGCGCATCTCACTTTCCTGCCACGCGGAGGGGGCGCTTTTCCAAGCGCCCACGCCCGGTGGTTGAAAATCGCCGCTCCGTCGCTCTCGCCGGACGGCAAGAAACTGAGATGCACCCTCCCGACCGCCCCATCCGCCCGGAAATCAGGCCGGGAAAAGCAAAAGGCCCCGCGGAGTCCACGGGGCCGAAACTGACCGGCGGCGTTCTGGCGGATTACTTCTTGGCGGGCGGCGTGAGGCCCGGGACCGTCACCGACGGGGAACCCTTGGCCGAAGCCGGAGGTGTCGGCGCACTCGGCGCCGGTGTCGCAGACGCCGGGCGGCCTTTGTTGATCTCGGCGGCGATGTCGTCGGTGATCTCGTAAGCGGCGTCGGCGTAGACGAGGTTGGAAATCCCGATGAAGGTGGGACCGGACTTGTCGAGGACGAGCGTAGCGCCCTTCTTCTTGGCGACATCGGCCACGACCTTGCTGATCTCTTCCAACATCAGGCTGCGGAAGGTCTGCAGGCGCTGCTGGATCGAGTTGCGCGTGTTCTGCACAAAGGTGCCGATTTCGTTCTTCTTTTGCTGAATGGCCTCCAGCTTGCGCTGGGCGTCGTTCTGGGCCTTCGCCTTCGCGTCAGCCGTGAGCGTCGGGTTGGTCGACTGGTCGTTGAGGGCCTTGTATTCTTCGACGAGGGAGTTGCCCTCCTTGTTCATCTTGTCGACCTCTTCCTGGGCCTTCTGGTCGTCGGCCTGCAGCTTGGCGTTTTGCTCCAGGGTCTTGTAGTGGTTGTCGTAGAGCTTCGCCATGTCGACGACGGCGAGCTTGATCGCCGGCTGGGCGCTGGCGCCGAGCGTCAGGGCGCCAAAGGCAGCCGCGGCAACGAGGGAGTGGATGGTGTTCTTCATGGATAGGGTGCGAAAAGAAAAGCGGGCAATGGAACAGAATCAGTAGCGGGTGCCAAAGGAAAAATTGAACTGATTGCCCTTCTTCGCCTCTTTGCTGCCTCTGATCGGTATGCCGAAATCCAGCCGGAGCGGCGAGCCCGCGACGAACAGTCCGAGGCCGAAGCCAAAGTTGTCGTGGAACTCGCTGGGGTTGAAGTCGAACGACTTGCGATTCACGAAGCCGGCATCGTAGAAGAACGCGAAGCGGATGGGACTGACGATATCCAGCGTATATTCGGCGCTGAAGAAGCCGTAGGACTTGCCGCCGACGACCTCTCCCGTGCTATCCCGCGGCGACACGTTGCGGAATTCGTAGCCCCGCAGGTCGGTCGGGCCGCCGAGATAGAATTTATTGTAGTAAGCGACATCGTTCGCCGCGCCGAACTGCTGGATGAAGCCGCCGCGGGCGATGAGGCTCAGCACCTGCGTCTGCGTCTCGAACACCGGGAAGAACTGCGAGCCACGGAACTCGAGACTGTAGAAATTATTGATCTTGCTGCCGCCCAGCGGGCCGCCGGCGAAACTCGTGTTGAGCTCCATGCGGTTGCCGCGGGTCGTGTTGATGATCTTGTCGCGCGTGTCGCGCTCCAGCTGGAAGCCGACCTTCGACAGGGCGTTGTTGCCGGCCAGCGCCTTGATGATGGGCGAGGCAGTCGGCGAAACGTCCTGAATCCCGACCACTTCGTAGGTGTAGCTCAGGCGGCCGTTAATCAGTTCATAGAGGTTCTTGCGGACGTAGATCTCCGCGCCGGTCTGGATCTGCGTGTAGAACGTGCTGTTGTATTCCGAGCTTTCGCGGAAGATGGAGAAACCGAGCGCGAGCTGTTTCTGGAAGAGCCACGGCTCCTCGAACGACAACACAATCTCGCTCGAGAGCGACCCGATCTGCATGCGCAGGCGGAATTTTTGACCATCGCCCTGGAAGAACGAGCGGCGGTTGAAGAGATCGAAATTGGACTGGGAGACTTCCGCAAAAAGCGTCGCCCGCTCGAGCGAACTGAAGCCCGCGCCAAAGGTGAGATTACCCGTGCGGCCTTCGCGCACGGCGATGCGCATATTCCGGCGGCCGGGGATGTTGGTCTCCTGCGGCGTCACCTCCACGTCCTCGAAGAAGCGCGTGTTCTCGAGGCGGAGCTTGCTGAGCTTCATCAGCACGGTGCTGAACACATCGCCCGGGCCGAGCACGAGTTCGCGCAGGATCACCGTGCTCTTGGTCTTGGTGTTGCCCTCGATGTTGATCGACTCGACGTTGAAGCGATCGCTCTCGTTGACGGTGTAGTCGAGGTCGATGTTGCCGGTCTCGACATTGGGTTTGCGCTGGATGCGCACGCGGGTGTCGAGGTAACCATCCTTGCCGTAGAAGTCCTCCACGCGCTCCGAATCCTTGTCGAGTTTCGAGGGCGTGAAGACGGTGCCGGTTTTGACGCGGGCGACCCGCTTGAGCAGCGAGGTCGCGTAGAGCTTGTTACCCTTGAAATCGATCTCGCCGACGCGGTATTGCCGGCCTTCGATGATCTGGACCGTGATGAGAAGCTTGGCTGGGGTCGGATAGGAGAACACGACCTTGTCCTCCGCGATATCAACGTCGAGATAGCCCTGCTCGCGGTAGTAGTCCCGAAGCTTGTCGAGGTCGTCCTCAAAGGTGTCGTCCTTGTAGCGACCGGAACCGGTGAGCCAGGAAAACATCCACCACTTCTTGGTCTCCATCTCGCCCTTGAGCTTGGCGGCTTTGACGTGGGCGTTGCCGACGAACTTGATGTCCGCAATCTTGACCTTGGCGCCCTCCCGAATCTTGAAGATCACAGTGCCGAACCCGCCGACCCGGTCGAGGTTGATCGCATAGCTGATGGTGACCTGGTTGTAGCCGGCCTTTTGATAGAAATCGCGGAGCTTTTCCGTATCCTCCTTCACCTGGCGTTCATCGAGGGCGAGGTTGGGCTTGGTCTTCACTTCCTTCTCCAACCGACTCGCCTTCTCCCGCTGGTTGCCCTCGAATTTCACCGCGTAGACGCGGTATTTCGGGGTCACTTCGATCACAAAATTGAACACCGTCCCAGCCGTGTCAGCCGCCTCCTGCTTGAACTCGATCAACTCGAAGAGACCGGTGCGGTAAAGGGAGCGCAGGTCGCGGTCGAGCATGTTGCCGTCGAATTCACCACCCTCGCGCAGCGACATGTTGGCCCGGACGATCTGCTCGTTGACGTTCGCCGTGCCGACAAACTTGATCGTGATGGTGCCCGCTTTGGGCGGCTGCTGCGCCGGCCCCGCCTGCTGCGCCGCCGCCCCGGGTTGAGCCTGCACGGGAACACCGCCCGACGCTGCAAACCAAAGAATTGCAAAAAGATATGCGGTGACCCTGCGCACAGGGCTACTGGTGAAAGTTTTCAAAGCGAGTGATGTCCCGAAGGAAAGTGAGTTTCAATTCTCCTACCGGTCCGTTGCGCTGCTTGGCAACGATTAACTCGGCGGAGTCGGCGGCTACTTGGAATTTTTCGTCGGCGTCTTTGGGGCGGGCCAGCATGAGAACCACGTCGGCGTCTTGCTCGATCGAGCCGGATTCGCGCAGGTCGGCCAGTTTGGGCGTGCGGTTCTCCTTTTCGGACGAGCGGTTGAGCTGGCTTAATACAAGCACCGGCACGTCGAGTTCCTTCGCGAGCGATTTTAGCCCCCGGGAGGCCTCGGCGACCTGCTGTTCGCGGGGCATCCGGGCGTCGGTCGGGCTGAGCAACTGGAGGTAGTCCACCATGATGAAGCCCAGTTTGTGCCGCGAATGCACGCGCCGGGCCTTGGCCCGCAGTTGCATGATCGAAAGCGCGCTCGAATCGTCGATGAAGACCGGCGCCTTCGAAAACTCATCCGCCACCTCCACCAAGCGGTTTTGTTCGTCGCCGTTCTTGGACAGGAGGCCGTCGCGCAGCAGCTTCATGTTCACGCGGGCCCGGGAGCACAGCATGCGCAAAGCGAGCTGGGCCGCGCTCATTTCGAGCGAGAAGATCAGCACGCCCACGGCCTCGCCGCGTTTCGGCATCGCCGCGGCCTCCGCGAAGTTCAACGCGAGCGAAGTTTTGCCCATCGAAGGACGGGCCGCGAGGATGATCATCTCCTGCCGCTGGAAACCCCACATGAGCGCATCCAGATCCTTGAAGCCGGAGGAAACGCCGGTGAGTTCGCCTTTCTTCATCATCATCTTCGTGATGACGTTCATGGCCTCGCGCGTGGGTTCGCGCATCGGCTTGGCGGTCTCGCTCACGCGGTTCTGCGTCACCGCAAAGAGCTTTGTCTCCACCTGGTCGACAAACTCGTCGATGCCGCCGGAGAAGTTGTAGCAATCCTCCACCGCCCCGGTCGCCGAGCGGATGATTTCACGCAGGAGCGACTGCTCGCGCACCTTGTCGATGAAGTAGCCGGCCTGCGCCGTGGTCGGAATGCGCGCCGATACTTGCGCGAGGAACGCATATCCGCCCACCGCCTCGAGCTGCTTCGCGGTCTTCAGTTCCTCGGCCACGACCGACACCTCGACCGGCGCCTGGCGGTTGTAGAGGTCGAGCAGGCACTGGTAGATGATGCCGTGTTTGCTGTCGTAAAACGATTCGGGGCGGATCCGCGCCTCCAGGCAGCGCGAAATCACTTCCGCACCGTCGAGCAGGCAGCACGAGAGCAGATATTCCTCGGCTTCGATGCTGTGCGGCAGCGTGCGCCCGACGGGCGCCGTGGAGCGCTGGGGAAAGTTGATCGCTTCTTCGGCCATGCGTGAACGGATCAGTGAGAGGGGGCGCCCACGGCGCGGCAATAACTCCTTTTGAACATTCTGTTCGCAAAAAAACCGAGGCCGCGCCCTCGCGGACGCGGCCTCGAAATCTGCCTGGCAGGCGGCTTACTCGCGACGCGGCTTGCGCTCGCGGCGCATCGGACGCTCGAACTCCTTGAACTTGTCCACCGGCTTCGGCGCCTCGACCGGGGCGACCTCGATCGGGTTCTCCGAGACCACGTCGAAGTTCACCTCCACCGCAACGTCGGCGTGGAGCTTGATCTTCACGGAGTGTTTGCCGAGGGCCTTCACCGGCGTGTAGAGCTGGATCCTCTTCTTGTCGATCGGCAGCCCCGAAGCGGCGAGCTTGTCGTGGAGGTCCTGCGCGGTGATCGCGCCGAACATCTTGCCGCCCTCACCGGTCTTCACCGCGAATGCGAGGCTGGTCTTTTCGAGCTTCTTGGCGAGCTCCTGCGCACCGTTGAGCTCATGGGCCTCGCGTTCGGCGCGGCGCTTTTTCAGCGCCTCGACATGCTTGCGGTTCGACGCGGTGAGCGGAACCGCGATCTTGCGCGGAAGGAGAAAATTGCGGGCGTAGCCGGCGCGGACTTTGACCTGGTCGCCTTCGCCGCCGAGACCTTCGACGGGTTTGACGAGGAGAATTTCTGTGTGAGCCATATTGGTATTTTGTTTTGCTGAGAGTGCGCCGGGGCGCGGTTGTGGTTGTCGGGTGTCACGAGGGCCCCTGCCCCCGACGGCTCCGTTGGTCGGAGCCGCTCCATGTAAGACCGGGGGGCCAGCCCCGGCTCGTCGGGCGTGAAGCCCGACCTACAAATTTTTAGAACGGAACGTCTTCGTCGAGGTTCTCCTGGGCTCCAGGCTTGGCGCCGCTGCGGGCCGGCGGAGCATGACGCTCAGGCGAGCCGCCCGCGTCGTCGCCGCTACCGGGAGCGTTGCCGCCGCCCCCGCCGCCGCCACCACCCCCGCCACCACGGCCGTCGCCAAGGAACTGGAACTGTTCGAGGACGACCTTCATGCGGCTGCGTTTTTCCTTGGTGTTCTTGTCCTCCCATTGGTCGAGGCGCAGACGCCCTTCGACGTAGAGCGGACGCCCCTTGGTGCAATACTTGGCGATCGTCTCGCCCTGTTTGCCCCACGCCTCGATGTCGACGTAGATCACTTCCTCGCGCGTCTCGCCGGACTCCATCTTGAACGTGCGGTTGATCGCCAGGGAAAACTGGCAGATGGGCGTGCCTTTCGGCGTGACGCGCAACTCCGGGTCGCGGGTCAGGTTGCCCATGAGGAGAACTTTGTTGAGCGCGGGCATGGTCGTGTCGGCGGACGGGCGCCGTTGGGGGTTAGGCCGACTGGATGAAAGTGCGATACACGCTGTGATTCAGCCGGAGGCGCTCCCGGAGGTGGGCGGGGGCATCAGCCGGACCGGAGAACTTGATCTGCACGAAGTGCGCGCCGGTGAGCTTCTTGTCGGTCACCCGGACAAAGTCCTTCTTGCCGATCGGCTCGACCGCGGTGACCTCGCCCTTGATGTCGGCGATGACTTTCTTCACGCCTTCGACGATCTGGTCGATCGTCTCTTCCTGACCACGGTTATCGAGGATGAAGGAGGCGCGGTAGTTGCGTTTGGTGGCGTTCATGATGTTTCTCTGCGATTGAGCTGGTTCATGGCCGCCTCGACGCCGCGGGTGAGCAGCAATTCGAGTCCGGACACGTGATTTTCGAGTTTTTGGTTTAAGAGTTCCTGTTGTTCGGTTGAAAACTTTCCGAGGACGAAGTCTGACAGCTCCATCTGCGCTGGTTGCTTGGGGCCGATGCCGAGCCGGTAACGGATGAAACCGCGGCCGAGGTGCTCGAGCAGGCTGGCGACACCGTTGTGGCCGCCGGCGCTGCCGGTGATCGTGACCTTCACCAACCCGAGGTCGATGGTGAGGTCGTCATAGACGGCCACGACCGAAGCAGGCTCCAGCTGGTGAAAACGAGCCAGACCTGCGACCGCCCGGCCGCTTTCGTTCATGAAGGTAAGCGGCTTGGCCAGCCAACGGGTGCGGCCCGGCGCGAAGTCCCACCGCGCGATCTCGGCTTCAAATCGCGCGGACTGCTTCCAGACGAGGCCGTGCTTGACCGCCAAGGCATCGAGCACGACCCAACCCAGGTTGTGGCGGGTCTTTTCGTATTCGCGGCCCGGATTGCCGAGACCGGCAACGAGCGAGATGGACATGACTCAAAGAACAATCGCCCCATTCCGCCGCGGGTGACCCGGTTCAGCGCCCGGATCACGCGGCAGAGGGGTGCGGAAGAGCTTACTTCTTGGCGGGGGCAGCGGGCTTCGCACCGGCCGCGGGAGCCGCGGCCTTGGCCCCGGCGGCCGGAGCCGCACCCGGCTTGGCACCGGCGGCGGGAGCCGCGGCGCCAGCCTTGGCATCGCCAGCGGCGGGAGCCGCGGCGCCGGCAGCGGCCGCAGGCGCGGCAGCACCGTCGGCGGGGGCCGCCGCGGCAGCGCCTTCGGCGGCGACGGGGGTGGCGACTTCCTGCACGATTTCGGCAACCGGCTCGACGCACGAGACCACCGGCTGGCCCAAGGTATCGAGGAACTGCACGCCCGCAATGGACTTCAGTTGTTGCACCTTGATGGTCTCACCCACCTTGAGTTCGGTAACGTCGACGACGATCGACTCGGGAAGATTCTTCGGCAAGCAGCGCACGCGGAGCAGGTGCGTCGCGATTTCCAACACGCCGCTCTGGTTCTTCACGCCGAACGATTCGCCCGTAACCGTCACCGGCACCCGAATCTCAAACGCCTCCTCAGGCTTCACTTCCTGGAGGTCGATATGCAGGTATTTGTCGGTCATCGGATGGCGCTGGACCTCCTGCAAAAAGGTGAGTGGGCGATCCGCCTTGTCCCCGCGGGCCAGCTCGATCAAAACGGCGCGGCCGGCGACGGTCTTGAGCAGTCGCACGAACTCCGGGCCATCCACCGAGAGTGATTCGGGCTTGGTGTGCTTCCCGTAAAGAATCGCAGGGACACGATTGGCTTTGCGGAGGCGACGGGAGGCGCTGCGACCCGTCTGGGCACGCGGCGTAACGTTGAGTGCGAGCTGTTGTTTCATGGTTTTCGTTCCCCCTGTCACCCCGGAATTGGAGGCAGGCGTAGTGGAAAAGAGGGTGAGGTGATAGGGTCGGCCGCACCCAATGCAACCAAAACTTTGGCCCGACTTTCAAATTCTCCGACATTCGGCAAAAGGAGCGTTGACAAGCGGACTCGCGCGCCTGTTTTTCGTCGTCTCTTTCGACTGGCCGACGCCAGCGAATCCACGTTGCCCGGTAGCTCAGTGGCAGAGCAGGTGACTGTTAATCACTTGGTCGCTGGTTCGATCCCAGCCCGGGCAGCCATGAAGCCCAACGACTTAGCCGTTGTTGGGCTTCCCCATTTATTTTATCTGGGCCATTTCTGGGCCACTATTCCGACCCTCCCGCACAGGCTGAAGTTGTCCCGCGCCAAGGCTGCCGGATTCAACTCATCGAGGACGGTATGAACCAGATCCCGCGATACTCGTCGGGTAAAACGGCAGGACAACGCGACCGCGAGACAAGCGATAAAATCAGAGGCAAGAGCGCCGGGTATCGGTGGCTCTGTGGGCGTTTCTCACCGTCGTTACGCATTGATCTTGGCGGCGCCGTTGGGCGCCATGACGCAGTAGCGGCCCCTGTGCGCAAGAAAAAACACCATTCGCGGGGCGAGCCGAATTGGTCGTGAGTCCGCCGCCCCGCCCGCACTCACACCGTGCCGTCGCGCTGCGGCGGTTCTTTTACGTCGGGAACGACTGTGCCGAACCGCCAGTTCGCCATCTCAAGGTGCCCGTTCCAAATTGAAAACGTGACGGGATCGCGGGTCAGGCGGCGCGGGAGCATGGGAAACGTCGCGCGCGTTGCCACATAGCTGTTCTGCCAAGGGGCGCCACTTGCCGGCGCTGCCAGAACAATCTGGTTGGCCCTGATTTTCAGCACCTCGCCATCAAATGAGAACCGAACCAATGCGTCGTCTGGCAACTCCGCCAAGATCAACTTCAGTTTCTTGAAAAGCGGCCTGGCCCACTCGCGTTCCATCGAGCAAGACGGGCGCGTCTCGTAGGCGTGGCGATCAAAATACCAAGGAAGCAGTCCCAGATTGGCTCGGCCGATCTTCAGCCACGCCACTTCATTTGCTGGGTCAAAACCGCCGCCCGCAGCCTGATCCAAATTCCACGCTACCCACGCAGCGCATTTCTCACGTGATTCTATTTGGCGAGGCATCTCAAACTGGACCTCTGCCAGCGAACGGGCGGTCGCCAGCACGCCCGTAAACAGCACGACCTCCTCAAACCTCCTGCTCAGGACTGCACTGGCGGAAAGCTTGAAATTGCCGAAATCGAAACTCAGCCCCGGCCTGATATCGGAAAAGACGGACTCATCCGGCTGAAAGCCAAGGCCCTTTAACAGGTCCCAAGTCTGAATCGGAAGAAATGGTCCATGCCTCGCCTCTCGCATGATCTTTCGTTCGGCGAATGTTTGCCGTCTCCAATGACGAATAAATCCGAGAAAATCCTCCACCACCATTTCTCGCTCATCTTCGGCACTCAGCCCCTCATCCGACGGCATGACGAACGCCAACTCGCGACATCTCAGGATGTAGGAATCCGCCACCATCCTTCAGCGCATGGTCTTCGACGGCGAGCAACTCACCGTCCTCCTGGAGCCCCTCGATCTCAACTGGAAGGCCCGCCGCGTCGCCGAGCTCGCCCTGATGGAAGACCTCGTGCCCCTGCTCAAGAAGCGCGCCGCCGGCCGCGAAATCTCCGGCCTCAACGCCTACGAATCATGACGCAGCCGGCCGCACTGACGCCAAAATTGCGTTTTCCCGAGTTTCGAAATGGACCCAGTTGGGACGGGCAGCCGATGGGCGAGGCCTATTCGTTCAAGGGCAACAACTCGCTCTCTCGCGACCAGCTCAACTACGAACACGGAGCCGTTAAGAACATCCATTACGGTGACATCCACACCAAGTTCTCGACGTTGTTCGATGTCACCAAGGAGACGGTTCCCTTTATTAACCCGTCCGAATCGTTGGACGGGTTTTGGCCCGATGACGACTGCGTCGAGGGCGACATGATTTTTGCCGATGCCTCGGAGGATTTAGCCGACATCGGCAAAAGCATCGAACTCGTCCGCTTGAATGGTGAGCGCGTCGTTTCCGGTCAGCATACGATCCCCGCTCGGATGATTGTGCGCAACGACCAACGCGGATGCGCCGGCGAGGATGGCGCCACGGAAGACTTCGCGCGGAGTGACCAAGGTCGAGTCCAACGTGCCGAGCGTGACGAGGTGCCGGCCCAGCGGGTGGTTCTTAGATGCGTTCGCGGTGTCGGAGATAAAGGTAGATCACACGGGCGCCACCGCTTTTGCCTTTGCCGCGGGCCGCGAGCCGGACCTTGCGCACGCCACCACAACCGGCGAGCAGGTCGCCCTGGTCGGGATGACGGGAAAGTTCACGTTGAAATTCGGCATAGTCGTCGTCGCTGACCACGTCGGCCACGAGCTTCGTGAAGATCGTGGTTTCGACAAAAGTCAGGAGTTCGGAAGAGTGTGACTCAGTCACACCCATGTCAAATCGAACGAACCGAGAGAAAGGGCGCGAGCGGGCCACAGTGGGAGTGGGTTAGGCAGCCGGAGCTGCTGCGGTTTGGGCCGGGGCGCCGTTCGCAGGCGGCGGCGCATTAAGCGGGAGGCGAATCTCGATCCGCTTCTTCTTTTCCACGTAGTGCGAAGAGGTGGTGCGGATATCGCGGTGGCCAAGGTGCTGAGATGACTGCGCTTCAGAACGTCCGCGAGGAATTCTCCAACCGTGCAAACCTCGTTCGGCTCCTCGGCTTTCGGCTTGAACTTGGCTAGCGTCGCATCCCATCCCGCCGCGACTAGCGAGAGGTAGATGTCACGCGCTTTGACCGCCGCTGCTGCACGGTTTGCGGTATCGAGGCAGAACCACACCTCACGTTTTTCGTGAAAAATCCGAACGTAGAGTTCAGGCGGGGTGAATTTACGCCCGCCGCGCGTTGTGAACGTGCGATGCTTGATCCGCGTTTTCCAATAATCCTGGTGCGTCCGCGCGGCTCGGACGACCGGATTGTCACCCGCTGACAATCCGGTTACAGTCCGGTTTTGCGAATCCTCAAAAGTTTTCATCTGCGTTATTTTGTCATCAACTTACGACACATAGTTCCCTCTGAGAAATACTGCGTAAGTGAAGTCACATGCAGACAGGTGAAGACATCCGCGGATACGGATTTCTTCTGACTGTTAATCACTTGGTCACTGGTTCGATCCCAGCCCGGGCAGCCATGAAGCCCAACGACTTAGCTGTTGTTGGGCTTCTCCTTAATATTTGTGCTTGGCCACTTCTTGGCCACTTTTCGAGTCCTGCCGCCCGCGCAGTCCCTTGCGCTCTGCACCTTGACCGTTTTCCGGGCGAGCCTCCTGTTGCGCTCCGGCACGCTGGTGTTGCCGGGGTGCCCTTGCCAAGGGCCGCGCGATCAGATTTCCAGACCCTCCGATCGGAAGCGTGTCTTGATTTGGGAACAGCCGGTCAAAGGCACCCAGCCCCAAAGTCGGCCGCAGGCTCGCAGCTTTTGAAACCAGAAGCAGACCCAGCCTCCGGGCGGCTGCCGCTGGCACGGGCTCGGCGAAGAAGATCCAAGCGTGCGCACCATTGCCCGATCTTGACCGTTCGGTGGCCAGCGCAACCCGACACGTTCTGCCGCCTCACTTAGGCGCGCACATCATCCTGCCATCATCCTCCGCTACGGTGCGGTGCTCCGATTGTCCGCCAGCCAGTTGACGGGATGGTCGACGGCGTAACGGAAC
Source organism: Verrucomicrobiota bacterium (assembly GCA_016235555.1). Classification (GTDB taxonomy): domain Bacteria; phylum Verrucomicrobiota; class Verrucomicrobiia; order Opitutales; family Opitutaceae; genus JACRKC01. Next base: position 62,727 of record JACRKC010000115.1, read on the forward strand.
AGCTCGTCATACAGAAGCAGCTGGAGGTCGAGCAGCTGATCGTGATCCACCTGCGGATACGGTGGCGTGCGCAACCCGCAGGGGGTTTCATGCACAAACGCCACGGCTCCGCAGGCGTGATGCAGCGCGCTAGCCAAATTGAAATGCGGGGGCGGAAAGGTCTTGCCGTCCACCTTGGGCTCCGTTCCGGACGCCCGGTGCGGCAGGCCGGCCGCGGCATAACGTTTTTGCAGCCGATCACCGAGGGTTTTCAGGGTCTCCTTGACCGTCCAGGGAACGTAGGCCGACTGCATGAGCTCCGGCGTGGCGGCGTGGGAGTGCAGGGAGACGATGTAGTCGGGAGCCTCATCCCGCGCCAACCGAAAGAAGGCCCTCGTTTCCGGCGCCATGGGGTCGAACCACTCGTCGTGCATCAGGTTGACCTGGCTGTCGTTCCAATAGGCGCCCAGCGTGCCGACTTGCGGCCCGCGCATGGGATGAATCCGTTTGACGGAAGGCCAGGTCTGATTCGAGCCGTCGGGACGCGTGCCCATGCCGATGCGTTCATGCACCGGATAGTCGACCCCGACCCAGGAGTCGTAAGGGCATCGCGCCCGTGCATCCGGGCCGCCGCAGGGAATAATCAACACCCGGCACTTGGCCAGATTGGCGGCCAGTTCGTCCCACTGGCGGCCTCGCAGGTCGCGACCCGACTCCGCGATTTGGATCAGGTTGAGCAAGCCGGCGATCCCCTCGACCTCTTGCCCGTGAACCGGCCCCAGCAGGAAAACGACTGGTTTTTGAGTCCCGTCCTTGCGGGCATAGGAAAACGGACTGCGACCGCCGACAGCGGAGTTATAGTTCGCGGTTCCTCTGCGATCTTCCGCAGCGCCGTAGGTGACCAGATAGACATTCCGTTTCCCGGGAGTTTCCGTGAGAACGCTCATGGTTCCCTTTTTCAAAGTGCGGACGGTCGCTTCAACATGTTCAAGCCGGGTTTTCCAAAACCGGGGCAACTCCTTCGCGGAGGCGGGTGCGGAACCGTCCTGCGCCAAGCCGATCATGCCGACGCGTATCGTCTGGCCGGCCGGATCCTGGCCGCTGGAAACTCCGCAAAAACCGAAGCAGGCAAGAGTGAGGATGATTTTTTTCATTGAAGGGTTGAGCATGCAGTCCAGGGCGGAGCCACTTACGTGCGGCCGAAATGGCGATCGGCGAAATCGAGGTGAAATTTCCCATCGAAGGAGGTCACATCGTGAACTCCGGCGCGGATAGGGTGTTCGCCCTGCGCGACGATAGAGCACGGCGTCTCCTTCGTCAGTTTGCTTCCCACACCACTTTCCCTCCGACCATCGTCAGCAATACTTTGGTCCGCGCGAGCTGGTCCTCCGGGCAGGTGAGCAGGTCGGTGTCGAGGAGCGCGAGGTCGGCGAGTTTGCCGGGTTCGATCGAACCGGTGGCGGCCTCCTGCCGCAGCACTCTGGCGTTGTTGATGGTGTAGAAGCGCAACGCCTGCTCGCGCGTGAGCGCCTCCTCCGGGTGTAATTGACCGTCGTGCCATTTCGCGCGGCGGGTGACGGCGGTCTGCATCCCGAGGAACGGATTGTAGGGGTTGGTGCTGCGGAAGGAGCCGATTTTCTGCATGTGGTCCGAGCCGCCGCCGGCGATGCCGCCGGCGGCAAAGATACTCTGGAGCGGCTGGAAATATCGCAGACGGTCGTTGCCGAACTGCTTCGTGAGCGTGCGGGTGTCGAGGTAAAGCCACGCCGGCTGGATGTCCAGGACCACGCCGAGCCGCGCGGCCGTGGCCACGGCTTCCTGGCTCATGAAGTTGCAATGTGTGATGGCCGGGCGCGAGGCGCGGACGGGGAGACCCTCCTTGGCCAGTTCGTCGTAGCACTCCAGCAGCAGGTGCACCGCGCCATCGCCGACTGAATGCGCGGTAAACTGCAATCCGCTCTCGATCGCGGCGCGGACCATCGGCTTTAGGCGATCCTTCGGGATGAACAGGACACCGCGATATTGGGGGTCGGTGATGGAGTAGACCTCGCTGACGCCCCAAGGCTGCCTCATGTAGGCGCTGCCGGTGAGCATACCGCCGTCGAGGAACATCTTGATGCCGATGATGCGGACCCAGTCGCTGCCGATGGCGAGCGGATGGCGGGCGATACCGCGGATTGTCTCCTGGATCTTCGTGATCTCGCCCTGCGAGCCGATGCCCTGCGAGCAACTCACGCGGACGGTGAGCGCGCCTTGCTCGTGGAGTCTCTGGTAGGTCGCGATGGCGGAGGGGCTGGCGTTGCGGTCGCAGATGGTGGTGATGCCGACGGAATTGTAGTCGCGGAAGAGGGCGAGGAGGCGTTGGTGGCGCTCGGCGTCGTTCGGACTGCGGGCGCCGGTATGGCCGGTTTTGAAGTAGTTGCCGGCGGTGCGGAGAATGCCGCTGGGGTCGCCCTGCGCGTCTTTCTCGATCTTGCCCGGCAGGCCGTTCGGGATCTGGAAGTCGCGGTCAATCTTGTTGAGCTGGAGCGCGAGCGTGTTGACCGAGGCATCCGGGCCGGTCTGGAAGGCAACCGGATGCTTGGGCGCGGCGGCGTCCAGCTCGGCGCGGGTGGGGTAACGCTGCTCCTTCAGGCGCGTGATGAAGACCTGCGAGAGCGTTATCCATTGACCTTCGGGGACGACGGCGGTGCGGGAGCGGATGTAGGCGAGCACGTCGGCGATGGATTCCATCTCCGGCATCGGGTGGTCGAACTCATGCAGGCTCGCGGTGCCGGGGTGCGTGTGCGAATCCATCAGGCCGGGGATGACGAGGCGGCCTCGCGCGTCCACGATACGGGTGTTCGGCCCGGCGAGCCTGGCGATGTCGGCGTTCTTGCCGACGGCGAGGATTTTCTCCCCGCGCACGGCGACGGCCTCGGCAAGGGAGAACTTGTCGTCCACGGTCGCGACCTTGGCGTTGCGGACGATGAAGTCGGCCGGTTCAGCTGCGGTCAGCGACACGGTGGCGCAGCCAAGCCAGCAAATCAGAATCCTCATTGTTTTCATTGGAATCAGCCGGAGCATCGGGACGAACACGCCCGCTCCCGCCATCGGACAAAAAGCGGCAACTGGCAGGGGCGTGCGGTCTTCATAAAATGGTAGCAGGTGCCGGCAACAGGACATTCTGCGTTACGTTCCTCCTCCAAGGGCCGGGGGCCGGCGTTTTCTCAGTTCCTCGATGGGCACATAGTCCAGGTCGTAGTCGAAGTGCCGCGGGCCGAAGATTTCGATGCCTTTCGGCAGCCGCCACATCGGGTGAGCGGGGATTCCGACCATGGCCACGGATTCGCCGGTTCGATAACCTCCGAGCCCGGCGCCAGTGATCGCGTCGCCTGTCTTCGGGTTCAGATTGCAAATCAAATCCGGCGGCATGGCGTCGACCCGCCCATCGAGCCAAGCAATGAGGTTTTCGTTCTTCACCCAGACTTTGTAGAGGTGTCCTGAGAATGCGCCCTCCCCCGCGATCTCGACGTCCCAGTAGGAATGCCCGCGAAGACCCGACATCTCCGCCTTGCGGACGGTCCCCTGAAAAAGGAGCATCCCGCCCGAGACGCCGATGAGCGCGGCAATCGGATCCTGCCCGCGCTCACCGGCCTCGCGCACGGCGCGGCCGAACGCGATCGCCTGCGTGAGCGCGCCGGGGATCGTGCCCAGCTTCACCTCGCGTCCGGTCAACGGAGTCCGGGCGATCGAACACACCCCGCCGCTGGCGACGGCGATCGCGCGCGCGACATCCTCGATGCGATGGTCCTCGGCCGGCCGATCGAAAATGATCTGGTCGCCCCAGCGGCTCACGATGGCGGTCGGCTTGTTGCCCACGCCCATGACGGTGGGGATCTGGATCTGCACCTCGGGCTTGCACCGCAACGCCAGGCAGCCGTCGACGACCGGCAATCCCCGGGTGGCCGCCGTGACAAAGGCGCCGATGCGGCCGTGGGAGGCCTCGTTGCTGATGACGGCGTCCCAGCGCACCCCGAGATGCCTGCCCAGCACATCCATCGCGCGGAGCGTGCCCTCCTCAACCGAGATCGCCGGGAGGTTCTGCTTCCGGATGCGCTGGGGCACGTGCTCCCACGCGCCGCCACCGCCCACGGCGCCGGCCGCGCAGATGACGTTCCAGCCGTCGGGGACCTGTCCGTGTTCGACGATTCGAAAGTGGCGCCCCTGCGCCATCAGGCCCTTGGCCCGCTTGATCATCGACGCGGTGTCCGAGTTGCGGGTCGCTTGGATCGACGAGCCGAGCATCAGGTCCGCCACCTCCTGCTCGCTCAGCGTGCGGATCCTGGGCGCCGACGCCGCGGTCGTTGCGGGTGGTTGCTTCGCGGCCGCTTCGGCGGCTGCGCCCGCGGATGGTTGGGAGACTGTCGCCGCGACGGTCACGGCGCCCGCAGTGCGCAGGAAGTCACGGCGATTCATTCCGATCGAGAGCTTGTTTTGCATTGAGACCTCCTCGCATCATAAACGGACCATGGAGGTAAAATGGAGCGGAGTGGTCGACTCGCCGTCTCCCGCACGAGCACCCAGTCGCTCCGCCCCGTGCCGTGGAGGAGAAGCGGTTTCCTACCCGCATCTTCCAAATGGCGGCGGTTCGCCGACGCGCGAACGGGAGACGGGAAACGGCAAATCGCTACCACATCATCCATCATGCCACGGCTGCGGGGCACGCCTTTAGCCGAACTGCACGAACTTATCGCCGACTTGCGCCTCAGACCTCCGGCCGCCGGGAACGCGCAACGGATGCGGCAGGTATCGCCGCCATCCCAGCACCGCCAGGTCCACCCACCGCACCAGATTGGCGCCTTTCACGTAGCTGCCGACGGCGAAACCGGGCCCGGATACGATTGCGAGCAGCATCCCATCGGCGGTCAGGATCGCGCCACTCGCGATCGCCTGCACACGCAGCGGGTTTCATGCGAGCAGCGCGGCGACGAAATGCGCGATGCCGATCGGCTGGAGCGCGCTGCCCAGCTCGATGGGCGTGGGCGCGTTCTTGCCGAGCGATACGCGAAACGATCCCAGGAGAAACAGCAGCGCGGCGCGCAGTGCGGCCGACCATAGAAACTGGCCGCGCGTCCGGGTCTGCGCGCGCTTGGCGAACAAAAGCGGGATCGACACGCCCACCATCAACATCAACGACGGCCAGATGACGGTGTGCTTGATGGCATGTCCGCCCTGCGGATGCCCCGTCTCCATGGTCTCTTGGAAACGTGATGGCGCGGGAGGCGCAGCCCTTCACCGGGTATCAAAAACTCCCCTTCACGCCGAACGTCCAGAGCGAGCCCCAGAACTCGCGCACGTTGATCTCGGCGTGCGGCGGGGTGCTGGGGCCGGCCCGGTTGTTGTCGGTGCCGGCATCGAGCACATTGCGCAGGTTGGCGAAGAGCGCGAGCCGCCGACCGAGGGCGTATTCCCCGCTCAGGTCGAGGTAGAGCCGCTTGGAGTCCCAGCGAAACGTGCCGGGCTCGATACTGCGCCCCGTGATCAGGGTGTTCCGGGCACGGCCGCGATAGTTCCAGTTCGCCCGCAGTTTGTATTTCTCCCGCGAAAGGCTGGTGCCCCAGCTGTAGGTTCGCGGGACGTAGCCGGAGAAATTGTCCGCCCCGTCGCCCGTCGCCCGCTGCGCACTGGCGTTGGCGAAGACTTGCACGCCGCGCGCCCAGTGCGGGAGGAAGGTGAGCGCCTGCTTGTAGTTGAAATCGACGCCGGTCATGCGCACCCGCGAGGACAGGTTATGTTGGGTCGTGACCTCGTAGTCTCCGTAGACATCAGGATCGAGGCTGTAGAGCGCGAGGAAGTCCGGGGTCGCCTGAAAGACGGTCGCTCCGAAGAAATTCTCGAAATCCCGGCGAAACGCGCCCAGGGAGACGAGGCCGACGCGCTCGAAGTAGTATTCCAGCGTCACCTTCGAGGTCTTGGCGCTCCAAGCCTTGATCCCGGCGTTGGCGACGGAGATCCGATTGGTCGAGCTGGGCAGCCGCTCGGTGTCGGGCAGGTTCAGGGCGCCCGCGTATTGGTTGAAGTTCGGCCGGCCGACCGACCAGTAATGGCCGGCGCGCGCGATCAGATTGTCCCGCAGGTTGAAGCTGGCGTTGAGGCTCGGAAACCAACGCAGATACTCTTTGCGTGCCTTCAGGCCGCGCTCGATCGAGGTCAGTTGCGCCGCGGCCAGCGAGCCAGCGGGCGCAATCAACTGCGGCGTGCCGTTGGCCTCCAGGATGACCCGGCCGCCCGAGTCGCGCGCGTAGTTCCGCGTGGGATCGAGGAGACGGCCCTCCGCCTTGACGTTGGTCTGCTCGGCCCGGACGCCACCCACGAGTTTCAGGCGACGCTCGAGCAACTGCACATCGCTGCGCAGATAGGCGGAGGAGATGATCTCCTCGGCATACTTGGAGGAGTTCGTCGCGTTGTTGTGGGCGGTGACGGCGTTGGAGGTGAAATGCGTCGGATTGGCCCGGTAGAGATCGTAAAAGTCCACGTTGTCGATCCATTGCACGCGGGGGAAGCCATACGGCGGGATGCGTTGGGAGATGCTTTCGTCGAGCACGACGATGGCATTGTCGTCCGCGGTGTTGGCGCGGCCATCCGCCCCGACGTGGGTGCGGCTCACGGTCGGGTTGCGAAAATCGCGGAGCGTCTGCCGGACATCCAGGCCGGCCTTCAACGACACCGGCACACGCGCGTTGAAATCGCGGCGCAGGTTGGCGAAGGCGCTGCGCTTGGTATCGACGCCCTCGCGCTCGATGCTGTTGGCGCCTCCGAGGAAATAGTTGCGGATGTCATAGGGATCGACCGGGGCGCCGGTGGTGGCGTCGGCGACGGTGATGGTGGCCGGGCGCAGGTAGTCGATGTCGTTGAACGCGAGCCGCACATTGTCCCGGATCGCGTTCGTGTCGTTGAAGGTGCCCTTGGAAACATCCCGGTGGTGACCGGTCGCGTGCGAAAGACCAACCCCCGCCTCGGTCTTCCAGATCGGCCCGTTGTGCCGATAGGTGAGCCCGGGCATGGAGGTCGTGCCGTTGAAGTGGTAGTCGCCGCCCTGCAGCCCCACATTCCCGGTGCCGCGGACGCTGGTGGGCGAGAAATCGCCCGGCTCGATGCGCACCAGGCGGAAGTTGATCCGGCGCCCGTTGGTCATCGAGGTGTTGTTGGCGTATTGAAACGAGAATGAGATCGTGTCGTAGGGCGTGAGCTTGAAATCGATCGTCGCGCCGATTGACGCACGCCGGGTCACCTTCGTGTCCACATCGACAGAGAATCGCGAAAGGTAGGGGCGGCCAGGAATGGTATCGGGATACTGGGTGCCGGTCGCGACGAGGCCGGTGGTCGCCTGGCCGAGGCCGCGCCAATCGCGCACGATGACATCCTCCGTCGTGTAGTTGGTCGAGGTGCCGCCGGACAGGGTGAACCCAAAGCGCTTGTTGACGGGCACGATGTAGGAGAAATCGAAGCCGGGGTGGATTTTGCGCGTCGGGGTGCGGCCCGGGCCGGGGGTCTTTTTGAAGGTCTTTTCCGAGTCGCGCATCATGAGGAACGCACTGCCGGTAAAGAGCGGCCGCGAGCGCTCAAAGGCGCTGCGCGGGACCATGTTCACCGAGCCGGCGAGGGCCGAGCCCGTGATCTCGGGCGTGGGCGTGTAGGCGACCTCGATGCGCGCGATGCTGTTGAGCGAAACCTGATCGAGGTTCACCTCGCGGCCGGTGCCGGTGCCGAAATACTGGTTGGCGCTCGCGAGGTCGAAACCGCCGAGGGTGATGGGCACGTTGGCCGAAGACACGCCGTTGATCGAGACCGTGTTGGCGTCGCCGCTCTCGCCGACATTCATGGTGATGCCCGGCAGGAATTTCATAAACTCGGCGACGTTGCCCTCCGCCATCGAGCCGAACTCGTCGGCGGCGACTACCGTGACGATGTTAGGGGCGAAGCGCTGCTCGTTGATGGCGATGGCGGCGCCATCCATTTCCTTGGTGGTCGAGACGACGTATTTGGCCAAGCTCACGATCGGCCCGCCCGGCGCGCCGGCCCTCCCCTGGTAGGCGTCGAGGCCGATGTCGCGTTGCGCGATCCGCCCGGCGGCAACGGTGACTTCCTCGGTGTGCGCCACGAGCCCGGTGAAGAATACCTTCATCTTCACCGGCCCGGCGGGGACTTGGTCGAGCCGGAAATAGCCGGCCTCGTCGGTAAAGGTCTCGAGCACCGTGCCCACCACGGTGACGCGGGCTTTCTCGAGAAAGACACCCGTGGAGAGATTGGAGACGCGGCCGGCGATCGCACCGGCGCTTTCTGCCGCGTGGGCGGCCGGTGCGACCGCCAACGCGAGCCAGACGGCGAGTGCGGCGATGGGGTTCCTGGGTTTCATGGTGGGCCTTGGGTTGGGGGTGGACGGGGATGGGGCTGGGAGGGGGCTGGCGGCGGGCACGATTTTCGCGGCCGGCCGGACGACAAGCAGCGCACCGGTGCCCGGATCCTCGACGACGGTCAGGCCGGTGCCGGCGATCAGGCGGTCGAGCGCCGCGCGCGGGGGCATCTCGCCCTGCACGGCGGGCGTCACGATCCCTCCGAGCGTGTCGGCGAGAAAGACGATCTGGCGGCCCGACTGCTCGGCAAACTCGGCCAGCGTGCGGGCGGCCGGGCCGGGCCGCAGATCGAACCGCAGCTCCGCCTCGCCGGGCGCCGGGGTGTCGGCGGCGCGCGCGGCGGGGAACGCGGCGAATGGGGTGAGCATGGCCAGGCGGAACAGCACGGGGAGCAAGGCGGGCCTCCCCAAGACGCGGCGGCGTGCGAAAGGGGTTATGCGCACGGCGAAAATATTTTCAGCGGGCCGGGTGGAGCAGCAGCTCAAACTCGCCGCGGCGCTCGACGACGACGGCGCCGCCGCTCTCGAGCAGGCGCACGAAGCCCTCGGCGTTGTCCGCGGCGAACGTGCCGCCGATCGGCCGCCCGGCCAGCGCGGGATCGGTCACGGTGAGCTGGAGGCGGTTACGGCGGTTGAACTGCGCCACGACTTCACGCAGCGGCGTCTCGGCGAAGACGAGCCTGCGTTCCTGCCAGGCGAGCGCGGCTCGCACGACCTCGGGGGCGATCTTTTCCACCACGGGCTGCGCGAGCGCCGGGCCGGCGCGGGGCTCGGCGTTGGGCACGATCACGCGCTCGCTCGCGGCGAGGAGCGTGGGCGGCGCCGCGGGTGCGTTGGCCGCGGCCGGGCGCGCGAGCGCGACCTTGCCCTCGGTGACCAGCACCTCGACCGACTCGGCGCCGAGGCGGACATTGAACGCCGTGCCCACGGCGCGCACCGCCACAGCCCCCGCGGCGACGACAAACGGCCGCGCCGCGTCGGGCGCGACCGTGAAGTGCGCCTCGCCCGCGAGCAGCGCGACGCGGCGCTCGCCGGGCGCGAAGTCCACGCGCAGCCGCGTGCTGCCGTTGAGCTCGACCACGGAGCCGTCGTCGAGCACGGCGCGCTCGAAGCCGCCGGCCGAGGTCGCGAGGCTGCGCGCCGCCTCGGGCGCCGACGCCCGCGGCCACCAGACCGCCGCGGCCAGCGCGGCGGCCGCGACCAGCCCGCCGGCGATCCACCCTGGACCCAACCGGTGCCGGGGCGGAATGGAGGTCGGGGTGACGCGCGCGGCCCGCGGAAACGGCACCACGGGCGGCTGCAGCGCGTCGCGCACGCCGGGCATACGGGCCATGAGCGCGGCGGCCCGCTCCAGACGCGCGACGGCGGCGGCGTGGCGCGGATCGGCGCGGCGCCACGCCTCGAACTCGCGCGCCTGCGCGGCGGTGAGGCCCTCGTCACGTTGCACGAGCCACTCGGCCGCGATCTCCTCGATCTCGTCGGCCTGACCGTCGGGCGGCGCGCTCATGCGGACGACTCCTTCGCCGCAGGCGGCGGCTCGCGCAGCAGGCCGCGGGCGGCGAAGTGCGCGGCGCAACGGCGCAGGCCCTTGGCGAGCTGCACCTTCACGGTCTCGACCGAGATGCCGAGCTGCGCGGCGATCTCCTTGTGGGAAAGTCCCTCGAGGTGGCGGAGCATGACGACTTGGCGGCAGCGTTCGGGCAAGGCGCGGACGGCCTCGGTCAGGATCGCGAGCTCCTGCTGGTGGTTGAGGGTGGCGGCGGCATCGGGTGTCGCCTCCAAGACGCACGACTCGCCGAAATCGGTTATCGCAATCGTCGGCGCCACGCCGCGGCGGCGCAGGGCGTCGAGCGCGAGATTGCGCGCCGCGGCGAAGAGCAGGGCCTTGGCGGACTGCACCGCGCCGCGCTCCCGCTGCCGCAGCACGCGGGCAAACGCCTCCTGCACGAGGTCGTCGTGATCGGACAAAGTGGGAAACCGCGACAGCAGCCACGCGTGTAATTTGGGCCCATGCGGCAACACCTGCCCGGCAAACCAACGCGCGGTCTCGGGGTCGGCGGGCGGCATGGCGGGGGCGGACGCGTAGGGCGCGCTGGAGCAGTTGAAGGGCGGGACCAACGCACGCTGAAAAAGCCGTGGCGAAGCGTCGTTCAAACCTCCGCCTCGCCCGGCACGACAAACGGCTTGCGGTATTCGCGCGTCAGGAGCGCATTCGCGCGCGGCTGGTTCACGAAGACCTCGCGCTCCGGGTGGAGTTGGAGCGGCGCACCGAGGGTCAGCGGAGTTTTCGCGAGGTCCACGTTGTTTTCGCGCAGGTGCGCGACGGTGCGTCCCAAGGCTTCGCGCGCGGCGTCACGAGCGGTGAGCCTGCCCAGTTCGCCGCCGATCTCCGCGGGCGTCGCGCCGCGGCCAAGCCGCCACGAGATGTTGCCGAGGTGGCAGAGCGCGCTCGACTGGTGGCCCTCGAGGATCTCGGCGTTGAGCTCGGCGCGGTTGCGGCTGCGCACGGCCTGCAGGAAGTTCGCGAAGTGGCTCGCGGTCTTGCCGGGAAACGTGCGGACGAGCCTGCCATCGCGATCGAACAGCGACGTGCCGGCGATGAAGCCCTCGGTGCCCTCGAAGATCCAGCTGCCCTTGAAGTCGGGCCACTCGGCGCGGAACTTGGCGGTCTTCAGCCCGCGCGTCTCCGACACGATCGTCTTGTCGCCAAAGTCGAACACGCAGACCTGCGTGTTGGGTGTCTCGCCCGCGTCGGCGTAGCCGAGCCGTCCGCCGAAACTCACGACCGAGCGACCCAGCCCGGTCACGCCCAGACCCCAGCGGCAGATGTCCAGCGAGTGAACGTTGTTGTTGCCCAGCTCGCCGTTGCCGGTGTCCCAGAACCAATGCCAATCGTAGTGGAAACGCGGACGCGTCAGCGGACCCATGGGCGCGGGACCGGCAAAGAGGTTGTAGTCCACGGCGGCGGGAATCTCGAACCTGCCCGGCGCGCCGATGGAGCCGCGGCCGCCGTAGATGATGCTGCGCGCCAGCTTCACCTGACCCAGCCGGCCTTGCTTGATGTAGTCGACGGCCGCGGCGAGCGCACCGTTGGATCGGTTCTGGGTTCCGCCCTGGCAGATGCGCCCGGTCTTGCGCGCCACCTGCACGATTCGCCGGCCTTCGCTCACGTTGTGGCTGACGGGCTTCTCCACATAGGCGTCCTTGCCCGCCTGCATGGCCCAGATGGCGGCAAGCGCATGCCAGTGGTTGGGTGTCGCGATGAAAACCGCGTCGACCTCCCGGTCGTCGAAGATGCGCCGCATGTCCTGCACGGCCTTCGGCGCGCGGCCCTGCTGCTTCTCCACGGTGGCGGCTAATTCCGCAGCGAGATCGCGGTCGGGATCGCAGACATGGGTGATCTCGCAGTCCTTGATCCGCGCGAGTTCCTGCGCGTGCTGTTTGCCGCGGATGCGGCAACCGAGGATGGCGACGCGGATGCGGTCGCTCGGGCTGCCCGGAGTTTTCTCCTGCGCGCGGGCTGGAGACGGGACAGCCGCGGCTGCGGCCACCGCAGCGGCGGCGAGCATGGAGTCTTCGAGGAAACGGCGGCGAGTGAGGTTTTTCATTGGGGAGCGAGTGGTGATGGAGGGAGACGGCGGAGAGAAATTTCCCTACTTGGCGGCGGCCGTTGCGGCGGTGACGGGGCCGAGCACGAGCTCCAGAAACTGGAACGCCTGCTCGTTCGACTCCGCGTTCGGCGAATGCTCCGGGCGGTTCGTCATCGCCACCCGGTTCTTGTAGCCGAGGAAATGATTCACCGCGACCGCGTGGTTGAGCGCGACCCAGCGGGCGGGGAAATCCTCCGCGCCGCCGGAGACGAGAAACGGCCGCGGGGCCATCAGCGCGTGCAGCTCGTGCAAGTCGCGTCCGCTTTCGAAGATCGTCTGGTAGGCGCCGGTGCGCGGGTTGTCGGGTTTGACGAGGCCTGGCTTCCGCCCGGCGTTCGGGTCGAAGCCCAGATACCACGGCTCCCAGTAGTTCACGTTGCCGCGCGCCTCGTCGAAGACCACGCCGCCATCCGACCACACGCCGCAGGCGAATTTCTCGTGGAGGCACGACGCGAACATCGCCCACTTGCCACCATACGAATGCCCCATCACCCCGATGCGCGCCGGATCAACCTCGGGCCGCTGGGCCAGCGCCGTGTGGCAATTGGCCGCGATGTAGGCGAGGTAGCTCAAAGGCTGGCAGCGCACCCCGCTGACGAGCCGCTGGCGCGCGTCGCCGCCCGGCGATCCGATGGCGAGCGTGACGAAACCGCGCCGCGCGAGCTGCAGCGCGAAGTCGCGATCCTTGCCGCGACTGCCCTCCGTCATCATCTTCTGGGCTTGCCCTTCCATCGGGCCTTGGTAGGCGATGCTCACTTCGGGCACGTAGTAGGGCACGAGCACGGCCGGCCGCGGTGCATGGCCCGCCGGCACGAGCAAGAACCCGTGCTGCATCGCCCCGGCCGCGACCTCGATCCGCACGCGATGCTGGCTGATGCCGCCGCGGTTTTCCGTCTCCAAAAACTCCAGCTTCGGCCGGGCGAGCAGCTCCGGCCACGGCCCCATCTGGCCATGCCAGTATTTCAGAATCTCCGCGCGGCGCGCGGGCCACTCCGCCGGCGACGCCACCGGGCGGCCGTCGTGGAATTTCAGCGGTGACGCATATCTGCCGAGCTGCCCGGCAAACTCCGCCGGCGGCGTGAAAAACGACTGGAGCTTTGCGGAAAGGCGTTCGGCGGTTTCCGCCGCGCCGCACTGCACGGCGCAAGCCAGCAGCGGGATGAACAAAACTCTCATGGCCGTCTTCTCCGCGGGATCAGTCCTTCAGCTTCGCGGCGGCGTCCGTCCGCGCCTTTGCGAGCACCTCGGCGAGCGCGACGGCGGCCCCGCCCCGGCGCTTGCTCTCGTCCGCGGCCTCCATGAACGCAAAAATCTCGATCGTCTCCTCCGGGCTGACGGGGGATTTGCCGGTCTTGAAGAAGCGCGCGATCTCGCGGCAGAGCTCCTCGTAGCCGGCGCCCTTTTCAACCTGCACGATGGATTTCGTGCCGAAGATCGTCGCGCCAAACGAAGCCTTGCCCTTATGGATGCCGCGGTAGGTGCCGACGCGCCCGTCCTTCCACACGCCTGTCACGAAATCCGTTTCCTTCGTCACGCCGCGGCTGACGGTTTCGCAGCCGGTGCCCAGCAGCACGAACAGCGGCTCGATGCCGTGGAGGCCGTAGAAGAAAAGGTCCGGTGTCCCCGCCGAGTGCGAGCACGGTCCCCAGGTCGCGGCGCCAAGGATGGGTCCGATCGCGTCGCTCGTCACCGCCTTCTGGATATCCGCGGTGAACCGGAGCGACGAGCTCGAGAAGACCGGCACGCTGTGCCGCTTCGCCAGCCCGAAGATCGCGATGGCGTCCGCGAGCGAGCCGGCGACGGGCTTGTCGATCCACAGCGGCTTGCCCGCCTTGATCACCGGGATGGCCTCCTGCAGGTGGATCCGGCCGTCCACGCTCTCGAGCATCACCACGTCGACCTTGGCCAGCAGCGCGGGGATCGAGTCCACGATCTCGACGCCGCGACCGCGGATTTGCTCGGTGAACCGGGCGACGCGGTCGCGGCTGGCGGGCAGGTCGGTGCCGCCGGGATAGCCGGCGACGACCTTGAAGCCGGCGAGATCGCCGGTGGCCTTGGGGTTGTTGAAGAGGCCGGCGAAGGCCGGCACGTGCGATGTGTCCAAGCCGATCATGCCGATGCGGATGGGCTGCGCAGCGGGGTCTTGGGCGCACACGACCGTGCCGAGGCCGAGGCAGGCAAGCGGGAGGAGGAGTTTGTTCATGGGAGGGATGACGAACGGGCCCGATTGAGCGGCGCGTTGTCCGCAGGGTATTGCTTGTTCACTTTGCACTGAGATGGAGCACGGCGTCGCCGGGGAACGGCGCCTGGAACTGCCGCTTCGCCCCGCCCCCCACCCTCTCGCCGGCGCGCTTCTCCGCCGTCCGCGGATTGAACCACTCGACCGTCATCGCGCCCGTCGCGGCGGAGAGGTCAACCGTCACCTCGCCGCTATCGGGCAGGTAGACGAGGTATTCGTTTCCCGGGTTCGCCAGGCAATACTCCGTCGACGCCAGATCGTTGCGCGGCGTCATGGCCGCCAGATTCACCCGCTCCGCGTAGGCGCGCGTGTGCCCCATCGCCGGACGCGCGAGCACGATGGCGTAGGCGTTGCCCTTCGCATACGGCAGCACGCCGTCCGGCTGCGTCAGGTCGAGCGGGTCCATGTAGATGGGATTGTAGCCGCGGAGAAAACTCTTCCAGACCCACGCGTGGTCGGCCCGCTGCTGGCTGATTCGCGTCATGGCCGGGTTGTTCCACGTGTGGTCGGTGTCGAGGATCTCGACCTTCCTGCCGGTCGTGGCGGGTGGATTGACGGAATAGGGATCGCCCGGGCCGTAGACCGTCAAGCCGGGCGAGACCCAGTCGGCCGTGCTGGCAAACAACGCGTCGTTCGAGGCGGTCTTCTCCCGCTGGGGTCCGGCGACGAGATTGGTCATCCCCACGGGATGCTGCCGCGGCTTGCGGGCCTGATACTCGTTCACAGAGCGGACCATGGCCAACTGCCAGGCCAGGATGTCGGGATGATAGAGGCTCTCGTTCGAGATTTCGTAGAGCACGTTGTCGAGGTCGTTCACGGTATCGACGACCTTGCGGATGTAAGCCCGCTGGACCTCGGTGATCGCCGGGATCTTCAGCATCTGCACTTCCAGCCCGAGGCCGTCGGCATCGGGATCACCATTGATGCCGTTGAGGTTGTTGGCGGCGTTCATGGGATGGTTCGCCCACTGCGATGGCCGGGTGCGGAGGCACCAGCCCTCGAAGAGCATGATCGAGACGTAGACGCCGCGGGCGCCCGCGGCCTGCACCCGCGATCGCAGCCGCTCGAAATGGACGTCGTCCCATCGCGTGAGGTCGAACCTCGGCAAACCATCCCGGGCGTTTTCCGGGCCAACGCGCTTCCATGGATGCTGGGCGATGAAACTCCTGGGCGGATTGTTGGGCGGCCCGACGGAATCCTTGGTCAGCTCGAATCGCCAGAGGCGGACGAAATTGTGGCCGTGCTTCGCCAGAAAAGCGAGGTAGCCGTCGAAATCGAACGCCGGCGGTGGATTCGTGGCTCCCATGTCCTGCAGGTTGTCCCACGGATGGGAGCCCGTCAGATAAACGGCCTGGCCGGAGGCATCGGCAAAGTAGCGTGGATTCGTCGGATGAATCCGCAGCGGCCCGTTCGTCGCTTTCCCGGCGGGAGCATCGGCCCGGGCGGGCGGAGAGTCGCCACCAGCGGGACGGGCCGTCGAGGCTGCGGTCTCGATCACAAGCGTCCAATCGCCGGTGCCCGTGCCGTTGTCGCCGGGAGTGGTGAATTCACGTTCGCCCCGGTTGGCGAAAGGCGATCCCGGGATCGGAGTGAAGGCCCCGTTGGTCGGGTTATACCAGCGGGCGCGGGCGGGATTGCTGAGTCGCGCCATGTCCACGGTGATCGTTCGCGTGCCGGTTCCCGTCGAGGGCACATAGGCCATCACGAGTTTGCCGTCGGAAGTGCGCGCCGCCGTGACGTAGTCGCCGCCCGGAACCCGATCATCTTTTCCGAATGTGCCGCAGCCCTTCGTCACCACGGAGTGATCCTGATCGGGAACGAGCTCGTGCCACGCGCGGCTTTCGAAGAGACGCTTCACGAAAACCATCTCGCGGGAACCCTGCGACTCCATGCCCTCGCGCCAGCTCCTCGTCCGATACTTCGCGGGCATTCCCGTCCAGCCGAACGGCAAGACGAAATGGCTGCCAAAGTGATGACCGGTCGCTCCTGACAGCAATGTCCAATAGGCTTGGGCGCGCATCATCTGCGGTGCCTCATCCTCCGGCTTTGAATACGCAGTCAGACCGTAGCCCTCGTAATGTGCCTCGTTGAGAAACACGGGAGCCGGAATCGGCCGGTTGTAGGCGCGCAGGGCCTGGATGTAGGTGCGGCCGCCCGAGTAGATGTTGTCGATCGTCATGTAGGGCGCGAACGCCGGCTGATCGCGCGCCGTGCTGGGTCGCTCCCAGTGCGCCGTCCACAGGTGCGACGGCGCGTGCTCCTTGATTCCGAGAAGCATCTCGAGCCAGTTCCGCTCCAAAGCGGAACCGGGCTTCGGCGCCTGATCTCCTCCCGCCTGCCAGATGATGTTGGGAAAACCTCCATAGCGCTTCCCCAAAAAGCGTCCGTAATTGCGGCACCCAGTCGGTCCGTTCGCCAGAATCGCCTCGACCCAGCCGTCGACTCGCGACGTTCCCGGCTGGCCCCAGCCGGTGTAACAGGGGTTCAAGACCACGAGGATTCCCTTCTCGTCCGCCTTGCGCAGCACCGCATCCGCGTGAGCGAAATACGCTTCGTTCGGAGTCGCGAAATCGCGCGGCGAGGTGAACGGCGTATCGCCAGCACGATTCGACGGGGCGCCGTCAGCGTATTTGATATCGATCAAGTTGACGATGATCGAGTTCACGCCTTTTTGGCGGCGGTTCTCCAAGTAGTCCTCCGCCTCCTCCTTGGTGAGTTGCAGCAGCAGGCTCCACGCGGCGTCACCGTGGAGGAGAAAGGGCCTTCCGGCGGCGTCGATCAGGTGACGGCCGTTGGCCGAGACGCGCAGGGGAAAAACCGCCGCGCGCGAAGACGTTTCCCCTCTCGGGATAGCGTCGCAGCCGCCGAGCATCACGGCCGCCACGGCAGAGAAGAGCACGAAGACAATCTTCATCGTTTTCATGTGAACAGTGAAGGCCGGCGACCGGACGGAGTGTCAGCGCCGCGGGGACACCCGATCCGGTGCTTCCAAGGTGAGGACCCATTCGCCCTTGGTCGGTGGCGCGAGGCGATGCACACCCGGCGTCTCGACGCTGCCGCGTGTCGCGGCGTAGCGACCGTGAACCGGATCGAACCACCGGACCGACAGCGGAACCGGGAACGCCGACAGGTCCACCTCGATCGCGTCATTGTCCGGCAGGTAGGCGACGGCGAAGCCGCGCGCGGGGAGCCTCGCCAGCACCATGCGGCGGACCCAGGACTCGGGTTGATTGCGCACGAGCTCGGGCGCCGGCTCCAGCCGCCACCATTCGATCGCGGCGAGGAAATCGTGCAGGTATTTCATCTGGTGGCCGCTTTCCCACTGCAGCGCTTTTTCCCAATAGTCGGGCTTCTCCGGGTCGGTAACCCACCTCCAGATACCGCCGCTGCCCTGGGGAGCATTGCGCGCCGTCTCACCGGCTCCGTAAGTGTAGCCTTTCGCGCCCGACAACCAGCTTCGCCACGCGGCCGAGCGGGCGTCCACCGCCTGCCAGGCCTTCTCGCCCTGCCCATCATACATCGCTTCGAGATTGATCACCGGCTTGTGCGGCTCGTGGCGGTAGGCGTGCAGCATCCACTCGCTCGCATGGTGCGCGCACCGCTCGCGGTTGGCTTGGTTGTGCCCGCTTTGCACGCCCGCGATGTCGAGATAGGGCTGGTCGTAATACTTCATCGTGTAGGTGGGCGTCGCTTCGCGCGACGGCGTGCCGGGATGTTGCGTGATCAAGTGGACCGCCGTGGCCTCGCGCGTGGCGCGCCCCACCTCGTCGGCCAGCGGCAGGTAGTTGCTGTCGAAGCTCGGCGAGAAGATGACGAAGTTGCCGAAGAGCCGCGCCACGATTTGCCTGGCGAACAGGCACGCGGCGGCGGATTCCGGATACCTGTTCACCGGTTCCATCAGCCCGACGAGCATGACCACGAATCCAGCCTCGTTGGCCTGTTGAATCTTGCGCTCGAACATCTGCCAGAAAGCGGGATTGCTCCGAAGACACGCCTCGTCGTGAAACGACACCTCGCCGTCCCGGTCGGACGCACCCGCCCAGCGGAGCGGGGGCGCCGGCGCCACCTGGATCACCGTGAAGCGCTTCGCGCTGCGGTCGGCAAGGTAGCGGTTCCACTCGGGTTCGTTGGACCGCATCGGAGTGGCCCACGCCGTGTCGCCCATCCAAAGAAACGGCGACCCATCGCCGTAGGCCAAATAACGCCGATCCTGGCTCACGTTCAGAAAGCCCCGGCGGTAGAGCAGATTCTCGCCGCGATACGCCGTGACCTCGACTGTGCCATGTTGACCGTGAAGGCCGGAGTTGCCGGCATCGGAGCATTCCGTTTTCCACTGCCAGGTGCCCGGCGCCGGAAACGCGCACCGGATGCGGAACACGTTGCCGCCGTCCCAGAAACCGCAGGCGTCGAGCGTGCGGCCGCCCGGCCCGGTGAACCGGGCCCGCAAGGTCACATCGGCGTAAGGATTGTCGTATTGGCGGGTGCTCGTCAGGGCCTGCTCCCAACGCTGCCACGCGTGCGGGCCTCCGGCCGCTGCGCCCGACGCGGGCGGGGCGGCCGCGAAAAGGATGGCCGACCCAAGGGCCAGCATCGAACGCCAGATCGCGGGACCAAGGGACAAGCCGAACCCGCGAGGGGCGGCGGCTAAGATCGAAATCGGTTCTTTCATGCTGATGGCGGCTGGGGATTCGCGGTTGAGGAATCGAGGAGGCTATCGCCCGGGCCGTGCATCGGGCGGCGCCGGGTCCAGATACTTTCCGTCCTGAAAATCAATAATCGTGCCTCGCGCCTGGTAGGCCAACGGCTTCGGGTCGAGCCATTCGACCAATGCGCGCTTGAGCGCAAAGGCGAAGAACTGGTTGCCGGCCGGCGAATAGTGCCCGTTGTAAAGGCGTTTGAGGTAGGCCGCGGCCGGGAGGCGAAACTGCGCGAAATCCGCGACGTGCGCATCGAGCGCATCGAAGGTGGGAATGCCCCGGTCCTTCAGCCACTGGAGCAGCGCGAGATCTGCTTCGAGTTTCGGCGCGCCTTCGCACGCGCGCAGCGCCGCGCGCGTGCCGTAGCTCAACGCGACCAGCAGGCGCCGCCCGTGCTGCGCGGCGAAGGCCTGCAACTTTTCCATCACGTGCAGCGTGCTCGCCCGCGCGACCTGCTCGCCCAGCCGGGCCGCGGAGTCGCGGCGCGTCGCCACGTCGGTGAAGTCGAATTTCATTTTCGCCCACTCCGCCAGCCGGCGGACGCGGTCCTGTGGCACATCGGGCACGCCGTCCTGCATCGCGGCGAGCTGCACGATCTCGTGGTCGGCCACGACGGCGCGTGTCCGCTCGAACGAGACCAGCTCGCGCAGCGCCGCGGGCGTGGGGCACGGATTGGCCGCCTCCTCCCACTGGCCGGTGTCGAGGTTCACGCGCAGGTGGGTCCACGGGTTGCAGTGATACATTTCACTGGAGCGCGTGTAATTGATGACGAAACTGCGCCATGGCATCAGCGTCCGCCGGTGATCGTCGTCGTAGATGTTGAAGATCAGCCAGGGCGCCTGCACCGCCGTCCGCTCCATGCGCCGCAGGCGGGCGAAGGCCTGAAACACGCCGTAGCCGCCGACGCCGAAGTTCCGGAGCGGCTCGCCGAAGTGGGCGGCCAGGTATTCCTGCCAGGTCTCGCCGTCGCTGACCTGGTGGCATTGGGTGAAGCTGTTGCCATACGTGTTCACGCGGCAAGGGCGGTCGGCGTAATTGATGAGCCGGCGTTCGCCGGTCGCCCCAAAACGGTAGACGGTGCGGGAGCCGTCCACGCCGTCGCGCTGGATGCTGTCCTTCGGCACATAGCCCAGCTCGGGATCGAATTTCGCCCACTGGTTGCTGGGCGGTGGCTGGAGAAAGGCATCGATGTGCGCGGCGGGCGCCACCCGTTGATGGCGGGCGGCGAGCCACGCCTCGTAACTGAGCGCCGGGCCGGCGGACGATTTCGTGGCCGCGAGTGCGTCGGCGCCAGAGGCGTGCTGGGAGAGCAGCGTGGCCGTTCCGATCGCGGCGGATTCGAGGAATTTTCGGCGTTGCATGATGATCTGGGTCTGGAGGGATGGCCACTTTCCGGTCAGGCCCCAGCCATCGCCCCCCACGGCTCGATTTGGCGGAGTTGTTTCGCGGCGAGCGCGCGGTAGCAGTCGGGGAGGTCGAAGGTCTTCAGCACGTCGGGCACGAGGCAGGAGAGCGGCCAGCGATAGGCCTCGTTTTGCGCGATGTCGTCGTAGCTGGTGAGCGCGTTTTTCAACGTGACCTGCGTGACGCCCTCCGAGATCACGCCGGCGAACGTCGCGGGGAGCGCGCCCCACCCGCGGGCCACGAGGTGGACCTCGGCGTGGCCGTTGGCCCGCAGCCAGTCGACCACGCGGAGCAAGTCGTGGGTCTTCTGGCCGGCATAGGGCGCATCGAGCATGAGGCCGTGGATCGCGTGGAAGAAGTCGCTGCCGTAGGGCGCGAGCGGATTCGCCCCCGTGATGGCTGGCAGCGATTCGCCGATACCCCGCACATCGCAGGCAAAGACCGCCGACGCCGGCTCCGCCGCCATCGCCTCCGCGATCAGCGGCTCGCTGCGCAGCTCGGCATCGGCCGACAAGTGCGCGACATAGAGAATCGCGCGCCGGGCGTCGCGCGGCGGGCGCGAGAGGAGATCGACGTCGCTCAAGCGGTAGACGATGGCGTGGACGCCGGGCGCGGTCTCGACGGCGTAGGTGCCGGCGAAACGTTTCGGGTAACGGCGTCCGGCGCTCGGGCGCAAAATGCGGTAGTCGGGCGGCGTCGCGGCGTCGCGCGCCGGGAGTTTCAGCGCGTCGGCCACCGCCCGTTGCAACGTGGCGCCCTCAACCCGTGCGCGTTTCGCGGCGAGCGCGCGCGCGCGATCGCGCGTGGCGGTGAAGACCGTGGCGGGCGCAGCCTCGCCCACCTGCCCGCGCGCGGTGCAGCGCAACGTCTCGTCCTGCTCGATGGTGAGCGCGGGCTCGGCGGAGGTCGGGGAGATTTTCGTCTGGCGGTTGAACCAGGCATACATCGCCTCGCGGTTCACCTGCGTGTAGCCGTGCGGATTAGGGCCGATGAAGAGCCGCACGTTGTCCTCCGCGCCCAGGAGCCGGTAGAGGTTTTTCAGGCGTCCAAACGCCTCCTCGAGCCCGCGGGCATCGAAAAAGTCGCGCTCGCCGCCCAGCAGGATCACGGGGCGCGGCGCCATCGCCGCGATGAAATCCGCGTGATCGAGCCCGAGCGCCAGCGCGCGGGGCGGGCACTGCTCCGTGTCGGCGGGAAGCTCGTTCTCCAGGTTGCGGCGGAACGTGGTCACAAAGCAGCTCGGCGCCGCCATCGTCCAGCGCGGGTCCGCGGCGCAGAGCCACGTCGTCTGCGTGCCCCCGCCGGAGTTGCCGGTCACTCCGACGTGCGCGGCGTCCACTTCCGGCCGCGAGAGCAGGTAGTCCAGCGCGCGGATGCCATCCCACGCCATCCAGGCGCCGACACACTCGCCGACGAGGAACTGCTGGTTACCGACATGGATGTGCTCGGCGACGCCGACACCGTGCCGCGGCGCGAGGTCCGGCCCGACGCACTGCAGCCGCTCGCCCTGCCCCAACGGATCGTAGACCAGGCAGACGTAACCCAGCCGCGCGAGCCCCTGCGCAAAAGCCTGATAAGGTTCGGCGGCCTTGCCGTTGGCATTGTGGCCGCAGGTTCCAACCACCGCGGGCAGTTTGCCGCCACGACCCTTCGGCATATAGAGATTCCCCGTCACCGGAAAGTTCGGACGGCTCTCGAAGATCACCTTCTCGATCCGATAGGTGTCGCGCTCGACGACGCCGGTCACGCGGGCGTTGAGCGGCGTTTTCTCCGGCCACGGGCCGAAACATTGCCGAACCTTCTGCCGCACGTCGCGCACGTAGGCCTCGGCGTCGGCCCGCGTGCGCAGCGCCGCGCGGCGGGCATCGGCGGCGCGCTCCACCTCGCGCACGCGCGCAACGTAGTGCTCCTGCATCATCCGGCCGAAGCGGTTGAGCGGAGGGAGTTCACCCGGCGGCGCCGCCGGCACGGGCGCCTTCGCCGCAGGAGCCTTCGATTTGGTCGCCTCCGCACCGGCCAAGGCCGGCGCGAGAGCGGAGAAGCCAAGCAGGCCAAGGCCGGCCTGCTGCAACAAGGTGCGGCGCGTCACGGCCGCAGGGAGCGATGTAGGGTGCGGAGTCACGGTGGGTTGGATTCAAAGTTGCAAAACGTGGCCGGGGACCTCCCGTCCGTGAACGGTTTCCCCCGTCGTGAAATTGGACCGGTCCTTGCCGGTGACCAACGCGATGGTCTCGCGCGGGGTGATCGGCGCCGCCGAAAAAGCGGCGAGGCTCACGCTGAAAAACGCCGGAGCAAGCAGGGCGATCCACACGGAGCGGGTGAATCCTCGGGGCCTCATTTGCGTTTCGCCTCCACGATCATCGTTGCCAGCTTCGCGCGCGCGCCGGCATAGGCCGCGGCATCTTTCTCCCATTTGAAAAACGACTCCGTCAGCGGGCGCACGATCTTCTCCGCTTCGGCCCGTCGGCCGGCACGTTCGAGCAGGGCAAGGTATTCGTAGTCCTCGATGCCGTCGCGCAGCGCCTTCAACCGGATGCTCGGCGCGATGCCGTCGTAGCCCACGGCGCGGGCGGGATACACCAGCGAGCCCTCGCCGTGGTAGACGATCCCCGTTTGACCCTGTTGGAAGACACCTTTGCCGACAAAATGAGGCGCCTGCTGCCACGGATCCTCGACCTTGGCCCAGTAGGCCATGCCGCCCCAATAGAGCAGGCCTTTCATCTGGTCGCGCCAAGCCATCCACGCCGGCACCCGGTAATTCAGCAGGGGATGGTCGATGTGCCACCACGGTGTGGGCGCGCCCTGGCAGAGTGCGGTGTAGGTCCAAATCGTTTCGCCCAAGGCCTGGCGTTTGACGGCGTCTTCCGGGCGGTGCAGCGAGAACAGCGGACACCAGATGTCCACGGCACCGTAGAGATCGCCCCAGGCGCGGTCCGCGCCGCGCCGGCCCGGCTCCGTCCACGGCTGCTCGACAACCATGACTTTCACCGCCGACTTCGCGTCGCGGACGGCGCGACCCCATTGCTGCACATAGTGGTAATCCTCCTCGGTGTTGGGTTCGTCCTTGAGGTAGGTGAAAAAAATCACGTCCGGCCGTTTCAGCTCCGCCGCCATCTGGTCAAAGCTCCTCAACCAGGCGTGCAGCTTCTCGCGCTCCGCCTCGGGATCTTTGATCACGCTGCCCGGATGCGGCGTCTGCAAGGCGTTGACGTGATAATCGTCCACGAACTTCCGGAGTGCGTCGACTTGCTCGGTGGTGAAACGATACGTGCCGTTGGCCTGCTGCTGCGGCTTCAATGCAACGGCCGGCGGCGTGGCGTTGACGAGATGGCGGCTCAGTTCGTCGGCCACCTGCGCCGCGACCGCACCCCAATCCTTGGGTTCCGGTTCGTTGCCGGCCTTGCCCCGGGCAGCATAATGCCGGCGCATCGAGTCCGCGGGCGAACCGAGCGCGGTCTGGAAAGTCGGCGTGCGCGGCAGCTCGAAATCCCACACGATCAACTCCACCGCGATCGTCGTGGCGACCCGGCCTTCGCCGACCACGCGGCAGGCACCGCGATATTTTCCCGGCTTCGCGTCGGCTGGCACGAAGAGGTCCACCCAGAAGCCGTGCGTCTCGTTCGCCGGCAGGTCGAACGGCACGGCTTGGTTCCGTGCGCCGACGAGCGGTCGCTTCGTCACCGGGTGACGGAACGGGATCAGCGCATCGGGATACCAGCCCGGCTTGAAGTCGGCGTTGCGGTAGGTCGGCTGCGTCAGCTCGACTTGATGTTGCCGGTAGAGCACGGCGTCGACGGCGCGGATGACCGAGCCGCCCGGGCCGGCCAGGTCGCCCGGCTCGATGTTCACGCCTTTCACCGGCGAGTCGGAACGCAGGAAGATCTGGAAACTCTCCCACTCGTTTTTTGCCGCCGCCAGTGCGACATTTTTTCCCGTGCCGGCCGGCTCGTCGCGCAGCACATGCACCGTGTCGCTTCTCACCCACACCTGGCAGTTGCCGGGAGCACCGGCGGCCCGGACCGCCGGCGCGAAGAGCACCAGCGCGCCGAAGAGAACGAGAGCTTTCATGAAGGTGTCTCCTGGGGTGGTGGCTTCACACTTTTTCGGGAATCACGAACGGCGGACGCTGCGCCTCGTGCAACAGGTAGCGGGCGCGCGCCAACGCCGCCGGATCGCGCGAACTCACCTGGGTGATGGCGTCGTTCGCCGGGTCGATGACGAGCCAGGGGCCGAGGGCCATGCGCTGCCGCTCGGGATCGATGCCGTGGATTTTCAGGTGTTCGAGCACGGAGCGGGCGATCTCCGCCGCGGCGGGAACCGGCTCGACCGCCCGCGCGATCGCCGCGGCTCCGGCCGCCTCGCCGGCGCGCAGCGAGATGTTGCCGTAGTGGCACATCGCCGCCGTCACGTGCCCCGCCATCGGGGGCGCGGCGAGGTCCGCCGTGCGCCGGCTTCGCACGGCGTCGAGGAAATTGTCCAGGTGCCCGCGGCCGCCGTCGCCGCCGAATTTCCTGATGATCTTGCCGGCCGGATCATACGCCGTGCATCCGACCGCTCCGGCCACATAACCGCCCTCGCAGTGCGCCACCACGCCGACGCGAAGTCCCTTCACGTGGTCCAGCACCGTCGTGCCCGGTTTCGCCGGGAGCGCGCGGTATTCGAAAATCACGGGCGTGCCCTCGTAGTCGTAAACCGCGATCTGCGTATTGGGCGTGTCCGCGATGTCGTCGGGGCCGTAGCGTCCGCCGAGCCCGAGGACGCGGCGGGGCGCGGCCTCGGCGCCGACGAAGCGCCGCGCGATGTCGAGCAGGTGCGCGCCGAAGTTGCCGAGGATGCCGTTGCCGGTCGCCCACGACAGGTGCCAGTCCCAGTGCAGCTCCGCGCGCTCGAGCGGAATCACCGGGGTCGGCCCGCAGAACAGATTGTAATCGAGAAAATCGGGATACCACGGATCGCGGCGCGGGCTCGCCTTGCGCGCGAGATAGGAGACCGCGTGGACGTGCTGCAGTTTGCCCAGCTCGCCCGCGCGCACGTAGTCGATGCCCGCGGCGAGCCCGGTCTCGGAGCGATACTGGGTGCCGACCTGCACCATGCGCCCGTATTTCTCCGCGGCCTCGATGATCTTGCGGCCCTCCCACACAGTGTGGGTCATCGGCTTTTCGACGTAAACGTCCTTGCCCGCCTGGCAGCCCCACACCGTCAGCAAGGCGTGCCAGTGGTTGCCCGACGCGATGATGATGGCGTCGATGTCCGGCCGCGTCATGAGTTCGCGCGCATCGGTGCAGGTGAACGGCGCCGCGTGACTCGCGTCCGCCTCCTGCGCGGCGCGGGCCAGCGCGCGCGGGTCCACGTCGCAGAGCGCGGCGACGCGGACGTCCTTTCGTCCTAACAACCGCTTGAGATGGCCGTGCCCCATGATCCCGAGGCCGATGATCGCGACGCGAATCGCGTCATTCGCGCCGACCGGCGCCGCGCGCACCGAGCCGGGCAGCGCGGCCGCCGCCCAACGGGCTCCGGCCACGGCCGCAGCGGTCTGCAAGAAGGAGCGTCGGTTGAGTGGGTTCATGGCAGGTGCGGTTGACCGTGCGGTGGCTCAGGTGCGGAGCAGTTCGCGAATTCCTTCCGTGAGCAGGTCGTCCACGCCGGGCGCGCAGAACGCCACGCCCACCTCGTAACCACCCTTCGGGTATTCCTCCTTCACTGGCACATACCACACCCCGCCGTCGCCATAGGCTGCGGTCGCGACGAAACGCGACCCGCCGAGCTGCTGCGCGCGCAGCTGATATTCGACAAAACATTCCCCGGGCAGGTGGAGCAGCGCGAGGTCGCCGAGGTGCAGCGCGCTCAGCACGATCGGCACCCGGCGCGCCACGCGTTCCATCAACGCGATGACCATCGCAGGCCGGATGCGGTTCGCGGGTCCGTTCTTCTTGTTCACGAGCATCGCGCGCTGGTTCGCCGCGGTAAAAACCGGATTGATCTCCGGCACGATCGGGTGCGTCTTCCAAACCACGCGCCCGATGGGGGTGCGGACAAACGACTGCTCCGCCGCGCGGATGCCGTCGTAGATGCGCTGCGTGAGCTGCACCCGCGCCTCGGGCGTGCCGGGGTTGTATTTCCCCGCGGCGACGTTGCCCGCGCAACCCGTGAAGTAGAGGTGCGTGCAGCCCGGCTCCTCCTGTTGCCGCCGCTTGCGCGCGAGCCCGGGGAAATCGCTGCTCACGTGCCCGCCGCCATAGTTGCTCATCGGGTGGGTCGCGTAGTAGTGGCAGGCCACGATCTTCTCGCCGCCGTCGTAAAAGGCCACCGTCTTCAGCATCGGGTCAATCAGCCCCTCCGGCAGCGCGATCAACTCCGGCGTCCGGCACGAACTCCCGCGCATCACCCGCACCTTGCCGTCCGGTCCGAGCGCCACGCGCCGGTTGCTCGCAACCTTCTCCACGCGGCCTTCGCCGTGCGCCACGTGCGTCACCCGGCGTGCCTTCGGCAGCGCCGCCCGGACGGCCGCCCGGCCGCGATCGAGACATTGCCCGAAAAATCCGCGGTCGACCGACTGGAGGTTGTCGCCCTCGGCGTCACACAGCTCCTGGGCGCGCAGGCACACCATCGGGGCATCGTGCTGATGCACGCAGTGCACGGCCACGCGCTCCGGCGTGGTGCCGGCGGCTTCGGCCAGCGCCGTGCGCAAGGCGAGGTGCGCTTCGTTGTGAATTCCCTCCCAGTCGACGGCGCACACGACGATCGGCTGCCCGGCGCCCAGCAGCACATAGCCGATCGCTTCGAGCGCGTCGGCATGATCGACCACCGGCTTGATCCAGCCGCCACAGAGCGGGTGGCCAACCGGTGGAGTGACATCACAGCGAAACGGCGCGATGCGCAGACCGGGCTCGCTCGCGGCGCGAGCGGTGACGGACGCGGCCAGGGTGGCCTGGAGGAAGCGGCGGCGGGTGAGTTTCATCGGAGGGAGATGCGGAAGGAGCTTCGGTTTTGAGAAGGCGTCGGGAGCTGGGACGGTGGAGAAGAAGGGCGGCGGCGTGTGCGTGGGAGTCAGTGGATCACCACGTCGTAAACGTCATCGGGATAGAGCCCCCCAACTCCGTTCCGCTCGATGCGCAGGGGCTTCCCCAGCGGTTTGCCATCAAGCAGCACCACGATTTGCGCCGCCACGGGATACACGTCCCACGGGGCGTCTTTCAGCGGAAGCAGGTAGAAGCCAAATGTCGGTGACTGGGCGCTCGCCGCGAGTTGCGTCCCGTCCTCCGTCCTCAGTTCCACCGTCAGCTCGGTGATCTTGCGCGATTTGCCCGCGGCATCGGTGATCGTTGGCGGCCAGCGGCCCGCTTCGCGCGTCCACACCTCCTGGCCGTCCGCTCCGACGAGTCTGATTCCGACGTGGTGACTCTGCGGGCGCGGGTAGATGCGCACGTTGTCGAACCAGGCGCGGCTGGTGACTTCCGACGGAATCGCCGGCCTCCGCCCGTGGTTGCCGTAAAATTTCAGTTCCGCATGAGCGGTGCGCAACGGGAGTTCGACCGGATCGCAGACAGGCTTCCAGCCGTCAGCCGCTTTCACCGAAAAATCCGCCAGGTTGGTCGTGCCGTTCAGCTCGATGCGGCAGAGGAAACCCCGACCGGGCGGGTGCGGCAGTTCCAACGAATGATTCCGCGGCGCCTTGAATCCGACCGGCAATGAGGCGCCCGCCAGAAATCCCGCCGTCGGACCGAAATCCACCATCAGAATCTCCACCCAATGATCCGGACTGCGCCCGCCGTCCCCACCACAGAGGTGGAACGCCAGCCGATGCGGCGGTGCGCCCGTCGTGCGGACATCCATCTCGCCGACGAGCACCAGATCCTTGTGCTTCACTCCCCCCAGGCCCCAGAAGCCGTTCATCTGGACGATGCCGCTGGCGGTAAGCTCCAGCCGACCGCCCTGCTGGCGCATCGTGGTGCGGTCGGGGTCTCGATGGTGCACGCGCCATATCTTGGAATTCATTTCGGGCGCCTCAAAGTCCTCGACCAAAAGTGCGCCGCGCTCGACCAACCGGACCGCGTTCGCGGCCGTCAGCGGCTGCGGCGGCGGTGGCGAATCGGCACCACGAGTCCACATCACGGTTGAGAGCAAACCGGCGAGCAGTATGATTGGGTGTTTCATTTGGGACACTTTCTTGGTTCAACGCGGGGAGCTCCAATACAGCGGCGGCTCGGGCGGCAGCGGAGAGGCGGTGACGCCGTCGCGGCTTCCGGGCGAGAAGACGACGCCGAGGTCGAGGGTGCCGGAGGCGGGGGCTTGCACCGTGAAGGCAGCCATCACCGTGCCGGGGTTGGGTGAGTCCCACGGGTTGCGGGATTTGGCCGTGTCCACCAATGCCCAGACGGCTCCCGCCGGTTCATGAATGCGCAGGCGCGCGGTCGCCTTGTGCTGGTGCAGCTCCAAGCTATCCGAACCGACTTCACCCGGGCGGGCAGTCGTCACCATGCCCCAGCGCACGGCGACACCGGGTTTCAAGCCGGCGAGATGGTCGCGGACGAACACCCGGCCATCCGGCAACAGCGCAATGCCCCGGTGAACGGTGGCGGCCTGCCCGGCATAGACGGGACTCATGTCCACCACCGAGTGAGGGAACGCAGGGTCGGTCGAGAAGCGGACGATGTGCGACCTGCCAGTTACGACCTGGAGCGCGTCGCCGATGACGAGCGTGTTGTGGCCGAAGCTGTTTTGCCGGAATACCACCCAGCGGGTCGCTTTGTGATCTTCGACAAGCTGATAATCCTCCGCGCCGAGGTCCACCGCCCACCGCTGGCCGTCGGCGTCGAGCACGAAGGAGCCGATGTCCATCTGGCCGTGCGGCCCCGAGGGCGAGCCGGCCTTGAGGCCGACAAAAACGGCGTTGGGGTCGGTCCACGAACTGCGGTGCAACGCGATCGGCGCCGCGCCGTCGCCGGTCCAGTGGAGCGGCAGGCGGGTGTAATCCGCGCCGGTGTCGTCCTGCGCCCAGAGCAGCATGAACGGCAGAAAGCGGTTGCCCGGCGATGCGGCGTTGCCCGGTGCGGCGAGTTCGCGCCGGACGGCCGCCGCCTCGCCCAAAAGCCATTCCGGCCGTCGATAGCGCGCCGCGAACCAATGCACGGCCGGCTCGACCCAGCGCCCGGAGCTGCCGTCGGCAAAGTTGAACGTCAGGCCGGACGGCCCGGTCGCGAGCGCCAGAAACGCGCCCGTCTGATCGAAGCCCGGAGCCTGATCGAGGCCGAAGCTGCGGCCCAGCGCGTTTTCGAGCAGCGCGATGAGGATGACGTTGAACGTGGTGCCGTAGGACCAATAGCCCGGGCCCTCGGGATAGCTGCCCTTGGGCGCGAACGCCGCCATCGCGCGCGGCACATTCGCGAGCGCGCGGTGAATCGTGAGCGTCGCGGCCTCCCGGTCGTCCTCCAGCACCGCGAGCGCACCCGCCACCATGCCCGCGTGGCAGACCTGGCCCCAGTTGCTGGCGTTGACGGTCCAGCGGTTGTGCTGGGTGTCGAGCGGCACGCGCACGCCTTTCGTGAGAATGGTCGCGCGCACGGCGGCCCGCGTCGGCTCGTCGAGCTGGCCATGCAGCCAGTCGTAACCGATCGCCATCGCCAGGGTCATCTCGGCCACGTCGAGGAAGTGCGCGGGATTCCAATCGGGAAAATCGGCGATGGCGCGCATCTCCCGCGCGGCGCGCTCGGCGTATTTCGAGTCGCGCGTCAGGACAAAGGTGAACGACAGGGTCAGCAGCCGGCGCAGGGCGCGGCGGGATTGCGCGAGCATCCGCCGGCCGATGAGTTCGCGTTTGATGGGCGCGATGCCGAGCATCGCGTCGGCGTCGCGGCGAATCCGATCCGCGATCGCGGCGATGCCCGGCTCACGCCGCACGCGCTCGCGCACGCGATCCCACTCGCCGGGGCGCACGAGCAGCCGCGGGCGCGGCAACTCGAGCGGCTGCACGAGCGCGCGCACCTCCGCCTCCGTGGTCGTCGGCGGATAGATCGTGTTGTCAGCCGCTCGCGCCGGAAACAGGGCGACGCCCAGCAGCAACAGCGGAACCGTTCGAGGGAGGCGTTTCATCGCGTGGGCGGAAATCAACGGGAGGAAGGCGTGCCGCGCAGGTGCCGGTCCAGAAATTCGTAGGCGGCCTGGCGCTGGGCGTCGGGGAAATCGTGGCGCGCCTCGGGGGACAGGATCTCCAAGTTGCCCGCGGCGCCGAACAGCTCGTAAACCGGCCGCGCCGCGGCTTGGCATCTCAGCACGCCCGGATGATCGAAATAATCATCGCTCAGCGGGGCGTTGGTGAACACCGGCCGCGGCGCGAGCGCGGCCAGCAGCTCCGGGAAATCGAACGGCACCTGCTGCGCGTCGTCGCCGTAAACCGTGCGGATCCGCCGCAGATGCTTGTCGATGCCCCAGTTTTTCAGGTCGCCGCCGCCATACTTCGACGCGGCGTAGTCGGCGAAGGCGTTGTAGCCGGCGCTCGACACCATGACCTTCACGCGCGGATCGAACAGGCCGAGGAAGAGCGTGTTGTAGCCGCCCAGCGAATGCCCGATGGAGCCGATGCGCGCGATGTCCACCTCCGGCAGGGTTTCCAACACGTCGATGGCTCGCATGTGGTTCCACACGCCCTTCATCGCCGCGGTCGCGTAGCCGCGCTCGTGGGGATCGTATTTTTGATCGGGCGCGACGTTGTAGCGCTTGCCGTGGTAAAGGCCGTTATACCAGTAGTCCGGCGCCAGGACGACGTAGCCGCGCTCGGCGAGTTCCTGCGCGTAGTATTGTCGCCGCGTTGCGCCGGCATCGAGGACAGTTCCCACCTTTTCGACCAACCCCACGACGAGATCCTTTCCTTTGGAGTTGGTCCCATGCAGCGCGAGAATCGCGGGCGTCTTACCGCGGAGTTTCTTCGGGACCAGGAGGAACGACTCGACCCGGTCATGCAGATCGACGTTGTAGGCGATCTTGCGGCGGACGAACGAGCCGCAGTCCACCTCCTCCAGCACTTGCAGGTCGAGCGGCACGCGGAACGCCGCGCCCGGCAGCGGCCCCATCGCCAGCTCGACGTGGGCGACGATTTGCCGGCGGCGCGCCTCCCAGTCCACGGGCGAGGTGATGCGCCGCTCGCTCCCCTGCCCGTCCGTCGTGACGAGCAGCCGGCTGCGATCGAACGGCACGGGCTCGAGCGGGGGCGGTTGCCCGGCGGAATGCGCAACCGCACGCCGGATGAGCGCGGTGAGCTCCACTTCCATTTTGGGATCGAAGCGACCGGGGAGCAGGTAGATTTTGTGCGACAGGTCGGACTCGTAGCCGCCTTCCTGGATGAGGCGCGCCGTGGGGATGTAGGACGACACCTCGTTGGCGTAGCCGATGGTCATCGCGTGCTTCGTCGCCGGCAGGCCGCGGGCGAACGCGCCCCAGTCGGCGCAGACCTCGCCCTCCATCGCGACGATCGTGAGCTCGCCGAGCTGCCACGACTGGACCGCGTAGTCGAAGTCGCGGCGCGCATCGGGGAACGCGAGCATCTTGCGCGCCCACCAGGTCGTCGCTCCGGTGAGGCTGCCGTCGAGCGCCAGCTTTTTGATTTCCTCCTGGCCCGGTCCCGCCTGAAGGCTGAGCTTGCCGCGCACGAGCACCCCACCCAGCCGGGCGTCGAGCGGCTCCAACGGCAGGCTGGTTCGGATACGCGCGAGAATCGCCTGCGCCAGCGCGAGCCCCGCCTCGTGGCTGCGTTCGAGGCTGGCCGCAAACTCGTGGCGGCCGGTCGCGGGATCGCGGTAGACGACCTTGGCGTCACCACCGGCGCCGTTGACGAACATGGCGCGGCAATCCTCCAGGTCCGCTTCGAGCTTGCGCCGCATCGCGCCGGGATAGTCGGGCGACCACTGGTTGAGTTTGCCCAGGCTAGTGGGATGGCACGCATGGCCGACCACGATCACCTGGCGGGGCGACGTCTCGCGGCGCACGCGCAGGATCGGCGTGTGGCGGTCGTAGCTGCCAGCCGGATTGACGGCCCACTGGATGCCCTGCGCGCCCGGCAGGCGGCGGTTCATGCCGATCTGGGCCTCGGTCCAGCCATACGCGACCTCGGCCGGCGCGAGGTTTTTCAGCGCGCGATCGGCGAGATCGAGCAGCGTCGTCTCGAGGAAGCCGAGATACCAGATGTTGGGATCGCCGATGGCGGAGCCGGTGCGGAAGTTGACCGCGGGGGCCCAATGCGTGTGCGAAGCGGAGAAGCACACGTTTTCCCCGGGGATGCCGTGCGCCTTCGCGATCTTGTGGCGCACGGCGTCGATCGTGATGCGGCCGAAGCCGAGCAGGTCCGCGGTGAACAGGATCGCGCGCTTGCCGTCCGCATCCTCGAGGGCGAGCGCCTGCGCCAGCAGCGGCGACTCCGATCCCTCCATGATCCGCGACCCGCCAAATCCCGCCGGCATGACGGGCATGCCGGGCTTGGGCGTGATGTCGGCTTGCGCAAACCCGG
This sequence comes from Verrucomicrobiota bacterium, assembly GCA_016235555.1. Lineage (GTDB taxonomy): Bacteria > Verrucomicrobiota > Verrucomicrobiia > Opitutales > Opitutaceae > JACRKC01. The sequence continues at coordinate 95,587 of JACRKC010000115.1, forward strand.
CCTTCCAAGGGCCGGGCGATCCGGCGCCACCCGGTGGAGCCGCGGCGGCTGCGGCGGACGCGGCGATCACGAGGAAGCAAAACGCGTGGAAAACCAGGACCGGAACGGCTGCCCTCCACGCGCCGAACAATCTGGGTGAGGTTGGCGTGGGTGCGCTCATCTTAGTGCAGCTCCTCCCGCCGGCCCCCCGGCGCGAACGAGCCGGACGACGGCATCGTGGCCCGTCCACGGTGCCGTCAGTTCGATGCGTCCACCGCCCTGGATGGCTGCGCCGCGGGCGCTCGCGCCGTCATGGGGCCGGAACCACTCGACCGCGAATCGTCCGGCGGCCGCGCTCAAATCGAGCCAGAGTCGCGCGGTGCACGTCGCATCGGCGCGCACGGATTTGCCCGCGGAGACGCTGTTCGGATGGTAGATGAGGAACTCGTCGGCGCCGCGCCGCATGAGCTTGGGGGCATCGGCGGCGACCCGGCCGTCGGCGTCGCGCACCAGCGCCGGCGCCACCTCGAAATCCGACAGCTCGACCCGGCGCGCGGAAAAATAGTCGCGGATCACGCGCACCGAATCGAGGCCCACGAGCGGTCGCGTGTGGGTGTAAGGCGGGCGATTGCGCCACGGCGCCGGCGCCGGGCGCGTGCCCGTCTGGCTGTAGGGATGCAGGACCCACCAGCGGCCGCCGTAGTTGGCCGAGCCGTCCGAGAGCAGCCAGCTCCAGAAAAGCCGCCGCTGGAAATACCGCATGTCCTCCGGATCCCGATCGAGCGGGTGGTCCTGCTCGTAGCGGTCCTCGCCCAGGAAGACCGGCTTGGCCGCCGCGCGATACGGCGCGAGCGCCGCCGCCCCGAGGTCGTAGTTGTTCTCGAGGTGCACGTAGGTCGCCCACGCTTCGTTTTCGAAATGAAACGGGACGGTGCGCGCGGGGCCGGTGGAGAAAGGCTGAAGCCACGGCGCGTGCTGGCGGAAGAACTCCCCGGTCTCGCGCGACGCAGCGATGTTCTGCGGGAACTGCAGCGCATTGCCGCCGCCCGGGATTTCCGGCGCGCCGCCCGGCACCGCGACAGGCGCGTAGTGCGCATCGTTGAAGGCAAGCCACATGATCTGAGGGAAGGCGGCGAAACGCGCGACGAAGTGGCGCAGCAGCCGCTCCTTTTGCGCCGACGTGAGCGTCGCCCAGAAGCGCGTGTCGGTGCGGTAGCGCTCCAGCGGAAAAAGGATCAGCTGCACCGCCGCGTCCGGATGGTGATCGAGCAGCCAGCGCAGGCGGCGATCCGACTCCTGCAATAGATCGAGGCGCACGCGATCGCGCGATTCCTCGAAAAGGCCGGACCAGCCCTCGATGCCATCCGCGACCGACGGGGGCGAGAGCGGCGGGGCCTTCGCGAGCCAGCTGCGAAACGACGTGATGCCGTGGGCGACCGCGTCGCCCACGTAATCCTGAAAATCCCGGAAGGTGATCTCGCCGCCCAGATTGTCGCGCGTGGCGAGGAGGAGGTAGGCGGTGTCATTCAGGTTCAGGAACCAGCGCCCGTCCTCGGTCATCCATTGGCGCGGATTTTTCGGATGGATGAGCAGCCGCCCGCGCAGCTTCGAGTCGGCGGCGCGAAACACACCGCGCTGATCCGCCAGCGCGCGGTCCGTCGCGCACTGCGACGACCAGCGCCACTCGCCGGGCTCGCTCACGTAGACGCGCGCGCGCCACGTGTTCGCGCCGTCGAAGAACGCCGACACGGTATTCGCGTTGGCCGCGCCCGACGGTGGCGTGAAGGTCACGATCGCGATGGTGTCGAACGGATTCGCCACCGCGCCGTCGCCCCTGAGCGCGATTTCGTGGACGCCGAACTTGGCGGCGGTCGCGCCGGCATCGGTGAAGTTCGCGGCGACCGCGCTCGCACCCAGCCACGAGCCCAGAAAAAACAGCGCGGCGCGGCGAATCGGTTTTGTCGTCATCATGTCAGCACCTTTTCAAGGAACGCGTAGGCGCGCCGGCGCACCTCCGGGGGAAAATCGTGCGGGCCGTCCGGATGCTCGACGGTGATCCCGTCCGGCGCACCGAGCAGCGCATAGACCTCGCGCGCCGCCGCGACCAGGCGATCGACGCTTTGCCACCGGAAGTTGGAGTCTTTCAGCGGTGCGTTCACAAAGATCGGGCGCGGGGCGGACGCGGCGAGCAGGTCGTTGAAATCAAACGGAATCTCCTCGAGGCGCCCGCGATACTGCGCCAGCCGCGGCATGTAGAGATCCTGACACCAGCCCTTGCCGCGCTCCCAGTATTTCGGGTCGCCGCCGAAGTAGTCGCGAAACGAATCGAACCCGCAGCTCGTCACGACCGCCTTGATGCGCGGCTCGAAGACCGCGGTGTAGATCGCATTGTGCCCGCCCAGCGAATGCCCGATCGCGCCGTAGGCGCCGTGCTTCGTCTCCGGCAGCGAATCGAGCAGATCGAGCGCACGGACGTTGTCCCAGATCGCCTTCATCGTGCCGCCGGCGTAGCCGAGTTGGAAGATGTCCGGCTGATACTTCGCGAGGCGCGGGTAGTTCGGCGCGATCGTCACGAAGCCGCGCTCCGCCAGCTCGCTCGCATACTGCCGGTTCGGCGTGGTCCCAATGCCCTGGATCACCGAGCCGTGGCCGACCGTGTTGTTCGTGCCGTGCAGGCACAGCGCGGCCGGCGCGGGCTTCCCGGCGAGTGCGGATTTCGGGAGGAGCAGGTAGGCGGGCGTGCGCGAGCCGGGCTCGCTGGCATACGTAATGAGCCGGCGCACGTGGCTGCCGCAGTCCACTTCCTCGCCCATCCGCACATCGAGGGCGCAGCGTTTCTCGTCGCCTGGCAACGGCCCCATGATCTCCTGCGCCGCGGCGAGGATCTGCGCGCGGCGCTTCGGCCAGCCGGCGCGCGGCCCCGGCGTTTGCGCCCGGGCGGCGACCGCGGTCGCGGCGAGGAGTTGGAGGAACGTGCGGCGTCTCATGGCAGGGGTTCAGCGCGAGGTGACGGCCAGGTTCATTGGAGGCTGCGGAGGAACGCCACGAGGTCGGCAAGGACTTTCGGCTCCACCGCGCGATCGAGACCGGCCGGCATGAGCGACATGGCGACCGGCTCCAGTTTCGCGATGGCGGAACGCGGCACGGCATTCTCCCGACCGTCGGCGGTCAAGACGACGATGCTGTCGGCCGTCTCCCGCGGAATCGTGCCGGTCAGGGAACTGCCGTCCCGCGTATTGACCTGAAACGCCTCGTAGCCACGCGCGATGATGGCGCTCGGAAAGCTGATGGCTTCGAGCAGATCGCGGGAGGTTCGGCTCCGGCCGATGTGGGTAAGATCCGGCCCCAGCACGCCGCCCGTGTCGCCAACGCGATGGCAGGTCAGGCACGCGCCCGCACCGGAGAGAAACGCGGCGCGGCCCCGCGCCGGATCGCCGTCAGCGGTCAGGTTTTCGAGTTCCGTCACGCGGCTGTCCTTGGCGTTGTTTTGACCCGTGATCTCGGCGATCATGCGCGCGGCGTTCTCGTGTGCGGGCGGAGGGAATCGGAGGAAAATCGCGTTCAAGCTCTGCTGCGTCACGCCCCAGCGGCCAGGCGAACGCTCGAGCTGTCCGAGCAGACGGGCGCCCAGCTCCGCATCGGCCGGTCCGCGCTGAAACGCGCCAAGCAGTTGCTGCAGTTCGACCGGGCCGGCCGCCGGCATCACGTCGATCAGCTTCAGCAATTGGGCGCGGCTGAGTTTTGCGCCCGCCAGCACCGTGGCGCTCTGGAGTCGCGCGTCGGCCGTCCCCCCGCGCACAAACGGATCGAGCAGCAGGTCAAACGAAGCGGCCTCCATCTCGGAGTCGGCCCCGGCGGCGAGTCGCAACGCCGTCATCCGCAGCGCGGCCGGCCGGCCGGCGTCGCGGCCGACGTCCTGCAGCGCCGACGTGAACCCGCGCTGGCGGTGCGCGGCAATAGCGCGCAGCGCCGCCTGCGCGCATCGCGCATCGGACGAACGCAGCGACGACACGAGCAGTTCGCGCCAGCTCTCGTCCCAAGCTTCGGTCGCACCTGCAATCGCGTCGAGCAGCACCACCCGATCAATCGCGGTCCCGGACGACGAACGCAGCCAATCGCGCACTTCCGGGGCGGGCAGATACGCGGCGACCAGCCGGGCGACGATCTCCTTCGTGGCGGGCTCCGGCGGCCCGCCGGCCACGACGGCGAGAAACTCCGCCGCGGCGCCGCCCCACTCCGGGTGGCAGACGGCGATTTGCAGCGCCGCCGAGCGCAGCGCCGGCTCCGGATCGCGCAGCGCGGCGAACACGGGCGCGGCCCCGAGTTTCCCGCCCTTGCTGGCATCCAACGCGATCAGCGCGGCCCGGCGCACCAACGGCTCGCGCCGGCTGAGCAGTGCCTGGGTTTCGTCCGGCGCGTCGATCTCGACGAGCGCGTAGGTCAAGGCGTGGGTGAGGATCGGATCGCGCGGGGTCGCCGCGGCGGCGGCCAGGGCCGGGACGGCCTTAGGACTCCGTAGGCGGCCGAGCGCGCGCGCCGCCTCGCGTTGCACAGCCGGCGCCTCGTCGCCCAAGAGGGCGAGCAGCGGTTCGGCGGCGTCACGATCGGTGGTGATGAACACGCTCTGGCACGCGGCCACACGGATGCGCGCGTCGGAATCCCGCAGCGCGCGGCACGCGGCGGACTGCGCAGCGGGCGAGCCGATGCGGGTGAGCGACCACACGGCGTTGCTGCGGGTGAGGTAGTCGCCCCGCTCGAGCGCGCGGGCGAGCGCGGGCACCGCGGCGTCGCCACGCCGCGCCAGCCCGGCGAGCGCGCGGTCGCGCACGACCATCCGCGGGTCGCCGAGCAGCGCGGCGAGCGACTCGGGCGAGTTCGCCTGCCACGCGATGGCGTTTCCCCGCGGATCGGCGGGCGGTCGCGCGCCGCTGCGGCGGATGCGGTAGATGCCGCCCGTGATCTCCGTGCGCGACAGGACCGAGGTCGGACAGCCGCGGCGATACCACGCGCCCGTGTCGATCACGAGAAGGCTGCCGTCGGCGTCCTCGAAGACGTCGGTGAAGTGGGCGCCGTCCGCGACGGTCTTGGCGAACTCCTGCGCGGCGCCACGATAGGTGGAGCCCGTGCGCTGGAGCGGCACGCGCATGATGCGGCGCGTGTTGAATTCGGCGTGGAAGAGATTGTCGCGATACTCGTCGCCCCAGGACGCGGTGCGCGGGAGGGCAAGACCGGCGGGCGCGACGTGCCCGAGGAACGCGACCGTCGGCAGCAGTTCGCCGGTGCGCGTGAACTCGGCGAGGATGGGCAGGCGATCGGTGCGCGGATACACGCCGCCGTGGACCCAGTGCAGGATCGCATCGTTGCGCGGCCCGCTGAGGACGATGTTCGCCGTGCCGAACATCTCGCCCTCCTGGTTGAAGGCCACCTCCACCGGGTTGTCCATCCCGCCGCCGGCATGCACCTGGATGTCACTGCCGTCGGGACGGCACGACCAGATCCGCGCGCCCATGCCCTTCGACACGAGCGCGCCGCCGGCGTTCTGATAGACCTCGTGGCCCCGGGCTCCGTTGGTCCAGTAGAGCCGGCCGTTGGGATGGATGAACGGCCCGTGAATATCGGCGGCGTTTCCATTTGCCCGGAAGCCGGTCGCGATGAGCGTCCGCGTTTCCGCCCGGCCATCGCCGTCGCGATCCTCCAGCCGCCAAATCCCGGGGATCGAGGCGACATACAGGGCCCCCTCGTGCCAGGCCGCGCCCATCGGATAGGCGAGCTGGTCGGCGAACACCGTGGAGCGATCGAAGATCCCGTCGCCGTCGGTGTCCTCCAGCAGCGTGATCCGGCTGGGGAGCTGCGCCAGCAGCTCCTTTTCGTCGAGATTCACGCCGGCGTTTTCCGCCACGAAGAGCCGGCCGCGCTCGTCGAAGGTGCCGAGCATGGGAAAGGTGACGAGCGGCGGCAGCGCCACGGGAACGACCTCGAACCCCGCAGGGACTTGAATCGAAATCGGCCGCGGTTGAGCCGCCAAGGCAACGGACGCAATCGCGGCAAGGGCGAGGACCGCGGGCGCACGGTGAGACGGAGTTCGCATGGTGAGGTGGATCGAAGCCGGCTTCCTGCCTTCAGGTTTTCCCCAATTTCGCGCGGTGCGCCCAGACTTTCTCGAACGCCTTCACGTATTGCTCGACGAGCTCCGGCTGCTCGCTGGTGAACACGGGCAACGAGATCGAGGTGCGGTTGGCCTGCTCCGAGCCGGGCAACTCCGGGATCGTCGGCGCGTGGTGCCACCACTTCGCCTCGGCATACAGCGCCAGCTTGTGTTGCAGCGGGTAGCCGTTGCCGCCGGCGCGGACGCCCTCGGCCTGCAGGGCCTTCACGCACGCGTCCCGCGACATGCCGGCCCGCGCTTCGTCGAGGAAGAGCATGTTCCAGGCATAATAGATGCGCTTCATGTCCGGCCGGGCGGCTTGCTCGTAAAGCCCTGGCAAGTGCAGAATGCGGTCGTTGAGCCGGCGGATTTGCGCCGCCGCCCTGGCGTTGCGTTCATCGAGGCCGCGCAACTGGCAACGGGCGAGGAGGGCGGCCATCGGATGCATGCGGAATTTCAGGCCGAGGCCGGTCCCGTAGTATTTCCGATACGGACTGTCGGCGGGGAACCCCCGCGGCTTGTCGTAGTGCCCCAGCGTCGAGCCGCGCTCGAAATCCGCGCGTTCCTGATACACGCCCATGCCGCCCTCGATCGCGGGCAGCGGCTTCGTGTTCTGAAAGCTGAACGCGCCCATGCGGCCCCACGAGCCCACGGGCTTGCCCTGGAGCGAGGCACCGTGCGCCTGGCAGGCGTCCTCCAGCACGATCAGTCCCTTCTCCCTGGCAAATTCACCGATGCGGTCCATCTCACACGGGAGACCAATCCAGTGCACCGGCAGCAACGCGCTCGTGTTTTTTGTGAGCCGGCGCTTGGCGTCCTCGAGATCGAAATTCAACGTGCGCGGGTTGATGTCGACGAACACCGGCACGAGCCCGAACATGCGCATCGGCACGATGCTGGCGAAAAACGTGTAGCTCGGCACCATGACCTCGCTGCCCGGCGGGAGGTCCAGCGCGAAGAACATCGTCGTCAGCGCGCTCGTGCCGCTGCAATACGCGCGGGCATGGGGCACCTGAAAGTGTTTCTTCCAGTCGGCCTCCAGCTGATCGATCGGGCCGTAGCCGGGCTCGCGGAGCAGTTTCAGGATTTCCCGCTCCTCGTCCTCCCCGTAGAGCGGCCAGCGCGTGGCGTGACCGTGCGGGTGCGTGACGGCCTTGGATCCGCCGTGCACGGCCAGCGTTTCCTTTGCGGCCGGAGGTCCTTGATCGGCGCCCGTGGCGGATTGATCCGCGAGCAAAAGGCCGGCGACGGCCGTGCCCGTTGACGTGAGAAACCTTCGCCGGGTGTCCCTGGGTTGTAGCTGGCTCGCTTGGGCCGTCGTCGTTTGAGATTTCATAGGTGCTCCAAGGTGCGCTTGAACCTAGCCAACCATGCCGTCGGCCGGAGCAGCCGACCCTTTGGCCAGCTCGGGGCAGGCAGTGAGGACGCTGCGATCACGTGATGGTCGCACCACGGCCTCGTGACCCCGGCGGCTCCTTCGGTTCGTGGATTTCGACTGCATGGTTACGGCGTGGTAATCTGGAGGCTTTCCGCGGCGGAGAACCGGCGGCCAGCCGCCTCACCGCACCCGTTGCGGCGCCGACGGCCGGCATCGAGCCGTGAAGAAAACAACATCTCGTGGCTGCGGTGCTTCACTCTTTGCGCAGGTCCGATACCTCGGCGGCAAACCCCTCGATCCGGTTGTCGCGGCAACGAATGTCGCGGGTGTCGGCCCCGATGCGGATGCCGACCCGGGCGAGCGGCCTTCGCGTCTCGCGCAACTCGTTGCCCGAGATCGTGACCGCCTCGACGCCTGCCGTGATGTCGATGGCCACGCCGTTCTCCGGACCGCTGTCGCTGATGCGGTTTTGCTCGATGCGATTCCGGTGCGGGGCGAAGGCTTTGCTGTCACTGGCAACGGGACGAAAATGAATGCCGGCCACGCCACTCCGCCGGACATCGTTGTCGCGAATGAGATTGTCCGAGTCGCGGTGCCCGATCGTCATCCCGTAGGAGCAGTCTTCGATCGCGTTTTGCTCGATGAGCCCATGCTGGGCGCCCCAGCAGAAATAGACCCCCTGGCGGCTGCGCTGGACCCGGTTCCCCCGCAGGATCGAGCGTTGCGAACCGGAGCCCGGGTGCAGGCCGAACCGGGCGCCGTCGTGCAGGACGCACTGCTCCACGCGCACATCGTGCGAGATGCCCCAGACGATGCCGTCGCAGTAGAAATTGCGCACGGTCACCTCACGCACGGTGATGCGGTTGCAGCCGTCCAGCCGGATGCTGCCGTCGTCGAACTTGCCGCGATCGACCATTGCGTTGCGCGTCTTGTTGCCGTCGATGGTGAGGTTCTCGACGACGACATCCGCGACGTGTGTGCCCTGCAGAAGGGCGAAGTTGGTGGCGATGGCGGGATCTCCCGCGAGGTGAAACCGCTCCTCCAGGCGGCGATCCAGTTTGAAACGGTGGCCGGAGGCGGCCACCAGCGTCCGTTGAATGATGCTGGTGCCCCGGCCGAAGGGATCCTTGGCGACCAGCCGGACGCCATCGCCAACCTGGAAGCCGCCGGGGTCGGCCAGCGTGACCTCCTGATCCCAGTGATCGCCATCGACGGTCAGTTTGGTGGCGACGGACGGTTCCTTGATGAGCACCGAATCCGCCCCGCTCCCCTGCAGCCGGACGCGCGATTGCAGGAAGACCGAATTGCGCAGGCGGTAGATGCCCGGCAGGATTCGCACGGTGCCGCCGCCCAGCCGCGCCACGTAATCGACCGCAGCCTGAATCACTCGATCGGTGGTGCCGGCGAAATCGGACTGCCCGGGACCGACGGTGATGGTCAGGCGTTCGCGCCAGTCCGGCTCGACGGGATCGCCGGAGATTGCCCGCGGGTTTGTGTTCCTGGGCGTTTCGTCTGCCCCGGCAAATCTCGCACTCAACACGCCGGCGGCGAGACCGCTGGCAGTCCGCAGGAATTGTCGGCGTCGGATTCTGTGCAGGGTGAACGGTGACATGGTTGGCGGGCTTCGATCTTGGAAAGCGACGGCGGAGTGGCGGCGAAGCAGTGGACCGAGCGATTGCCGCGGTCCACTGCCCGAGCGGCGATCAGAACGAAAGACGGGACGACAGGGTCCAGACGCGCGGGTCGCGCACGGCGATCCGCTTGACCAGGGAGAACGGGCCGAGCGCGGCGTTGTTGTTGTAGCGGATGATCCGCGGGTCCGTCTCGTCGAAGAGATTCGAGACGTTCAGCTGCGTGCTCAGCCGCATCCGGTCGGTCACACGCCGCTCGTAGCCCAGGAGCAACGAGGCCTGGCCGACCGGCGGGGCGTATTGCAGCTCCTTCGTAACGAGGGTCTGCCCCACCAGCATCTTTCCTGCATAGGTGTAGCCGCCGCCGACAAACGCGCCTTTCAGGAAGCCCTGCTTGAACGAATAGCGCGCGAAGAAATTCGCCTTGTATTTGGAGTTTCCGACGAGCCCGATCCCTTCGCCGGAACGAACTTCGGCGATGTTGTCGTCTTCCGCCGCGATGGTCGTCCCGATCGTCTCGGCGCCGACGCCGGTCTGGATGTCCTGGGGATACTTCAAATAAAACGCCTTTTGCTCCGCCCACCAGGTGACGACGTCGGGGATGATGGTCGAGTAAACCCCATCGGTGTAGGAAAAGTTCGCGCTCAACCGCCAGTTGCCGGGACTGGCCGTCAGCGAGGCCTCGTAGCCGTCCGCACTCTTGTCCCGGGATGTCCCGGTGGCGGTGGTATATCGAGCGTCTAATTCGGCCCGCGTGATCTGGTTATTGTTCAACAGCGCAACGAGAATCCGATCCTGCGCCGTGTTGTGCGTGCCGGCGCCGCTGAACAGTTCCCCGATCGAGGACGTGGAATAGCGCACGAGGCTCGCATGGAGTTTTCCCTGCAACAGGCTGAGCGTCACCCCGTAGTCCTTCCCGGTGCCTTTCGACGCCGGGCCGGAGACGGGCTTGCCCGCGACCGACCCGTAGATCCGGACGCCGGAATTGATCGTGCTGCTGTTGTTCGCCTGGTTGTATTTGAACGAGACGTTCGGCAGCGCATGCCATACGGCGCTGAAGGTGCGCGTCTGGGGCTGGGAGATCGAGCGGACGACGGTGGTCGCAGACGATCGCAGGACGTTGGTCACCGGGTCCCGCTCTTGCGCATGGTCCTCCACGTCGAACCGGTCCTTGCGGTAGCCGGTGCCGGCGACGAGCCGGCCGTTGAACCAATACCCCTGCAGCATGCCCATCGCATTCGACCCTTTGGTCGGGTCGAAGCCTTCCTGATTATAGACGACCCAGGAGGAGCTGAACGTCCGGCCCGAAATCGGATCGGTCACATTCCTGAGCAGGCCGGTCTCGCTGGGACTGTTGACATAATAGCTGCCCCAGGCGCCTTCGGTCACGTAGGTGCGGCGGTAAACAAAGTTGTTCTCAGGACTATTGTTGAAGGGCCGGCCATCGAAGGACTCCCAGGACGGCCAGGAGCCGGGATCTTGTTTTTCAAATTCACCGAAAACCCCGCCGCGATACCGGCCCCACTTGCCGGCATCGACCTCGTGGGAAATCGACAACCGCGCGGAATCGGTGCGACTGGCGGAATCCCACTTCCGCCAGTAAGTCTCCATATACAGCCGCCCCGCGTAGGGATTGACGCCCAAGGTCCCCGGCAGGGTCGTGTTGGGGTCGGCATAGAGCTGGTGCGAAAAGACCGGATCCATGCTCGTGAAGCGCCGGTCCTGACGATTGACCCCGATCTCGACGAACGTCTTCCGGCCCAACTGGGCGGTGACGATACCGGACAGACTGCTGTAGGGGTTGGTGCGGACCTGTCCGGGACCACCGCTGTTCACTGAAAAGGAGATCAGCTTGCGGTCCATGAGCGGGTAGCCGACACCGATGCCGCCGACACCAACGGTGGCGATCTGGCCCCCCATGTGGATCAGTTGATTGGAATTGGAGACATAGCGCAGGGTGGAGAGGTTGCCCGACGTGAGGCGCGAGCCCAATCCCGCGAAGGCGGTGTTGGGGGCGGTCGAGGAGAAGAGTGGCCGGCCGGCGTTATGCCACCTGCTCATGGAATCGAAGATGCCGGTCAAACGGCCGGAATTGGCCTCCACTTCGCCCTTCTCGTATTCGAACCGTGTCGTCAGCCAGGATGTGACTTCGTATTTGGCCGCGAGGTGCGCCCGGCGGCTTTCGGAATACCGGTAGGGCTGGAAGTAACGGGTGTTGTTGACCACGGCATTGAAGCGGACGGCGGCCTTGTCCCCGAGCGGCTGGTTCGCGTCGAGGGTCGCCCGCCACGAGCCGTAGCTCCCGCCCGAGAGCGCGAGCTCGCGCGTGTTGCGCTTCAACATCGCCTGCTTGGTGGCGACATTGATGATGCCGCCGGCGTTGCCGATGCCGAACAGGACGGAATTCGGCCCGCGGGCGTCCTCGACGCGCCCGACATTGTAGGTGTCGGTCGCGTTGAACCATTTGAAATAATTGCGGGCGATGTCGACCGGCAGGCCGCGCACGCGGTTGGAGCCGACGGCGGTGCCCATGACGGAATTGCCCGACGACGCGTCGCCAAAACTGCCCGCGTCGTCCAAGTCGGGCTGGAAGTTGTTTCCGAAGGCCAGCACCTCCTTCAGATCGGTGGCGTTGATGTCCTTGATGAACTCCTCCGTGAACACCGAGATCGACGCCGCGACGTCCTTCAGGGACGTGTTCAGGCGACTGCCAGCCATGGTGTCGACGGCCTGATAGCCCACGTCGTTGTTGCTGGTGACTTCGAACGGGCTGAGGCGGATGATCGAGTCTTCCTTGGCCGGGGCCGGGGACGCCGGCCGGCTGACAGACTGAGCGAACACGGACGTGACCGCGGCGAGCGCGGCGAAAATCCGGATGAGCATTCGGTTTGTTTTCATGGGTTCCGGGGGGTGTCTATTTTCGGGGTTCACTTTTTTTGCGCCCGGTCACGGGGCGGCAAAACGTGGAGGAGAAAGTTTCCGTGCGGCGGACGACAGACGCGCCGCTCTTCTGATCCGGGAGGGAAAGGGGAATGGGGTCTGCACGATGCTTGGGTCGTGATCACAAGTGGCGCGACTCACGGGTGGGGATGGCAAAGCGTCGGCCCGCGTCCGGCCGCAGTCCAGCGCGGCGATGTTGCCGCGGTGCGCTTTTGTTTCGCCGCCGAGCAGGAGGCCGATCGGGCCTCCCCGTGCGATTGCCCGCCCCGCGCGCGTGGTGGAGATGAGGACTTGACGAAATCCTTCGCGGGGGTCGAAGAATGCCGTAACAGTTTTGGCCTCACGCGGTGTCCACCTCTGATGGCGCGCCACGCACCGTCGCACCGCGATCCGGCGAAACCCAGACGCTCGCTGCCATGAACACGACCCGACTCAAGGGGCCAACGCTCCCCGGCCTCACCGGATTTTTCACCCTCGGGGCGATTCTCGCGGGCGTGCCGCTTTCAGCCCATCCGAACCACGTCTTCGCGCAGGCCGTCCCGCCGGTGCAGGAAAGCCGCGCATCGTCCGGCAGCGCGGCGACGGCGGCGCCGGCGCCGCTCCGGGCCGACGCCCGGCTGACGGTGACCATCGTCGATGCGGCCACCGGCCAGCCAACACCGGTGCGGGTGAGAATCACCGACGAACGGGGCCGGCCGCTGGGTCCGCCGGGGCTTGCCATCACGCGAAACGCCCCGGCCGCCACCGAAGCGCGCCTGGCCGTTCCCGGCACGGTGCCGGGCCTGCCCAAGGAGGCGATCGCCGTGATGTATGGAGAAAACGATTCCGCCCAGGGCTACGGATTTCAGGTCAACGGCGCGTTCTATGTCGGCGGCGCCTTCGATCTGCCCCTGCCGGCGGGACGCTTCACCGTCACGCTCACGAAAGGCTACGAATACGTGCGCCTCGTCGAGGCCCTGGACGTCAAACCGGGCGATCGGCTGACCCGCCGCTACGAAATGCAGCGCTGGGCGGACCAGCCGGCGCGCGGCTGGTATTCGGCCGACGATCACATCCACCTGCGGCGCTCACCGCGGGAGAATCCGCTGATCCTCGGCTGGATCGCCGCGGAGGACATCCATGTCGGCGTCCTGCTGCAAATGGGGGATTTCTGGACGACCTACTTTTCCCAATACGCCTGGGGCCGGCCGGGCGTGTTCCAGGATGGCCGGCACCTGCTGACGTCGGGCCAGGAGGAGCCGCGCACGCACGAGCTGGGTCACACGATTTCACTCGGGGCGAACCAGTTTGTGCGGTTCCCGGATGACTACTATGCCTACGACAAGTCCTTCGATCGGGTGCATGCGTTGAATGGGGTGTCCGGCTACGCGCACCAAGCCGTGTCGTTTCACGGCTATCGCGGCCTGGCGCTTGATGCCCTCGGCGGGAAGATCGATTTCCTCGAGGTGATGCAGTTCTGCGTGCCGCCCGGCCCGCTCGCCGTGGAGAATTACTATCGCTTCCTCGATCTGGGCTGCCGGCTGACCGCGCTGGGCGGCTCCGACTTTCCCTGGTGCGGCCGCGGCCGGCGCGCGGGCGAGGAACAGGTCGGCCCGCAGATCGGCGACGCACGGTTCTACACCTACGTCGGCGGCGAACTGAATTACGAGAGCTGGCTCGGCGGCGTGAAGGCGGGGCATACGTTCGTCACCACCGGGCCGATGCTGGAGTTCGAGGTCGATGGCCTCAAGCCGGGTTCGACCCTGGACGTGAAGCCGGGCGCGCGGCTGCGGATCGTGGCGAAAGCGCAGGGGCATCCGGAACAGGTGCCGCTCCAGCGGCTGCAGATCATCGGGCACGGAAACGTCCTGCGCGAAAGCACACCCGGCCCCGGCGGCCAGACCGCTGGCCAGCTTTCAGCGGAAATGGAATTGCCGGTGGAGCACGGGATCTGGATCGCGGCCCGCGTCGATGCCGGCCCCTCGCAGATGGCGCATACGACGCCGGTCTATGTCACCGTGAACGGCGGCGGATTTCACAACCCCGCGAAGCTGGCAGAGCATGTCGCAGTGACGAAGAAACACCTGGCGGAACTGCGCGGTCAGTTCGTGCCCGCTGAAATGCAGGAGAATCGCGCGGCCCTGCGCACCACACCCGCGCCTTGGCGATATCCGGGCGCGAGTGAGCGGCTCGAGCAGCGGATTCGGGAGACGGAGAAAAAACTGGACGCGTTGCAGGCGCGCCATTGATCGCGCCGCACGATTGATCGAGAGCGCTGAACCCCGGGGCGGGCGCGTCTTCTTGATCGGTGCGCTTTCGCCGCCGCGTTCAGTCCCATCCCACGACCGCGGTGGCGTGGGCCGCCAGGTTCAGGACACGCTCGCCCCATGCTCCGGTCACCCGCACGCGTTGCGGCACCGCACGGAAATTGCCCAGCGCCACGACCCGCCGCGGCCCCGCATGAAGGGCGAGTCCGTCGACGCTCCAACGATGAGACGACGCGACGGCGAACGGCGTCGCGTCGCGCCACGCGCAAAGGCCGGCCAACATGGCGTGCACCGGATGAGGCGCTCCGTTGGACGTGAGCAGGCCGTTGGCGCCGGACGTCTCAAAATAAGTGCAGGCCGTCGCGCCGCTGCGAGCGTGGGCGGCAAGGCTGCCGAGCGTCCAGGCGGCGCAGAAGGCGGACGCCTGGCGCCCATCCTCCTGGAACGGCAGGAGATTGGGCGCAACGCCCGTCGGCGCCCCGGGTTCGCCCTGCCGCCAGCGACGGGTCAGGGTGATGGGCGACACGACCGGCGCCTGGCCGGCGAGACGGCCCGCCTCGATCGCCATGGTCTCGTGCATGGCCAGGGTCTCGACCAACGAGGCCTCATCAGAGGCGTGCACCTGGGGATTGGTGGCGTAAACCGGAAAATCGGCGCACTGCGCCACGTCCGCATGCCGGTTGAGTTCGGTAAAGTTGTCCGTCGCACCTGCGCCAATCGCGGCACCGTGCGGCGTGCCGGCGAGCGCCGTCCGCAGAGCTTCGACTGCGCCCGGCCGCACCGCTTCGCCTGCCTCCGGCAACAGCAACCAACGCGCGAGAGGAACGCATGGCGCCGCGGCGGCGAGCAGGCGGCGCACGCGCTCGCCGATCGCGCGCACCTCGTGATCGATGAAGAGGGCGGCCTCCAGCTCGAGCCCCAGCGTTTTTGCCGCGGTCGCGGCGCGGGCGAACGGCGCGGCGCCGCCGGGATCACCGAGTCTGACATCGACGCGCAGGTGCGACAACGGCAACGCGCGCAAGGCCGCGAGGGTTTCCGGAACGATGGCAGGCTCGGTCCAGACCACGCCGAGCCGTGGTAACGAGGTGCCGAGCGGCGCGCCGATCTCCAGCCGCACTTCCGGCGGCGCATGCCACGGCGGCGAAAACGTCGGAGGCGGCGCTTCCGGCCGGCCCAGCAATCGCACCGTGATCTTCTGCCGCACGCGCGTGCCACGATTCACCCGCACCGGTCGCGGCAGGCGCAACGGGGTGCAGAAAGTCTTGAACGAGGCATCTCCCCAGTTGCGCTGATCCTCCATCTCGAAGGCGTCGCCTTCCATGCGGACCTCGGCGCGCACTCCGGGAGCGACCTCGTGCGAGATCGCCCGCAGGTCGACAAAAGGCGCCGTGCCTTGGATCGAGGCGGGGAACCTGCCTGCCCTACTCCGACCATCGACCTGCTCGACGGCACAGGACCGTCCGGCCAGCGATGCGCCGTGCAGGACGCAAAAGCCGATGCGGTTCCGCTCGAAATCACGGAGCGCCTCGCCATCGAAGGAAAACTCGAGCGTGCCTTCCGCCCGGCCGGTAATCCGGCCACGCCACCGAAAATCGATTTCACCCTGCCGGCAGCGGGCCTCGAATCCCACCTGAAACCCATCCGCGCCCTGCGCGATTTCCAGGTCAGTGATTTGTGGCGGCACCGTCTCCCATGCCGCGCCGCGCACGGGCGCGGAGATGCCCCGCAGGACCTCATGCGCGCCGGCGTGGAGGTAGCGTAGCGAGCCGGTCGCAGGGTCGAACAAGGCCTCCAGCGCACCCGCACGGAGCACCTGGCCGGGAATGACCACCGCAGGAATCATCGTGAAGGAAGGCGAGCCAGCCCGATCCGCGCGACGCGTCGAGCTGATTCGTTAGCCAACAGGCTTCCCTCCCGGCGCCACGGTGTAGCCGCGGTGCCGAAAGATTGCGCCGCGATGCTCCTCGCTCGCCAAAGCGCCCGCGTCCGCGCAATCATCACGCCTGTCGGCCGCATGTCGAAACTCCCCCACCCCAAGTCTCACCGCCAGGAAGCGCAGTTCGAGAGCCCGCCCGGCCCGCTGACCGCCCCCCACTTCACCGACGAATGGTCGAAGCTTCGCACCATCTCGCTCCGGAGCGTGCACACCCGGCCGCGCAACTTCTGCCAGTGGCATTCGCATCCGTTCGATGAACTCAGTCTCACCACGGACGGCTCCACGCTCAGCGGTCACGCGGGCCGGCTGGTCCCCATCGGGGCGAATACACTCTTCCACTACCGCCCGGGCGAGGAACACGCCTTTTGGAACGACGAACGGCAGCAACCGCGCACCTGGGTCGTCCATTTTCATCTCGATCCCAAGCTGGCCGCCGCCTTGCCCGCCTTCGCCAGCGCCGATCCCAAGCTGCGGCCGTGCCAGCTCAGCCTGCCGCAAGTCGAGACGTTCAAGTGGCTCTTCATGCGGCTCTCCGTCGAGCACTCGCAGCGCAATCCCATCTGCTCCGTCGCCGAGTCGGCCTGGCTGCACCTCCTGCTGGTCAACGTTCACCGCTGGGTGCGCCAGGAGTTCGCCACCTCGATCGCGCCGGCGACCGGCCGGCCGGAGATCCTGCGACTGTGGCAGATGATCCAGGACACGCAGGGCCGCCCGGCGGAGTTCGCGCGCCGGATCAAGGAAACGCCCAACTACAACTCCCTGCGCACTGAATTCACCGCGGTGTTCGGCGTTTCCCCGAGCCAGATGGCGCTGCGGACGCGCATCCAGACGGCCAAGAATCTGTTGGTCGAGACGCCCCTCAGCATCAAGCAGATCGCCGACGAACTCGGCTACATGCGGCAGCACGAGTTCACGCGGGCGTTTCACCGCGTCGCCGGACGCTCGCCGACCCTCTGGCGAGAGGATCCGAGCTGAGGGACGCGGCCGTCCGGAGAGCGAAACTTTGATGCATTCCAGCTAAAGCCGCCGGAAGTGGAAACGGGCATCATGGTGCCGACGCCCCGACACTCCTCGTTCACTTTGGAGGACCGAGGCAGTCGGAAAACGCCGTCCAGTCCATGCGCCTCTACTCCTTCGTCGCGAACGACCAATCCCGCCTCGGCGTGGAGGTGAACGGTCGTCTGGTCGACCTGAACGCCGCCCACGCCGCCAGGCTTGCGCGAGCGGACGCGCGCCTGGCCCCGACGATGCTCGACCTGATTCGCGGCGGAGTTGCGGCCTTGAACGACGCCCGCGCGGCCCTCGCCTTCGCCTCGCAGGAACCCGCCCGCGTCCGCGATGCCACCCACGAGTTTGACCGGATACGGCTGCTCGCACCGATCTCGCGGCCCGGGAAGATCCTTTGCTCCGGCCTCAACTACCGCAGCCACGTGGAGGAAAATCCCGCGGCCACATTTCTGGAGGATCCGCGTTTTTTTGTGAAGACGACAAACACCGTGATCGGCCCGGAGGAACCGATCCGCTGGCCGGGAGCGCGTTTTCAGGTGGACTACGAAGTCGAGCTGGCCGTGGTGATCGGCAAGGCGGGACGGCGTCTGACGCGCGGCCAGGCCATGGATTTCGTGTTCGGCTACACCATCCTCCACGATGTCACCGCCCGCTGGGTGCAATTCAAAGACAAGAACGAGGACATGGGGAAGAACTTCGACACGTTCTGTCCGATGGGGCCGTGCCTCGTCACCGCCGACGAGATCCCGGATCCCGCCGCACTGCGGCTGACGCTCAAACTCAACGGCCGGATCATGCAGGATCGCACCAACGAGGATTGGTGTTTTCCGCTGCCGCGGCTGCTGGAGTGGTTCAGTCTCGGCCTCACGTTCGAGCCCGGCGACATCGTGAGCACCGGCACTCCCGCCGGCATCGGCTATTTCCGACGGCCGCAGGTGTTCCTGAAACCGGGCGACGTTTGCGAATTGGAAATCTCCGGCATCGGAAAGCTCGTCAACCGCGTGGTGGCCGACGACGATGGCCTGACCGAACGGCCGCCGACGAAGTCCGCTTTGTGACCGTGACGGTCCTGCCGCCCCGTCCGCCATGCCCCAACCCAAACTCCGCTTCTTCGGCGTCGCCGCCTACGAACTCATCGACCGCACCGGCCGGCGCATTTTGGTCGATCCGTTTCTCGACGACTGCCCGGGAAATCCGGTGAAGTCGGACCAGCTCGAAAAAGTCGACCTCGTCGTCGTCTCCCACGCCGCGATCGATCACCTGGGTGACACCGAGAAGATCGCCCGGCGACATGGCTGCCCCGTCATCTGCGGCGGCGAAGTGAAGGCCTTTCTCGTCGCGCGCGGCGTGCCCGCCACCCAGATCCGCGCCACGACCTGGGGCATCCGCGTCCGTGTCGCCGGAGTCGAGGTCCAGCCGGTCGAGTGCCATCATTGGTCCCAAATCCGGATGCCCGACGGCACGTTTGCTAGCGGTGTGCCCATGGCGTTCGTGATCGAGCTCGGCGCGGGCCACCGTTTCTATCACTACGGCGACACCGCGCTGTTCACCGACATGAAGCTCCAGGCGGAGCTCTACCGCCCGACGATCGGCGCGATCGGCATCGCGAACCCGCAGGAAATCCTCGCGCGCTTCCCCATGCCGGGCGAGATGCTGACCAGCGAGCTCAGCCCGCGCGAAGGCATCCTCGCCGCGCAATGGCTCGACCTCGCCACCATTTTGCCCTGCCACTACATCGATCCCGACACGAATGCCGACCTGCAGGAATTCCAGCGCCTGCACCGCGAGGTGCAGGCTCGCGGCGAAAAGATCGGCGCGAGTGTCGTGCTCCGACCCGGCGAGTGGCTCGAACTGAAACCGTGACCACCCGCCGCGCATGAAAGCCCTGATCCTCGAAGGCGTCCGGCAATTGCGGCTGGGCGACTGGCCCGAGCCCGTCTGCGGCGCCACGGATGTCCTCCTGCGTCCGATCGCCGCCGGCATCTGCGCCGGCGACATGCAGCACTACCTCGGACGCAACCCATACACCAAGTATCCGCTGATCGGCGGCCACGAGGTGTGCGGAACGGTCGTCGAAACCGGCACGGCCGTGACGCGCGTGGTGCGCGGCGACTTGGTGGTCATCGAGCCGGTGGTCGGCTGCGGCCACTGCTATTCCTGCCGGCACGGCAAGCCGAACTGCTGCGTGAATTTCTGCCTCATCGGCCTGCACCGTCCGGGCGGCTTCGCCGAACTGTGCGTCGCACCTGCGGCCAACGTCCATCGCGTGCCCGCCGGACTCGATCCGTTGACCGCCTCGTTCGCCGAGCCGCTCACCATCGGCATCCAGGCCTGCCGCCGGGGCGAGGTCGCCGCGGACGACACCTGCCTGATTCTCGGGGCAGGTCCGATCGGTCTCGCCATCCTTGAGGTGGCTCGGGCGCGCGGCGCGCGCGTGATCGTCTCGGACCTCAACGCGGCGCGGCTCGCGTTTGCGCGGGAACTCGGAGCGGAGACGATTTCCGCCGACGCCCGGCTTGCGGCCAACGTGGCTAGTCGGACGAATGGCGACGGCGCCGACGTCGTCATCGAGGCCGCCGGCACCGCTGCGACGATCGAAGCGGCGGTGGACCTCGTGGCTCCGGGGGGCCGGGTGGTGATTGTCGGTCTCGCGAAGGAGAAGGTCGCGCTCGATGGCTTCGTCTTCACGCGCAAGGAAGTGAACATCCTGGGCTCGCGAAATTCCGTGGGCGCGTTTCCCGAGGCCCTTGCCCTGCTCGCGAGCGGCTCCATCCGATACCCGCGCGTCGCGACGCAGATCCCGATGTGGGAAGGCGCGTCCACCTTCGCCCAACTCGATGCCAACCCGGCCGCGCTGCACAAGGCGGTGCTGATGCTCGCGTGAAATGAAACACCACGGCCTCGATCATCTCGCCATCGCCGTGCCGGACACGGAGGCCGCCCTGCGCATCTGGCGTGATCGGCTCGGTTTTCCGGTCCTCTTCAGCGAAGTCGTCCAAGGCGGCGCCGTGCGCCTGACGCATCTCGACCTCGGCAATACGCAGCTCCAACTGGTCGAGCCGCTGGTGCCCGGACATCCGCTGGCCGAATGGCTCGCGCGCCATGGACCCGGCCTGCACCACTTCTGCCTCGGGGTCTCCGACGTCGGCCGCGCGCACGCCGAACTGCCCCGGGAGGGCGTGGCGGTCGCGCCCTCCGTCCATCAGGGCACGAAGGGCAAACGCGCGCTGTTTCTCGACGCCGCCGGCACCCAGGGCGTGCGCGTGGAGGTCACCGGCCCATGATGTCCGGCCTGCCACCGCCGCTGGAGGAAGCCCCGCTGCGCGCGGCGGTTCGCACAGCTTTGCGCGCCCGCGCGCCGCGCACGCTGGTCGTGCTGGACGACGATCCCACCGGCACGCAGACCGTGCATGACGTCCCGGTATTGACGACCTGGGAGGTCAACACGCTCCGGCGCGAGTTCGCCGAAAGCCCCGACGGATTCTTCGTGCTGACGAACTCGCGCAGCCTGCCGCCGACCGAGGCCGGCGCGCGCATCCGCGACATCGCCCGGAACCTGGCAACGGCCGCGCCCCGCGAAAGCTTCACGATCGTTAGTCGCGGCGACTCCACCCTGCGCGGCCATTTTCCGCTGGAGACGGATGTGCTCGCGGAGGAACTCGGGCCTTACGACGTGACCCTGGTGGTGCCTTATTTCCAGGCCGGCCGGCGCATGACCGTGCACGACGTGCACTATGTCGGCGAAGGCGACCGATTCACGCCCGTCGCCGAGACGCCGTTCGCGCGCGATCCGAGTTTCGGCTTTCGCGCGTCGAACCTGCGCACATGGGTGGAGGAAAAATCAGGCGGCCGCATCCGCCGCGAGGAGGTTGCGTCGTTTTCCATCGCCGAGCTGCGGACGCCGGATTGGGACGACGGAGACGCCGATCCGCTCGCCGCCAGGCTGCGCGCCCTCCCGCGCGGCGCCACGGCGGTCGTCAACGCCTGCCACCCGTCCGATCTCGCGCGCTTTGTCCTCGCCGCCCTGCGCGCGGAACTCGCCGGCGGCCGCTACCTGTTTCGCACCGCGGCCGACTTCGTCGCCACGCGACTCGGCCTTGAGCCGCGGGGCCTGTGGCAGCCCGCCATCGAGTGCACTTCGGCGCGCGGCGGACTTGTGATCGTGGGGTCCCACGTGCCCAAGACCACCGGGCAGCTTCAGCACCTCCTGTGGGTCGGCGACGTCATCGCCCTCGAAGCGTCCGTGCCCGAGCTGTTGTCTCCCCGCGGGCCGGCGCTGGTCGCGGCGCTCGCAGCGCTCATCGACACCGGCGTCGCGGCCGGACGGAACGTCGTGCTTTCCACGAGCCGCACCCTGGTCACCGGTCGGGATGCGGCCGAAAGTCTCGCCGTTGCCGGCCGCGTCTCCGCAGCCCTGGTCGATGTGGTGCGAAGGATCACCGTCGCGCCGCGCTGGATCATCGCCAAGGGCGGCATCACGTCCAGCGACGTCGCCACGGCCGGTCTCGGCGTGCAACGCGCCACCGTGCGCGGCGCGCTCCTGCCGGGCGTTCCCGTCTGGGAACTCGGCGCGGAGGCGCGATTCCCGCACCTGCCCTACGTCGTTTTTCCCGGCAACGTCGGCGGCGCCACGGCCCTGCACGATGCTCTGCAACGTCTCGCGCCGGCTCCGGCCGCGCACGAATCCATCTCCTCTCCCCTACCATGAAGATCGCCATTCTCGGCGCCGGCGCGATGGGCAGCGCGATCGGCGCTTTGCTCCACGAAGCCGGCCACGACGTCACCCTCGTCGAGGTGGCCCGGCCTGCCATCGACGCCATCCGTTCCCGCGGCCTGATCGTGCAGGACCGCGCCGGCACCCAACGGATCGTGCCCCTCGCGATCACGGATGACCCCGCCCGGGTCGGCATCGTCGATCTCGTCGTCGTCTTCGTCAAATGCTACCATACGGTCGCCGCGGTTCAGGGCGCGCGGCTCCTGCTCGGGGCGCATACCACCGTCCTCTCGCTCCAGAATGGCTGGGGCAACGGTCCGCGGATCGCGGAGCTGATCGGGCGGGAACGCGTCGTCCTCGGCGTGTGCTACCACAGCGCGACCGTCCTCGCGCCCGGGCTGGTGCTGCACGCGGGCCAGGGCAAGACGTTCATGGGAGAGCTCGACGGCTCCGACAGCCCGCGCCTGTGCGCCATCGTGCAGGCGTTCAACGCCGCGAGGATCGCCGTGGAGCCGAGCGGACAGGTGTTGAAGGAAATCTGGTCCAAGCTCGCGCTCAACGTCGCCACGCTTCCGACCTCCTCCACGGTGCGCGTCACGGCCGACCGGTTGCTCGATTCCCCCGAAATGTCCGAGCTGATGAAGGATTTGCTCCGCGAGGTGGTGGCCGTGGCCCGGGCGCAGGACATCGCCCTCGATTTCGACGAGCGGTGGGAGGCCATCACGAGCTTGCTGCGGAAGCTCGCGCCGGGCACCAAGGGATCCATGTTTCAGGATGTTGAGAACCGGCGCCGCACCGAGATCGACGTCATGTGCGGTGCGATCGTGGAGGCCGGAGTGCGGTTGAACATTCCCACGCCCTGCAATCGCGCGATGGTCGGGCTCATCAAGGGCCTCGAAGCGACCTTCGCCCTCGCCGCCTAGTTGAGACACTCCATGCGTCTTGCCCTTTTCGGTGCCGGCTTCTGGACGCGCTTTCAACTCGCCGCGTGGCGCGAACTGCCCGGCGTGGAGTGCGTGGCCATCTACAATCGCACGCGTGGCCGCGCGGAGGCGCTCGCGCGCGAATGCGGGATCCCGGCGGTTTACGACGATGCCGGGGCGCTGTTGCGCGAGGCGCGGCCCGATTTCGTCGACAACGTCACCGAGGTCGGCGGGCACCTGCCGCTCTCGCTCCTCTGCGCCCGACACCGCATCCCGTGCATCTGCCAGAAGCCGCTGGCGGCCTCACTGGCCGACGCGCGCGAGCTGGTCGCGGCTTTCGCCCGCACCGGCACGCCACTCCTCGTCCACGAGAACTGGCGCTGGCAGGCGCCGAGTGTCGCGTTGCGCCGGCGGCTCGCGGCGGGCGCCATCGGCACACCGTTTCGCGCGCGGCTCACCATGACGTCGGGTTTCGACTGCTGGGCCAACCAGCCGGCGCTGGCGCAGCTCGAAAACTACATTCTCACCGACCTCGGCACGCACCTGCTCGACACGGCTCGCGCGTGCTTCGGCGAGGCCCGCTCCCTTTATGCGCAGACCCACCGCACCCTGTCGCCCGCCGTGCGCGGCGAAAACGTCGCGACCCTGCTGCTCAGCATGGGCGCGGCGCGCACGAGCGTGACGATCGAGATGGCGTTCGCGAAGACGCCGCTCGAACGCGAGTGTTTTCCCCAGACTCTCGCGTTCGTCGAAGGCACGGCGGGATCGCTCGCGCTCGACCCCGGCTACCGCCTTCGACTCACGACCGCGCGCGGCACGGAGGTCACGGCTCATCCGCCGCCCGCCTATGCCTGGGCCGATCCCGCCTACGCCGTCGTGCACGCCAGCATCGTTCCCTGCCACGCCAACCTGCTCGCCGCCTTGCGCGGCGAAAGCGCGGCGGAGACGGCGGGAGACGACAACCTCAAGACGCTCGAACTGGTGTTCGGCGCCTACGACTCCGCCCGCCACGACGCCGTCGTGCGCTTCGGCGGGGAGTGACGCCACCCGACGATGAGCGCGCCTGTTGCTCCCTTCCCTTCGTCGGCGCCGCTCCTGACCATGCGCGGCATCCGGAAGGCGTTCGCGGGCGTCACCGTTCTCCACGACGTGGATTTCTCCGTCCACGCCGGTGAAGTGCACGCTCTCTGCGGCGAAAACGGCGCCGGCAAGAGCACGTTGATGAACATCCTCGCCGGCGTGGTTCGGCCCGACCAAGGCGAGATCGTCCTCGCCGGAACGACCGCCCGGGGGTTTGCCAACGCGCACGCCGCCCGCCAGGCCGGCGTGAGCATGGTGTTCCAGGAACGCAGTCTCTTCGAACCGCTCACGGTGGCGGAGAACATTTTCGCCGGCCGGCAGCCGGTCGACCGTTGGGGATGCATCAACCGGCGAGCCCTCGCCACCGACGCCGCCGCCGTGCTCGCGCGCGTGGCGCCGGAAATCGCTCCGGTCGAGATCGTCGCCGGGCTTTCGCCCGCGCGCCAGCAGATGGTCGAAATTGCGAAAGCGCTCTCGCTGGAGGCGAAGATCGTGATTTTCGACGAGCCGACCGCGTCGCTGACCGCGACGGAAATCAGCCGGCTGTTCGCGGTCATCCGCCAGCTCCGCGCCGCGGGCACGGGCATCATCTACATCTCGCATCGTCTCGAGGAAATCTTCGCCCTCGCCGATCGCGTCACCGTGCTGAAGGACGGCGGGTGGCAGGCGACGCTGCCGGTGAGTCAGACCGATGCCGACGACCTGATCCGCCGGATGGTGGGGCGCGACCTGAAAGAGGCGGCCCAAGGCCGCGCCGACTCGCGCGGCCCCGTCCTGCTCGACGTGCGCGGCCTGCGGGATGCCGGCCAGCCGGCGTTGCGCGACATTACCTTCCATGTCCGGGCGGGCGAGATCGTCGGCTTCGCCGGCCTCTCCGGCGCCGGCCGCACCGAGACCGCTCTCGCACTTTTCGGGCTGCGCCCGCGCGAAGCCGGTGAGATCGAGCTCGGCGGCCGACGCATCGAGCCGCGCTCACCGGCGGAAGCGATCGCGGACGGCCTCGGCTATCTGAGCGAGGATCGCAAGGAGGCCGGGCTCTTCTCCGACCTCAGCGTGCGCCGCAACCTGAGCGCGGCCCGGCTCGGCGCGTTTGGCGGGTGGTTTTTCCGCGACGGCGCCGAAGCGGCTGAGGCCCGGGACCGAGTCGGGCAATTGCGGATCGCGTGCCGCGATATCGAACAGGACGTGGCCCACCTCAGCGGCGGCAACCAGCAGAAGGTCGTGCTCGGACGCTGGCTGAAAGCGAACCCGCGGGTGTTGATCGTCGACGAGCCGACGCGGGGCGTCGATGTCGGCGCGAAGGCCGAAGTTCACGAAATCCTCCGGGCCTACGCGCGCCGGGGTCACGCCGTCATCGTGATCTCCAGCGATCTGCCCGAAGTGCTGCGCCTTGCCGACCGAATCTATGTGATGCGCCGCGGCCGGATCGCCGGCGAACTCGCCGCGGCCGACGCGAGCGAAGAAGCCGTCATGCGGCTGGCCGCCGCCGATCCGGACGCCGCCGCATGAACCAGGTTTCCTCCGCTCCCCGCCGCTTCGCGCTGTCGCGCGAGCTGGGCATCTGCCTCCTTCTGCTCCTGACGATCGTGCTCTATCGCGTGCTGTTTCCGGTCACCTGGCAGCAGTTCGCCACGCTCGCGAACTTCGCCGCCGTCACGCGCAACCTCGCCTTCGAGGGCGTGCTCGCCCTCGGCATGATGATGCTGCTGGTGAGCGGGACTTTTGATCTCAGCGTCGGCGCGACCGCCTCGATGGTCGGCGTCGTCACCGGCTGGCTGATGAAACACGCCGGCTGGCCGGTGCCCGCGGCCGTCGCGGCCGGACTCGCGTTGGGCGCCGTCGCCGGCCTCGTCAACGGGATCGTCATCGCCCGGGTGCGCGTGAACGCGCTCATCACGACGCTCGGCACGATGGGCATCTATTCCGGCGCCGCGCTGCTGGTGGGCGGCCCGGGGATCACGTTCCTGCCCCCGTCGTTCGCGCGACTCGGTCAGGCGCAATTCCTCGGCGTGCAGACGCCCGTGTGGCTGCTGCTCGGGCTCGGGATCGCGGCGCACTACGCTTTGGCCCACACGCGCTTCTTCCGCCAATACTACTACGTCGGCTCGAATGCGAAGGCGGCGCGCCTCAGCGGCCTGCGGGTCGAGCGGCTCCAGGTGATCGCGTTTACCCTCGTCGGGGCGCTCGCCGGGCTCGCCGGCATCGTCTACGCCGCGCGCGTCGCGACCGCCAGCAGCACGATCGGCGCGGGCAAGGAGCTGGGCGCGATCACTGCGTGCATCCTCGGCGGCGCCAGCCTGCAAGGGGGACGCGGCACCGCATGGGGCGCGCTGCTGGGGGTGCTCTTTGTCGCGGTGATGCAGAACATGCTTCTCCTGAAACAAGTCCGGCCCGAATGGCAGGACATCATCCTCGGGCTCGTCCTCGTCTTTGCCGTCGCGTTCGATTCCCTGCTGAACCGAAAGCAATTCCACCCATGAAACCCCTGACCCGCCGTTCCCTGCTGCGCACCGCCACGCTCGGCGCGGGCGCCACCCTGCTCGCGAGCTGTGAGAAAGCCGGCCCGGTCGCGGCCGCTCCGTCCTCGGCGCCGGGTGCCTCCGCCGCCCACGCCAACGAGGAATACGTCTGGCTCTCCGCGTCGACCGGACTCCCCCTCTTCACGCGGCACGATCAGCCCGCACTGCGGCTCGCCGCCGAGGAACTCGGCGTGAAGGCCAGCATCGCGGGACCGAGCGGGGTCGACATTCCCGGCCTCGTCGCCGCCGTGGAGCAGACGACCGCGCGCCGGCCGGCGGGGATGATGGTGGTCGGCTGGGATGCCAGCGCGCTCGTGCCATGCATCAACGCGGCCGTCGACGCGGGGATCCCGGTGATCTGCGTCGACGCCGACGTGCCCGCCAGCCGCCGGCTCGCCTTTATCGGCACGGACTGGGATGAGATTGGCATGCGACAGGGCGAGGCGATGGTGAAGGCGCTCGGCGGCCGCCGCGGCAAAGTCGCGCTCCTCGGCCTCATCGATCAGGAGATCGATCAAAAAGCGTTCGCGGGCTTTCGCCGCGTCGTCGGGCAGGCGGGGCTTTCCTGCCTCGATCCGCAGCACGATAAGAGCAACACCGCCGAGGCGACGCGCATCGCCGCCGGCATCCTCCAGGGCACGCCCGACCTCGTGGGCTTTGCGGGCTTCGACAGCGAGAGCGGCCCCGGCATCGCGCAGGCGATCAAGGAGGCGGGCCGCGCCGGTCGGGTGGTGGCCACTTGCGTCGAGGCCGAGGAGGCCCATCTCCGGTTTCTCAAGGAAGGCGTGCTCACCGCCTGCATCGGCCAAAAACGCGAACTCTTCACCTACCTCGGGCTGCGCACGCTGTTCGACGCCAACCACGCGAAACTCCGCTTCACGAAGAATGATCGCGCCGCCGGCGTCCGTCCGGTGCCGTCGAGCTGCAACACCGGCACCTATACCGTCACCCGCGAAAACGTTGACCATTTCCTCGCAGGTTAAACCTCAGGAGGCCGACCGGAGGCATCGGCCTGCCCGGATCAAGCCGTGATTTCGAGTCTCGGAAAGCTCGCCGACCGCCTGCCCTTCTCCGCCGGGAAGTGGCCTTGGGGGCGTCTCAGTTTCTTGCCGTCCGGAGAGAGCGAAGGAGCGGCGGTTTTCAACCGCCGGGCTTGGGCGCTTGGAAAAGCGTCCCACCGCGGTGCAAGCAAGTGAGATGCGCCCGTGGCCTTGTCATCGCGGGCCGGGCGCTTGACTGGCATCGCCCCGAACCCAACTTGAACTCATGAAAACCGATCCGGGCGGACACGCCCTGCGGCGCCGCGGGATGGCAGAGGCGTTCCTTGTTTTCGTCCGCGCCCTGGCGGTGCTTTGCGCCCCGCTCGCCGCATGGGCGCAACCCGCACCGAACAAAATCGGCATTGGTCTCTACGGCTCCAACGGCCACCAGCTCGCGCTGCCGAAGTTCGCCGCGCACCCGCACGCGCGGCTCGTCGCGGTCGCGGCCGTGCGCGCGACCAGGCTGCCCGAGGGCGTGAAGCGCTGTGCCTCGCTCGACGAACTGCTCGCCGATCCGCAGATCGAGTTGATTTCGCTCTGCTCGCCGCGCCGCGCCGATCAGGCGCGCGATGCGATCCTCTGCCTCAAGGCGGGCCGCCACGTCTACGCGGAAAAGCCGGTCGCACTCACCGAGGCCGAACTCGATCAAGTGCTCGCGGTCGCGCGGCACGCCGGCAAGGAGTTTCACGAGATGGCCGGCACCGTGTTCGTGCCGGAATACGCGATCATGCGAAAGCTGGTGCGCGCAGGCGCGGTAGGCGAAGTGATCCAGGTGTTCGTGCAGAAGTCGTATCGCTACGGCGCCGCCCGCCCGCAGGACGAAGCGATCGACGGCGGCCTGTTCCTGCAGGCCGGCATCCACGCGGCCCGCATGATCGAACACGTCGGCGGCGTGCGCATGAAATCGGTCACCGGCTGGGAAACCATGTTCGGCAAACCCGCCGCCGATCAAGGCGACGGCAAGGTCGCCGGCGCCGCGCAAGCCGAGCTCGAAAACGGCGGCCTCGCCACGATCATCATGAATTATCTCAACCCGCCCGGCACGCCGCTCCTCCACGGCAACGAAACGCTGCGCGTCTTCGGCACGAAGGGCTTCATCGAGTCGGTCGACGGCGGCATGCGCACGCGGCTGGTCACCGCGGGCAAGGTCGTCGAGCCGCTCGAAAAGGTGCCGGGACTCGACTACTTCGATGCGCTCGCGGCGCACCTCGTGAACGGGGCCGCGATGCCGCTGACGCTCGACGAGGAGCTGCACCCGCTGCGCCTGCTGCTCCGCGCCAAGGAAAAGATGCGCGCCGCCGCAACGCCGTGAAATCCTGGCCCGGATTGCTCGTGCCGTTCACGCTCGCTGCCGTGATTGGCGCCCGCGCGCACGAGTTGACGCGCCCCCCGTTGATTCTGGCGCAAGCTCCGCCGCCCGGTGTCGCCGCCACACCCGCCGGCCCCACCGCGCCGCTGACGATTGAACTCACGGTGGGCGACACGAGCGAGATCGTCGCGGGGCTCGTGCGCATCACCGAGATCAACGGCGGACGTGCAGTGGATTTGCCGGCGCATCTGCGCCGGGGCATGAACTGGTTCTCGCTCGCGGCCGGCGCGACGGTGAACGTGCCGCTCGGAGCCGTGAAAATCGAGGCGTGCCACGGACTCGAGACGGAAGTGACGACCCTCACGCACACGATCGCCGCCACACCGGCGTCGAACCGCGTGCGCGTGCCGTTGCGTCGCTTCTACCACATCGCCGCGCGCGGCCTCGCCGCCGGCAACACTCACCTCCACTTGTATCTCAACTCGCCGCTCGGTCGTGGCGGCGCCCTGCTGCGCAGCCGCCGCGAGGCCGAGGATTACCTCGCCGCCATCGGCCAATCCGACGCGCTCGACCTCGTCTACGTTTCGCACCTCGAGCGCCCCGGCGACACGCAGAACTACATCAGCAACGAATTCACGCGCGCCGACCTCGCACGACTGTCCACTGCGCGCGTGCGCTTCGGCCACGGCGAGGAGCACCGCCACGAGGGCGGGCGCTCCGGCCGGCGCGGCGGCCAGGACGAGTTGCGCTACGGCCACGTGATGCTGCTCGATCTGCCGCGGCTCGTGCAGCCCGTGAGCTACGGCGCGATCTTCACGCGCGGCGGGTCGAAGAGCGATGCCATGCCGATGCGCCGTGTGATCAGCGAGGCGCGGTCGCTCGACGCGACGGTGATTTGGTGCCACGGCCGGCAGGGGCTCGAGGACGTGCCGAACTGGGTGGCGGGCCTGCTCGACGCGCAGAACATTTTCGATGGTGGCAGCGACGGCACGCCCGACACGACCTTCTATCCTTACCTCAACGCCGGCCTGCGCGTGCCGTTTTCGACCGGCACCGACTGGGGCTGCTACGATTTCTCACGCGTCTACGTGAAGCTCGATGCGCCGGCGACGAGCCGCTCGTTTCTCCGCGGGCTCACGCAGGGCCGCTCGTTTATCACCAACGGCCCCCTGCTCGAATTCGACGTCGAGGGAAAGTCCGCCGGCGACACACTCGACCTGCCCGCGCGCCGCGCGGTGAAGATTCGCGCCCGCGTGCTCGGTCGCGACGAGTTCGGGCGCGCCGAGCTCGTTTTCAACGGCACCGTGATCGCCCGCACCGACCCGCGCAAAGTCGGCGGCCATTTCGCCGCCCACCTCGACACCTCCGTCGAAATCACGGAGCCCGGCTGGCTCGCGCTGCGCGTGCCTGCGACGATGCCCTACACCGATAGTGCGCGGTATGCCGGCACGGGCGCGAACCTCCTCGGCAAGGCGCTCTTCGCACACACGAGCCCGGTCTACGTGAACCTCGCCGGCAAGAGCATCTGCCAGCCCGCCGCCGTCCGCACCCTCGTCGCCGACCTCGAAACGAGCATCGCGACCATCGAGGCGAAGGGCGCGTTTGCGAGCGACGCGGAACGCACCTCGCTCGTCGCCATCTACCGCGCCGCGATCACGACGCTCCAATCGCGGCTGTAAGCGCGGCGCGCCCTCTCGAACAGTTGTTCCGGCTCGCAACCTCGGGTCGGCGCGCCGCCGATCGTCGGAACCCAGCCTTCGCCGACCTGCTGCTGGCGGCAGACAAATGAGACAAATTCGAGCCCGATTTCCGGCCTTCGGCGCCGGGATTCGTCTCACAACTGAAGATCATCAAAGTGCTGGACGCGATTTTCCCCTCTGGCCGGAGGATTTGGCTCACGGAAGCTCGGATTTTCAAAGTGAACCTCGCACGCCAACCAAAGCACCGTGATCGCCAGCGTGCCCATTGCAGAAAAAGTCGCGTAAGGCAGCTTCTCGGCGCCGAACCCTCCATTGTTGCAGGAGCGAAGTTCGCCTACATCAAACTGAACACCTCAACGGCTTGCCCACCTCGTGCCGCTTGTCCTCGGTCAACCCGGAGACGCCCGCGGCCTCTTTCATCCGCGATGAGCCTGGGGGAACTAAAGTAGAGATGCGACTGCCCACGCTATGTCGCTCCAATTCTGTTTTGATCGCCAGCACGTGACTCAACAGGAATCCCACGCGAGACGGCGCCTCAAGCCAGACCTTGTGAATCAAATGAATCAAATCGAAGGCTCTAATTTCGAGTGCGACCGCCGGCGTGTTAGCAGCCGACACCGATCCTGAGGCGAATCGAGGTGCCATTTCACCTCTGTAGCTGGCGTTTTGATTCACGTCGCGGTTCGTGGCAGCAAACGAACCGGGCAGCCATTATTAGCCGCAAGTGCGGCAGCTAGTTACGGGTTTGGGAAGGGCCACTGTCAGCGAAAGTGTCAGCAAAGGCCGCTCGAGGCTCATCGCCCCAGTAGAATTTGCCAGCACTCCGCTGAAACTCGCCCACTGCTCACTGCGCCGACGGGAAGGCACCTACGGTGCAAGTGTGGTGCCCTCGCAGCGTCCAGTCGGTCGAGCAAGCGACCAAGGAATGCCCGTGCCAGTTCAAGGACGGGCAGAAAGTGGTCATCGAGTTCGACCTGATGGAGCCGAACACGTTTGACGCCAAGAACGGCGTCATCGTGCGGGCTTCGTCTGTCCAGCCGTTGGAGTAGTTCGTAACGTGGCCACGCCGTGCGGCGCCGTGGAGCGGTTGGGCAGGCGGATGCGCGCGGAGCGCACGCCGCCTGCTCAACCCATCCTTGTCCGATAGGTGTGTCCAGATGGGTCGAATCAACCAACGATGAACAAAGCCCGTAAGTTTGAACGCCGAGATCGTGCGCAAGCCGCGCAGCTTGCCGTTGTGATGGGTGATTGGGTGCATTCGGTTGCACCCTGGCAGGTGATTTCGCACATGACGTTCGCGCCCCGTCGAGTTGCACGCACACGACGACGTCGCGCGCGTGCAGATCCAGCCCCAGTTTGATCGTTTCAGCCTTGGTTTCGACCAGGCGGGTGAGCAGTTTCGTAACGTTGGTATTGTTTGTGATAGCGGCGGACAAGTTGGGCGTTCTTCGCCCGCTTGTCCGCCTTCATGACATCTACTTCAGCCTCCCGCTCCGCCTTCTTCCCATGGGCTGCGCCTCTCCCTCCACCTCCCTCCGCCCCGCGATCTTCCTCGATCGCGACGGCACGCTCAACCGTCAGGTCATCCGCGGCGGCAAACCCTACCCGCCTGCAACCGTCGACGAGTTCGAGTTGTTTCCCGGCGTGCCCGAGGCCTGCGCCCAACTCGCCGCCGCCGGCTACGCGCTCGTCGTCGCCACCAACCAGCCCGACGTTGGCCGCGGCACGCAACCGCAGGCGGTCGTCGACGCCATGCACGCCAAACTCCGCGCGCTCGTGCCCGCCGTCTCGCACATCGAGGTTTGTTACGCACCCGGCCAGGGCGTCGACCACCCCGAGAATCGCCGCCGCAAACCCGAGCCCGGCATGCTGCTCGACGCCGCGATGCTGCTCGACCTCGACCTCGGCCGCTCGTGGATGGTCGGCGATCGCTGGCGCGACATCGACTGCGGCAAACGCGCCGGCACGCGCACCGTGTTCATCGATTTCGGCTACGCCGAGGAACTCCGCGAGGCGCCCGACTACCGTGTGAGGTCGTTCGCCGAGGCCGCCGCGACCATTCTCCGCCACCATTAAGCCACCCGCACTTTCCCCTTTCCCTCACCCCCTCAGTCCCTCACTCCCTTTCCGCATGAAATCCCTCAACGACCTCAAGGTCCAACTCTACGCCGACGGCGCCGACAAGGCCGGCATCCTCGATCTCTACGCCAAGCCCTACATCAAGGGCCTGACCACGAATCCGACCCTCATGAAGAAGGCCGGCATCAAGGACTACGAGGCGTTCGCGCGCGACATTCTCCAGACCGTCACCGCCAAACCGATCTCGCTCGAAGTCTTCACCGACGACATCGCGGACATGAAGCGCCAGGCCGCGAAGATCAAATCGTGGGGCGCCAATGTTTACGTCAAAATCCCGATCACCAATTCCAAGGGCGAGTCCTGCCTGCCGCTGATCAAGGAACTCGGCCAGGAGGGCGTGAAGCTCAACGTCACCGCGCTGCTCACCCTCGCGCAGGTCCGCGGTGTGGCCGCCTCGCTCAACCCCGCCGTCCCGTCCGTCGTCTCGGTCTTTGCCGGCCGCATCGCCGACACCGGCGTCGATCCCATGCCGTTGATGCGCGCGTGCGGCGCGTTGCTGGAGGGCCAGCCCAAGGCCGAGCTGCTCTGGGCCAGCACGCGCGAGGTGCTCAACATCTTCCAGGCCGAGGAGTGCGGCTGCGCGATCATCACGGTCCCGCACGACATCCTCGCCAAGGCCGCCAAGATGGTCGGCCAGGATCTCGCCGCCGTTTCGCTCGATACGGTGAAGATGTTCCTGAAGGACTCGACCGAAGCCGGCTTCAAGCTCTGAAAATCCGCATTTACCCGGGGGCAGACATGCGCAGAGTCGCACGTCTGCCTTTTTTGTTTAAGCCATTCCGACTGCACGCGTGAACATCCTCTTCGTCAACTACGGCGACTTTACCACCAACAGCCTCAACCATATCGGTGGCTTCGCCAACACCCTGTGCGCCGCCGGCCACGCGTGCGTCGTCGCCGTCCCCGCGCGCAAGGAAACGCTGGTGCACCTCGCCCGCCCGCTGTTCATCGCCGCGACTTACGACGAAGCGCTCGCGCTCCCCAAGCTGTTCCCCGACGGCCGCCCCGCCGATGTCATCCACGCCTGGACGCCCCGTGAGGGCGTGCGGAAATTCGTCCTCGCCTACCAACGCAAGTCGGCGACACCCGCCCGCCTGCTCATCCACCTCGAGGATCACGAACGCTTCCTGCTCGAAGCCTACACCGGCCGGACGTTCGCCGCGCTCCGCGATGCGTCCCTCGCTGAAACTGCCGCCTGGCTCGTCGACGGCCTGCCGCACCCCGTCCGCCATGAGAGCTTCCTGCGCATCGCCGATGGCGTCACCCACATCGTCGAAAAACTCCGCGAATTCGTCCCGCCCGGCACACCCACCCAGTTGCTACCTCCCGGCGTCGATTTCTCGCTGTATTCGGCCGACTCAGCCAGCGCTTCCGAACTAGCCAGTCTCCGCGCCGAGCTTGGACTCAAAGACGACGAACGCGTCCTCGTCTTCACCGGCTCCAACACCTTCGCCAACGAGCCCGAGATGCGCGAACTCTACGTGGCCGTCGCGCTCCTCAACCAGCGCGGCACCCCCACACGGCTCATCCGCACCGGCTTCAATTCCCCCTCCTTCCTCGCCGGCCTGTCCGACGACCTGAAGCGCCACGTGCTCGACCTCGGTTTCGTCGAAAAAGCGAAACTCCCGCGCCTGCTCGCCCTCGCCGATGTGCTCGTCCAGCCCGGTCGCCCCGGCGCCTTCAACGACTACCGCCTCCCCTCCAAGCTCCCGGAGTTCCTCGCCATCGGCCGGCCCGTCATCCTCCCGCCCACCAACCTCGCGCTCGCGATGAGCGACGGCCACGAGGCGGTCTTCCTCTCCACCGGCACACCCGAGGACATCGCCGCCACTTGCGAAAAACTTTTCGCCGACGAACCGCTCCGCGCCTCGCTCGCCGAAAACGGCGCCGCCTTCGCCCGCCGGCACTTCGACCTCGCCGCCAACACCCGTGCCCTCGCCGCGTTCTACGAGGCCACGCTCGCCCGCCCCGCCATCGTCGACTGGTCGCTCGCCCGCGTCGCCGCCACGGATGAGGTCACCCTGCTCTCCAGCAAGCTCGCCCGCTCGGTCCTCGCCGCCAATCCCGATGCCGTGGCCGCCGAAACCGACCTCCTCGGCCGCGTCGCCCGCGACCAGATCGAACGCCTCGAGGCCACCTCCGCCGCCCGCGCTCGCGATCTCTTGGCCGAACGCGACGCCGTGCTCGCCCGCGAGCAGCTCACCCAGCAGCACGTCAAAAACATCGAGGCCCTCCTCGGTGCCGCCCGCGAAAACGTCGCCGCCCTCGAGAAAGCCCGCGACATGACGCAGGCCCATGCCGACAACGTCGCGCGCGATCTCGAGAAGCACAAAATCCGCCGCGACCAGGCCGACGCCCTGCTCCGCTCCGCCCGGCAGCAAGTCACCGCCTACGAAAACGCCATCCTCAAAGCCGACGCCGAAATCGTCGAACTCCAGCGCGTGCTCGCCGTCACCGAGGAAGCCCTCGTCCTCTCGCGCGACGAGACGCGCGTTTCCCGCGAAGCCCACACCGCCGAGTCCGCCGCCCTCCGCGCCGAGCGCGCCGCCGAGGTCGCCACGCTCCAGCAGCAGCACGCCGCCCAACTCGCCGCGCTCCAAACCGACGCCGCGCACAAACTCGCCCACGCTGAAGCCATCATCCGCTCCCGCGAACAGAAGATCGCCACGATGCAGGCGTCGTTCTCGTGGAAGGTCACCTGGCCGTTCCGCGCCCTCCGCCGCGCCTTCTTCGACCAGCCGGCTCCACCCGCCGTCGCGCCCCAACTCCTCGGCAACATCGATTACCCGCAGGACTGGTCGCAGATCCCGCCCACGCTCAACGTCCGCGGTTGGTCCCTGCACCGTGATCGCGTCGTGCTCAAGGCCGCGCGCGCCCGTCTCGGCGACAAGTCGTGCTCCTGCGAGTTCGGCCTCGAACGCCTCGACGTGCTCGACCACTTCCGCGATTTCCCCGGCGCCGAACGCTGCGGCTGGATCGTGAAGGTCGACGTGCCGCGCTACGGCACGCACCAGTTGATCATCGAAGTCCAGGACGCCGCCGGCGCCTGGCACATCGCCGTCTCCCGCACCGTCAAGCGCACCGCCGACGCCGCGCCGCCCCCGCCCAACACCTACGCCGCGTGGTGCGCCGCCTACGACACACTCACGCCCGAGACCGCCGACCGCATCCGCCAGAAACTCACCACGCTGAAAAAGCGCCCGCTCATCTCCGTGGTGATGCCGGTCTACAACACCAAGCCCGAGCAGGAAAAATGGCTCGTGGAGGCCATCGAGTCCGTCCGCCGCCAGCTCTACGACAACTGGGAACTCTGCATCGCCGACGACGCCTCCAAGGCCCCACACGTCCGCAAAGTCCTCGCCGCCTACCAGAAAAAAGATCCCCAGCGCATCAAGGTCGTCTACCGCGAGCACAACGGCCACATCTGCGCCACGAGCAACTCCGCCCTCGAACTCGCCCACGGCGAATTCATCGCGCTCCTCGACAACGACGACGTCATCCGTCCGCACGCGCTCGCTTGCGTCGCCCTCGAACTCGACGCGCACCCCGACGCCGACCTCATTTACAGCGACGAGGACAAGATCGACGAAAACGGTCACCGCTACGATCACTACTTCAAGCCCGACTGGAACCCCGACCTCTACAACGTCCAGAATTACATCAGCCACCTCGGCGTCTACCGCACGCTGCTCGTGCGCGAAGTCGGCGGCTTCCGCGTCGGCTACGAAGGCTCGCAGGACTGGGATCTCGCGCACCGCGTCATCGAGCGGACCGCGCCCGACCGCATCCGCCACATCCCGAAAATTCTCTACCACTGGCGCAGCGTGCCCGGCTCGACCGCGATGCTCATCGGCGCGAAGGATTACGCCCGCATCGCCGCCGAGAAGGTCATCACCGAGCACTTCATCCGCGGCGGCATCGACGCGAAGCTCTCGCCCACCAAGGGCTCCTACTGGCGCGTGCATTATCCGCTGCCCGATCCCGCACCGCGCGTCACGCTCATCATTCCGACCCGCAACCGCCTCAACGTGCTGAAGCCGTGCGTTGAGAGCCTGCTCGAAAAGACCACCTATCCGAACTTCGAACTGCTCATCGTCGACAACGATTCCGACGAACCGGAGACGCTCGAATACCTCCGCACTTTGGCCAGTGGCACGGGTCTCCCGACCCGTGATTCGTCCGCCACGGGTCAGGAGACCCGTGCCACCCGCGCTCTCGTCCGCGTGGTGCATTTCCCGGGCGAGTTCAACTACTCCGCGATTAACAACCATGGCGTCACCCACACCGACGCCCCGCTCGTCGGCCTCCTCAACAACGACCTCGAAGTCATCCACGGCGATTGGCTCGACGAGATGGTCAGCCACGCCCTCCGCCCCGAGATCGGCTGCGTCGGCGCCAAGCTCTACTATCCCGACGACCGCATCCAGCACGCCGGCGTGATCCTCGGCATCGGTGGCGTGGCCGCGCACGCGTGGCAGACCCACCCGCGCGGCGCCGCCGGCCAGGCGCACCGCAACCTCCTTCAGCAAAACCTCTGTGCCGTCACCGCCGCGTGCCTCGTGATCCGCCGCGAGGTTTACCAGCAAGTCGGCGGCCTCAACGCCGACCAGCTCAAGGTCGCCTTCAACGACGTCGATTTCTGCCTGAAAGTCCGCGCCGCCGGTTTCCGCAACCTCTGGACCCCCTACGCCGAGCTTTACCACCACGAGAGCGCCAGCCGCGGTAAGGAAGACACCTTGGAGAAGCGCGATCGCTTCCGCACCGAGGTCGAATACATGCGCAGCACCTGGGGCGAGATCCTCGACAACGATCCCGCCTACAACCCGAACCTTACGCTCACGATCAACGATTTCACCCTCTCCCTCCCCCCCCGCCCCTGGCCGCCGCTGGACCAGTAGGGCCCTGTCTCCGACCGGCCCGGGCCAGTCACAGACCGGCCTTACGCAGAGCGCTCAAACCCGCGGCCACGCCTGCACCGTTGACGCCCTTCGCTTGCCCGCTACGTTCGCGCCATGACGTTTGCCGAGGCAGTCGCAATCTTCACCGCCCAGCTCCGCGCGAACCCCGCGGCGCCCCGGCCGCCTTTTCGCACGGAGACCGTCGAACAAATGCGCGAATCCAAGATGCTCGACCGCGCTTTCGACCAGGCGCAGATGGACCTCGGCCTCGTCACCCCGTCGGAAATGCAGCGGATCAACTCCGCCTTCGCCCCCGTCGATCACTCCGTCGCCCACCGGGTGGTTCGCTATCCCCAATATGTCTGAGCAGCACCGCCCGGCTGCCTTCGCGGCCGTGCTCACGGATCCCGGTCGAAGTTTTCTTAGCCGCGGATTACGCGGATAGCGCGGATAAAGGCAGGAATACCTCCGATCATCCGCGCTATCCGCGTGATCCGCGGTAAGAAGATTCCTCCCAAAGAACCATGACCGATCTCATCCACAAGGAACTCAGCGAAGACATCATCGGCGCGGCGATGAAGGTGCTCAACACGCTCAAGCCCGGCCTCGACGAAAAGCTCTACGAAAACGCCCTCGTCATCGAACTCACCAAGCGCGGGCACCGCGTTGAGCAGCAGAAATCCTTTTCCGTTTACTACGAGGAACAATTCATCGGCAAACTCACGCCCGACCTGATCGTCGACGGACTCGTTATCGTCGACCCGAAGGTCGTCACCGATTTCACCGAAACCCACGTCGCCCAAATGACCGGCTACTTGGCTATCACTGGCCTCCAACTCGCCCTCCTGATCAATTTCAAATTTGCCCGCCTCGGCTGGAAGCGCGTTGTGCGCACGGGACTGCCGGAAGCGCAATGAACCAGAACTTATTAACCGCGGATTACACAGATTGCGCGGATAGTTTCCAAACCACTCTGCCTTTATCCGCGCCATCCGCGTAATCCGCGGTAAAAAAATCCGACCATGTCCGCCCACTTCGACGAACCGATCCGCGACCAGCCCGTCGATCCGCTGTGTTTCGTCGTGCGCGGCTGGCTCTGGCAGGGTGTCGAGCAACCCGATCTCCTCGCCGCTGAACTCTGGTGCGGCGACATCCTGCTCGGCGAAACGTCCGCCTTCTACGCGCGGCCCGACGTCAACGCCGCGCTCTCCCTCTCTCCCTCCGCCCGCGCCGGTTTCGAACTCGTCGCTCACCATCCGACGGCCACACCCGGCCGCCCGCTCTACCTCGTGCTCCGCGCCCGCCGCCGCGACGGCACGCGCACCGCCCCACTCGCGCACACCAGCGCCACCACCATCGCGCGCGACTACCGCTCGAATCACTTCGGCATCCTCCTCGACCAGCGCACGACCGCGATCCAGCGCCGTGCCAACATTTTCGCCGAAGGTCCGTCGCTCGCCGAGGGCAGCGGCGAAGTCGCGCACCTCCTGCGCCGTTACCTCGGCCCGCCCCCGCGTCGCGTGCTCGACGTCGGTTGCGGCCTCGGCTCCTACGGTCGCGGTCTGCTCGTCGACGGCTACGAGTGGATGGGCGCCGAGGTCGACGCGGCCGATTGCGCCGAGCTCGCCCGCCTCGGACTGCCGCACCGCCACGTCGACGGCCGCACGCTGCCGTTTGCCGATGCTTCGTTCGACGCCGCGCTTTGTCTCGAAGTGCTCGAGCACCTCGACGACCCCGTTTCGTTTCTCCGCGAAGTCCACCGCGTCGCCCCGCGCCAGCTGCTCGTCTCCGTGCCGAACTGCGAGTTGCTCGGCTACCTCTGGGACCATCGCTCGACGCCGTGGCACATGCTCGAGGCCGACCACAAAAACTACTACACGCGCTGGAGCCTCGGCGCCCTGCTGCGGCAATTGTATCCGCACGTGGAGCTGCGCTTCCACACGCCTTTCCCGCTGCGCACCGTGGAGGGCACGCCGCTGCACTACCACATTTTTGCCGCCGCCACCGCGTGACTGCTCTTCGGAAAAAACTCTCCGCCCACGCGCTGACTGGCGCCCTCGCCTTGTCGCTCTTTCTGCTCCTGCTCGGTTCCAAATGGTGGGTGCTCGACCGCTATGGCTCCGACCTGCCGAATTGGGATCAATGGGACGCCGAGGGCTCCGGGCTCCTCGCGCCGTGGTTCGATCACGACCATTTTCTCCAGAACCTCTTCGAGCCGCACAACGAGCACCGCGTGGTCACCACCAAGCTCTGCAACCTCGCGCTCACGCTCTGGGCCGGCCAGTGGGACGCCCGCCTTGAGTGCGTCTTCAACGCCGTCATCCACAGCGCCATCGGCGTCGTCTGCTGGCTGATCGGCCGCCGGTGGATCGGCGCTCCGCACGCCGGCTGGCCGCCCGCCTTGCTGCAAACCGGCTGGTTCCTGCTGATCGCGCTGCTCTTCGGCTTGCCGCTCGCCTGGCAAAACGTCACGGGCGGTTTCCACTCGCAGCAATATCTCCTGCTCGCCTTGTCGCTCGCCACGCTCGTGGCCCTGCCGTTCTCCCGGCCCTGGAGTCTCGGGTGGTGGCTCGCAGTCGTCTCCTCCGCCCTCGCGCTGCTCACAATGGGCTCCGGCATGCTGGCGCCTGCGCTGGTCTTCTCCGCCGTGGCCTGGCGCTGCTTCCGGGGCGACGACTCCTGGCGCGCCGCGTGGCCCACCCTCACGGCGAGCGGGCTCATCGCCGCCATCGGTTTCGCCACGCGTGTCGAACGCGACTTCCACGCGCACATGAAGGCGAAGACGGTCCACGCCTACGTCTACTCCATGATGCACTCGATGCAGTGGCCCGTGCCCGACGGCGACGCGTGGTGGGCCGCGCTCGTGCTGTGGACCCCGTGG
This sequence comes from Verrucomicrobiota bacterium, assembly GCA_016235555.1. GTDB lineage: Bacteria > Verrucomicrobiota > Verrucomicrobiia > Opitutales > Opitutaceae > JACRKC01. The sequence continues at coordinate 136,053 of JACRKC010000115.1, forward strand.
GGCCTCGTCGCGTGGCGCGCGCTGCGCGAGCGCGCCGCCGTCGCCCGCGTCGCGCAACCGATCGCCGCCCTCGGCGGCTGGGTCGTGCTGCAACTGCTCGCCACCGCCTACGCCCGCGGCGCCGACGGCGGCTATCCCGCGCCCCGCTACATGGACACCATCGCGATCGGCCTCGTGGCCAACGGACTCGCCCTTGGCTGGATCCTGACCGGCGCGGTTTCGCGACTCGCCTCGTCTGCCCGCACCGCCCTCGCAATCGCTTGGCTCGGCGCCTTCGGCTTCGGTTTATGGCAGATCGCGCCGCCCGTCTTTGCCCACGATCTCCCCGACAACATCACCTACTTCAAAAAGGCCGAGGCCTTCGTCCGCGCCTTCCTGATGACGCGCGATCCGGTCGACCTGAAACACGACGACATCCCCTACCCCAGCGCCGACAGCCTCATCGAACGCCTCAACCACCCCCATCTCCACCGCCTGCTCCCGGCCAGCGTTCGCGAACCGCTGCCCCTCAAACCCGCCCCGGTGCCGATCGGCCCCGATTCGCCCGCCGGCAACGTCGCGCAACCGTTCGCCGCGAACCTCGCCACGCTCCGCAGCCTCAACGACCATCCGCCACGCCGCGGCCTTTCACCTGCGACCACCCCGCTCGCCTCGCATCCCACGTGGGGTTCCTTCGGCGCCACCGGCATCGCCGTAACCGGCGAGTGGCGCAGCGAGCCGGTCACCGCGGCCATCGGCGGCTGGCTCAAATTCGAAACCGCCGGCGACCTCGGCCGCCCCGGCGTATCGCTCGAGTTGCACGATGCCAAAACCGACGCACTCGTCGCCACCGTGCGGCCGTCCAGGATTCCCGGCCACGCCTGGCGCGCCGCCTACGTGCGTGCGCCGCGCCTGCCGTTCATCGTCGTCGCGCGCGACTCCAGCCCGGACCACTGGCTCGCCTTCAGCGCGCCGGTCGAAATGAGCGGCCCCTCGCACCTCGCGTGGCTCTGCGTGAAAAACGGCCGGCTCCTCACCTTCGCCGCCGCCGCCGCCTGCCTGGCCCTCGGCTGCTTCGCATTTTATCGCCACGTGCTTTTCCCGACCATCCTGCCGCCACGCGTCCGGTTGTAGGGCGGGGTCGCCGAACCCCGCCGTTTTCTCGATCGGAGTTGAGTGCGAAACGCAAAAGAAGGACGGGCCTTCTTCCGGCGGGGTTCGGCGACCCCGCCCTGCAACTCGCCCGCCCGCCGTCGCCGGATAAAACCTTGTCCCGCCCTCGCCGTTTGCGCGACACTCACCCTCTCGCATGAGATTCTTCACGTTTCCGGCCCTGCTCGCCGCTGCCCTGGTCAGCGCGGTGGTCGCATTGCCGTTCCTGCCGATCGCGAAGACCCAGACCGACTTCTTCGCGTTCGAGGTCCGCATGACGTCGAAGGTCACCGGCGTCGTGAAAATCTATTTCGACGCCGGTGCCGGCTTCTCCGAGACCGCCACCTCGCAATCCTCCGCCGTCGCCGGCCAGACCGCCACGCACCGCCTCGCGCTGCCCGCCGGCTCCTACCGTGCGATCCGCTTCGATCCGATCGATCGCGAGGGCACCGTCACCGTCGAATCGCTGCGCATCGTCAGCCGCCGCGGCCGGGTCGTGCGCGACCTGCGTTTCGCGGAATTCGCCCCCGCCAACCAAATCCAGTCGCTGCGCGAGATGGGCGGAAAACTCGAGATCGCCTCCACGCCCGGCGCCAACGATCCGCATGTCGTCGCCACCTTCAACCCGCCGCTCGCCGTGCGCGCCGGCAACCGCGAACTCCTCGGTGGCCTCGCTCCCATCACGCTCGGAATCTTCGCCGGGCTCGCCGCGTTGCTCCTCGCCCTGGACCGCCTCCCGGCCCTGCGTGCCGCGCTCGCCGCGACCGCCTCTTCACTTCTCGCCTGCCCCGGCCGCGCCGTCGCCGTCGTCGCCGCCCTCGCCGTCGTCGCGAGCACCTATCCCGTCATCTTCCTCGGCAAGAGCCACGTCTCTCCCAACCTCGGCACGATTTTGCTCTACGACGCGTTTCCGACGCTCCCCGGCTACAAGGATCCCGCGATGGCCGACGTGAAGGGCTCCGACATCGGCGCCGTCATGTGGTCGCACATTCCCCTCTCGCACATCCAGCGCCGCGCCCTCGGCCAGGGCGAACTCCCCCTTTGGAATCGCTACAACTCCACCGGCACGCCCGCCCTCGGCCAGGGCCAGTCGATGTTCGGCGACCCACTCCACTTCCTCGTCATCGCCGCCAATGGCACCGCTTGGGCCTGGGACCTGAAATACCTGATCGCCAAATGGCTCTTCGCCACCGGCCTGGGCCTGCTCGTCTTCGCCATCGCGCGTCACGTGCCGTCAGCGCTGATCATCGCCGCCGCTGCGCCATTCGTCGGATTTTTCTACTACCGGCTGAATCACCCCGCGTTTTTCAGCCTGTGCTATGCCCCGTGGGCCCTCTACGCGTGGGTGCGCGTCGCCCAGGCCGCCGATCGCCGTAGCGTCGCGCTCTGGGCCGCGGCGCTGATGGTCGCCAACCTCGCCCTCATGAACAGCGGCACCGCTAAGGAAGCCTACATGCTGTTGCTCACGATGAATTTTTCCGGGTTCTGCGTGCTGCTCGCCAGCGATGCGCCCTGGCGCGCGCGGCTCGCAAAGGCCGCTGCGCTCGCGTGGGCCGGCGGGCTGTTCGTGCTCCTGACGGCGCCGATTTGGGCCACCTTCCTGAACACGCTCAAGAGTTCCTACACGGGCTACAACGCCGCCAGCGCGTTCCAGATCCAGCCGTCGCTCCTGCTCGGCGCGTTCGACGAGATTTTCTACCGGCCGGTGATGACCGAGGAGCGCACCTTCAACCCCTCGGTCAACTTCGTCATTCTGCTCGGGCTGCTCTATTTACTCGCGACGCTGCGCCACCATTTCGCCAACCGCGCCGCGCTCGCGCTCGCCGTGAGTGCGCTGGTGCCCCTCGCGCTCGCGTTCGGCCTCGTGCCCGCCGCGTGGATCGTGCAGCTGCCGTTCCTCAGCAACGTCGCGCACGTCGACAACACCTTCACGTGCGCGCTCATCGTGCTCTGGTCGGTGCTCGCGGGCGTCGGCTTTGCGCACGCCGCCCGGCGACTCGGCACTCCCGAGGCCCGCGGTGACTTGATCGCGGCGGGGCTGCTGCTGTTCGCGCTGGTGTTTGCTTGGGTGGCGTTTCGCCAGACGGTGCACCGCCAGATCTTCGGCGCGGGCTCGGCGTTCACGACACTCAATCCCGGCCAGGTCATGCCCGTGAGCCCATTCGTCTGGGGCGATCTCGCCGTGCTGCTCGTCGCAGCAATCTTCACCGCGTGGGCGGTGCGGCGTGCGCTGGTGCGGCAATCGCTTTCACCCGCGCTGGGCCTGCTCCTCGCGCTGGCCGCGCTCACCATGATCTGGCGCACCGGGCTCCACGCCGAGTCCGTCGGCTTTTCCAACTACGTCCACCACCCGAAGCCGCGCGTCGATTTCCACGCGAAGTCCCCGGCCGTCGAATGGCTGCGCACCGCCCAGGAGCGCGAGCCCGGCCGCGGCTTCGGCTTGCGCGGCAATTTCTTCGCCGGTTGGACCGCCGTCTATGGCCTCGAAACCGTCCACGGCCCTGACGCCCTCGTGAATCCCTGGCTCCGCGAACTCGTCAGCGCCTCCGGCATCGAGCGCCTCTGGGACTGGCGCCTCTACGTCGAACCGACCAACGTTTCCGCCGCCCGCCCGTTCCTCGATGCGCTCAACGTCCGCTGGTATCTCGATCTCGCCAGCGACCAGGGCCTGCTCGGCCGGCAGCTGCGCCTGCTCAAGGTCGCCGACCTCGACATCTACGAGAGCCCCACCGCGTGGCCGCGCGCCTTCTTCACCAACCGCCTCGATGTTTACGACCAGCCCGCCGAACTCGTCGCGAAAATCAAGACCGCCGACGGCAAGCCCTTCGCCGCCGCCCAGCGCACCGACTTCGCCAGCCAGCCGGCGCTCGCCCCCGTGCCGCGCGGCTTCGCGGATCGCACCGTGGTCGGCGCGACGAACTACCGCCTCACCGAAAACACCACGTCGTTCACCGTGCGCACCACCGGCCCCGGCGTGATCGTGCTCGGCGAGGCGTGGTGGCCCGGCGATTTCCGCGCCGAGCTCAACGGCCGCAAGGTCCCGCTCGTCCGCGTCAACCACGCCTTCAAGGGCGTGGTCGTCGACTCCGCCGGCGACAATCACGTGACCATCCGCTGCGTGCCGAAAAACTGGCCGCGCCATCTCGCCCTCGCCGGCCTCGGCGCCCTCCTGCTCGCCGGCTCGCTCTGGCTCGCCCTGCGCCCCGCGCGCCGCGCATGAGCGCCGCCGGGAGCGCGGGTGTGGCACGGGTCTCCCGACCCGTGATTGCCGGAACACGGGTCAGGAAACCCGTGCCACAATGAGCGCCGCCCGCTGCCGCGCCTGCGGCTCCACCGACACCACCCTCCGCGGTCGGAAGCCCGGCTGGACCTCGCCGCGCGAATATTCCTTTCACGACTGCCGCACCTGCGGCCTGCTCTTCGTCGAACCCTTCGCCGGTTTCGAAATCTACGACGACGCCTACTACCGCGGCGAAGGCCCCGACCCGTTCGTCGACTATGAGTCCGAATACCGCGACTGGCGCCGCACGGACCGCGGGCTGGAGTTTGATGATTTCGCGCGGATCGCGGACGCGCATTTGCGCGCGGGCGACGGGAGACAGGAGGCAGGAGACGGGAAGACAGAACTGCCTCCGGTTGGTTCGTCGGTCCTGTCTCCCGTCTCCTGTCTCCCGTCTCCCGCGCAGCGCTCCGCGCTGCGGTGGCTCGACTTCGGCTGCGGCGCCGGCGGCTTCCTCAAATACCTCCGCGCACGTGGCACGATCAACGGCCACCCGCTCGAACTCACCGGCCACGACGTCGGCTCCTACGCCGACCTCCTCGCCCGCACCGACGGTTTTCGCATCCTCGACCTCGCCGCGCTTCCCCGCGAACCGGCCGCAACCTACGATGTGATTTCGATGATCGAAGTCATCGAGCACCTGCCCGCGCCATCCGAGCAGCTCGCGCTCGTCGCCCGCCTCCTCAAGCCCGGCGGCCTCCTCCTCCTCACCACCGGCAACCTCGACGGCCCCGTCGCCCGCCGCCAGGGTATCCACTACGGCTACTGCGCCCCCGAGATTCACGTCAGCCTCTTCAGTCCGCGGAGCCTCGCCCACCTCTACCGCGCGCACGGCCTCGTCCCGCACCCCGTGCGCTACCGCGGCGTCGTCGATTTCAAGGTCCTCAAAACCCTCCGCCACCGCCCCGCCTTGCGCGCCCTCGCCCGCTCCGCCCTCACGCTCCCACCCGTCCGCGCCTTGGTCGACCGCCTCTACGGGGTCTCGGCCATGCCGTGTGCGACCAAAATCCAAGCGCCAAACGGCCAAAATCCAAAAAAATCTCAATGAGCAAATCCGTCTTTTTGGAATTTGGCGTTTGGACTTTCTCTGGCGTTTGGGATTTGGAATTTGGCGTTTCTCTCTCGTGAAAATTCCGCCCGCCCACGCCCCTTCTCCCGCATGAGCGCCGACGCCGACCTCCAACTCGACGCCTGCCCGGTCTGCCGTGGCCGCCGCACGCCCTACGCGTTCAGCGTGCCCGACGCGCGGGTCGTGCGCTGCACCGACTGCGATTTTCTTTTTCTCAATCCGCAGCCGTCCGACGAGATCCTGCGGAAGATCTACAGCGGCGAATATTTCTGCGGCGCCAACGACGACACCATGCGCGCCCACGTCGCCACGCTGAAGACCGCGACGGCCGGGTCCTACCTCGACCTGCTCCGTCAGCGCGGCGTGCCGTCGGGCCGCCTCCTCGAAGTCGGCTGCGGCGATGGCTACCAACTCCACGCCGCCGAAGGCCGCGGCTACGATGTCGTCGGCATCGAGTTTTCCGAATACGCCGCCGCCAAGGCCCGCGCCGGCCTCACCCGCGGCACCGTGCTCGTCGGCGATCTCACCACCGCGAAGATCGAACCCGAGTCCTTCGATGTCTGCGTCCTCGCCGACGTCATCGAACACGTCCGCGATCCGCGCGCGTTCCTCGAACACGTCTGGCGCGCCCTCAAGCCCGGCGGCGCCATCCTCATCGCCACGCCGTCCACCGATTCGTGGAGCGCCCGCGTGATGGGCGGCGGCTGGATGGAATTCAAGACCGAGCACATGTCGTATTTCAGCCGGCGCTCGCTCCAGTCGCTTCTCTGGCAGACCGGTTTCGAGGCCGTGCATGAGGAGCCCGGCCGGAAGGTCGTCTCCCTCCACTACGTCGCCGCCCACTTCGAGCGCTACCCGGTCCCGCTGTGGACGCCGCTCATGCGGTTGTTCACCGGCCTGATTCCGCAGTCATCGCTCGAAAAACCGCGCCATATCTCCGGCAGCGGCATGCTCGTCTTCGCCACCAAGGGCCGTCGCGCCGAGCGCCCGCTCCTCTCGATCGTCGTCCCGGCCTACAACGAAAAGGCCACCGTCGCCGAGGTCCTCTCCGCCCTCGCCGCCAAGCAGATCGCCGGTCTCGACAAGGAGATCATCGTCGTCGAGAGCAACTCCACCGACGGCACGCGCGACATCGTCCGGGGTTACGCTTCGCACCCCGAATTCCGTCTCATCCTCGAAGACGCCCCGCGCGGCAAGGGCGCCGCCACCCGCGCCGGCCTCGCTGCCGCCCGCGGCGACATCGTGCTCATCCAGGACGCCGACCTCGAATACGACCTCGCCGACTACGAACTGCTCCTCGAACCGATCGTCGCCGGCCGCCAGGCGTTCGTGCTCGGCGCGCGTCACGGCGGTGGCGGTTGGAAAATCCGCAACTTCACCGACCAACCGCTGCATTCGTTTTTGCTCAACGGCGCCCACTGGGGCTTCACTTTCCTCATCAACGTCTCGCTCGGCATCTGGCTGCGCGATCCGTTCACGATGTATAAGGTCTTCCGCCGCGACTGCCTCCACGGCCTGACCTTTGAGTGCAACCGCTTCGACTTCGACTGGGAGCTCCTGATCAAACTCGTCCGCCGCGGCTACCGGCCGATCGAGCTGCCGGTCAACTACCGCTCGCGCTCGTTCAAGGAGGGGAAGAAAATTCGCATGATCCGCGACCCGCTCACCTGGATCGCCGCGCTCCTGAAGCACCGGGTTTCCCGGCTCTGAGCCATGATTCTCTCCGCGCGCGCTGTAGCGGCGGTCTATGACCGCCGGGCGAGCGCCGTCGGTTTCACAGGTGGGCGGGCACGTCCCGGTGCCCGCATTTCGAGTCACTCGCCGCCACCGTCCCCGCGGGCGCCAGGACGCGCCCGCCCACCTCGGAGCGTAGGATGAAACTTCTCCGCACCCACTGGTTCGTCCTCGCCGGCGCCCTGCTCCTGTTCGTTCGCAAACCCTGGGCCCTTCACACCCCGCAACTCCACGCCGAGGACGGCAGCGTCTTCCTTCTCCAGGACGATCTCTTCGGTGCTCCCGTGGTTTTCGAACCCTACGCCGGCTACCTCCATCTGATCCCGCGCCTGGTCGCGTGGCTCGCGAGCCACACCGTCGACGTCGCCTGGTGGCCCGCGCTCTACAACGGCGCCGCATTTCTGTTCACCGTCGCCCTGCTCGCCCGCATCGCCTCGCCACGCCTCGACGTTCCCGGCAAACCGTGGCTCGCCCTCGCTCTCGTGCTCGTGACGCATACCGGCGAGGCGTTCATCAACCTCACCAACCTCCAGTGGGTCACCGCGTTTTTCCTGCTGCTGCCCCTGTTCATGAAGCCGGCCACCTCGTGGCTCGGCTATCTCGTCGATTACAGCCTGCTCTTGCTCATCGGCCTGACCGGCCCGTTCGCGATCGTGTTTCTCCCGCTCTACGTCTGGCGCGCGTGGCGGCAACGCGACCGTCACGCCTTCGGCGCGCTCTCCGTCATCGCCGCGTGCGCCGCGGTGCAGCTTACCTTCATGGTGCGCACCGATTTTCCCGGCGGCGCCGCCCCCGGCTCGTCGCACCCGGACGTGTTTCTCGCCGTGATCGCCTGCCGCTTGTTCATCTGGCCGGTCTTCGGTCTGTCGGCGGCATTCACTGAGTCGGTCTGGGGCCGCGGCCTGTTCGGCTGCGCCGCCCTGCTCGCGCTCCTCGCGTGGTCGCTGCGTCCGCATCCCCGTCGCGCCGAGCGCGCCCAGCTCGTCGCGGCCTTCGTGCTCATCACTCTCGCCTGCGTCGCCCGCGCGCGCCCCGACCGCTGGGAAACCATGAACCTCGTCAACGGCGACCGCTATTTCTACATCCCTCGCGTGCTCGTGGCCTGGCTGCTCATCTGGGAATTCGACGCCGCGCCCCGCGCCATCGCCTACACCGCCCGCGCGCTTTGCGTATGCGGCGTGCTGATCAACCTCCCCGGTCTGCAACTGCCCGCGCCCCCCGACTACCGCTGGGCCGAAAACTGCGCGCCGATCCGCCAAGGCGTCCCCGGCAAAGTGCCCACGCTGCCCGAAGGTTGGTTGCTCGAATACCCGGGCCGCCCGCGCAAATGAGTGCCCAGGGACCAGAGACGAGCGGCCAGACGCCCGAGGTGGAGCGCGTTGCCCCCAACGCGCTTTCCGATTCCCGCCCGCACGCCGCGCGTTGGGGTCAACGCGCTCCACCTTCAAAACCCCTCCTCCGTCTTCAGTCCCTGGTCCTTAATCCTTGGTCCTTGGTCCTCCTCTGCGCCGTGTTGCTCGCCCTGCGCAAACCGTGGGCGCTTCACACCCCGCAACTCTGGGCCGAAGACGGCACCATCTTCCTCGCGCAAAACGACGTTCTCGGCCTGCGCGCCGCCGTCGAGCCCTACATGGGCTACCTCCATCTGCTGCCGCGCCTCGTCGCGTGGCTGGCCGCGCAGCTCGCCGACCCGCGCTGGTGGCCCGCGATCTACAACGGCGCCGCCTTTGCCGCGTCGCTCGCCGTCATCGCCCGCCTCTTCTCGCCCCGCCTCGCGTTGCCCGGCGCACCGTGGCTCGCGCTCTCGTTTTTCCTCGGACCTCAGACCGGCGAAGTCCTGATCACCATCACCAACGCCCAATGGTTCACCGCGTTTTTCCTCGTGCAGCAGGCGTTGATCGCGCGCCCGACCAACGCCACCGAGCGCGCCATCGATCTCTCCCTGCTCGTGCTCGCGGGGCTCACCGGACCGTTCGTGATCGCCTTCTGGCCGCTCCTCGCGTGGCGCTGGTGGCGCGACCGCCACGCCGACAACCTCGTCGTCCTGCTCCTCGCCACCGCCTGCGCCGCCGTGCAGGCGTGGTTCGTGTGGCGCACGGGCCCGCGCTTCGAATATCCGCCCTTCGCCCTCGAGAAATTCTGCGCCGCCGTCGGCCAGCACCTGCTCGTCTGGCCCGCCTTCGGCACGAATCTCGCGATCAAGTTCTCCCCGCTCGTCCTCGCGCTCATCGGCTTCCTGCCGGTGCTCGCGCTGCTCGCCTGGGCGCTGCGTCCGCACGAGCGACGCCGCTCCCGCGCCCCCATCGTCGCGGCCTTCGTCCTGATTCTCGGCGCCAGCGTCTACCGTTGCCGCCCCGACACGTGGAACCTCCAGGCGCTCTTCTTCGGCGAGCGCTACTTTTTCATTCCGCGCATTCTCCTCGCCTGGCTGCTCATCTGGGAAATCGGCGCCGCGCCCCGCTGGGTCTCCCGCGCTGCGGCCGCGCTCCTCCTCGTCTGCGCTCTCGTCCATCTCAGGGGCTATTCCCTCGGCGCGCCAGGTGACTACAAGTGGGCCGAACACGTCGATCCGATCCGCCGCGGCGTGCCCACGAATATCCCGACCCTCCCCGACGGCTGGATGATGGAGTATCAAGGTCGACCTGCGCGCCCGTAAATTTCCCCGGAACAAGCCCTAGGCATCGGAAAATTCCGCCATGGTTCGCACCCCATATCTCTCGTTTCGTGGCACGGGTCTCCCGACCCGTGATCCCGATCGCCACGGGT
>JACRKC010000117.1 GCA_016235555.1 Verrucomicrobiota bacterium
CGCCCAGCGGCGGGGTTCGGCGACCCCGCCCTACAACTGGGCGTCCAGCGGCAGCGTGAAGCAGAAGGTCGCGCCCTTGCCGGGCTCGCTGCGGGCCCAGATGCGGCCGCCGTGGTCCTCGACGATGCGTTTGCAGATCGTGAGGCCGAGGCCGGTGCCGTGGGTCTTGCCGTGCGTGGCGAACGGCTCGAAGAGGGTCTGCGCAATCTCGGGCGCGACGCCGCGGCCGGTGTCTTCGATCTCCACGCGCAACTCCGGCCGGCCCTCGGGCCGCAGCACGAAGCGCAGGAAAATCTTCCCGCCGTCCGGCAGCTCATCGACGGCGTTGTTGAACAGGTTGTAGAACAGACGGGAAAGGCGCTGCGGTTGCACGCGCACGTCGATCTCGGGGGCGGGCGTCACGAGTTCGAGCTGCACGCGGCGCGCGCCGATCTCCTGGCGGGTTTCGTCGACCAATGGATTCATGTAGCGCGCGAAATTCACCAGCGAGAGGTGCGGCTTCTGGCCGCTGGGTTTGGTGAACTCGATGAGCTCGTGCAGCATGTTGGTCATGCGCTCGACCTGGCGCGCGATGCGGTTCTGCGCCAGGTGGCGCATCGGCGGCGCGGTGAAATCCGAACACGCCAGCTCGGCGGCGAGGCCGATGACTTGGAGCGGGTTCTTGAAATCGTGGACGATGGTGCCGGCGAAACGGCCGACGACGGCAAGGCGCTCGGCCTGCAAAATTTCGTCGGCGTATTTCTGGTTCAGCGCGCGCATGCGCAGGCTGAATTCGCGGATGAGATTGAGGGCGAACTGCGGGCGCTTTTCGAGGATGCCCAGCAGCTCGCCGCGCGGGAGGAAATGCGCCTCGGTCTCGGTCTCGGCGGTGGCGGTGGCGGAGCGCGGCGCATCGTCGAGCAGCGCCATCTCGCCGAAGTAGTCGCCGTGCCCGATGGTCGCGAGCACGCGCGACTGGCCGCTGCCGACCACGGCGGAGATTTGCACGCGACCGGTGTCGACGATGTAAAAGCCGTCGCCAGCGTCGCCCGCCCGGAAGATCACCTCGCCCGCCGCGAACCGCCGGATCTGTCCGGTGCGGCCGAGGGCGTGCAGCTCTTCGGTCAGCGCGCCGACGAAACGGGTTTCGGAGGACGACATGGTGGCGAATGTAGCGGACGAGACGCCAAAGGGAAGGAATTCGCGCTGAGGTTTTTGCCCGATGGGTGGAGCGGCTTGACCTCAAGACGCTGGCTTGAAGGTGGGCGCGGGTTTTCCGCGCGACTCGTCGGGGCGTAAAGCCCCTCCCACAAAAAGCGCGTTGGGGTCAACGCGCTCCACCTCAAACCAGCGCGCGCAGGCCGCGGGCGAGGCGGCCGAGGGCTTCGGTGGCGGTGTCGGGGGCGAGGGCACCGTAGGCGACACGGAGGTGGGAGCCGTCCCGCGGCGTGAGGCCGAAGGCGTTGCCAGGAATGACCGCCACGCCGTGTTCGCGGATGAGGCGCTCGGCGAGTTCCAGCGGCGGGCGGGGCGTGTGGACGCGCAGCAGAAAATAAAACGCGCCCTGGGCCGGAGGAATTTCGACGACGCCGTCGGCGGCGAGCGTGGCGAGTTCGCGCTGCACGAGGGTGCGGGTGACGGCGAGGTCGGCGAGGCGCGCGCGCACCCATGGTGTGCCGGCGCGGAGCGCGCCGATGGCGGCGAATTGCGAGATGACCGGCGGGCAGATCAGCAGCGTATCCTGGATTTTGCGGATCGCGGATTCGAGTTGATCGGGAAACACCATCCAGCCGATGCGCCAGCTGGCGAAACCGCAGGCCTTGGACAGCGAGAACAACGAGATCGTGTGCGGCGCGCTGCCCGCGAGCGACGCGGCGGAAAAATGCTCCGCGCCGTCGTAAACGAACGATTCGTAGGCTTCGTCGCTGATATGAAAGACGCCGTGTTCCGCGCAGAGTTCGTTCACGGCGCGGAGGGCGGCGGCGGGATAGACGGCGCCAGTGGGATTATTCGGCGAGACGGTGACGATCGCGCGGGTGCGTGGCGTGATCGCGCGCCGCACGGCGTTGAGGTCGAGTTGGTAGCTGGCGTCAGTCGGCACGAGCACGGGGCGGCAGTTCGCCATCGTGATCATCATCTCGTGGTTGAAATAATACGGCGTGGGCAGGATCACCTCGTCGCCGGGGTCGCAGATCGCGAGGATGGCGTTGGCAAAGGCGAGGTTGCCGCCGGCGGTGACGAGCACGCGGTTGCCGTGCGTCGGGCCGGTGCGGATGCGGTTTTCGGTGGCGAGTTTTTGCGCGAGCGCGTCGAGGAGAGGCGCGATGCCGGCGACGGGTTGGTATTTGTGGAGCGCGGGGTCCGCGGAGAAACGCGCGAGCTCGGCGAACGCCTCGGGCGGCGGGCCGTAGCCGACCACGCCCTGACCGAGCGAAATCGTGCCGGGATGCGCGCGCACGAGGTCGGCGATGACGGGGATGATCGGGGCTTGGACGGCGCGGAGGCGGGAGGATTCGGTCATGCGAGCGACGCGATTGAGGTAGGAGCCTGCTGGCAGGCGATGGCAGGAGAGTGGCACGGGTCTCCCGACCCGTGAAAGAAGAAACACGGGTCGGGAGACCCGTGCCACGAAACCGCTGCTCCCTCATGCCCAGACGGTAGGCCCGGCCGGTGGCCGGGCTGCCCGCCCAGCGGGCGGGGCTACAACGGAAAGTCTGAAAGCTGCGGGACGTTGGTATCAGGCACTGGTTGCCAGCTTCCGCGTCAGCAGCTCGCGTTCGGCGGGCTGCGGGGCGAGGGCGAGCGCACGACGGAGCGCGGTCGCGGCTGTGGCGGGGCGGCCGGCGTCGAGCAGGAGCTGGCCGTGCACGGCGTGGAACAGGTGGTAGTTTTCGAGGGCGCGGCGACGCGGGATACTTTCGAGTGCGGCGAGGCCGGCCTCCGCGCCATGCACGCGGGCGAGGGCGACGGCGCGGTTGAGCGCGACGATGGGCGAGGGATCGAGGGCGAGCAGCGAGTCGTAGAGGGCGAGGAGGTGCGGCCAGTTGGTTTTCTCGAAACTCGGGGCGAGCGCGTGGCCGGCGGCGAGGCCGGCTTCGAGATGGTAGCGCGTGATCGCATCGCCGGCGGCCGAGGCTTCGAGGTGGATGAGTCCGCGGTGGATTTGCGCGCGATCCCAGCGCGAGCGGTTTTGCGCGGCGAGGACGAGCAGCGAGCCGTCGTCGGCGACGCGGGCGTCGAGTCGCGCGGCGTGCAGGGGGAGGAGGGCGAGGAGTGCGTGCGTGGCGGGACGGTCGCCGAGCGGATGGGCGGCGAGGAGTTCGCCCAACCGGATGGCTTCGGCGCAGAGATCGGCGCGGAGGAGGGAGTCGCCGTGCGAGGCTTTGTAGCCTTCGTTGAAGAGCAGGTAGAGCGCGTGCAGCACGGGATCGACGCGCGGGGCGAGCTGCGCGGCGCGCGGGAGGTCGACGGCGGCGCGCACGGTGCGGAGAAACTTGCGCGCGCGCACGAGGCGTTTGGCGACGGCGGCCTCGTGGGTGAGAAAGGCCGCGGCGATCTCGCGTTCGCCGAAGCCGCCGAGGGTTTTCAGGATGAGCGCGACCTGCGCCTCGGCCGGGAGCCCGGGCTGGCAGCACGCGAACATGAGGCGCAACTGTCCGTCGCGGATCTCGTCCTCGAATTGCGGGGCCGGCGCGGCGAGCGCCGCGCGGGCGCAGTCCTCGACGAGCGGGGCGAGGGCGGCCTCCTTGCCGCGCCAGAGGCGCGCGCGGCGCAGCGCGTCGAAGGCGCGGTTGCGCGCGGTCTGGAGCAGCCACGCGGACGGGTTGGCGGGCACGCCGGTGAACGGCCACACCTGCATCGCGCGGAGCAGGGCGTCCTGCACGACGTCCTCGGCGAGCTGGAGGTGGGCCGCGCCGAGGCGGCCCGCGAGGATGGCGACGAGCCGGCCCGCCTCGCGGCGGAAGAGATGCGCAACTGTCGAAGCGATGTCGGGCCGGCGGCGGAGCGCGTTGCCCTCAACGCGCGGCGTAGCGGAAGCCGTGAGGCTGTCGGGCGAAACGCTCACGCGTTCCGCTACGCGCCGACCCAGCGCGTTGGGGGCAACGCGCTCCACCTTTTGCGAACGATTCACTCCTCGACCGGCATGATCTGGCGGATTTCGACGCTGCCGCCGTGGGCGAAGCCGGGGCAGTCCTGCGCGATCTTCGCGGCGGCGGCGAGGCTCCTCGCCTTGATGAGCATGTAGCCGCCGACGATTTCCTTGGCCTCGACGAACGGGCCGTCGGTGACCTTCGTCCCGCGCAGGCCGCGGAGGATCCTGGCGGGCGCGGGTTCGAGCGGATCGCCGGCGACATACTGACCCTTGGCGCGCATGCGGGCGACCCAGTCCATCCACTGCTGGAAAATCTGCTGCATCTGCCCGGGCGTCCAGTCGGGCGGAGTGGCCGGCTCGCGGAAGACGAACATGTAGGTAGGGGCGGTTTTTTTGGCGCTCATGTTTTTTGGGGGGCTGGGTGGGAAAGGAGCTGGGTCACGTGCGCGGCGCCAGCTGGACCGGGCGCACCTCGACGGTCGTGCCGGGTTGCTCGAGGCCGGGGCAGGCTTGCGCGATGGTCGTGGCTTCGTCGAGGCTGGCGGCGGAGATGAGAAGGTAGCCGCCGACGATTTCCTTGGCCTCGGCAAACGGCCCGTCGCTCACGACGCCGTGGGTGCGGATGGTGCGGCCGGTGAACTGGAGGCCGTGGGTGGCGACGAGCTGGCCGCGGGCCTTGATGCCGGCGGTCCAGGCGGCGAATTTCGCCATGATTTTCTGAAGCTCGGCGGGCGACGGCATGGTGCCATAGTGGCGGAGGAGGAGCAGATAGTGGGAGGGAGGAGTGCTCATGGGCGTGAGATGTTTTCGCAGAGATGACGAAGTCGCGGCGTCGCGAAGGACAAAGATTTTTCGACGGGAAGCGAAATGATGTTTCACCCCTTCAAGGCTTGGTTGATCCACGCTTGAAACCCAGGGCGTTGCGCTGGGCTATTAACGGTCGCTCCAATGGGGCTCTTATCCCAACGTCACCTTGCTTTTGGACTGTAGGCCCGGCCGGAGGCCGGGCTGCCCGCCCAGCGGGAGGGCCTGCAACGGAAAGTCTGAAAGCTGCGGGACGTTGGTATTACTTCTGTGCGCGGATCGGAACGAGCAGGGCGGCGAGTTCCTTCACGGTCCCGGCGTGGGCGGGATCGGATGCGAGGTTCTTGGTTTCGGCGGGATCGGCGACTTCGTCGAAGAGCTGGGCGGCCGTGAGCCTGCCGGTGGCGTCGAGCCACTCGGTGTAGCGCCACGGGCCGCGGCGCACGGAGTAACCTTCGCCGTTGGCGCCGCGGCGGAGTTGGCTGAAGGCGGCTTGTTTTACCGCGGCCTTCTCGTCGTCGAGGATCGGGCGGAGGTCGGTGCCGTCGAGATAGGCCGGCGCGGGGAGGCCGGCGAGGGCGGCCAGCGTGGGATAAAGGTCGATCATCTCGACGACGGAGGAGCTGGCGCGACCGTTGGCCTTGGCGCCGGGTGCGGCGATGATGAGCGGGACGCGCGTGCTGCGTTCGAAGAGGCTTTGTTTCTGCCAGAGGCCGTGGTCGCCGAGGTGGTAACCGTGGTCGCTGGTGAACACGATCACGGTGGATTGCGCGAGGCCGAGGCGGTCGAGGGCGTCGACCACACGGCCGAGCTGCGCGTCCATGTAGGACGTGGCGGCGTGGTAAGCCTGAATCGCCTGGCGGCGGACGTCGTCGGTGAGACGGTCCTGCACGGCTTGGGCGCTGGCCCACGCGGGGGCGATGGGGCGCGCGCGATCGTCGGCGCTGAGAGGCGGGAGGGTGATTTTGGCCGTGGGGTAGAGATCGAAGAATTTCTTCGGCGCGACGTAGGGCGTGTGCGGCCGGTAG
Source organism: Verrucomicrobiota bacterium (assembly GCA_016235555.1). Classification (GTDB taxonomy): domain Bacteria; phylum Verrucomicrobiota; class Verrucomicrobiia; order Opitutales; family Opitutaceae; genus JACRKC01. Next base: position 5,905 of record JACRKC010000117.1, read on the forward strand.
AAGCCCACGGCGAGGAAGAACGGGCGGGATTGTTGCTTGAAACGTTCGAGCAGCTTGATCGCCTCGCTGGCGCCGATGCCGTCGGTGTGATCGGTGTCCTCGCCTTCGTCGTCGGCGAGCCAGCTGAGCGTGCCGCCGTATTGGCCGGGCGTGAGCGTGAAGACGCGGTCGAGAAAATCGCGGTCGCGACCGCGCGGATTGATGACCTGATCCCAGGAAAAATAGTCGTCGGCCGAGGAGGTGCCGATGTCGAGCGGCACGCCGTAATGGTAGAGTTTGCCGACGCGGGCGGAGAAGATGCCGTGGCGCTTGAAGAGCTGCGGGAGGGTGACGGTGTCGGGGATTTTCGCGCGGAAGTGGGTGGCGAAGGGATTGGTGACGAGGGCCTGGCCGGGGTTGGTGACGACGCCGGTGGCGTTGGGCCGGCGGCCGGTGAGGAACGAGGCGCGGCTCGGCGCGCAGAGCGGGAACTGGCAATACGCGCGGTCGAAACGCACGCCGCGCGCGGCGAGTTTGTCGATGTGGGGCGTGACCATCTCACGCACGCCGTAGCAGCCGAGGTCGCAGTTGAGATCGTCGGCGATGAGGAAGAGGACGTTGACCTTCGGCGTGATCGGCGCGGGGAGGGGCGGGGACTGCGCGATGAGGATGGGTTGGAAAACGAGCAGCGCGGCGAGCGCGAGGAGGCGGAGGACGGGAGGCACAAGGCGGGAGGGGGCGGACGGGGTGGGCATGGTTGGGAGTAAGGTGCGTTGGTCGGGCGCGGGCAATCCCGCGAAGCGGCGGGGAGGGCGTTCGCCGCGCGGCTTCAGCCCGAAGGATCGGGCGCTTTCGTTGTCGGATTCCGGCTGAAGCCGCGGCTCCGGACTTGGAGCGAGGCTGAACAATGAGACGCCGGCGCCGCTACAATTGCTTCACCGCCGCCGCGAGTTTCGCCGTCGTGCGCGCACACTGGGCGATGCGCGCCGCGATGTCGGGATCGACGACCCGGTCGCCGGAAAACGCCTTGCCCGTCGCGTAGACGAAGCGCGGCACAATCACACAGCGGAAATCGAGCATGAGCGAGTTGGCGAGCGGCATGAGCGACATGAAGCTCTTGTCGCCGCCGGCGGCACAGAGGAAGCCGACGACCTTGTTTTCCCAGCCCTTGCCGGTGAGCTCGATGAAGTTCTTGGCGACGGCGTTGGCGTCGTAGTTGTAGATCGGTGTGGCGAGGATGATGCCGTCGGCGGCGGTCACGTGGTCGAGGCCGCGCGCGACGTTGGGATCGGCGAACGACGCCGGGCTGCCGCAGAGCGGAAACTCGAGTTCGCGCAGATCGAGCAGATCGGCGGGCGTGCCGTCGGCGGCGAGCACGCGGGCCGCCTCCCGGGCCAGGAGGAGACTCTTGGGGTTGTGGCCGAGGCCGGTGGAGACGATGAGGAGGGGCATGGACAAAAAAGCGCCGGCGCGAGGCCGGCGCCACGAGGGTGGACGAGGTTATTTCTTCGCGGCGTCGGCCGGCGGATTCTTGCAGGACTGCCATGCGAGGAAGCGCCACTTGCCTTGCTCCTCGCGCCAGACGGCGAGGAAGTTGAGGTCGTTGATGATTTTCGGAGAGCCGTCCTTCGGGCGCATGGTGAAGTGCGCGCGGCCTTTCATCAGCACGATGCCGGGGGCGACGGGAGTGAAGACGCGCTCCTTGTAGTCGATGGCTTCGTAGGCCTGGGTGGTGTTGACCACGCCTTCGATCTGGGAGGCCTTGGTGTCCACGCGACCGTTGGAGTGGGCGTAGTGGAGCGCGTCGGAGTAGAGCTTGGTGAGCGCGGCGCGATCACCGGACTTGGTGGCGGCCACGCGGGCGTCGTCGGCGGCACGCACGGCGGCGATGATCTTGTCGTCGGCGGCGCGGAGTGAAACGAGACCGAGGGAAAGCAAGGCGAGGAGGCGGAGGGATTTTTTCATGGTGGTAACGCGGACAGGCAATTGCGCGGGCTCGCGGAGCGCAAGCCGGCGGTGGCAGCGGTCACGTCAGCGCAGCTCGACGGAGGCCCGCCGCACGGAGAACGAGTCGTCGCCGGAAAACACGAGGTGCATCGTGCGACCGTCGGCGCTCATCCATTTCGTCGGGAGGCTGCTGCTCTCGCCGGGGCCGACGTCCCAGTCACGCGCGTAGAACGCCGTCGTCCACGGTCCCCACGGCTCGGGGGCGTCGTAGATGCCGAAGCCGCCTTGGAAGCGCGGGCCTTGGGCGTGCGTGCTGTGCGGGAGAATCTGGCACCAGAGGTAGCGCTGGAGCGCGGCGTGGTAGGTGAGGCCGCCGCGGTAGCAGTTGCCGGCGTGCGTGAAAACGGCGCCGCGCTGCGCGACGTCGCGGGTCCAGACGGGGGCGCCGTGCGCGTCGAGGGCGGCGAAGTATTCGTAGGCGGACTGCTCGGTGAGGCGCGTCTTCGGCACGCGGGCGAGCACCATGCGATCGGCGGGCGCGTAGGCATTGTCGCCGTCGGGCGAGTAGACGTAGACGAAGTCGTCGCGGGCGCCGGCGTAGTTCCGGCCGAAATTGAGAAACGTGGGGCAGCCGAAGCTCGTGGTGAATTTCCAATCGGCCCACGTCCACGTGGCGCCGTGATCGTGCGACCAGGCGAGCTGGGCGTTACCGAGGTTGCGGGCGAGCAAGTAGAGCACGCCATCGACCATGAGGAGGCCGCTGGCCTTGCGGCCGGCGCGGCCGTCGCCCCGGAACTCGCCGGTGGCGGAGCGGAGGTTTTCGCCGCGGAAATCGGCGGGGCCGCCGGTCACGCGCGCGAGGCCGAGGCTGAGCTTGGCGGGCACGAACGGCGTGAAGCCGTTGCCGTCGCCATAGGCGGTGTAGAGCGCATCGTCGTCGCCCCACGTCATCGGCCAGTTGTCGCTGCCTTTCGCGTGGCGGACGATCGTGGGCGCGGGGGCGAAGGTGATCGCCTTGATGACGGGGCTCGGCGGGCAAGGGGGCGTGGCGGCGGCGGTGGCGGCGCGGGGAAACTCGGCGGCGGAGGCGAGCGCAAAGAGGCAGAGCGCTAGACCGACGACGTAGCGGCGAGCGCCAGCGAGCCGACGGAAATCCACTCGCTCACGCTCGCGGCTACAAGGAAGCCATTTCACTTCGCGGCCTCCGCCATCAGCGCGATCAGGCGGCGGCCGAGGGCGACGCGGTCCTCGACCGTCGGCGGGCGGCCGAGTTTCTTGCCGGGGCCGACGCGGGTCTCCATCAGCATCATCGGCACGCGGGCGTCGCGCCAGATGGAGTTGGTGGTGTTGAGCGGACCGGCGGCGCTGGTGAGGCTGATCGCGAGCTTGGGGCGCGAGGGGTCGAAGGTGCTCTGCGTGATCGCGAGATCGTAGAAGCGCGTCAGGCGCGCCTGCACGGCCTCATCGTCGACGTTGGTTTCGAGATACTCGCCGGTCTCGGTGTTGTGGAGATTGAGCGCGAGGGTGATGGGCTGGCGGGCCTGCTGGGCGACGAGCGCTTTCTTCACATACCAGATCTCCGGGTTGCGCCCGAGCCAGCGCTTGTCGCGCAGGTCGACCTCGTCCCACTGGCGGTTGGGGTCGAAGCCGTTGGCGTTGAAGCGCACGTCGCCGCGCACGACGGAGTCGGGATTGATCATGGGGACGAAGAGAAAAACGTTTTCGTCGCGGAGCCGTTGGGCGGCGGGATCGTCGGAGGCGACGAAGCGCAGCGCGCCTTCGAGGATGAACGACGTGTAGGCTTCCCACGCGTGCTGGCGGGCCTGCAGCCAGATGATTTTTTTTGCGGCGTCAGGTTTTTGGAAATTCGTGACCGTGACGAGGTGCAGCGGACGGCCGAGCACGGTGTGGCCGATCACCTCGGCGCGGGCGTGGGGCTGGCGGCCGATCTCGTCGACGAGCGCGAGCGCGCGGGTGTGCGTGTAGAGCGGAATGTGCGCGAGCCACAGGCGGTCGGCGCGGGCGGGCAACGTGAAGCTCAGCTCCTTCTTGTCGGCGTCCCACGCAGCTTCGGTGACGTGGGCCCAGTGTTCGCCATCGTCGCTGAACACGGGCCGATACCACGGGCCGGCCCAGGAGACGACGGGGCGGTCGTTGTATTCGCCGTCGAAGCCGGTCACGCGCAGCGTGACGGCGCGGCCGGCGAGGTTTTCGAGACGCAGCGCCCACCAGGTGGTCTGGCGGTTGCGGCCGCGCGCGTCCTGCTGGCCCTTGAGGAAGACGCGGAACTCGGCTTCGCCGAGCACTTCGATTTTCCAGATCGAGGCGCTCTCGAAGGCGGTGTTGAAATAGATCGGGCCGGGCGCGGGGGCGTCGGCGGCGGCGATCTGCGGTGCGAATGCGAGCGCGGCGAACAGCGAGAGCCATTTCATGAGGTGCAGCGAAACGCGCCGAGTGCGCGAGGGCGATGATTTCCTGCACCGGCAGTTGAAGGAGCGCGGTGCTTCAGCCCAGTTCGCTTTCAAGATGAGACGCGTCCGACTTGTAGGAGCCTGCTTGCAGGCGATGGGCTACGAGTTGAATCGCCTGCAAGCAGGCTCCCACCTCCCGACGGATCAGTCTCACCTTGATCGCAAGCTGGAATTAGCCGGCGCTAAACGGTCCTGAGTGCGGGCTGAAGCACCGCACTACTTCTCGTCAGCCCGCGCGCGCTCCGAAGCGCCAGCGAGCTGGCGGCCTACAGGTCGCGGCTGCTGACCGCCTGCATGAGCGGTTGGAAGAACAGCGTGTCGCGGGCGCGGTCGTAGTCGACGTGCGTGCTGGGGCCGTTGAGCGCGGAGCCGTTGCGCACGGCGATGAGGTTCAGGCTCGGGATGACGAGCGTGAGTTGGTGGCCGGCGCCGGCGCCCCAAAACGCGTCGCGCGGCAGCGCGGCGACTGTGCCATCATTGTTGCTCCACCAGCCGATGCCGCAGTTGCCGGGTGTGCCGGCGTCGCGCGTGACGGCGCGCACCGCCTCGGCGGCGATGAGGCGGCGTCCGTCCCACTCGCCCTCGCGCAGCATAAGGCGGCCGAGGCGCGCACTCGCGCGCGCGGTGAACGCCCCGCCACCCCACGCGGCGACGAGCGCGAGGCCGTCGACGCTCACGGGCTGGCCGTAGCCCGCGCTCCACTCCTGATCGGGGACGCCTATCGGGCGCATGACGCGTTCGCGCAGCAGCGTGCGCAGATCTTTTTCGGGCGCGCCGCGCAACGCAGCGGTGGTCGCGTAGCCGAGCATCGCGATGCCGGGATTGCTGTAAGCCATGCGCGAGCCCGGCGCGAAGATCACCGGCGCGGCGTCGCGCGCGAGCGTGAACGGATCGCGCGGCGGCGGGAGGCGTTGCCAGAACTCGCCTTTCCAGCCGGTGAGTTTGGCGTGAGGAGTCTCGTGGCCGTCCTCCGCGTCTTCGAGTCCCGCGGTGTGCGAGCCGAGCTGGCGGAAGGTGATCTTCGCTTTCGACGGATCGTCGCGCCACGACGGGACGAATTTTTCGACGGGGTCGTCGAGCGTGAAGCGGCCGTCGCTGAGCGCGACGGCGACCGCGATGCCGCCGACGAGCGCCTTGGCCATCGAGGCGCTGTAGTGCGTCTTCGTCGCCGCGTGATCGGCGGCATACCACTCGGAGACGATGCGGTCGTCGCGCACGAGGAGGAAGGCCTTGGTGCCGTGCGCGGCGAGGTGGTCGCGCAGCGCGTCGAGTCGCACGGTGGCGAGGCCGTGCGCCTCGGGGGCATCGGCGCGCCAGGCGAAGGGCTCGGCGGCGACGGCGCGGGACAGGACGAGCAATCCGGCGGCGAACAGCGGGGCGAGTTTCACGGCGCCACCGCAGCAGCAACGCCGGAATTATTCGAGCTGGGAAAAAAACCGTCCGACACGCGGACGGAGCCAGTGGTCGAGGTCCGCGGAGACGGCGACCGCCTTCACCTCGCCGATGATCTGTGCGCGCGGCATGAAGCCGAAGAAGCGCGAGTCGCGGCTGTTGTCGCGGTTGTCGCCCATCATGAAGTAGTGGCCCGGGGGCACGCGCACGGGGCCGAAGTTGCGCAGCGCGGGGCGCGCCGGGAGAATCTCGATCGCGTGCGATCGGGCGCCGAGTTCCTCGCGGGCGAAGAGCGCCGCGGCGCGTTCATCGGGTTCGAGGTAGCGGAGGCCGGCGGCGTGGTCGGGCAACGGGGCGCAGGGCACGCGGTGGCCGTTGAGGTAGAGGAGATCGCTGCGCAGTTCGACGGTGTCGCCCGGCTGGCCGATCACGCGTTTAACGAGGCGCGTGCCGTCGTCGGGCGCGAAGCACACCACGATGTCGCCCCGCGCCGGATCGCTCCACCGCGCGAGTCGCGCAAAGGTGAACGGCACGCGGAAATCGTAGGCGAGCTTGTTGATGAACACGACGTCGCCCGCGAGAATGGTCGGCTGCATGGAGCCGCTCGGCACGTAGTTGAAGTCGGCGAGGGCGGACTTCGCGGCGGTGATCAGCAGGAACGGAATGGCCAGCGGCCGGATCCACTCGTGCCAGAGGTGGCGGAAAAATCGGGGGAAGCGAGCGGCGGGTTGCATGTTTGCGACCGTGCACACGTCGTGACTGCGGGCGAGGCGTTTGCGGATGAACGGGCGGAGGAGGCCCGCGAACGGCGCGGAGTCCGCCCGGCGGGAATGCGCCGCTGAGGCGGAATGTGGCAATCGAGGTTGAGCGCGTTGCCCTCAACGCGCCTGGCGCGAGTCGCCCGGCAGCCTGCGAACCAGCGCGTTGGGGGCAACGCGCTCCACCTCGACACGGCGCCGTGACGACTATGCGCGCGTTCAACTACACGATTCCGGCTGAGGCGGTGCTCCGCAGATGGCTCCCGTCGCGGTCGATTACAGGTCCGCGGTGTCGTCCTCGATCTCCGGCGGCTTGATCGCGGTGAGGAGGCGGTCGAGCTCGGCGGGCGTGGGGTTGCGGATCGCGCGCACGGTCAGGATCGACTCGCCGGCCGGGAGCCGGGCGCGCGCTTCGGCGCCGACAGCGAGGCCCAGTGCGGCGGTGGCCAGCGGGGAATTGTGCGGCAGGCACTCGATGCCCGACTCCTCGTCGACGGCGGTCTCGCCGTGCGTGGTCACGAGAAAGGTGAAGCAGTGCTTCCGTTTCGTCGCCACGTCCTGTTTCTCGAGCGTGACCACGTGGCCGAGTTGCAAGGTGTCGGTGGGCTTGGTGAGCCACGCGGCGGGATCGATCTCGATGAACGTATTGCGGGCCACGAAGCGATCGAGCGCGGTCATCTTGCGGTCGACGGCGCGGATGGCCTCCTTCGCCGCCTTGAAGCCGAAGTTCTCGCGCAGGTCGCCCTGGGAGTGAGCCTCGACCTTGTCCTGCACGAGGGCGGCGCGCTTGACCTTGAGCGCCTCGAACTCCTCGGCGAGCACGCGGTTGTAGCCCTTCCGCACGTAGATGGTCGTGGCGGCGGGGATGGGCAGGCGGAAGATGTTTTTGCGACGCGGCGGCGGCATGAATCAGCGTCCGAGCCAGGCGCGAGCCGGGGTGGATGGCAATCATCCCACGGATGTCGATGGCCTGAGAGGGTGTCATGCACTCCCTGCTGGAGCGGACGGCAGGAGGGCGGGTCGGTGAACGGCGAGGGGTGCAACAGGAAGTGAGAACGCTGCTATCACCGAGGCATCTGTTTACCACCCTTACTTCCTGTTACACCCGATGGCGAGGGCACCCGGCAGGGAACCGCGTCGCGCCCGACTGCCGGGCTCGGGCCGGCCGTTCGCCCGCTGTAGCGGTGAGGGCTCGTGCGGGCGCGGTGGCGCCGGAATTCATCTCCACTTCGCCGTGGCTTCATCATACGTTCACACAAGTCGCAGAACCTAAGCCATGGCCGATCCGAATCTCCCCGCCTCGCTCGAGGCCCCAATCGAACAGTGGCGGAGCAGCCTCCGCCGGCAGCCCGGCGGGCCGGAGGCGGACCGGGTGCGGCTGGAGCAGCAGCTCCGCGCGGAGATCGCGGAGCTCATGCGTGTTGGGCTCGCGGCGGATGAGGCCTGGTTAATCGCGGTGAAGCGCGTCGGCAGCCGTGACCCGCGGACAGGAGAATATGCCCGCGAGCAGGCGGAGCGCGTGTGGCAGCCAGTTGGCGCGGTGCCGGTCGAACCCGCCGGGCGTCGCGCGCGGGCGCGGACGGAGGCCATCGTGGCGTTTTCTCTCGCGGTGCTCGCGGGCGCCCTGGTCAAGGTGCCGGCGTTGTTCGGCCTCGATATCGATCGCGACGAAAACGTCTACGTCCGCAACGCCGGGCTCTACGCGCTGCCGTGCCTGATCGGCTTCTTCGCGTGGAAACGGCGGCTCGCGGCGGGCACGGTGCGCTGGCTGGCGGCGGCGCTCATCGTGGCGGCGGTCGTGGCCAATCTGCCGGGCATGAGTGCGACCCGGGAATTTGCGGCCCTGACCGGACTGCACCTGCCGATCGCGTTGTTGCTGGCGTTGGGGGTCGCCTACGCGGGCGGGCGATGGGGCGAGGTGGCCGGGCGCATGGATTTCATCCGGTTCTCGGGCGAGCTCTTCATCTACTATGTGCTGATCGCGCTCGGCGGCGGCGTGCTGTGCGCATTCCTGGCGCTCACGTTCAACAGCATCGGCATCAACCCCGGGCCGTTTTTCGGTTTGTGGCTGGTGCCGTGTGGGGCCGCGGGCGCCGTCGTGGTCGCTGCGTGGCTGGTCGAGACCAGACAGGGGGTGATGGAAAACATGGCGCCGATGCTGACGCGGCTGTTCACGCCGCTGTTTGCGATGATGCTCGTCGCGTTTTTGGTGGCGATGCTGGTGTCGGGACGCGGGATCGACATCAAGCGCGAGCAGCTGATCGGCTTCGATCTGCTGCTCGTGGTGGTGCTGGGGCTGTTGCTTTACTCGACGTCGGCGCGCAATCCGTCGGCGCCGCCGGGAGTGTTCGACGGGCTGCAGGTGGTGCTGGTGGTCGCGGCGTTGCTGGCCGATCTGGTGGCGTTGTGGGCGATCGGCGCCCGCATTGGCGAGTTTGGCTTCAGTCCGAACCGCGTGGCCGCGCTCGGCGAAAACGTGCTCCTGCTGATCAACCTCGCGGGGTCGGCCGTGCTGTATGGGCGGTTCCTGTTGGGACGCGGGACGTTTGCGAGCTTGGAACGCTGGCAGACGGGCTACCTGCCGGTGTTTGCGGCGTGGGGGGCGATCGTGGTGATCGTATTTCCGCTGCTCTGGCGGTGGATTGGCTGAAGGTGCGGAGGTAAGGGCGTCTCGCTGGCTTCGGGCGACGCGCGGCCGACTTTTCGTTTGTTTTCAGAGGAGGGGCGGCCGATAGTCCGCGCCATGTTGGCCAAATCTTCCCCTGCCTCATTTGCGCGGCTGTTTGACGAAGTCGGCACCGTGGATCACGTCGGGATCGAGGAGCGGGTGGCGAAATACACCACGCGTTCGATCAAGAAGGCCTCCAAGATCAAGGGTCTCAAACTCGCCGTTTCGATGGTCGATCTCACGACGCTCGAGGGCAAGGACACGCCCGGCAAGGTCGAGTCGCTCTGCAAGAAGGCCGTGCGCCCGCACGACGATCCGGCGATCCCGCAGGTGGCGGCGGTGTGCGTCTATCCCTCGATGGTGCGGCACGCCCGCAAGGCGCTCGGCAGCGACACCGCCGTGCGCATCGCCTCGGTGGCGACGGCGTTTCCCAGCGGCCAGGCGCCGCTCCGCACCCGGCTCGCCGAGGTGAAGGCTGCGGTCGCCGACGGCGCCGACGAGATCGACATGGTGATCAACCGCGGGGCGTTCCTCGCGGGCGAGTTTGGCGAGATGCAGGACGAGATTGCCGCCGTGGTCGAAGCGTGCGGCGACGCCGCGCTCAAGGTGATCCTCGAGGTGAGCGAGCTCGAGACCTACGACAACATCCGTGCCGCCTCCTTTCTCGCGATGCGCGTGATCCGCGAGGGCGATTTCATCAAGACGAGCACGGGCAAGACCTCGCTCAACGCCACGCTCGGCAACAACCAGGTGATGCTCGAGGCCATCCGCGATTTCTACCTCGATACCGGCATCGCCATCGGCATGAAACCCGCCGGCGGCATCCGCACCGCGAAGCAGTCGCTGCAATTCCTGATCGCGGTGAAAGAGACGCTCGGCGACGCGTGGCTCACCAACGAGCGCTACCGCTTCGGCGCGAGTTCGCTGCTCAACGACCTGCTCCGCCAGCTCGAGGCGCAACGCACCGGGGCCTACCAGGCGCCGTATTATTTCAGCGAAGCCGCCGAATCTTACTAACCACTTATCTTCACTAATGGACACTTATCCCTGAGCCATCAGTGGTGATAAGTGTGCATCAGTGGTTCAAAACCATGCCCACGCTAGCTGAGAAAAAAACCGCCCGCCCCGCTCCGCGCACCGCCGCCCGCCCGCGCCCCGAATTGATCTTTGGCGATTTTTGGGAATTCGATCCCGCGCCCGAGACGGCCGATCCGAAAATCAAGCCGCGCTACGATCTCTTCATCGGCGGCAGGATGGTCGCGCCGACGAGCGGGAGATATTTCGACTCCATCAATCCCGCCAACGAGCAGAAGCTCACCGAACTCGCCCTCGGCAACGCCACCGACGTCGATCTCGCGTGCCAGGCGGCGTCGCGCGCCTTCGAGAAGTGGGGCAAGCTGCCCGGCAAGGAGCGCGGCAAATACATCTACCGCATCGCGCGCCTGCTGCAGGATCGCGCGCGCGAGTTCGCCGTCGCCGAGACGAGGGACAACGGCAAACCGATCCGCGAGACGCGCGACTTCGACGTGCCGATGGCGGCCGCGCATTTCTTCTACCACGCGGGTTGGGCCGATAAACTCGATTACGTCGCGCCCGGCCGACGGCTCGCCCCGCTTGGTGTGGTCGGTCAGGTGATCCCGTGGAATTTCCCGCTGCTGATGCTGTCGTGGAAAATCGCGCCGGCCCTCGCCGCGGGCAATTGCGTCGTGATCAAGCCCGCGACCAACACGCCGCTGACCGCGGTGAAACTCGCGGAGATTTTTCAGGATGCGGACCTGCCGCCCGGCGTCGTCAACATCGTCACCGGCTCCGGCTCGACCGGCGGCGCTCTGATGGCGCACCCGGCCACGGTAAAGATCGCGTTCACCGGTTCGACCGAGGTCGGCAAGGTCATCATGCGCTCCGTGGCCGACACGGACAAAAAGATGACCATGGAACTCGGCGGCAAGGCGGCGAACATCGTGTTCGACGACGCTCCGATCGACCAGGCCGTCGAAGGCATCGTCAACGGCATCTTCTTCAATCAGGGGCAGGTGTGCTGCGCCGGCTCGCGTTTGCTCGTGCACGAGCCGGTCGCGGAGAAGGTCGTGTCGAAGTTGAAGAACCGCCTGCGCGTGCTGCGCGTCGGCGACCCGCTCGACAAGAACACCGACGTGGGCGCGATCGTGTCGCGCGACCAACTCGACACCGTGAAAGGCTACCTCGACTCCGGCGTGCAGGAAGGCGCCGAGATGTGGCAGCCCAGTTGCCGGTTGCCGGCGAAGGGCTTCTACCTGCCGCCGACGATTTTCACGGGCGTGACGCAGAGTCACCGCATCGCGCGCGAGGAAATTTTCGGACCGGTGCTCAGCATCATCACCTTCCGCACCGTCGACGAGGCGATCGAGAAAGCGAACAACACCGCCTACGGCCTGAGCGCCGGCGTGTGGACCGACAAAGGCTCGCGCATTTTGAAGATGAGCACCGAGCTGAAGGCCGGCGTGGTGTGGGCGAACACGTTCAACAAGTTCGACCCGACCTCGCCCTTCGGCGGTTACAAGGAGAGCGGCTTCGGTCGCGAAGGCGGCCGTCAGGGTCTGCTGGATTACGCGAAGCTGGTGTGAGGAACCACGGATGGACGCGCGCAAGCTGCTCAACCGAAGTCGAGCCACCAGTTTTGGAACCACGAATGGACACGAATGAACACGAAGGAAAAGGCCTGCTTCACAAGGACCTCGTCTATCCCATTGTGGGCTGCGCGATCGAGGTCTTGCGTGAGGTCGGACACGGCCTCCACGAGAAGCCCTACGAAAACGGTCTCGTCGTTGAGTTCGGCCTGCGTGGCATTCACTGCGAGCAGCAACGGCCGTTCGATGTGATGTTCAAAGGCGTGAAGATTTCCGAGTTCATTCCCGATCTCATCGCTGGTCGCGCGGTCGTCGTGGATGCCAAGGTCATTGATCGGATTACCGATCACGAGCGGGGCCAGATGCTGAACTACCTTCGGATCACCAAGCTCCGTGTGGGCGTGGTCCTGAATTTCAAGCGCGCCAAACTCGAGTGGGAGCGAGTTGTGCTCTGAGTATTCGTGGAAATTCGTGTCCATCCGTGGTTCAAAAATGAGCAGTCCCACCTACCATACCGCCCCGATCAAAACCGACGGCATGCCGCCGGGGATTCCTTACATCGTCGGCAACGAGGGGGCGGAGCGGTTCAATTTTTACGGGATGCGCGCGGTCCTGTTCGTGTTCATGACCAAGTATCTGGTCGACGATGCCGGGCACGCCGCGCCGATGACCGAGAACGAGGCGAACAAGTGGTATCACCTCTTCCTCTCGGCCAACTATTTCTTCCCCACGCTCGGCGCCATCGTGTCCGATGCGTTCTGGGGCAAATACCGCACGATCTTCTGGCTTTCGCTGGTCTACTGCCTCGGCAGCGTGGTGCTCGCGCTCGACCACACGCGCTTCGGCCTGACCGCGGGGCTCACGCTGATCGCGATCGGGGCGGGCGGGATCAAGCCGTGCGTGTCGTCGCACGTGGGCGATCAATTCGGACCGTGGAACCAACACCTGCTCGCGCGGGCGTTCGGCTGGTTTTACTTTTCGGTCAACGCGGGTTCGTCGGTCTCGATGTATATCGTGCCGATCCTGCTCGCCAAATACGGCGCGGGGTCCGCGTTCGGGCTGCCGGCGGTGCTGATGCTGGTCGCGGCGTATGTGTTTTGGAGCGGGCGCTACAAATTCGCGCACATTCCGCCGAAGGGACGCTCGTTCCTGCGCGAGACGTTCAACCGCGACGGCTTCGCGGCGCTCGGCCGGCTCGCGCTGATTTTCATGTTCATGATCGTTTTCTGGGCGCTCTGGGACCAGAGCGGCAGCGAGTGGGTCGCGCAGGCGGAGAAGATGGATCTGAAGGTGTTCGGGTTCACGTTCTTCTCGTCGCAAATCCAGGTCGTCAACGGGCTCCTGACGCTGGCGTTCATCCCGTTGTTCCAATACGCGGTCTATCCCGCCATCAACCGCGTGTGGACCTTCACGCCGCTGCGCAAGATCGGCCTCGGCATCTTCACGATCGGACTTTCGTTCCTCGTGAGCGCATGGATCGAGACGCAGCTGGCGGCCGGCGTGAAGCTGAACGTGATGTGGCAGATGCCCGCCTATGTGCTGCTGACCGCGGGCGAGGTCATGGCCTCGATCACGGCGCTGGAGTTCGCCTACACCCAGGCGCCGACGCACCTGAAGGCGTTGGTGCAGGCGCTTTACCTGCTGTCGATTTCAGCCGGCAACTTGTTCGCCGCCGGTGTGCACTGGTTCATCGCCAAGCCCGACGGCACGACGAAACTCACGGGCTCGGCCTACTACACGTTCTACGCCGTGATCTCGATCGCGGCCGCGGTGATCTTCGTTTTCTTCGCGCTGCGCTATCGCGAAAAAACCTACCTCCAGGGTGAGGCTGCGGCGGCAGCCGCCGCCTGATCCTCTCAACCACGAATGGACACGAATTGACACGAACCAGATCAATCCTCGAGCCGCGGCGGCCTGCATTCATTCGTGTGAATTGGTGTCCATTCGTGGTTCAAAAATAAATCTATGTCCCGTCTCCCGATCACCAAAACCCCGAAGCCCTACGTCGGCGGCGCGTTCATCCGCTCCGAAAGCGGACGCACGTTTCCCGTCAAGGATGCCGCGGGCAGTTTCTTCGCCAACATCCCGCAGTGCACGCGCAAGGATCTGCGCAACGCCGTCGAGGCCGCCGCCAAGGCCGGCCCCGGCTGGGCGAAGCGCACCGCCTACAACCGCGGCCAGATCCTTTACCGCCTCGGCGAAATGCTCGAGGCGCGGCGTGCGGAGATGAGCGAGACGCTCGTGCGCTTCGGCGCGACCAAGTCCGCCGCCGCGAAGGAAGTCGATGCCACGACCGACCGCCTGATCTATTACGCCGGCTGGGCCGACAAATACGAGCAGGTGCTCGGCAACGTGAACCCGGTGGCCGCGCCGTATTTCAACTTCACCGTCACCGAGCCGATGGGCGTGGTCGGCATCCTCGCCCCCGATGCGCCCGCGTTGCTCGGCCTGATCTCGCTGGTGGCGCCGGCCATCGTGAGCGGCAACACCGTCGTCGCGCTGGCCTCGGGGTCGACACCCTATCCCGCGATCCTCCTCGGCGAGATGCTCGCAACCAGCGACCTGCCCGGGAGCGTGGTCAACATCCTCACGGGTTTCCGCAAGGAACTCGTGCCGACGTTCGCCACGCACACGCACCTGCGTGCGATCAGCGCCGTGGCCACGCCGGAGGAGCGCAAGACCCTGCGGCTCGGCGCGACCGAGAGCGTGAAACGCGTGCGCTTCGCCGATGCCGGCACCAACTGGTTTTCCGACGCGACGCAGAATCTCTACGCGATCCGCGACCTGCTCGAGTTCAAGACCACCTGGCACCCGATCGGAGCCTAACCTATGACCAACCCACTGTCCCGCTTCAGCGCCGCCTGCCTCGCGGCGCTCCTGCTAACGATCGCCGGCCTGCGGGCCGCCGACACCGCCGCTGCCGATGCGCGCGTGCAACAGCTCACCGCGAGCGCGCCGTTCAAGGTCGCGATGCAGGTGATGGCGCGCGACTACGAGCGCTACGTGCAGGAGCTGATCATGCTGACGGAAATCCCGGCGCCGCCGTTCGGCGAGAAAGCCCGCGGCGAGGCCGCCGCGAAGCTCATGAAGGACGCCGGCCTCGAAAACGTGACCACCGATCCCGAGGGCAACGTCAGCGGCCTCTATCGCGGCACGGGCAAAGGGCCGCTCCTCGCGGTGGCCGCGCACCTCGACACCGTGTTTCCGGCCGAGACCGACGTGAAAGTGAAGCGCTCCGGCACCCGGCTCAACGCGCCCGGCATCGGCGACGACACGCGCAACGTCGCCTACATGATCGCGCTCGTGCGGGCGATGCGCGAAGCGAAGGTGCCGACCAATGCTGACATCCTCTTCGTCGCGAACGTGGGCGAAGAAGGCCCCGGCGACCTGCGCGGCGTGCGCTATCTTTTCAACAAGGGTGAGTGGAAGGGGCGGATCAAACGCTTCATCACCATCGACGGCGGCAACCACCTCGTGGTCGTCAACGGCGGGCTCGGCTCCAAACGCTACAAAGTCACCTTCAAGGGCCCCGGCGGCCACAGCTGGGGCGCGTTCGGGCTCGTGAGTCCGGCGTTTGCGATGGGCAACGCCATCGCGAAATTCGGCCAGCTCAAGGTGCCGACCAATCCCAAGGTCTCCTACAACGTCGGCGTCGTGAGCGGCGGCACCTCGGTGAATTCGATCCCGTTCGAGGTCGCGATGGAGGTCGACATGCGCGCGGTCGATCCCGGCGCGCTCAAGGATGTCGATGCCAAGTTCCTGAAGATCATCGAGGAGGCGGTGGCGGAGGAGAACGCGGCGCGCTCGACGCGCGAGGGCAAGATCGTCGCCGACATCAAGCTGATCGGCGAGCGCCCGTCCGGCACGACGCCGCCGGAGCATCCCGTGATGCAGGAAGTCGTCGCGGCGCTGCGCAAGTTTGGCAAATCACCCGCGTGGTCCACGAGCAGCACGGACGCCAACATCCCGATCAGCCTCGGCATCCCGGCCTTTTCGATGGCGTTCTCCGCGCCGAACAGCAGCGGCCGCGCGCACGCGCTCGACGAGTGGGTGGATGTGAATCGGGCGACGACCGTGGCCGATTTCGAGATCGGCGCCGCGGTGATCCTGAGTGTCGCGAACGCGCCTTGAGCCCGAGAGTTTCGATTCGAGGTGGAGCGCGTTGTCCCCAACGCGCTTCATTTGCTTTGGGTCAGATACCGCGAAGCTTGCTGCGCCTTGGATGGGTAGCGACGAGCGCCAGCGAGTCGAAAGGCGTCGGCTCGCTGGCGCTCGCCGCTACGTTGGGTGGTCGAAGACTGCATGATGAATTTTGGTCAAATGCCTCGGGGCTTGCCCCGAGGTTCCTTACTTGTGGGAGGGGCTTTACGCCCCGACGAGTCGCGGGGTAAACCCGCTCCCACCTTCAAACCAGCGCGTTGAGGGCAACGCGCTCCACCTCCACGGCGCGGGCCAGTCGGCTCACTTGCGCTTGAGTCCGTCTTTCTCCGCGAGCCGCTCGATGAACGATTCGCACCGCCGCGCTCGGGTCTCCGGCGTCTTCGCCAGCTCGATGTAGCGGACGATCTGGCGGCGGATGGAGACCGTTTCCGCGCGCCAGCGCGCCGCGAGCAGCGGGCGCGCTTGGAACGTCCGGCGGAGTTCCTCCGGCAGTTCCGGCTCGCGCGACGCGGTGTCCGGGCCGAGGACAAACTCGATCGTGTCGCCGGCGTCGACCCCCGCGGCGCGCAGCAGCTCGACCTTGAACGCGAGGCGGTAGTGTCCGCATTTACCGGGCACGAGCGTCACGCGGTCGTGGTCATCGTTGAAGTGGAGCAGGGCGTCGACCGTGCGACCGGTGCCGAGCGCCTTGACCGCGGCCTTCGGCACGTCGACCCAGCGGATCTGGGTGATGCGATAGAGCCTGGCGCGGAGAGCGATCACGCGGGCACGCTGCCGGACGGGGCGCTGGCTGACAAGCCGCACGGCGCGCCGCTCGTCCCACCCGCCGACCGTTCGTCCAAAGTTTGCAGTGCCCGCCGTCCGGCGCTGTAGTTTGCCGCCCGACATGGAAGCCACCGCCAGCACCCACGTGATCCTTGAGGACGATGCCCGCCGCGAGCGCGCCAAGGAGCGCTTCTACGTGCTCTCCCAGGTTTTCGGGTGGGGCCTGTTTTTTACGTTACAGACCGTTTACTCGTTTGTCTTCACCAAGCCCGAGGATGCCCGTGATCCCTACGATACCGTGGCGGTGATCACGATGATCGTCACCGAGGGCCTGCTCATCACGCACTATTCGCGGCGGTTGATCGCGCGGTGGGGTTGGAAGCAGCTCGGCTGGCGCGCGCTGGTGCCGCGCATTTTCGGTTTCTCCGCGGCGCAATCGCTGGTGTGGAGCGTCGTGGGCTACAGCTATTCGCTCACGCTCTACTGGGCGTTCGACTGCCCGTGGCCCGGCCGCTACAGCCCGCTGATCCTCATCCTCGTGAGCTGGATCAACGGCACGCTGATGCTCGTCGGCTGGCACTGCATCTACTTTTTCTACCACCTCTTCGACCGCTACAATCGCTCCGAGATCGAACGCCTCCGGCTGGTCGGCACGGCGAAGGAATCGGAACTGCGCGCGCTCAAGTCGCAGGTCAATCCGCACTTCATCTTCAACTCGCTCAACTCGCTGCGCGCGCTCATCGACGAAGACCCGCCGCGGGCGCGCCTCGCCGTCACGCAGCTCTCCAACCTCCTGCGTTACTCGCTCCAGAGCGGCCAGCTCGAGACGGTGCCGTTCGAGGACGAGCTGCGCGTCGTGAACGACTACCTCGCGCTCGAACAGGTGCGCCACGAGGAGCGCCTGCGCGTGCGGCTCGATGTCGCGCCCGACACACTGGCGCTGCCCGTGCCGCCGATGCTGCTCCAGACGCTCGTCGAAAACGCGGTGAAATACGGGATCGCCACGCGCCCCGAGGGCGGCGAGGTCGCGATCATCGCCCGCTGCACCGGCGGCGCGCTCTCCATCCAGGTGACGAATCCGGGCAGCCTCGCGCTGCCCGCGAGCCCGGCCCGCCCCGCCTCGACTGGCGTCGGCCTGCGCAACGCGGCCGACCGCCTGCGGCTGCTTTTCGGCGAGCGCGCGTCGCTCCGCCTCCGGGCCGAGGCGCCCGCGCTCGTGGTGGCCGAGGCGATCCTTCCGCTGCGCAGCACATGAAAGCCCTCCTGATCGACGACGAACGGCTCGCCCGCAACGAGCTGCGCCGCCTGCTGGCGGTGTTTCCCGAAATCACCATCGCGGGCGAGGCCGCCAACGCGAAGCAGGCGCGCGAGCAGCTCGCCGCGCTCACGCCCGACCTGATCTTCCTCGACGTGCAGATGCCGGGCGAGACCGGCATGGAACTCCTCGAATCGCTGGAGCCGCCGGTGCCGCACGTGATCTTCACGACCGCCTACGACGAGTTTGCCGTGAAGGCGTTCGAGCTGAACGCGCTCGATTACCTGCTGAAGCCCGTCGATCCCGCGCGCCTCGCCGCGGCGATCGTGCGCCTCCACGAAAAAGTCTCCGGCGGGGCGGGGGAGGCGGCGAAGCCGGTGGCGCGCGACCGGCTCGCGGCCGAGGACAAGGTCTTCGTGCGCGAGGGCGACCGTTGCTGGTTCGTCGAGGTGAAGACGATCCGCCTGCTCGAAAGCGAGGGCAACTACACGCGCGTGCACTTCGCCGACGCGCAGCCGCAGCTCTTTCGGTCGCTCAACGCGATGGAGGAACGGCTCGATCCGAGGTATTTCTTCCGCGCCAACCGCCGTCAGATCATCAACCTCGCCTGGATCGACCAGATCGAGCCGTGGTTCAGCGGCGGCCTGCTCGTGCACCTGAAAGGTGGCGCCAAGGTGGAACTCAGCCGCCGCCAGGCGCAGGAGTTCCG
Source organism: Verrucomicrobiota bacterium (assembly GCA_016235555.1). Taxonomy (GTDB): domain Bacteria; phylum Verrucomicrobiota; class Verrucomicrobiia; order Opitutales; family Opitutaceae; genus JACRKC01. Next base: position 24,616 of record JACRKC010000117.1, read on the forward strand.
GGAGAAGATGAGCCTGTAGGAACCACGAAAGACCCGAAACACACGAAAATGTTTTGTCATTCTGAGCGCAGCGAAGAATCCAGTGAGATCCACCACGCAGAACGTGGACGCGAAGCTCCTGCTGGATTCTTCGCTTCGCTCAGAATGACAGATCCGGTCTGAGCTTTTCGTGTATTTAGTGTGTTTCGTGGTTAAGAAACTTACCCATGATCGAAGCCCTCAACCTCTCAAAAACCTTCCGCGACAAGAAGCGCGGCGAGATCCGTGCCGTGGATCACGTTTCGTTCCGCGTGCAGCCCGGGCAGATCTACGGCCTGCTCGGCGCCAACGGGGCGGGCAAGACCACCACGCTCCGTCTGCTCGCGACGCTGCTCGCCCCCACGGGCGGCACCGCGCGCGTGGCCGGCTGCGATGTCGCGCGCGAGCCCGAGAAAGTGCGCGCCAACGTGGGCTTCCTCGCGGCCTCGACCGCGCTCTACGGCCGCCTGACCGCGCGCGAGATGATCGGCTACTTCGGGAAACTCAACGGCATGACCGACGGCGCCATCCGCGCCCGCATCAAACAGCTTTCCGCCGAGCTCGACATGGATGAATTCCTCGACCGCCGCTGCGACAAGTTCTCCACCGGCATGAAGCAGAAGACCTCCATCGCCCGCACGCTCGTGCACGATCCGGCGGTGATGATCTTCGACGAGCCCACGCTCGGCCTCGACGTGATGACGGCCCGCGCGATCGTGCGCTTCGTGCGCGACTGCAAGGCGCGCGGCAAGACCGTCATCTACTCGACGCACGTGATGAGCGAGGTGGAAAAACTCTGCGACGTGATCGGAATCATCCACGACGGCAAGCTGCTCGCCGAAGGCACGCTGGCGGCGCTGCGGGAGCGCTATGGCGAGGCCGACATGGAGGAGATTTTCGTGAAAGCCGTGGGCGCCAAGGAGGCCGCATGAACTGGAACAACATTCTCACGGTCTACGCGAAGGAGCTGAAGGATTCGCTGCGCGACCGCCGCACGCTGATCTCCACGATTGTCATCCCGACGGTGATCATGCCGCTGCTCACGTTCGGCATCGGGAAGATCATGTCGGGCGTGATGAAGAAGGCGCAGGAGGACATCCCCACGGTGGTCATTGTCGGCGGGAAGGATTCGCCGGCCGTGGTGGAGGCGTTGAAAAGATCCTCCAGGATGAAAGTCGTTCCGGCCCGGGAGGACTGGAAACAGGCGATCAGCGACAAAAAATTGCGCGCCGCCGTCGAGATTCCCGGCGGCTTCGAGGCCGGCTTGAAGGCCGGTGCCGCCCCGGCGGTCAAGGTCTACAACTACCAGGGCGAGCTGAAGTCCGAGAATGGCGCGCGGATCGTGGAACGTTTTCTCGGCGAACTGCGCGAGCAGACCGTGGCCGAACGGCTGGCGGAGCACGCGCTGCCGAAGACGTTGGCGCGGCCGTTCGAGTTCAAGCGTGAGAACGTCGCACCGCCCGAGAAGGTGGGCGGTAATCTCTTCGGCGGCTTTGTGCCCTATCTGATCATCATCCTGTGTTTCAGCGGCGCGATGTATCCCGCGATGGATCTCACGGCGGGCGAGAAAGAGCGCGGCACGATGGAAACGCTGCTGTGCAGCCCGGTCGCACGCGTGGATATCGTGCTGGGGAAATTCCTGATGGTCCTCACCGGCTCGCTTTCCGCCATGTGTTTCATGCTGCTGTCGATGGGCGTGACGGCGGCGGTGGGCGGGTCGTTGATGATGGGCGGAGGCGGTGCGACGACGAAGGTCGGCGCCGGTGCCGCCGCAGCCCGCCCGGCGCTGGACGTGATCCCGATGATCGATCCGCTGGGGCTCGTGGGTGTGCTGGCGATGGTGTTTCCGGTGGCGATCTTCTTCGCGGCGGTGGCGTTCACAGTCGCGCTGTTCGCGAAGAGCTACAAGGAGGCGCAGAGCTATCTCGGGCCGCTGATCATCGTGGTCATCATGCCCGCGGTGGTCGGCATGCTGCCCGGCATCGATCTCAACTGGCGGCTCGCGCTCGTGCCGTTGCTCAACCTCTCGCTCGTGTGCAAGGAGATGCTCTCCGGGGTGTGGCATTGGAACTACATCGCGCTCATCTTCGGTTCGTCGTGCGCCTATGCGGCGGTCGCGCTCGCGCTCGCGGTGCGGATGTTCAAGCGCGAGGATGTGATCTTCCGCGCGTAAAAACGCCGCGAAGAGCGTAAAATTTTTTCCAAAACCGGCGCCGCGCACGTAAACGCGCGGTAAATGCCGGGCACCCCCGTAGCGCGCGGGGGCGGTTGTGGTCTATCATGGCGTCAGCCAATCGCCGCCAACTGATTCGCTCTCCCGCCATGAACTCCACGACCATCTTTCCGCCCACGCGCCCGGCCTTGAAACTCCCGCGGTCGTCGTCGAACGCGCCGGCTCACGGCTCCGAGGAAAAATGGGCCGCCACGCTCGCCGAGGAGCGTCGCCGCCTGCACGAGGACCAGGAGGCGCTCCGCGTGCGCGAGATCAATCTCCGCGAATACGAGGCGCGTCTCCGGATGCTCCAGGCCGAGATCGAGGCGGGTGGCGCGAGCAACGCGCGGACCGCCCGCGGCACGGTGACCCCGTTTGTGCGGCCGGCAAGCCGCACGCCGTTCGAGTCCGACGCCGCGCTCCACGCCGCGTGGGAGAAACTCCATCGCGCACGCGAGCTGCTCGCGTCCGAACAGAACCATCAGCGCGACGAGCGCATCGGCATGAGGGACCAGGCGAACAATTTGAAAATCCGCGAGGACCGCATGGCCGAGCGCGAGGCCCGCGTGAGCGAGCGCGAGCGTCTGCTCGCGGAAGCGATCAATGCGACACCGGCCGCGCAGCCCGTGGCCGCCGAGCATACGATGTCCGCGGTCGCGCGGCTCACCAGCGCGCCGTTCGCGATGGCGCGCTCCGTCTTTGGGGGTAAGAAGTAACGTCGGCCGCCGGGTGGCACAGCGCAGCGCCCGGCGGCCGGCGTGAAATTTGTGATTGCACGCGCCCGCGGGCCACCCCATCACTCCGCGCCGTGATTCTCGCCGTCAGCTCCCTCGCCGCCGCCTCCACCGTCACTACGACGATGGCCAAACGCGTCCGTTGGCACGGAGTGGCTCGGCGACGATGGTAGATGGCGCATAGCGCCCGCGGAAAAAATCACCGCACCAAAACCAGACGCCGAGCCCGACTCCACCCGAGTCGGGTTTTTTGTTTTCCCGATTTCCTCCGCCCTCGAACCACCTCCCCGCTCCCCGACCCGACCACTCAACACCTCCGCCCATGCCAACCTGCACCGCCACCCCTTCTGCCGTTCCGGCCGCGTTCGCGCGGCGGTTCCCTGGACCGCTCGCGCGGTCCGCCGCCCACGCGGCACCGCTCGAGCTGCCCGCCGTGTCCTTTTTCGGCCGCACGCTGGCCGAGTATGCCCGGTTCTTCGCCCTCGACCTCGCCGCGCTCAAGAAGCGCGACGTGCTCGACGTCGCGGCCGGCCCGTCGTCGTTCGCCGCCGAGGCGTGCGCCCGCGGCCTCGATGCCGTCGCCGTCGATCCGCTCTACATCGCCACGCCCCAGGAGTTGTGCGGGCGGGTCGACGCGGACTACGCGCACATGGTTGCCCAGATGCGGGCGCGGCCGCGGCTGTTCCGGCTGGGTGGCGCGGGTTTCCCGTCGATCGATGCGGCGGAGACCGACCGGCGGCTCGCGGCGCAGCGGTTTCTCGCGGACTTCGAGGCGCAGCGGTTCTACGGCCGCTACGTCGGAGCCGCCCTGCCACACCTGCCGTTCTTCGACGGCACGTTCGACCTCGTGCTGTGTGCGCACCTGCTCTTCACTTATGCGAGCCGCTTCGATTTCGACTGGCACCTGGCTGCCTGCAAGGAACTCGTGCGCGTGAGCGCCGGCGAAGTGCGGCTGCACCCGATCGTCGGCGTCGATGGCCGGACGTATCCGGGCCTGCCGCGGCTGCGGCGCGAGCTCAAGGCCGCCGGCATCGCGAGCGAACTCGTGCGCGTGAACTACGAGTTTTTCGTGGGCACCGATTCGATGCTCGTGTTGAAGAGGGCGACCCCATGAGCAACCCCACCGGACTCGCGCGCACACCCGCGCCGCCTTACTACGCCGTGATTTTCACGTCGCGCCGCACCGCCGGCGATCACGGCTACGGTGCGATGGCGGAAAAAATGGTCGACCTCGGCTCGCGCTACGACGGCTTTCTCGGCCTCGAGAGCGCCCGCGGCGCCGATGGTCTCGGGATCACCGTGAGCTACTGGCGCGATGAGGCCTCGATCGCTGCGTGGAAACGCGACACCGAGCACCAGAAGGCGCAGCGCGCCGGCCAGCAGACGTGGTATGCCGGCTACGAAGTGCGCGTCGCGAAAGTCGAACGCGCCTACGGCCGGCCCTGAACGGTTGTCATCCATTAGATGACAAACCAGCCCATTTTACCTATGGCGGAAGGAAAACCGTTTGTCATCTAATGGATGACAAACGGTAAGGCGGGGCGGGGGCGTTTGTGGCGTTGCGGAGACGCGGCGCAGGCGGTTGAGTCGCGGCATGTTTCCCCAGCATATCATCGCGCGCAAACGCGACGGCCAGGCGCTCACGCGCGAGGAAATCGCGGCGTTCGTGCGTGGCGCGACCGACGGCTCGTGGGCCGACTACCAGCTGAGCGCGATGCTGATGGCGATCGTGTGGCGGGGGATGTCGGCGCCGGAAACCGCTCACTACACCGAGGCGATGATGCGCTCGGGAGTCGTGGCTGATCTCGCGGCGGTGAGGCAGCCGAAGTGCGACAAACACTCGACCGGTGGTGTCGGCGACAAGGTCTCGCTTCACCTTGCACCGATGGTGGCCGCGTGCGGCGTGGCGGTGCCGATGATCTCCGGCCGTGGGCTCGGCCACACCGGTGGCACGCTCGACAAACTCGAGTCCATTCCCGGTTTCCGGGTGGATCGCTCGCTGATGCAGTTTCGCGCGCAGGTCAGGGACATCGGCCTCGCGCTCATCGGGCAGACCGCCGAACTCGCGCCCGCCGACAAAAAACTCTACGCGCTCCGCGATGTGACGGCGACGGTCGAGTGCATCCCGCTTATCTGCGGCTCGATCCTCTCGAAGAAACTGGCCGAGGGCATCGATACGCTCGTGCTCGATGTGAAATTTGGCCGCGGAGCCTTCATGAAGGACAAGGCGCGCGCCAAAGCGCTGGCCCGGGCGCTCGTCTCGACGGCGACCGCGATGGGCAAGCCGACGCGCGCCGTGCTCACGGCGATGCACGAGCCGCTCGGCCGGACCGTCGGCAATGCGCTCGAGGTCGCCGAGTCGATCGACTGCCTGAAAGGCTGCGGCCCGGCCGATACGATGGAGGTCACGTTCGCGCTCGGCGAACAGATGCTGCTGCTCGCGAAAGTCGCGAAGACGAAGGCCGCGGCGCGAAAAAAACTGAAGCACGCAATCGCGAGCGGCGCCGCGTTGGGAAAATTCCGCGAGCTGGTCGCCGCGCAAGGCGGCGACGTGCGCGTGGCCGACGACCCGGCACGCCTGCCGCAGGCAAAGCATCGGGTTCCGCTCGCCGCGCCGCGCGCCGGTTTCGTGCGTGACGTGGATGCGCTCGGCGTGGCGCTCGCCGCGCTGCGCCTCGGTGCCGGCCGCGCGAAGGCCGAGGACAAGATCGACCACGCCGTCGGCGTCAGCGAGCTCGTGAAAATCGGCGAGCGTGTCGCGAAAGGCGCGCCGCTCTGCGTGATTCACGCGAACGACGAGAAGGCGCTGGCGGAGGCGAAGGCGATGCTGGCGGCGGCGATTGAGGTCGGTAGCGCGAAGCGCGCGGCGCCGAAGTTGATCGACGGGACAATCTCCTGAGCAATCGCGGAAACGCTTACCGAGGCTCGCATAATTGAGTGACACGCGGTGGTTCGGGGAGCGCCCGCGTCCCGCGGGCTGTCCTCGGCGTCCCGCCGAGGACTTCGGAGGTGTCGGCGAGACGCCGACACGAGCACCCGAGACGGGTGCGCTCCCCGAACCGCTGAACTTTTGTCACTCTATTTCGCGAGAC
>JACRKC010000118.1 GCA_016235555.1 Verrucomicrobiota bacterium
AAAAGTTCAGCGGTTCGGGGAGCGCACCCGTCTCGGGTGCTCGTGTCGGCGTCTCGCCGACACCTCCGAAGTCCTCGGCGGGACGCCGAGGACGGCCCGCGGGACGCGGGCGCTCCCCGAACCACCGCGTGTCACTCAATTGTGCGAGCCTCAGTAAGAGCATGCGCCTCTCGGTCCTCATTCCAGCGCACAACGAAGCCGCGACGCTCGGCGAAATCGTCGCGCGCGTCCGCGCCACGCGCCTCGCGCGTGAGATCGTCGTGGTCGACGATGGCTCGATCTGTGATACGCCACGCCCGCCGCGGCGACGATGACGAGCGCCGCCCCCGCGTGGCGCCAGCGCGAGGCGGGCGTGGGCGGGAGGGCATGAGTGGTGGCGGGCATCGTGCGGCCGTCACTTCGGACCAACGTCCGGCCAAAGTCAGCCGAAAGCACGTGGCGCGCGTGCGTCCGCGGCGGCCCGAATCCGCGTGAGGTGTGCAGATTTTGTGCGGGCGCGTTTCCGTTGCCCGTGAAGTTTGGGCAAAATTTTTCGCGCCAGAGTGAGACTGCGCATGAGTTGCCATCATGTCGGGTAATAAGTCGGGGCCACAACGGGTCGCGGTTTGACAGGGGGTGGACCCCAACCTGTTGTGTGCCCCCGCGAAAACACGCGGGCACTGGGAGGCGCCCGCATCCCGCATACACCACCTCATTGTCGCTTTGCCATGTCCACTGAATCTCTGCCAGCCGCGCATTCCGCGAACGGCCTCCAAGACTACATCGCCATCTCTCGCTACGCCCGCTACGCGCCGGAAAAACGCCGCCGCGAAACGTGGGCCGAAGCCGTCCGCCGGGTGCGCGACATGCACCTCACGCACTTCAGCGATCGCTCGCTCGCCGACGGCAAACTCGCCGCGCTCGAAGCGGGCGACGTGACGCCCGCCGATCTCGCCGCGCTCGAAGCGTTCGGCGGCGAAGGCCTGCACAAGGCGATCCGCGGCGCCTTCGACGCGGTCTCGCGTCGCGAGGTGCTCCCGTCGATGCGTTCGCTGCAGTTCGGCGGCGAGGCGATCCTCTCGAAGCACGTGCGCATCTACAACTGCGCCTTCACCTACCTCGATCGCATCGAGGCGTTCGGCGAGTCGCTTTACCTGCTGCTGTGCGGTTGCGGCGTCGGCTTCTCCGTCCAGAAGCACCACATCGCGAAGCTCCCCGCGCTTGCGCCGCGGGACGAGTCGCTCACGCCGATCACGTTCATCGTGCCCGACACCATCGAGGGCTGGGCGGATGCGCTGCACGCGCTCATGGATGGCGCGGTCGCGGGCCGGCAGGTGTTGTTCGACTATTCGCTGATCCGGCGCGAGGGCGCACCGTTGCGCACCTCGGGCGGCCGGGCCCCCGGCGCCGCACCGCTGCTGCACTCGCTCTCCCGTATCGAGAAGATCGTGCATGCGGCGGCCGGCCGCCAACTGCGCCCCATCGAGGCCTACGACATCCTGATGTGGGCCGCCAAGGCCGTGCTGGCCGGCGGCGTGCGCCGCTCGGCGACGATCTGCCTCTTCTCCGCCGACGATGCGGAGATGGCCGCGGCGAAGACCGGCAACTGGTTCGAGCACCACTCGCAGCGCTCCGCGAGCAACAACTCCGCCATCATCCGCCGCGCCACCGCGACGCGGGAGCAGTTCGATGCGCTCTTCGAGCAGCAGAAACAATACGGCGAGCCCGGCTTCTATTTCGTCGAAGACGAGGAATACGGCGCCAACCCCTGCGTCGAGATCGGGCTGCACCCGCGCCTCAAGGTCGACCCCGAGTCCTACACGCGCCTCCGCGAACTCGGCTACACCGGCGTGCTCCGCATGGGCGACACGCTCACCGGCGTGCAGTTCTGCAACCTGTCGACGATCTCGGCCGCCGCCGCGGAGACGCCCGAAGCGTTCTACCGGCTCTGCACGCATGCGGCGCTCATCGGCACGCTCCAGGCGGGCTACTCGGACTTCAGTTACCTTTCCCCGGTCTCGCGGCTCATCACCGAGCGCGAGGCGTTGCTGGGAGTGTCGCTCTGCGGCGTGCTCGACCGGCCCGATGTGTTGCTCGACGCCACCGTGCTCCGGCGCGGCGCCGCGATCGTCAAGGCCGTCAACGCCATCGTCGCGCGCGCGCTCGGCATCGCACCCGCGGCTCGCACGACCTGCGTGAAGCCCGAGGGCACCGCGAGCCTCCTGCTCGGCACGAGCAGCGGCCTGCATCCGCACCATGCGCCGCGGTATTTCCGCCGCGTGCAGGCCAACGTCCACGATCCGATCTACCGGCATTTCCGCCGGCGCAACCCGCACATGATCGAATCGAGCGTCTACGACCCCAACGGCCGCACGGAAGTGATTACGTTTCCCGTCGAGGGCCCCGATTTCGGCATCTATCGCGACGATCTTTCGGCCGTGAAGCACCTCGACTACATCCGCCTCGTCCAGGAAAACTGGGTGCAGGCCGGCCGCCGCCACGAGAAAATCTCCCCGGGCCTGCATCACAACGTCTCGTGCACGATCTCGGTGCGGCCCGACGAGTGGGCCGCCGTGGCTGACTATATCTGGCAGCATCGCGGCAGCTTCACCGGCGTCGCCCTGCTCCAGGATACCGGTGACAAGATTTACGCCCAGGCCCCGCGCGAGGCGGTCGTCACGGAGGCGGACATCCGGAAGTGGAACACCCTCGCCTACGAGCACGTCGACTACACGGAGCTCGAGGAGAGCGAGGACATCACCGAGCTGAAGCAGACCGTCGCCTGCGCCGGTGGGGCCTGCGAGGTCGTGTGAAATTGCAGGGCGGGGTCGCCGGACCCCGCCGGCAACCGGCAGCATCAGGAAGACGGCGGGGTCCGGCGACCCCGCCCTACGACAATGCGGTGCCTTTTCTTGCGCCGGCCGGCCATCGGCTACTTGCCAAACGCGCGGCCGCTGCTACGGTCCGCGGGCCATGAAAAAACTCGTTTCCCTGCTCCTCACCCTTGGCTTGGCGGCGGCGGCTTTCGCCGCCTCCGGCAAAGTCCCCGACATCACGCAAGCCGACCTCGAGGCGGCCATCACCAAGAAATCCGCCACGATTCTCGATGTGAACGGCACCGACTCCTTCAAGGAAGGCCGCATCCCCGGCGCGATCGACTACATCGCGAACAAGGACAAGCTCGCGTCGCTCCTGCCCAAGGACAAGAAGGCGCTCGTGATCGCCTACTGCGGCAACGAATACTGCACCGCCTACCAGGCGGCCGCGAGCGCGGCGCTCGCCCTCGGCTACACCAACGTGAAGCACTATTCGCCGGGCATCGACGGCTGGAAAAAGTCCGGCGCCAAGGTCGAGAAGAGCTGACGCACCGCGCGAAGGAATTTCCGCCAGGCACGAGCCCGGGCCGCGCGCCCGGGCTTTTTTTGCGCACACTGTAGCGGCGGTCGATGACCGCCGTCCGCAATGGACCGTCCCTCGGCGGTCGCAGACCGCCGCTACAACTTTGCGCTCGCGACACGGCGCCGCGGCGGCACGTTCGCGCCGATGCTGCACACCTGCCAGGCCGGTTACGAATCGCTGCTCGCCCGCGAGCTGACGGAGCTGCATGGCGCGAAAGTGGTGGAGCAAGGGCCAGGCTGGACGCGGGTGGAGCACGGTAGGTCGGGCTTTACGCCCGACGCGTCGGGCGTAAACCCCGACCTGCCCTCCAGCGGACAGAGGGTTGTTGCCTTCGCCCACCTCACGCTCCACGACCCCGTCGAGCTGCGTGGCGAATCGGTCAACGCCCTCGCCTCGCGCATCGCGGAGTATTTCCTCGGCAGCTTGCGCGGCGAGCGCATCGAGACGTCCTGGCCGAACGTGTGGCTCGGGCCGCAGGAGATGGTCGGGCTCGGCCGGCGCATCGGCGCGGTCGAGTCGGCGTTCGGCGAGCAGCTGAAGAAAAAGCTTTCGCGCGTGGCGAAGCTCGCGGTGCCCGACGTGCCGCGCGGCGTGGGCGCCGCGCGCGGGCTTTTTGTATTTTTCGCGGATTTCGGCCGCGTGTTCGTGGCGCGCGAGGCATTCACGCACGGCCCGCGCCGCATGGCCGACGACGATCTCGCGCCGTCGCGTTCCTACCTGAAAGTGGAGGAAGCCTACCTCGTGCTCGGCCGCGAGCCGCAGGCCGGCGAGACCGTCTGCGACCTCGGCGCCGCACCCGGCGGCTGGAGCTACAGCGCGGCGAAACGCGGCGCGCACGTGGTCGCGATCGACAACGGCCCGCTCACGGGCGGCGCGCTCGACCACCCGCAGATCGAGCATCGGCGCGAGGACGCGTTTCGTTTTGTGCCGCCGGCGGGCGGGTCTTTCGACTGGCTGTTCTGCGACATGGTCGAGGAACCGCATCACGTGTTGCAGCACATCGTCGAGCCGTGGCTTGCCCGAGGCTGGTGCCGGCGCTTCGTGGTGAATCTGAAGTTCGGCCGCGTCGATCCCATCGGGCTGCTGCGAGAGTTGCACGCCCCGTCGTCGCCCTTCGCAGTTCAAGCGTCGGAGGTGCGTATCGCCCATCTTTTTCACGATCGCGAGGAGTTCACGGTCGTCGGAAGCCGGAAGGCGCTCGCATCGTAATCGGCCGGGACTGCACTTTTGCTTGGTTTTGGGCGGGGTGGGAGGTCAGGCTGCGGCATGACACAATTTCCGAGGCGTGAAGGTGATTATCGTCCGGCGGCGCGGCCTGCGTTGCCGCGGGAAGAATTTGTCGCGCCCTCCGGCCCGATGCGGCTGCGCGGATCGTCGGCGGGGCCCCGCGAGCCGGCGCCACGACCGCCGGCCGCCGCGAGGCCGGCCGATCATTCGTTGCCGGGCTCGCGCAGCGGCCCGGCCCGGGATGAGTTGAAGCTATGCGGACTCGCGGCGGTGCGGGCGCGATTCGCCCGGGATCCCGCGTCGATTCAGCGGCTGTTTTTCGATCGGGCGACGGGGCAGCGCGTGGGCGTGATGTGCAAGGTGCTCGCGCTCGCGAAGAAGATCTACCGTCAGGTCGAGCCGGCCGAGTTGGAGAAGATCGCCGGTTCGATCCATCACGGTGGCATTGTCGCGGTGGTTTCGCCGCTGCCACTGCGCCCGGCGACCTCCGAGGATCCCGCCAAGTGGGCGAAGCGCGGCGAGGCGGTGCTCGTGCTCGATCGGATCGGCAACGCGCACAACCTCGGCGCGATTGCGCGGACGGCGGCGTTCCTTGGCGTCACCCGGATCGTGATTCCGGACCACGCGGGCGCGGCGCGGCCGAGCGATGCGGCGCACCGCGTGGCGGAGGGCGGATTCGAGCACGTCGAGGTCTGGCTGGCGAAGGACCTCGTGGCGCTCGCGCGCGATCTGGCTGCGGCGGGCTACGAGGTCGTCGGCGCGGCGACGCGCGGCGGGCGCGCTGATGCGCCGCGCGACACGGCGAAGGAGCGGAAGCCGCTCGCGCTGTTTCTCGGCAACGAGGAGCAGGGGCTCGCACCCGAGGTGGCGGCGGCGTGCGCGCGACTCGTGACGATTCCCGGCAGCGGCAAGGTGGAGTCGCTCAACGTCTCCGTGGCCGCGGCGGTGCTGCTGTGGGAGCTGCTGGTGCGGCGCGCTCAGTCGCGATAATGCGTGCGCAGGAAGAAGGTCGTCCACGTCAGCCGCGCCGTGAACAGGACCATCAGCGAGAGCGAGATCACAAAGGGGAACGGATTGGTCGGGCCGGCGAGCACGCAGACGGTGCCGACCGGGAGGTTCACGACCCCGACGAGGATCCAGTATTTGCGGATGCGGCGGCGGCGGACCGAATCGTCGAGCGGGCCGAGTTCGTAGTGCCCGGCGGCGAGGTCGTTCTTCAAGTTGTCGCGCAGGATGCCGTGGACGTCGTTGGCGCGATTGACGACTTTGTTGGCGCCGAGTTGCGGGCCCGTGCCGGCCCCGGTCCGAACCAGATCGCGCACGTCGATTTTGCCCGCGGGTGCGCCGGAGGTCGGGCCGAGATGCCCCGGCGGAGCGGGTGCGGGAGCGTCAGTCGGGGATGGCGGTGGAGTGTTGGCGCGTTCGAATTCGCGGGGCTTGAAGCCGTAGAATTTCCGCGGTGGATCGGGTTCGTCGGGCATGGGCCGGGGAGTGTGCGGATTCGGCGCCGGGCGTCGAGCGCGCGGTGGTGGTGGAGCTTTTCTCTTCAACTGAAGGCGGAAGGCGGCCAACGTGACGCGTTCCATGAACCTGCCCCCCGCGACAAACGGCAACGCGTTCGACTGGCCGCTGGCTTACGAGGCGGAGCGAGTGGTGGGCGGCTACGTCGAGGCCTTCCTCCACCGCAACCGCTTCGCCCGGACACTCGCGGAACGGATGCGCGACGAGACGGGCACGGATTTCTTCGAGTGGGTCGACCACCTCGTCGTGGCACCGGACCAGGCCGACGCATTGCGGGCCGCCGGATTTGTGAACGAAAACGTCCCGGCTCCGCCGGGTGCGGTCGTGCTCGCGCATCCACGCGCGATGATGCCTCGCGTGCTGCTGCGCGACGGTAGGGCGGGGTCGCCGACCCCCGCCGAATCCGTCGCAGGAAACGAAACGGCGGGGTTCGGCGACCCCGCCCTACATCGCGGCGGCGTGCCCGCGGCGCTCGCGATCAGGCCCGAGGTGCTCGCGGATTTTCTCGCGGCGCACGACCTCGATGCGCCGATCGAAGGGGCGTGGGGCGCGCGGTTCCGGCGGGCGTTGGTGAGCGAGGAGAACGGCGCGAAGCTTTTCGCGGTGGAGCGGCTCGGCGGCCGCGGCTTCGTCGTAGGCGAGCCGGCCGGGAAATTTGTCAGCGCGGTCCTGCGCGCGCGCGAGCTGTGGCGCACGCGCAAGCGCGACTTTTTCGTGTCGCCCGACGGCGACGCGGCCGGCGTGCCGCACGCGATGGCCCGGCTCGACGAGGTGCTCGCGCTCGTGGATCGCGATGCGGCGTGCGAGCTGTTCTTCGCGGAGGAGCGGCGGTTCTGGGAGGCGAAGAATCGCGCGGCTCAGATCCAGAAGCGCCGGCAAGACCGGCTCGGGCTCGGGTGGGGGAATCACGACCATCACACTTTCCGCTGCTCGCGCGCGCATTTCGCGGACCTGATGGCGTTCCTCGCGAAACTCGGCTTCCACAAGCGCGAGCGTTACTATGCGGGCGCCGAGGCGGGATGGGGCGCGCAGATTCTCGAGCAACCGGTGGCGGGCATCGTGGTGTTTGCCGATGTGGATTTGATGCCGGATGAGACGCAGATCGATTTTTCGACGCAGCGGCTGCCACCGGCGCCGGCGCTACGCACAGTCGGGCTGTGGTGCGGTTTGCACGGCGACAGTTTTTTGCAGGCGGGGATGCATCACCTCGAAGCGCGTTTCGATTTCGCGCGACTGCGCGACCAGCTCGCGGCGGAGGGTGTGGCCACGATGAAGCCGTTTTCGGATTTCGAGTTCCTGCGGCAGGCGTTCACCGAAGGCGAGCGCTGGCGCGTGCGGCCGGCGCGCGTGGAGGCGTTGTTGCAGCAAAAGCTGATCACGCCGGAGCAGGCGGCGGGTTTTCTGCGCGACGGCGCGCTCGGCAGCCACTTGGAGAACCTCCAACGCAAAGGCGGCTTCAAGGGGTTCAACCAAAAATCCGTGAGCGTGATCATCGCCGCGACCGATCCGCGGAAGATGCAGGCGGCGCACTGAGTGTGCGCCGGCGCGGACCCGCGACACCCACGCTTCGGTCGTATCCCGTCCGTGCCTGACGCCACCGAGACCACCTTGCTCGCCAACGAGTCCGAACTGCTGCAACGCGCGCAGGCGGGCGACGAGGAGGCGTTCGGCGAGATCGTGCGGGCGTATTACGAGCGGGTTTTTCGCACGGTGGTCGGCGTGATCCGTGACGAACACGAGGCGCGCGACGTCTGCCAGGAGGTGTGGATCGCGGTGTGGAAAAACCTCGGCACGTTTCGCGGCGACGCGAAGTTCTCGACGTGGCTGCATCCCATCGCCGTGCGTCGCGCGATCGATTCGCAGCGGAAACGGCAGAAATGGCTGCACCGTTTCCTGCCGTTCCTCGCGGAGCGCGACGCCGAAGTCGAGAGCGTGCCCGAGCCGGTCGCGACCGAGGCCGAGGCGGACCCGCGCGGCGCGAGCGAGGGTGCGGAGCGCAAGGAACGGTTCGAGCGGGGCCTGGCCGCGCTGCCGGAGAAGCACCGGATCGTGCTCGTGTTGCGCGAAGTGCAGGGACTTTCTTACGAGCAAATCGCTCAAACCATCAACTGCCGGCCGGGCACGGTGATGTCCCGGCTCTTCAACGCGCGCCGGCTGCTGGCGCAGAAACTGGAGAACCTCCCATGAAAACCATCCGCCTCATCCTTGCCGCCGCGCTGTTTGCGATCGCTCCGGCCCTGCTCTCTGCCGCGGCTGGCGGCGGCACGCGCGTGCGCGTGATCATGATCGTCGCGTCGAATGAAAAGGGGAAATCCGATCCCAAGCTCGCGGCTTACGAGGCGAATTTGAAACGCATCCTACGCTTCGAGAGCTACCGGGCGGTGGCGGAGGGTTCGGCCGTGGTGACCGCGGGCGGCGACGCATCGGTGGCACTCACGCGCGGGCATCGCGTGGAGTTGAAGGGCGAGGGTGGGGCGGTGCGTGCGACGTATTTTGACGGAAGCAAGAAAGTCGCCGCCGCCACTCTGCCGCCCGGCCGGCCGACGATTCTGGGCGGTCCGGCGTGGAATGACAAAGGTGACGTGTGCGCGGTGATCATTGTGCCGCAGTGAGTTACGTGGATCGCGAGAAAAATGAATAAACCTCCGGTTGGTTTCGTCTCATGGGGCGAACAATCAACTTTAGGAGGAAATATGAAGACCACCAAACTCGCCCTCGCCACCCTCGCTCTCGCCGGCCTCGCGGCCTTGGCCAACACCGCCGCGGCCAGCCCCGACTTCCACGTCAGCCTGCGCTTCGGCGCCCCGGCGCCGGTCGCCTATTGCCCGCCGGTCGCTCCGGTGGTCCGCTACGCGCCGCCGGTCGATGTGGGGTATCGTCACGCGCCGGCTCCGGTCTTCGGTTATGAGCGGCCCGACCGCCCGGCCGGCTACTGGAAGGAAGTGGTTGTGAAGGTCTGGGTGCCCGCGCGCTTCATCGACACCCGCGGTCGGCACGGCCGGATCGTGCGCACGATCGAGCCGGGCTACTTCACCTATCGCACTGATCGCGTCTGGGTGAGCACCCATTGCGGCTGAGGTTTCCGCCACGGCACCTGCACCCCGTGAACTGCCAGACCGCACAAAAACTCCTCAGCGCCGAGCGCGATGAAACGCTCGGCGCTGAGGTGCGTGCGTCGCTCGACGCTCACGTCGCCGGATGCGACGCGTGTCGGAAGTTGCGGGTGGTGTTGGCGGAGTCCGCCGCGGCCTGGCGGGTCAACACGGCGGCGGTGCGGGTGCCGGACGAGCGGCTCGAATGGCAACGCCTCCGGCGGCGGCTGGACGGCGCGGCAGACGAAGCGCCGGCGGAGGCCCGTTCCGCGTGGAGGCTTTTCTCGTGGCGCGGCGCAACGATCCTCGGGGCCGCGGCCGCGGTGATGCTCGGCTTTTTTTTCACGCCGCGCGGCGGCGAGCCGTCGGTCGTGACCGGCAACGCCGTGGTGGCCGTGACCGACTCCGTCGAGGTCGGCAGCGACGCATCGGCGGCGATGGTGTTCGTCGACGACAAGAGCGGCTGGCTCGTGGTGTGGGCGGCCGGCGCCTCGGATGGCGATTAGTCGGGCGGGATCAGCCGCGGCCAAAGCGAAACAGTCCCGCGCGGAGCGCGAAGACGCCGACCAGGGTGGCCAGCAGCACGAGCAGGATGTTCAGAAACATCGCGGCCCAATAACGCGCGGGGGTCTCGCGGCGCGAGGCCGGCGTGACGAGGCGCGACCAGCCCAGCCAGCGTGTCTCGCCGCGGGCGAGGTCCAGGCGCGAAATCCACGCGCCGAGGAGTGCGAGCAGGAGAAAGAAGAGGCCGAGCAGGCTGATGGGATTGAAACGCATGTGGGCTTGAAGGTGGGCGGGCACGTCCTCGTGCCCGCATGGGAAACAGGAGGGCAAAATGGAGGTGCCGAATGCGGGCACAGGGACGCGCCCGCCCACCAACGGAGACTATTTTGCGGTGGTCAGCGAGATCGTCTCGCCGGGTTTGGTTGCGAGGTCGTAGGCGAATTCCTGCGGCGGTGTGGAGGTGGTGAGTTTCGCTTCGACGGAGATTTGCTGTGGCGGCGTGGGCGGGAGGAAGAAGAGCGAATTGGGGTTTTCGCCACTGGCGGTGGCGAGCTTCGCACCATTGAGGCCGGTGAGTGGCACGCGCGAACGCACCCGGAGGACGCCGCCTAGCTTCGAGGTGATTTTCGCCTCGGTGATTTTCCCGCCGCTCCACGCAAGCGAGGCGATCTCGAAACCGCCGCGGGCCCGGAGACCGGTCACGCGGCCGGCGGGCCACGCGTCGGGCAGCGCGGGCAAAAGGTCGATGGCGCCGTCGTGGCTTTGGAGGAACAGTTCGGCGAGGCCGGCGGTGCAGCCGAAGTTGCCGTCGATTTGGAACGGCGGGTGGGCGTCGAAGAGGTTCGGGTAGGTGCCGCCGCCGCGCGTGGTCACGCCGAGTTCGCCAACGAGGCGCAGCTGATCGGTCAGGAGCTTGTAGGCGCGGTTGCCGTCGAGGAAGCGGGCCCAGCAATTCACCTTCCAGCCCATCGACCAGCCGGTGGAGACGTCGCCGCGATATTCGAGCGACTGGCGCGCAGCGGCGAAGAGCGCGGGCGTGCGGCGCGGCGAAATTTCGTTACCGGGGTGCAGCGCGTAGAGGTGCGAGATGTGGCGGTGTTTGTCCTTCGGGTCGTCCCAGTCGCCGAGCCACTCCTGGAGCTGGCCGTGGCGGCCGATCATCAGCGGCGGGAGGCGGTCGCGGGCGGCGAGGAGTTGCTTTTGAAAATCGGTGTCGACCCCGAGGATCGCGGCGGCGCGGGCGGCATTGGTGAGCGTCTCGAACACGATCTCGTTGTCCATCGTGACCCCGAAATCGAACGCGGAATTGCCGTTTTTCGGCCGCGCGCGCGGGATGTTTTCCGGCGACACCGACGGCGCGAGGCCGAGCCACTTGCGCGCGGGGTCTTCGACGAGCACGTCGAGGAAGAACTGCGCGGCGCCTTTGATCACGGGATAGATGTCGCGGAGGTAAGCGGTGTCGCCGCTGTAGAGGTAGCGGTTGAAGAGGTGCTGGGCGAACCAGCCGGCGCCGCTCGGCCACATGCCGGGGCCGGGGCCGTCGACCGGGCCGGCGATGCGCCAGAGATCGGTGTTGTGGTGGAGCACCCAGCCGCGGGCGCCGTAGAGCGTTTGCGCGGTGAGCGCGCCGGTCACGCTGAGGTCCCGCGCCATCGCGATGAACGGTTCGTGCAGCTCGGCGAGGTTGGTGGACTCGGCGGGCCAGTAGTTCATCTCGGTGTTGATGTTCACCGTGTATTTCGAGTCCCACGGCGGGCGCACGAGATCGTTCCAGATGCCCTGGAGGGTGGCGGGCTGCGTGCCGGGCTGCGACGAGCTGATGAGCAGGTAACGGCCGAACTGGAAATAAAGCGCGG
Source organism: Verrucomicrobiota bacterium (assembly GCA_016235555.1). Taxonomy (GTDB): domain Bacteria; phylum Verrucomicrobiota; class Verrucomicrobiia; order Opitutales; family Opitutaceae; genus JACRKC01. The sequence goes on from JACRKC010000118.1 coordinate 11,579, forward strand.
CGAGCTGCGGGTCGTTGGACTTCGCGAAGTCGCGCACGCGGGCGTCGGTGGGCTTTTCAGCGGCGAGGCGCGCCTCCTTCGCCAAGGCTTCGGAGGCCGGGGCGAGGTCGAGCGTGACGCGGTCGAATTGTTTTTTGTAGGCGGCGACGTGTGCGGCGTGGAGCGTGGCGAAGTCTTTTTTCGCGGCGGTGTCGACGGCCGCGCGGGTGCGCGCCGTGGCGTCGGCGGAGAGATCGCGGTAGTTGACGAAGTTGGTGCCGATGCCGACGAGCAGCACGGCCTCGGTGCCTTTCGCGAGGGCGACGTTGGCGCCGACGGTGGTCAGCGTGCCGTCGCGGGCCAGCACGCGCAGGTGGGCCTCGAATTTGACCTTGCCCGGCACGCTCTCCTGATCGGGACCGGTGCCGGCGAGGACGAGGCTGCCGTCCGCCTCGGCGCGCACCGCGTGGAGCTGCGGGCTCGCCCAGTCGGCGGTGAAGGCCAACTGTCCCGCACGGCTCGCGGTGAGGCGCACGACGATCACTTGGTCAACGAGCGACGTGAAGATCTCGCGCGTGTGGTGGACGTTGCCGACATCGTAGCTCACGCGCACGGTGGCATCGTCGAGCGAGAGTTCGCGGCGGTAGTTCGTGAAGTTCTCGTGACCGGGCAGGTGCAGTCGCAGATCGCCGATGGGCTGGAGCGACATGCCGTTGGGCTTGCCGGGCCCAGGCAGGACCTTTTCGCCGGCCAAGGCCGACGCGCCGACGAAGTCGCCCGCGAAGATGCGCCGGCGGATCTCGGGGAACGCGTCGCGGGCGGTGGCAACGTTGTTGTGATGCGGACTGCCCGACCAGAACGTGTCCTCGTTGAGTTGCAGCCGCTCCTCGGCGGCGCCGCCGAAGACCATCGCGCCGAGCCGGCCGTTGCCGAGCGGCAGCGCCTCCACCCACTGGCGGGCGGGCTGGGGATACCAGAGCCGCAGCGGCTGTCCGGCAGTCGTTGCAGCGAGTGACAGGAAGAGGCTGGCGGCGGCGAAGAGGCGATTCATGGCGAACGGGGCTTCGGTGACGCAGAAGGTTTTTCGCTTCGCTGGCACGATGCAAGCCCGCCACGCACGCGGTCAAGATTGTCCAGCATTGTCCCACGAATATCCATTTGCGCCCCGGCGATTCACGCTAGAGTAGCGCCACCTGACCCCAACCCACGCCGGTCGATTTTTAGCAGGCCGACGCCCAACCCCTCCACCGTATGAAACCTGTGTCTCCCGCACTTTGTTGCCTGACGTTTTTTCTGGTGGCGCCGTGCGTGGTTCGCGCGCAGACGGCCCCCGTTCCGCCTTCCGCTGCCGCCGCCAAACCGAAGGACGAGCTCGTCCAGCTCAGCCCCTTCGAGGTCGTGACGAGCAAGGATACGAGCTACGGCGCGCTCAACTCCAATTCCATCGGCGCGATCAACATGGAGCTTTTCAAAACCCCGGTCGCCGCCGACATCTTCACCGAGGAATTCATCCAGGATGTCGCCGCGACCACGGTCGAGGATCTGCTCAACGGCTACGGCGCGGGCGTCGGGCAGGTGCTCGCCACGCCCGACTCCGACTCCAACAACAACCAGCCCGGCGATCGCTTCAGCGTGGCGCAGGTGGGATCGCGTGGACTCACGGCGGGGCAGACGCGGCGCGACGGCTTCAACGCGAGCCCCACGCGCACGAGCATCACGGACATGTTCGACACCGAGCGCGTCTAGGTGATCAAAGGCGCCAACGCCCTCCTCTTCGGTGCGAGCGGTGCCGGCGGTTTTGCCAACACCGGCTCGAAGCAGGCGCGGTTCGCGCGCGGCGACGGCCGCCCCAATCAGTCCGCCACCGCCACCTCGCGCATCGATCAATACGGTTCGAAACGATGGGAGTTCGATGCGAACTATGGCCTCAAGAACATCGCGGTCCGTTTCGTCGCGCTCGACGAGGATCAGAATTACCGCCGCCTCTACATCGGCGCGAAGACGCACGCCTACTACGGTTCGCTTTCCGCCAAGCTCCCGTTCAACACCTCGCTCCGCCTCACCGCCCGCCAGACCGACAACAACCGCATCATCCCCACGCGCGGCGACGATCTCAGCTTCACCAATGCCACGCGCGACCCGCGCCACAGTTACTCGCTCCTCTACCTCCTCGCGACCGATCAGGCCGGCGCGACCAACCCGAAGACCGGCGCCGCGTTTCCGGCCGGCGCGATCGTCGGCGGCAAGCTCGACTGGGACAACGCCTCCTCGTGGTCCGGTTGGACGCAGTCCGAGGACATCAACACCGGGACCTACACGCTCACTGCCGACACTGTGTGGACCAGGTGGCTCGCGACCTCGCTCGGCGGGATGTTCGAGCACACGAAGAGCCAGCGCGGACCCGACGGCGGCTCGCTGCTCGCGCCGCGCGCCTTCAACACCACGAACCCGTTTCTCAACGGCGAATGGGCCAACGGTTCCACCTTCCGCATGGATCGCAACGCCGGCAAAAAGCACTCCTATCGCGCGAGCGCCGTGATCACCAACGATCTCTTCCGCGGCCGCGCACACAGCCAGACCGTCGTCGGCTACGACCTCAACTTCAGCTCCGGCGGCAACGCCAACTACCGCTACTACGAGGCCGACGCGAATCTCCGCGTTTACGATCTCACCAACCCGCGCCCCGTCGGCGTCGGCCCGACCGCGGGCGGCACCAGCGCCGCGAACCAGCTCGGCCGTTGGGAACTCGGCACGATCTACTGGCCGGTGAACGACGGCCCGATGAAGAAGCCGTATTTCCGCATCGGTTCGCGCCAGATCACCGTGGGCGGAAAGAACTACGTGCTCCTCCAACAGAACCCGCGCAACCCCGCGTGGGAGACGCCGCTCAACCCGCTCGGCCTCGTGTCGCTCGTGCCCGGCTTCACCGGCGTCGGCGGCGCCAATGCCAGCCACTACGCCGAGGACAACAAGAACCATGGCCTCTACGCCGCCAACTACACGCGCTGGCTCGACGATCGCCTCACGACGCTGTTCGGCTACCGCGAGTCGAACACGTTCTCGCGCCGCGGCAACACCGCCACCAGCGGCACGCAGGGCTGGACCGACGTGAACAAGGAAAACAAGAGCTACAATCTCGGCCTCACCTACGGGCTCAAGCCCTGGCTCAACGCCTACTACAACGTCGGCCAGACCTTCAACCTCGCCAGCGGCTCGAACAACGCCTACGGCGATCCGCCGAAGGACACCGAGGGCTTCTCGCAGGAGATCGGCCTCAAATACGAGCCGCGCGGTGGCCGCATCTCCGGCTCGATCACTTACTATCGCGCCATCTCGAAAAACGAGAACTTCAACTACGGCACCGGCGATCGCGACACGATCAATCCCGTCGGCATCAACGACGCGTTCAACGCCGCGCAACGCAACCAATGGGTGAGCCTCGACAAGCAATCCAGCGGCATCGAGATCATCCTCACCGCCGCGCCGACGAAGAACTGGCGCTCGCGCCTCGGCTTCACGCAGCAGGAGGGTAAAATCAAGGACGCGTCCGTCTTCCCGCTGCTGTGGAACGACGAGTTCTATTTCAACAAGGCGACCGGAGGCGTCACCTATTCCGACGGCACGCCGTTCCTGGTGCCGACCGATGCCGCGGGCGTCGCGACCGTCAACAGCACGAGCGGCCTGCGCGCGCCCGTCACCGGCGCAACCAACACCCAGCTCACCCTCGCGATGATGAGCGATCGCAACAGCGACTACTACGCCTACGGCCGTGGTGGCACCACGCAGGTCAACGGCCGTCTCGCGAACAACAGCGTCGTCTTCCGCGCGTTGCGTTGGTTCCAGACGCCCGCCGGCCTGCAAGCCCGCACGCTCCGCGCCGGCCGCCCCGTGTCGGAGATCCCGTATTTCTTCGACGACCCTGCCGGGCTCAAGGGCGCGCTGGTTGAATCCGCCGCGGGCGAGCCCACCATCGGCCACCCGCTCTACCGCTTCGTGTGGACCAACACTTACGTTTTCAGCGAAGGCCGCCTCCGCGGCACGACGATCGGCGGCACGGTGCGCTGGGACATCGACAAGCGCACCTACTGGTATCTCGAACCCGACGGCAAGGGCGGCAACCGCCGTTTCCTCTACCAGGAAGCCGACGTGAATCCGCAGGTGAGCCCCTTCATCGCCTACTCGCGCAAGATCGGTCGCTACGCGTTCCGCACGCAGATGAACGTCAACAACGTCTTCAACCGCTACCAAGTCGACCTGCGCCCGAGCCGCACGAGCGGTTTCACGGTGGAGAACGCCATCGGCGCGACGTTCGTCGGCGAGCCGCGGCAATATGTGTGGACCAACTCGGTGAGTTTTTGAGCATGGGCCGCAGCTATTAGTTCGCGGCGCGAACCGCAAAAGCCGGCGCATTGACTGACCGGCCGGTGTGCGGGCGCCTTGTCTGGGCGCCGGCCAACTGGGAAACTCCGACGTTTTTCCGCACTCTCCCCGGGGGGAGCGGATCACTTTGCCCCAATGAAATCAGCAGCCACCACCAAACCATCCGACCTGCCTTCGTTCGTCAGGAAGGTGCTCGCCCTCATCGCCGCCGCTGTGCTCAGCCCGGTGCTCGCGTTCGCTCAGGCGAACACCGGCACCGTGCAGGGCCGCGTCTACAACCCCGCGTCCCAGGAGTATGTGCGCAACGCCGAGGTGCGCCTCGATGGCACGACGCAGATCACCTACACCGAGGGTGACGGTTCGTTCCAATTCGTCGGCGTGCGCCCGGGCCCGGCGTCGATCACGGTCACCTACACCGGCTACAACACCGTGAAGGATGCCTTCACCGTGACCGCCGGCCAGACCGCCCAGCGTGACCTCAGCCTCACCAGCACCGCCGCCGCGGCGCGGAAGGAAGGCGACGTCATCCAGATGTCCGCGTTCACCGTCTCGAGCGAACGCGAGGGCAATTCCAAGGCGATCATGGCGCAGCGCCGCTCGATGGGCATCACGACCTCGGTGGCGTCCGACATCTTCGGCGATGTCACCGACGGCAACGTGGGCGAGTTCCTCAAATACCTGCCCGGCGTCGACCTCGACTACGTGGAGTCCGAGGCGCGCGGGCCGCGGCTCGGCGGCATGGATTCGCAGTATGTCGGCGTCTCGTTCGACGGCATGCGCTCCGCCAGCGCGGATGCCAATCGCGGCGGCGGCGAGGCCTCCCGCGCGACCAGCTTCGAGGGCTTTTCCATCACCGCCATCGAATCGATCGAGATCAACCGCACCACCTCGCCCGACTCCGATGCCGACAATCCCGCCGGCACGATCAACATGCGCACGCGCCGCGCCTTCGACCGCAAGGGCCGCTCCTTCAGCTACAACACGAGCCTCAACTTCAACGACGAGGAGTTCACGCTGAAGAAGACCGCCGGCCCGCGGGACGGCTATTCCTACAAGTGGAAGCCCAATGTCCAGTTCGACTACGCCGAGGCGTTTTTCAACCAGCGCTTCGGCGTGCTCCTGTCGGCCAGCCGGGCGAATTCCTACACGGAGCAATACATGGTGCAGCAGGGCTACAACCGTTCGCCCACCACGGCCGACCCGCGCCCGATGGTCGCGCGCCAGATTTTCTTCAAGGACGGCAACAAGACCATCCTCAAGGATGCGATGACCCTCACCGCCGACTGGAAGGTCACATCGCGGCTCGTCCTCTCCCTCACGGGCCTCTACACTTACACCGAAGGCGAATTCTGGAATCGCTCCTTCACCTTTGTCGCCGCCAACGACAACGCCAACGTCAACAACGGCCGCGCGACGGTCGGCGGCGACGGCATCACCACCCTCATCGCCACCCGCGCGGCGAGCGGCAGCGTGAACAACGTCGCCACGCTCAACAACGGCGACGGTTCGTCGGCCAAGCTCACCTACACCCGCACGCTCTCACCGAAGTTCGAATACAAGGGCGCCCGCTGGATCATCGACGGGGCCATGGGCTATTCGCGGTCGGTGAACAATTACGAGTCGCTCGAGCGCGGTTTCAGCAACAGCGAGGGCGGCGGCGTGCCCAGCAGCTGGATCGCCACCCGGCCGAGTCCCGATTCGTGGGAGTGGACCATCCGCCAGACCTCCGGCAACGACTGGTTCGACGCGCGCAGCTTCGTCAGCACCGACACGCGCGCCGGCGGCACGCGCGTCAACAATGACAACCGCACCTGGATCACGACGATCTGGAGCGGCCAGCTCAATGCGCGGTGGGCCGTGCCGTTCATGGAGCGGTTTCCCACCTCGCTCAAATTCGGCGGCAAGTGGTCCGAAGAGAGCCGCAACAACAACATCGTGTCCGACTGGGACATCTGGTCCTACACCGGCCCCGGCGGCAACACCATGGATGTCAATCCGACGACCGGGGCCAACCGCATCGCCACGGTCGGCGGCGTCGTGCAGGCCGGCAACTGGGCCGGCGTCGGCCCGCAGTTCATCTCGCCGCACTGGTTCGACATGGGCACGACCAACGGCATGGCCGGCGGTGGCGTGACCAACATCCGCGGCGCGCTCGGCATGATGCCGCGCATCAATCGCGAGGCGATCGCCGCGCTGTTCCGCGCGCACCCCGAGCAATTCGTGCATACCGGGACACCGGAAAACTACTACGCGTCGTTTTTCGCCAACCCGCGCGACTACCGGCAGATCGTGACGTCGGGTTACTCGCAGGCCACCGTCCGCCTGAGTTCCAAGCTCACCCTGCTGGGCGGCGTCCGCCTGGAGAAGACGGAGAACTCGGCCAAGAACTTCGACCCGCTCACCCGCGCGCAGATGCTCGCCGCCGGCTACACGGTGAACGCTGCCGGCACCAGTGGTGGTCGCGCGCTCACGCTCCCCGGCATGATTTATCAATACACCCATAATCCGCGGGTCACGAGCCGAGCCGTTTACCAGAACTATTTTCCGTCGGTCATGTTCAAGTATCACCTCACGCCGAACTTCGAGTTCCAGCTCGGCTGGAACAAATCGATCTCGCGCCCGCCGATCGACAACATCACCGGCGTCTGGGGCATCGACGAGGCCAACCAGCGCGTGACCGCGCCCAATCCGGATCTGCAGCCCGAGTATCACCAGAAATACCAGTCGCGGCTCGCCTATTATTTCCGCGGCAAGTCGCCCGGCCAGCTCACGCTCGACCTCACCCAGAGCGAGGCGCGCAATTTCCGGCAGACCTTCGACTACTCGGCGGAGGATTTCGGCATCGAGGATCCGGACTTTGCGGCCTACACGTTCCGCACCACGGTCAACAGCACGGAAAAGCGGCGCTTCCGCTCGATGGACCTCTCCTACAACCAGACGCTCGGGTTCCTGCCGCACGAGCTGCTCCGCGGTCTCAACTACAACGTGTCCTACTCGCGGGGTTATTCCGACCGGCGTCGCGCGAATCTTGCGATGCACCGCGTGTCGTCACGCCTCGGCTACAATTACCGTCGCTTCAACGGCACCATCGGCATGGTCTGGCGGCCCGACACCCCGGACAGCACCACCTACGGCCAGTATCAGGGCGAAATCACGCAGTTCGACGTCACGTTGAACTGGAAACTCAACCGCTACGCCACGTTCTACACGCAGATTCGCAATCTCACCGGCATGCCCGTGCGGTGGTATCACACCCCGCCCGGCCAGCCGGAAGGTCAGAACCGCGCGCTCCGCCAGATGCAGGAATACGGCTCCAACTGGGTCTTCGGCATCAAGGGCCTCTTCTGACGGACCGCGGTGGCGCGCCGCCGGCCATGACTCGGGCGAAGCGCCAGCCGGAGAAACGGGCGCCTGGCGTGGCTGGAGCCGGTCGCCCATTCCGCGAAGTGCGACCGAGCATCCATCGAACACCGAGCTTTGATACGAATGCAGGTGTAGGGCGGGGTCGCCGAACCCCGCCGGTTTGAGTGCAACACGAGCAACGCTTACGGCGGGGT
>JACRKC010000120.1 GCA_016235555.1 Verrucomicrobiota bacterium
GTCGGCTCGCTGGCGCTCGCCGCTACGATGAGTGGTCGGAGGTTGCATGGTGGGACTGGTCAAATGCCCCGGGGCTTGCCCGGGGATCTTTACCGATCACTTGTTCCGCGCGTTTGGTCACGCGGGCTCGTTCGATGTCGGGAGTGCGCCGGAGTTTCGCGTCCGCCAAGCGCGGAAGACGGCGGCGGCACGAGCTTCGCGGACTACATCGGGAAGCCGGGCCGGTTGGGCTGATTGAAATGAAGCGCCGCGGGCAGAAGCTCGCGCGCGGCGAATTTGTCACGGCGCCCGGCGCACCCTCGAGCTTCCCCGATCACGGGGCGCTGATGTCCACGGATTGCATCCGTCCGCCGGGCTCGTTCGACACGCAAGCGGAGGTCGATGCGGCGCATGTGTATTTTGTGAAGGAAGATCCGCCGGTCGCCCCATGGCGGGGTAACCCGGTCCGGTGCCCTACGCGTTTGCCCTGCTTGGGCCGGGCGCGGGGAGGCGAGGGGACCGGTGTCATGGGTAGTTCCGCAGCTTGGAAATGCCGATGAGGAATGTCCCGATTCGTGCCGATATACGACAGTTGAGCAATCCGCCCTCCATTCCGTGTCGTTCCCGTCGCGCCGCCATGACGCTGGTCGAGGTGGCCGTGGCGGTCGGCGTGCTCGCGGTCATGCTCGGGGGCATCCTGACCTCCTTGGTGCAGCTGCGCCGCCAGGCCGCGGCGAGTCTGGCGCAGAATTCCGCCCTGACGATCGTCCAGGGCTACATCGAGCAGATCAAAAACATCCCGGTGCAGCAGTTCGTGAACTCCGATCCGGCCGACAGGCAGAACAATCCGCGGCTGACCGTTTCCTTTGCGCTGCCCACGCTGAAGGATCAGGGCGCCACCGTCATCCCGCTCAACACGACGCCGTCGACCGTGCCGCTCTACACGCTGACGGGGGCCACGCCCGGCATCACGCCCACGGGCGTCGTGGACAACCTGCAGTCCTTCGACCTGGACAGCCGCGAAACCGCCGGCACCGCGACGTGGGCGACGCTCTGGCCGGGAGTGAACACGGCGCTCACGCCGTATCCGACGACCGTGCCCGGCAAGACGGATTTGCGCATGAATTTCTGGGTGCAGATCGGCGACCTGACCCCGGCGGCGTCCGCCCAGAGCAAGATCTACAGCGTCGTGATCGTTTACACGTGGCAGTATCAGGAAGGCGGCGTCAGCAAACACCACATGGACTCCGTCCGCACGTTGCGGTCGGGGTTGCAGACGTATTGACCGGCCATGCGACTCCCGGGCTCAAACCGTGCCGGCCGGCGCCGCGGGTTCACCCTCGTGGAAATCCTGATCGCGGTGACCGTGATGGGCTTCGCGACCATCGGCATCGGGGCGTTCATCCGCCAGGCCCTGATGACCTATTACTCCGTCCGGGCCGAGCACCTGATCAACCGCGATGTGCGGGCCTTCACCAACCGCATCACGATGGATGCGGTGACGGCGAATTACTTCTGCCTCTATCCCGACTTCAACACGCGCACCGCCATCGTCGACGGTGCGGTCGTCGACGGCAGCCTGGTCGACGGCCAGGTCGGGGATTTCCTGGTCCTGGCCTACGTCGATCCGGCCCAGGCGGGCACGGGCACGGGTATGCTCGTCAAGCTCGTCGGGTATTACCGGGAAGTGACCGATTCCACGCTGAACATCGGTCCGGTCCGTCGCTTCGAGATCGCGTTGACCACGCCGGTGGACGGCAGGTCCGCACCGATGTTTCAAATCCTCAACACCTACGTCACGGGCGGCGTCGCGTCCTATCCGGCGATCACCCAGCTGGCGCAGGGGCTGACCGCCAACACGGCGACGCAGACCGTGGCGACGCCACCGTTGTTCTACAACCGGCTGAACCGAAGCGTGATGATCCGGGCGCAGATCTCGGCCCCGCTGACCGAGAAGGGCGTGACCGCGCAGGCGGGCAGCACCTACAATTTCACGATCTCCCCCCGCGGGTAGTCGCGGTTTATGAAAACGTCTTCCGGTGATTCTGCGGTTGGTCGGGAGCGGGCGTCGGCCCTCGTGACCGTCCTGATTTTCTGTTTTCTGCTGCTGGTGCTGGTCGCGTCGCTGATGCAATGGTCGGCGGGCGAGCGCCGCCTCGGCGACCGCCACGCGGCGCTGGTGGAGGCCCGCAACGCCGCGGAGGCCGTGGCGGAATACGGCTGTTACCAGGTGGTGCGGGCCTTCAACACGCGCATGAACCCGACGTTCGAGGCGGCCGGCCTGACGCCGGTGGCGTTTCCCGAGAGCGTGGCGGCGAGTTTTTTCACCGGCAGTCATGTCGACCCGGGCAGCATCGAACTCCGCGCCGGCCGCGTGCGCCAGGTGCCCGCCTCGTCCCTCCACTACATCGATCCCAACGATCCGAACAACACGTTCGATCCGTTGAGCGGGCGCTACGTGTTGCGCCGCGATGTGACCGTCCTCGCCAAGGTCACGGTCACGCCGTCCGGGGGCGGCCCGCCCCTCAACGCCTACGTGCAGCAGACCGTGTCCGTGCGCGGCGCGCCGCTGTTCGGCTACGCGATCTTCTACAGTGGGAACGATCTGGAAGTGAACCCTTCGCCGCAGATGGACATCTACGGCCCGGTGCACGTGAACGGCAACCTGTTCCCCGGGTCGGTGGGCTCGGCGGCGATCACCTTTCACGGTCCGGTGACCGTGGCCGGCCATGTGTTTCATGCGTGGCGCGGCACCACCTCGACGGCGAAGGAGGGCGGGATGACCTTGTCTGCGAACACGCCGGTCTATTTTTCCACCGAGCCCACGGGCGTGAGGGTCGCCAGCATGAGAACCTCCGCCGGCGTGTGGAACGACAGCACCATGGGGGCCAGTTCGTCGACCAGCGGCCTGGCCGCGCTCCTCGCCCTGGTCACGCCCGCGCGCTCGGCGAGTTTCGTGACCTTTGCCTCGAGAACGTGGAAAGGAAACCTCCTGACGGCGGCGATGGGCATCCAGCCCTACAATCCGATCGGATTCAGCGAAGTGGTCGCCCGCCACAGCACGACGGGCGCCGATATTCTGGCGACGGACGACCTCGCGGACGATGGCGCCGTGGTCGGGACCGGGGCCGGGTATGGCCACGGCTATGGCCCGCACTCGCTCATCGAACCCTCGCTCGCCACTCCGCCGGCGGCGTCCGATCCCTATCAGACGGCCAAGCTCTCGATCGAGGAACAGAAGTTCGCCAACAAGGCGGGTCTCTACATCCGCGTCGTCGTCTCGGCGGCCAACACCGCGGCGATCACGTTTTATGGCGATCCGCGCTCCGCGCCGGCGGGCACGCCGGCCGCCAGTCTCGGGCCCAACGGCGGACTCCTGCTGGGCGCGCCGCCGGCCCGCGTGATCCAGTTCATCCCGTATGGGGCGAGCGGCTCCGGCACCAGCGCGCTGGTCTCCACCGGGATGTATGACCGGCACGAGGGCAAGCCGGTCAATCTCGTGCAACTCAACCTGGCCGCGCTGAACACCGCCCTGACCGACATGGCGGGTGCCACGACGACGGCCGGCACTGACATTCTGCTCGCGGACAACCTGACCAAATGGGGCCGGGGTTCGACCGGTGGCTACGACCCCAACGTGCCCGCTTCCTCCGGTTGGAACGGGGGGATTTATGTCGAGGTGACGTCGGCCAGCACCCATCTCACCGGCCTGCTGCTCGCCAACGGGAAGGTGGCCAGAGGCGGCAGCCTGGTCCCCCCGGCCGCCACCGGTCCCAACGGCGTGAAGGGGCTGACGATCGCCACCGGCGCGCCCGTCTACCTCCTGGGCAGCTACAATGCCGATGGCGTGATCAGCACCACCGCGGCGACGAACTCGGCCCAGTATCCGGACGATGGGCACACGGGCGCCGCCGGCGATCCGAGCGTCCAGACCCCCGCGGCGGTGGCGGGCGACACGATCACGATCCTCTCCGCCAACTATTTTGGCACGGCCGCCAGCACCAATCTGGCGCCTTACCCCGGCGGCACGGTGACCACCAATCCGACCACGAGCTCGGCCTGCAAGAGTCCGTCGTCCACCACGCCGTCGGCGGCGGCCAGCGTGGAGATCGCGGCGGCGTTCATCTCGGGCACCAACTCGACGTCGCCCGACGCCACCGGCACGCAGGAGTATAGCGGTGGTGTGCACAACATGCCGCACTTCCTGGAAAACTGGGGCAGCAACACCGTGGCCATTCGCGGCTCGCTGGTGTCGATGTATAACTCCCGGGTCGCCACCGGGGCCTGGTCCATCAGTTACTACAGCGCGCCCATCCGCCGGTGGGGCTTCGATCTGACGTTCGCGAACGGCACGTTCCCGCCGATTTGTCCCCAGGTCGTTTCCTACCGGCGGGTCGATTTCACCTACCTCGCCAACGGGGCGGAATACGCCACGGAACTGGCCAGGCTCTGAGCGGGCGTGGCGGTTCGAGGTGGAGCGCGTGGCCCGCAACGCGCTTTGGGTGGGGGGCTTTATGCCCCGGCGAGTCGCGGGGCAAACCCGCTCCCACCTTCAAACCAGCGCGTTGAGGGCAACGCGCTCCACCTCCACTTGGCGGCGCCTTCGCGTGAAGCCGCCGGTTGGATTCACGCCACGCCTCACGCGGTGCGCATTTCTGCCGGACTCTGCGCAGCGGCCAGCCGGTCACACCAACGTCACCTCGCTTTTGGCTGTAGGCCCGGCCGGTGGCGGGGCTGCCCGCCGGCGGGCGGGCCTACAACGGAAAGTCGGGAAGCTACGGGGCGTTGAAATCAGATGTTTTTTTGACGCCCTGGCGGAAACATCCGGGTCGCGAGCGTGCGGGTCACCGGCCGCGGACGCGCTTGTAGGTCTCGCCGCAGAATTCGAGGGTGTCGCGGCTGCTCACCGCGATCATCCCGCCGGGTTGATCGGTGGCCAGGCGGAGGCCTCCGTCCTTCCGGCCGAGTTGATACGTGCCGTGGACCGTCCCCGGTCCGCCCCGGGCGTTGACCTGAAAGAGTTCCAGCTTGCCGCTCCCCAGGACGACGATGCCGTGCTGCCCGGGCTCGGCCCCGGTCATATACGCGCCGGTGAGGGCAGGCTCCTCGGCGGCGAGTTCCGTCGCGGTGAGCGGTGTGAGCGCGGGCGCCTGGCCTTCGCGGTGCCGGGTCAGTTCCGCGTAGGCGACGTAGCCGGCGAGCACGAACACGAGCGCGATGAGCCCGATCGGCCGCGACCGCGGCCCGGGCAGCGGCGTCGGGGCGATTTCCTGCGGAAACGCGCTGCCCCCCGACGCCTGCGCCGCGTCGGTCGGATACGCGAACGGCGGCGGCGTGCGGCGGGCCGCCGCGGTGCCGTCGAGCTCCTCGATGATCTCGCGCGCGGAGACCACATAAGCGGGCTCGTTCAGATCGCGCGGATTGTGGAGAAACAGCTTCTTCTGCGCCGTGCGGATCACGAAACGCTGGCGCCGCTGCTCGACGCGGATCTCGGGGTCGGCGTCGTTGTTTTCGACCGGATCGATCTCGGCGAAAGTCTGGAGCAACCCGACGAGTTCGTCGGCGGACAGCTGGCCGAGGGGACACGGACCGGAGTGGATCGCGGCGTGGCGGGCATCGGCGGTCAGGTTGACGACGGTGACGTTGAACATCGGGCGGAGGTGGTGCGAAGGCGGGAAATCCGGAATCGGTCAGGGGCCCGGCTCGATCAGATACACGGGCCACCCGTTGAAGCCGGTGCGAAACCGCCCGGTGGCGAGGTTGCCGTCGTCCAGTCTGGCATCGATGTAGCGCAGATCGTCGGCCGTCAGGGCCAGCGGCGGATGGGGGGAAAAAGCCGTGAGGGCGATGGCGCCGCCGCGGATGGGTTTGCTGCTCGCGGCGTCCTTGTCGTCAGCGGCCGGACGAAAGGGCGGTTGCCACTCGTAGGTGCCGCCGAACGGCGGCCCGGCCCGCCAGCGGGTCGCCGCCAGGGCGGACTCCATGCCGAGCGGCGTCCGAATGTCGGGATTGGTGGCCGGAGGCCAGGCGCCTTTCTGCGCGCGGTAGGTTTCGAACACGCCGGCGATGGTGCGCAGCTCGGCGATGAATTGGTCCAGCCGGGCGCGGTGCTGGGATTTTCCGGTTTCGGACACGGCGATGTAGCCGGCGAGCCCCAGTGCGAGCAGCACGAGGAAAAACTCCAGCAGCGTGAATCCGCCCGTGCCGCGACTCGCGCGCGCGGGCCGGCGAAGAGCCTGGCGGGACGGGCTCATGGCGGGGGAGGCGAAGAAGCCAGGCTCGCGGATTCGAGGTTCGGGGGCGTCGACCACGGGTCCGAGCAAAGCCAATCGCGGCGGGCATGGGAAGCGCGGAGTGCGCCCCGGGGCGTCGAAAAAGGTTCAATCAGACCAACGTCACCTGGACTTTGGATCTTACGGCTGGCCGGCAAGTGGGATTCGTCCGGCAGGCTGGAGTGCAACTCAAACTGAGGTCAGTTCGTCGAAGGCCTCGGTGGTAGCGGCGGTCTATGACCGCCGTCGTTGCGGCACGGGTATTCGTTCGGCGGTCATAGACCGCCGCTACAAATTACTGACCTCAGTTTGCGTCACACGCCGACCCGGGAGAGCCCTTTCTATTTGCTTGAGGTTGTCGTCGCCGTGCGCCCCGCAGTGGAGCGATCTCAAACGACCTTCGGCGTCGATGAGGATGCCGCGCGGGATGGAGTGGACGAGAAGGCGCTCGGCGAGTTCCGCCTGCGAGCCTTTGCCATCGAAATACTGCGGCCACGGCACGGCGTGTTTCTTGACGACCTCTTCGGCGTCCGCGCGATTGGTGTCCAGACTGACGCCGATGATCGCGAAGCCGCGCGGGCCGAAGCGTGTGTCGAGGGCTTTGAGATCTGGGATGGACGCGATGCAGCCTGCGCAAGTCTTGCTCCAGAATTCGAGCAACACCGCCCGGCCGCGGTAGTCGCGCAGATCCACCACGCGTCCGTCCATCGCCGTGAACCGCAGTTCGAAGGGCTGACCCAGTTGTTCCAAGAGGGCGATCGCCTTGGCCGCCTCTGCGTCCGCGGGATAGTGCCGGCGTAGCGTCGCGATCGCGTAGGCTTTGCGTTCCGCCGGGAGGCGCAGCGCGGCGTCGACCAGCGCATCACGGGCCATTTGGGTCGCCTGATGCTGTGGCAGCGCGGCAACGATGCGCTCGAAACGTAGTTCCGCGTCGGTCTTTGGGAAGAAGCGGCTCTGACTCGTCCGGCTATTGGTGAGCTGCACCGCGATGGTGGCGCGTTGCTCTGCGTTGAGCCGCGGATCGCGTTCTGCATCGGTCGGATCCCATCCTTCGCTCTTCAGGCGGCCCAGAATAAGCGGCAGCGATTCCCGGTTGGTTCTCGGCCACGTGTAGCCCGTCCACCAAATGACGGCGATCCGGCGCACTTCGAAGTAGTTCTTCCCATCGGGGAATCGGCGGCAGAAATCGCGACAGGCAAGTTGCAGCCGCACCATCGCGTCCGATGTCGCGGTCATTCCCACCGAGCCGGAAAACGTCCTGATCTTTCCGAACGCAGTCGCTTCGCTATCGCCGGGCTCAAAGACGCCTGCGACGCCGCCGGCGGTCGGTTCCGCGCCCAACGCCAACCCGGCGAGCGCGCTGGTGAGCAACATCGCCCGAAACAAACCGAGCCACGTGCGACGCGGGTTCATTGAGTAACGCTGAACGTTCGCCGCTCCACCGCGTGCGTGCAATATGAAACCCGAGCCTGCGAAATCCGGCGACCCTGCTCTTCCGCTCACACCCGCCAGCTCTGCAGGATGCGCTGGTAGTTGGCGCGCTCGAAGGCGGAGGGATCGGGGCAGCGGCTGAGGTTCATCGCGCCGCGGAATTCGTCGACACTGCTGTATTCGTGCTCGGTCATCCAGTGCTGGAGGTTGCTGAGCAGCGTCGAAATGTAGCGCGGGCCGTGCTTCAGCAGCACCGACACGAGCTGCACCGTGTGCGCACCGGCGAGGATCGCCTTGGCGGCATCCTCGGCGCTGTGCACGCCGCCGGTGGCGCTGAGCGAGCCGCGCATGTGCGGCGACAGAATCGAGAGCCAGCGCAGGCGCAGGAGCAGTTCGCCCGGCTCGGAGAGCTTGAGCTGCGGTTTCACCTCGAGATCCTCGACGCTGAAATCGGGCTGATAGAAGCGATTGAACACGACCACGCCGGCGGCGCCCGCGTGCTCCAGCGCGAGCGCGAAGTGCGCGGGCGCGGTGTGGAACGCGGAGATTTTCACGGCCACGGGGATCTTCACGGAGGTCGTGACGGCGCGGACGGTTTCGAGCATGTCGGCTTCGACATCGTCGGCGGCGATCGCGGGATCGGTGACGAGTTGGTAGAGGTTGAGCTCGATGGCGTCGGCGCCGGCGGCCTCGAACTTGCGCGCGTAATCGGTCCAGCCGCCGGGGCGGCAGCCGTTGAGCGACGCGATCACGGGGATCGTGAGCGAATTCTTCAGGTGCTCGATCTGCTTGAGGTAGAGATCGGGCGTGAGCTGGTATTCCTCGAAGCTCGGGAAGAACGAGGCGGCCTCGGAAAAGCTCTCCGCGGGCGTCTCGAGGTGGTGGGTGAGGGCGCGCTGCTCGGCGTCGATCTGCTCCTCGAAGAGCGAGCGCATCACGATGGCCGCCGCGCCGGCATCCTGGAGCTGGCAGGCGGCATGGACGCTGTCGCTGAACGGCGAGGCGCCGACGACAAACGGATTGCGGAGCTTCAAGCCGAGATAGTGGGTGGCGAATTTCATGAGAGGGAGGCCGGGGGCGGGTTCGGGAATCTTTCCCTGCCCTCTTGCGCTTGATCTTCCTCAAGCCGTCCGTGCCCGCTGGGCGGACGACCTGACGAAGGAGAAAGATAAAGAGGAAAGAGAAAGAGGTTTGGTCAGGAGGCGGTCGGTTGCGGTTTCGGAGCGGCGGGCGCGGCCGGGGCGGCGGCGGGTGCCGGCGCGGCGTGGCCGTTGCCCTGGGCCGGGGCCGGCGCGGCGAGGTGCTGGTAGAGCGCGTAGTGCTGGCGCACCTGCGTCTGCGCCTGCGCGGCGAGATCGGCGGCGCGGCCGGGCGCGATGTTCTTGAGGATGCCGAAGCGCGTCTCGTTGGCCATGAACTTGTCGAGGCCGATCTTGGGCGCGGGCGAGTCGAGCTTGAGCGCGACCTCGCCCTTGGCGGCCAGGCGCGGATCGAAGCGGAAGAGCGGCCAGTAGCCGGAGTCGACCGCGAGTTTCTGCTGCTCGAGGCCGAGGTGCAGGCCGTAACCGTGCGCGATGCAGTGCGAGTAGGCGATGACGAGCGCGGGGCCGTCGTAGGCCTCGGCTTCGCGGAGCGCGGCGATGGTCTGGCTGTCCTTCGCGCCGAACGCGATGCGGGCCACATAGACGTGCCCGTATTGCATGGCGATGAGGGCGAGGTCCTTCTTGGCGATGGCCTTGCCGCCGGCGGCGAACTTGGCGACGGCGCCCATCGGCGTGGACTTCGAGGACTGGCCGCCGGTGTTGGAGTAAACCTCCGTGTCGAGGACGAGCACCTTGACGTTGGCGCCGGAGGCGAGCACGTGGTCGAGGCCGCCGTAGCCGATGTCGTAGGCCCAGCCGTCGCCGCCGATGATCCAGGTGGATTTGCGCACGAGATCGTCGGCGACGGCGAGGAGCCGCGGGACGTTCGGGTCGCGCACGGTGGCGAGTTTTTCCTTCAACGTGACGACCAGCGCGCGTTGGGCGGCGATGCCCGCCTCCGTGGTCTGGTCGGCCTCGAGGAGCTGCTGGGCGAGGGTGTCGCCGACCTGCGGGGCGAGTTTCGCGAGGAGTTCGCGGGCGGTCTTCCTGCGTTGCTCGACGGCGAGATGGAGGCCGAGGCCGAACTCGGCGTTGTCCTCGAAGAGCGAGTTGGCCCAGGTCGGACCGCGGCCGTTGCTGTCGGTGCAATAGGGCGTGGTCGGGAGGTTGCCGCCGTAGATGGAGGAGCAGCCGGTGGCGTTGGCGATGAGCAGGCGATCGCCGACGAGCTGGGTGAGGAGCTTCAGGTAAGGCGTTTCGCCGCAGCCGAGACACGCGCCGGAGAACTCGATGAGCGGCGTCATGAACTGCGTGCCCTTGACCGTGGTGGTGTCGAGCTTGGTGCGGTCGGGATCGGGCAGCTTGGTGAAGAAGTCCCAGTTGGCCTTGTCCGTCGCGAGGCGCGGCGGCTGGGCGACCATGTCGAGGGCCTTGTGGCGGGGGTTGGTCTTGTCCTTCGCCGGGCAGACCTGGACGCAGAGCGTGCAGCCGGTGCAGTCCTCGGGCGCAACCTGGATGGTGTAGCGCTGGTCCTTGAATTCGTTCGAGCGGAAGGGCACCGAAACGAAATCCTTCGGGGCATCGGCGACGGCGCCGGCCGGGAAGAACTTGGCGCGGATGGCCGCGTGCGGGCAGACGAGCGCGCACTTGTTGCACTGGATGCAGAGCGAGGCGTCCCACGCCGGCACTTCGAGCGCGATGTTGCGCTTCTCGAAGCGGGCCGTGCCGGTGGGCCAGCAGCCGTCGACGGGCATCGCGCTGACGGGCATGAGGTCGCCCTCCTCGGCGAGGAGACGCGCGGTGACTTTCTGGACGAACTCGGGCGCGCCCGGGTAGGTGGGCGGGATGGTCGCGACAGCGTCGGTGTCCTCCTGGGCGGGGAGTTTGACTTCGTGCAGGCCGGCGAGCGCGGCGTCGACCGCGGCGTAGTTCATCTTGACGATCTGCTCACCCTTGCGGCCGTAGGTCTTCTCGATGGCTTTCTTGATCTGTTTGATCGCTTCGTCCTGCGGGAGGACGCCGGAGAGGGCGAAGAAACAGGTCTGCAACACGGTGTTGGTGCGGCGGCCCATGCCGCTCGCCTGCGCAACCGCGGTGGCGTCGATGACGTAGAGGCGGAGTTTTTTCGCGATGAGTTTGGACTGCCAGTCGCGCGGGAGTTTTTTCCAGGTTTCCTCCGGGCCGAAGGGCGAGTTGATCAGGACGGTGGCGCCGGGCGCGGCGTATTTGAGCACGTCGGCGCGGCCGACAAAGCTGAACTGGCTGCACGCGACGAAGTCGGCCTGCGAGATGAGATAGGGCGCACGGATCGGCCGCGGGCCGAAACGCAGGTGCGAGGTCGTCATCGAGCCCGATTTCTTCGAGTCGTAGACGAAGTAGCCCTGGGCGTAGTTGTCGGTCTGCTCGCCGATGATTTTGATCGAGTTCTTGTTGGCGCCCACGGTGCCATCGGCGCCGAGGCCGACGAACACGCAGCGGCGCACGTCACCGGCCTCGAGGTTGAAGTCCGCCTCGAACGGCAGCGACGTGCCGGTCACATCGTCGAGGATGCCGACCGTGAAATGGTTCTGCGGCTCCCACTGGGCGAGGTGCTTGAAGACGGCCTTCACCATGCCGGGCGTGAATTCCTTCGAGCCGAGGCCGTAGCGGCCGCCGACGACGCGGGGCGAGCCAGCGAGCGGCGAGCGGCCCTCGGCGAGGGCGCCGACGACGTTGAGGTAGAGCGGTTCGCCGAGCGAGCCGGGCTCCTTGGTGCGGTCGAGCGCGGCGATGGCCTTGACGGTCTTGGGCAGCGCCGCGAGGAACGATTTGACGTGGAAAGGATGGAAGAGGCGGACGCAAACGACGCCGACTTTCTCACCGTGAGCGTTGAGCCAGTCGACCGTTTCGGCGATCGTCTCGACACTGCTGCCCATCGCGACGACCACACGTTCCGCCTCCGGGTGCCCGTGATAGTCGAACAGATGGTAGCTCCGGCCGGTGACGGCGGCCAGTTTGTCCATCGTCGCCTGCACGGCGCCGGGCAGCTCCTCGTAAAACCGATTCACGGCCTCGCGGCCTTGGAAATAGACGTCGGGATTCTGGGCGGTGCCGCGCAGCGTGGGGCGGTCGGGCGTCATCGCCCGGGCGCGGAAGGCGGCGATGTGTTGTTCATCGATGACGGCGCGCAGATCGTCGTCGGACAACTGGGCGATTTTCTGGACTTCGTGCGAGGTGCGGAACCCGTCGAAGAAATGGATGAACGGCAGGCTGGCGCGGTAGCTGGCGGCGTGGGCGACGAGGGCGAGGTCGTGGGCTTCCTGGGCGTTGGAGCTGGCGAGCAGGCAGGCGCCGGTGGCGCGGCAGGACATGACATCCTGATGGTCGCCGAAGATCGACAGGCCCTGAGCCGCGAGGGCGCGGGCGCTCACGTGGAGGGTGAGCGGCATGAGTTCGCCGGCGATCTTGTAGAGATTGGGGATCATCAGCAGGAGGCCCTGCGAAGCGGTGAACGTGGTGGTGAGCGCCCCGCCGAGGAGGCCACCGTGCACCGTGCCGGCGGCGCCGCCTTCGGACTGCATTTCGACGACACGCGGCACCTCACCCCAGAGGTTCTTCTTATTGAGCGCGGCCCACTCATCGCAGGTTTCGGCCATGTTGGACGAGGGCGTGATCGGGTAGATGGCGATCAGCTCGTTGAGCCGAAAGGCGGTGGAAGCGACGGCTTCGCTGCCATCGCAGGTGATGAAGTTGGCTTTGCGGCCGGTAGATTTCATGCCAAGGGAACGCCGTGCAGCGATCAGGGCCGCTAGGCGTGAGGAGCATGATGCCAAGGAATGCGCAGCCGGGCTGCGCATGGTTTGGCTAGTTGCGCGCAGGAGTTGCGGGATGACTGGCGAATGAACGTCCGCCAAGGTGGGGCCGGCTCTCCGAGCCGGCCTGGGTTTGGGCGACGCACCACCCTTGCCCGTGAAACTGATGACGAAAATCCAGGGCGGCTCGGAGAGCCGCCCCTACCGAGTCGGCACATGCCGCAGCACGCGGCCGCCGCGGGCGGTGGTGAACCGGCCGGCGTCGACAGTCACGACGCCGTTGACGATCACGAAGGGGATGCCCTCGGGATAGGCGTGAGGTTTTTCGAAGGTTGCGGTGTCGCGGACGGTCGCGGAGTCGAACACGATGAGGTCGGCCTGCAGGCCTTCGGCGACGCGGCCGCGGTCGGCGAGGCCGAGGCGGCGGGCGGGCAGCGAGGTCATTTTCGCGAGCGCGCTCTCGAGCGTGATCGTGTGCCGCTCGCGCACGTAGCGCGCGAGCACGCGCGGAAACGTCCCGTAGCACCGCGGGTGCGGCGACTCCTCGCCCGGGCGCGAGAGCCGTCCGTCCGACGCGATCATCGCCTGCGGATGGCGGATGATGCGCTCGACGTCGTCCTCGTGGATCGCGTGATAGATGCAACTCGCGCCGCCGTTGAGCTGGCCCTCGATCACGAGGTCGGCGCCGTTTTCGGGTGTCGGAGCGAGACTACGTTGCGTGCACCAGTCGAAGAGCGTCTTGCCCTCAAGGTCGCGTTTCCACGCCACCGCCGAGAACTGGATGTTGCGTAAATCGCCGCCGCCGCGGTCGGTGAGGATCGCGTTGACGATGTCGGCTTTCATTTTTGCGCGCTGGGTGGGGTCGGCGACGCGGGCGCGATAGGAATCGCGACCGCCCTCGAGCGCCCATGACGGGATGAGCACGGAGAGGCCGGTGTGGCTCGCGGTGTAGGGGTAGACGTCGACCATGACGTCGAGGCCCTCGGCGCGCGCGGCGTCGACGAGTGCGAGGGTTTTCACGCTGTTGCCCCACGAGGGCTTGCCGATGGCCTTGTGGTGCGTGAGCACGACGGGGATGCGCGCGTCGCGTCCGATGGTGATCGCCTCGGTCACGGCGGGGAGGAGACCGAGCCCTTCCTCGCGCAGGTGCGAGGTGTAGATGCCGCCCGCCCCGGCGGCGACGCGCGAGAGCGCGACGATCTCGGCGGTTTTGGAAAACGTGCCGGGCAGGTATTTGAGTCCGGTGGAGAGCCCGAACGCGCCGTCGCGCATCGCTTGGGCGACGAGGGCCTTCATCTGGTCGAGCTCCGCGGGCGTGGGATCGCGGTCGACGAGTTTCATCACGGTGCTGCGGATCGTGCCCTGGCCGACGAGGTAGGCGGCGTTGGCGCCGAGGGGGAGTTTTTCCAGGCGCGCGAGAAACGGGCCGAGCGGCAGCGCCGAGCTGCCGTCGGGGCCGCCGAGCAGGGTCGTCACGCCCTGCCGCACGGCGCTCTCGCAATCAGGCAGGCGCTCGATCGGTTCGATGTGGGCGTGCAAGTCGATGAACCCGGGCGCAACCGCGAGGCCGCGCGCGTCGATGCGCCGCGTGGCGGTGGCGGCCGAAAGATCGCCGATCCGGGCGATGCGGCCGCCACGCACACCGACATCGGCGCGGATCGGGGCCGCGCCGGTGCCGTCGTAGACCGAGCCACCGGCGACGATGAGGTCGTAGGCGGGCTCGGCGGCGCGGGAGAGGGCGAGGGCAAGGAGCGTGACGGGGAAAACGCGAGCGGGGGATAGGCGCATGGCGGAGCGGGTGGGGTGAGTTTGTAGCCCCGGCTTCAGCCGGAACGAAGCACGAAAAGGCTCAAGCATTCCGGCTGAAGCCGGGGCTACGAACTCAGGCCGAGTTTTCGGGTGGGCAAGCTGCCGTTGGCGCTCATGATCCGTTCGCCCCTCCTATGCGCATGACGTTTCCCCACGGTCTTTCGATTTCCGCATTGTTTCTCGGCGCGATCGCGTGTTTCGCCGCGCAGCCGGCCGGCCCCGCCGCCAACGACGAGGTGCGCAAGGTCATGGAGACGTTTGTCGGGCGCGGCGCGATGAACGACGGGTCGCGGGCGCGCTCGCCGACCGAAGCGATGGCGGCGCTCAAGCTCCGCGATGGCCTCGCTATCGATCTCATCGCGAGCGAGCCGGCGGTCATGCAGCCGCTCTACCTGAGCTTCGATTCGCGCGGCCGGCTGTGGGTCGCGCAATACATCCAGTATCAATTTCCTGCCGGCCTGAGGGTCACGGCCTATGATCAGCACCTGCGGGCGCAGTTCGACAAAGTTCCCGAGCCCCCGCCACGCGGCGTGAAGGGCGTGGACAAGATCACGATTTTCGAGGACCGCGACGGCGACGGCGTCTATGAAACCCACCGCGACGTGATCACCGGCCTCAACATCGCGAGCGCTGCGATCAAGGGCGCCGGCGGGATCTGGGTGATGAACCCGCCCTACCTTCTCTTCTATCGCGACGCCAACGACGACGACCTCCCCGACGGCGATCCCGAGGTGTGTCTGAGCGGGTTCGGGCTCGAGGACACGCACTCGGTGGCGAGCAGCCTCGCGTTCGGCCCCGACGGCTGGCTCTACGGCGCGACGGGCAGCACGACCACGGGAAACGTCAGCAGCGCCGTCACCAAAAACGTCCGCTGGTCCGGCCAGCACATCTGGCGCTATCACCCGCAGACAAAAGTCTTCGAGATCTACGCGGAGGGCGGCGGCAACACGATGAGCCTCGAAATCGATGCGCAGGGCCGGTTCTTCAGCGGCACCAACGGCACCGACCGCGGCATGCATTACGAGCAGGGCATGAGCGGCGTGAAAACGTTCGGCAAACACGGCCCGTCCGCGAATCCCTACGCGTTCGGCTACTTCGACCACATGGTCACCCAGAGCGACCGGAAGCGCTTTTCGCAGACGCTCGTGGTTTACGATGGCGACCTGATGGCGGACCGCTTTGCCGGAAAATTCGTCGCGCCGAATTCGCTGCAAAACATGGTCTACGTGAGCGCGCGCGTGTCCGACACGTCGACCTTCAAGGCGATCGACGAAGCGCCGCTGATCACGAGCAACGATCGTTGGTTCCGGCCGGTGGACATCAAGGTCGGCCCCGACGGCGCGCTGTGGATTGCCGATTGGTATGACGCGCGTCTCTCGCACGTGAGCCCGATCGACGACTGGAGCAAGGGCGACGGGCGGATCTACCGCGTGCGACCCGCGGGCGTCGCGCCGAAGCCCGCGAAGTTCGATCTGCACCGCGCGCCCGTGTCCGAGCTGCTCGCCTACCTCGGGCACGCCAACAAATGGTTCCGCCGCCAGGCCGCGCTCGAGCTCGCTTGGCGCGGCGAGCGCGGCGCGCTGCCCGAACTCGCGAAACGTGCCCGCGACACGAACAACACGCATGCATTCGACGCGCTGTCGGCCTTGCACATGCTCGGCGGGCTCGACGACAAGCTGGCGGCCGAGCTGTTGCGCCACCCCGATCCTTACGTGCGGCGCTGGGTGGTGCGGTGTGTGGGCGATGCGGGTGCGGTGAGCGCGCCCGCGGCGGCGGCGCTGCGCGCGCTGGCGCGCGACGAGACCCAGGCGGAGGTGCGCACGCAACTCCTCGCGAGTGCGAAGCGCCTGCCGGCGGCGGCGGGGCTGGCGATTGCGCGGGTGATGCTGGAGCGCGACGCCGATGCGGCCGACAAGCGCCTGCCGTTGCTCCTGTGGTGGGTGCTGGAGGCGCGCGCCGAGACGGATCGTTCGGCGCTGCTCGCATTTTTTGCTGAGAAGGACGTGTGGAGTTTCGCGCTCGCGCGCTCGCACGGTGCGAAGCTCCTCGCGCGCCGCTGGGCGCAGGCCGGTGGCGCGGAGAACTACGAGGCGTGCACGAAGCTCCTCGCTCTCGCCCCGCGCGAAGCCGACCGCGCGCTCGTGGTCGAGGGGATCGCGGCGGCGTTCGAAGGCGGCAGCGTGCCGCCCCTCCCGTCCGCGCTTTCCGGCGCGCTCGACGGTTATCTCAAGAGCAAGCTCGACACCGATCTCGCGCTGGCGGTGAAAACCGGCAGCGACGACGCGATCAAGCAAGCGCTTGTGATCGTGAACGACGAGCGGGCGCTGGCGGAAATGCGCATCGCGCTCGTGCGCGCCCTGGCCGAGGCGGGCAACCGCGACCTCGTGCCGGCGATGCTGCGGGCGTTCGGCCGCGCTGGCGCGATCGGGGTGAAAAAGGCCATGCTCGCGGTCGCCGCCAAGTTCGACGATGCGCGTCTGCCCAAGGCCGTGCTCGACGGCTACGAGGCGCGTTTCGCCGGCGATCCCGGGCTGCGCGATGCCGCGCATCGCATGCTCGCGAGCCGCCGCGAGTGGGCGAAGCTCATGCTCGCGGTCGTCGACCGGCACGACATCAAGCCGCGCGACGTGGCCGACGACGTCGTGCGCCAGCTCGAACTCTACGGCGATCCGGCGATCAGCGCGCTCGTGCGCAAACACTGGCGGGCCTCGACGCTCCGGCTGAGCGCCCCGGAAAAAGTGGCGGAGTTGAAGCGCATCAAGTCGCTGCTCGGCCCCGGCGGCGACGTGGCGAAAGGCAAGGCGCACTTCGCGCAGCGCTGCGCCGCGTGTCACAAACTCTTCGACGAAGGCGGCGCGATCGGCCCCGAGTTGACGGGCTACGAGCGCGGTAATCCGGATTTCTGGCTCGTCGCGATCCTCGACCCGAGCGCGGAGATCCGCGAAGGCTTCGGCGCTTACTCAGTCTCCCTGAAGAACGGCCAGTCGCTGATGGGCCTGCTCAAGCGGCAGGACTCGAACGGCATCGAGATCAAAGACCTCGCCGGTCAGTCGCACACGGCCAAGACCGCCGACATCGCGAGCCTCACCGCCGTGCCGGTGTCGTTGATGCCGGAGGGCCTGCTCGGCGGGATGGATGACGCGGCGCTGAAGGACCTGTTCGCATATGTGATGCAGCCGCGGTGAACGGCGGGGTTCGCAGAAAAGACTTTGCGCCGCCGTCCCGCGGGGCCACTGTTGCGCCATGAGCATCGAGCAGGCACGCGCAGCGATCGCGGAGGCGGAGCGGGTGGGGTTCGACCTGAGCCTGGTGGACTGCAATCTGGCGGTCACACCGGAGGAGCGCTGCCTGAGGCACGCGGCCGCGCTGGAGTTCGCGCTCGCGCTGCGGGCCGCGGGTGAGAAACTTTATGCACGACCTGCACCTGTTGTTACAGCGGCTGGCTGACGAGGGCGTGGATTTCGTGGTGGTGGGCGGCTATGCGGGAATGATCCACGGCTCGGCGCTCGTCACCCAGGATGTCGATGTGTGCGCCGTGCTGTCGGCCGAGAACGTGGAAAAAATCCGCCGCGCCTTCGCGGACATCCACCCGGTGCATCGGCAGACTCATCGCCTGCTGTCTTTTTTGGAACACCCTGCGCCCGGGCAGCCGCCGGTGAACCTCTATCTGCGCACGGACAAAGGCGCCATCGATATCTTGTCTTCCATCCTCGGCATCGGCGACTTCGAGCGGCTGCGCAAGAACGCCGTCGATCTTCCCATGTTCGACCGAACCTATCCGGTGATCTCAATCGAGGATCTGATCGCGGCCAAGGAGGCGGTCGGGCGCGACAAGGACTTGCTCGCGGCGAAGGAGCTGCGCGCCATCGCGGCGAAGCGGCGGCTGGCGGAAGGCTGAACGTCCCGCTCAGCCCGCCCCGAAGAACTTGAGCGTGCGGCGCAGGCTGGCGACGAGGATGTCGATTTCCTGTTCGGTGTTGTAGGCGTAGAAGCTCGCGCGAGTCGTGCTCGTGAGGCCGAGTTTGCGCATGAGGGGCTGGTTGCAGTGGTGGCCGCCGCGCAGGGCGACGCCGTCTTCATCGGCGAACGTCACCACGTCGTGGGCGTGCACGTCGGCAAAGGCGAAGCTCACCAGGCCGCTGCGTTCGGCGCCGACGCGCGGGCCGATGAGGCGGATGCCGGGGAGCGTGGAGAGTTTTTCCATCGCGACGCGCGAGAGCGCAGCATCGTGCGCGGCGATCTGGTCGCGACCGAGGCTATCGAGATAATCGCAGGCCGCGCCGAGCGCGATGGCGTCGGCGATGTTGGGCGTGCCGGCTTCGAAGCGTTCGGGGGCGGGTTTCCAGCGCGCGTCTTCGTAGGTGACGCTTACGACCATGCCGCCGCCGGTTTCGTCAGGGGCGAGTTTGTCGAGGAGCGCGCGGCGGCCGTAGAGCACGCCGATCCCAGTGGGGCCGCACATCTTGTGGCCGGAGAACGAGACGAAATCGGCTCCGAGCGCGCGCACGTCGAACGGCGCGTGGCCGATGGATTGCGCGGCGTCGATCACCGTGATGGCACCGACGGCGCGGGCGCGGCGGCAAAACTCGGCGACGGGATTGATGGTGCCGAGGGTGTTTGAGATGTGGGTGAAGGCGAAGACCTTCACGGCCGGCGTGAGCAGTTCGTCGAGCGCGGCGAGATCGAGACCGCCCTCGGCGTCGGCGCCGAGCACGGGGACGTATTTGAGCGTGGCGCCGCTGGCGCGGGCGGCCTGCTGCCACGGGATGAGATTGGAGTGGTGCTCGATCTCGGTGGTGAGCACGACGTCGCCGGGTTTGAGCGTGGCGGCGAGGCTGCGGGCGACGACGTTGATGCCCTCGGTGGTGCCACGGGTGAAAATGATCTCGGCGGGATCGGCGGCGTTGATGAATCGGGCGACGCGCGTGCGGGCGCCTTCATAGGCGTCGGTCGCGCGCATGGAGAGCGCGTGGAGGCCGCGGTGGACGTTGCTGTTGTAGCCCTCGTAGTAGCGCACGAGCGCATCGATCACGCTGCGCGGTTTCTGCGAGGTGGCGCCGTTGTCGAGATAGACGAGAGGCTTGCCGTGCACGGTCTGGTGCAGGACGGGGAAGTCGGCGCGGACGTTTTTCCAGGTGGGAGGCATCGAGGCTGGCAAGGTCAGGAACTTCCAACGCTCAACGTTTAACGCTTAACGCTAAGCTGCAAAGGAGCGGGAAATTGAGCGTTGAATGTTAAGCGTTGGGCGTTCGGTTGGCTTTCCTCAGTCGGTGTGCGTTTCGGTGGTGACCTCGGGGCCGCCCTTGAGGGCCTCGATGGCGGCGTGCCAGCCAAGCGTGGCGCACTTGATGCGCGCGGGGAAGGCGTGAACGCCGGCGAAAGCGGCGAGGTCGCTGATCTCCTCGGGGGCGTTGCCGGTGGTGACAATCTCGTGGAATTGTTGGTAGAGCGCGTCGACCTCGGCGCCGCTCTTGCCCTTCACCTGCGTGGTCATCAGTGAGGCGCTGGCTTGGGAAATGGCGCAGCCGGAGCCGTCGAAGGAGATTTCCGCGATGCGGTCGGAACCGTTGGCGGCGTCAGGCACGAGGCGCAGATAGACGCTGCATTGGTCGCCGCAGGTCGGGTTGTCGCCGTGCGCGACGCGGTTGGCGGTGGGGAGCTTGCCGCGGTTGCGAGGGCGTTTGTTGTGGTCGAGGATGACCTGCTGGTAGAGTTCGGAGAGATCGGCGGACATGGCGGAGCGCGGAATGTCGAATGCCAAAGGCCGGATGGCAACTCGCGAGCGCGGGTTAGGCTGCGAGGGCGCGGCGTTTGTCTCAAACTGAGGTCAGGGATTTGTAGCGGCGGTCTATGACCGCCGAACGAATACCCTTGGCACAACGCCGGCGGTCATAGACCGCCGCTACAGCCGAGGCCTTCGCGACTGACATCAGTTTGAGTTACACCCGACCGAAAGCGGCGTGTCATCACATACTGTAGTCCTCGCTCGCCAGCCCGACTGTGCCGGCTACGGTGCGGCGCATGAACTTGCCCCGGTTCCTCCGCTCCGTTTTCCGCCTGCTGGCGATGCTGCTGCCGTTGGTCGCGTTCGCCGCGAATCCGTCGAAACCAAACGTCGTGCTCATCTTTGCCGACGACCTCGGCTACGCCGATCTCGGTTGCTACGGAGCGAAGGATATCCGCACGCCGCACATCGACCGGCTGGCGGCGGAGGGCACGCGGTTCACGAGTTTCTACGTGTCGCAGGCGGTGTGCACGGCGTCGCGGGCGGCGCTGTTCACCGGCAGCTATGCGAACCGCGTGAGCATGAGCGGGGCGCTCAACCACACGAGCACCGTGGGGCTGCACCAGCGCGAGCGGATGCTGTCGCAGGCGTTCAAGGAGCAGGGCTACGCGACGGCGATCTACGGGAAGTGGCACCTCGGGCACCAGACGCCATTCCTGCCGACGCGGCGCGGCTTCGACGAGTGGCTGGGCATTCCCTACTCGAACGACAACGGGCCGCTGCATCCGGTGACGAAGGGCATCCCGTCGCTGCCGCTCTACAAAAACGAGGACGTGATCGAGATCGATCCGGACCAGTCGCAGTTCACGGCGCGGCTGACGGCGGCAGCGGTGAACTTCATCGAGCGCAACCGGGAGAAACCGTTTTTTCTCTACGTGCCGCACATCATGCCGCACGTGCCGATCTTCGCGTCGGCGAAGTTCAAGGGCACGAGCCAGCGCGGGCTCTACGGCGACGTGGTGCAGGAACTCGACTGGTCGGTCGGCGAAATCATGGGTGCCCTGAAACGCCTCGGCCTCGACGAAAAAACGCTCGTCATCTTCACGAGCGACAACGGCCCGTTCCTCTCCTACGGCGAGCACGCCGGACTCGCGACGCCGCTGCGCGAAGGCAAGCTCACGACGTTTGAAGGCGGCATGCGCACGCCGTGCCTTGTGCGCTGGCCCGGCCGCGTGCCGGCCGGCCGGGTGAGCGACGAACCGTGGAGCACGATGGATATGCACGCGACGTTTGTCGGCTTGGCGGGCGCGGCGCCGGCGAAGGTAAAACTCGACGGCGCCGACATGCTGCCGCTGCTCACGGGCCAGCCGGGCGCGAAGGGGCGCGAGGAGTATTGGTTCTATTCAGGCGAGGAACTGCACGCGGTGCGCCTCGGCGACTGGAAACTCCATGTGCCGCACGAATACCTCACGGTGGCCGCGGAGCCGGGCCGGGGTGGAAAGCCGTCGAACTGGGCGAACATGAAACCCGACTCGATCGAGAATTCGGGCATCCGCGGGATCGCGAGCCGGCATGGCTATCGCGTCGAGAAAACCGAACTCGCGCTCTACAACGTGCGCGCCGACCCGACGGAGACGAACAACGTCGCGGTGCAACACCCGGCCATCGTGGCGCGTTTGCAGACGCGGATCGCGGCGGCGCGCGCCGACCTCGGCGATTCGCTCACGGGAGCCAAAGGCGCCAATGTGCGCCCCGCGGGCGACGTGCGGCAGGCGCTGCCGGCGGGCGTGAAGCGGATCGCAAACCAAACCTACACGCAGACGCCGCAAGGCGCGCAGTTACTCGATCTTTACGTGCCGCAGAAGACGCCGGCGAAACCGTTGCCCGTGGTGCTGTGGATCCACGGCGGTGGCTGGAAATCCGGCAGCAAGGAAAGCTGCCCGCTCACGTGGCTCGCGGCGGAAGGCTACGCGGTCGTGAGCCTGGGCTACCGGCTCTCATGGGCTGCGCGCTGGCCCGCGCAACTTGAGGATGCGCGCGCGGCGATCCGCTGGTTGCGCACCCATGCGGCGAAATACGCCCTCGATCCGGCGCACGTCGTCGTGTCGGGCGGCTCGTCGGGCGGGAATCTCGCGGGCGTGGTCGGCACCGCGCCGGTGGCGGCGGGTGAGACCGTGTCGAGCCGCGTGCAGGGGGTGATCGATTTCTACGGAGCGAGCGATGTGCTGACGATGCCCGTGAACGTGCCCGGGCCCGGCCGCACTGAGACCGATCTGGCCAACTCCAACGCAGCGAAACTCCTCGGCGGCATCGTGCGCGACCGGCCCGACGTGGCGAAGTCAATGAGCACCCTGCACCTCGTGACACCGGACGATCCGCCGTTTCTGATCATCCATGGCGACAAGGACGATCAAGTGCCGCTCGGGCAGAGCGAGCGGCTGCATGCGAGGCTGAGGGAGACCGGCGTGGCGTCGGAGTTCATCGTGCTGCCGGGCGCGGGGCACGGCGGGAAGGAATTCTCGAGCGAGGCGGTGAAGGAGAGGATCAGGGCGTTTCTGGGGCGGGTGGGGAGGTAGAGGAGGAGTGCGCGAGCACGTGACGGTATCGACCGGCCTCCTTACGTCGGCCGCTACGCGCTTGCCGCCTGTAGCAGCCGAGGTAACGAGGCTGGTGCCGAGCGCTACAGGGCGGGGTTCGCGCCGATCTTGCCGATTTCGCCGCGAGTGACTGCCGCAGCGTAGATCCGCCAGAATTTTTCCCAAAAGTCCGTCGCGAGGGGATGGAGCGTTGGGTAGCCTGGCACAATGCAGCCGGTGAATGCCCACTCCGAGGCGTGCGTGACCAGACCTGCGCGCGTTGGGTTTTCTGCGATGTAAAGGCATGTGCTCGCGAAGGCGCCGCGTTTGCGCTCTTCGTCGCGCAACACGTGGTCGTAGGGCTGGTGCTGCCATCGCCCGGGTGCGAGACACGGCTTGAGTTGTTCACGAAGAAACGAGGTCGCGCGGCGTTGATCGGAATTTTCGTCAATCCCCATCCAGATCAGGTGAAGGTGGTCGGGCATGAGGGTGTAGATGGGGCAGAGCAATTGCTCGCGCACCGCGGCGTGGAGCAATAGTTCGCGAAAAGTCGCGTGGAAGGTCGTGTCGAGCCAGCCGATGCGGCGGCGAGCGATGGTGTGGGTCCAGAACACGACCGCAGTGCTGCGATACCACTCGGGCGCAAGGCGTGGGAGGTGGCCCGATGGGAGACGTGGTTTGGCTTGGGGTTCCGGGGTGGGCACGGCCAGCCTCGTTACCTCGGCTGCTACGAGTGGCAAGCAAGTAGCGGCCGAGGTGACGAGGCCGAGGTGTCGGGGCGGAAGGGCCGGCCTCCTTACGTCGGCCGCTACGGGCTGCTACGGGCTGAGGAACTCCCCCGCGCGTTTGAGGTATTCGTCGCCGCTGGTGGCGCAGGCGGCGATGAGGGGCTTCAAGGTCTCCGGGGCGACGGGCAGGTAGGTGATCGCGTTGAGGGCGGCGAGGCGGAGCTCGCGTGAGTGGCTGGCGGCGAGGGAATCGGCGATCACTTTCCAGGCGGCTTCGCTCGGGCCGCGGCGCAGGACGGATTCGGCGGCGGCGAGGCGCACGGATGGGTCGGTGTCGGTGAGCAGTTGGGAAAAGTTCGGCGGGTTTTTTGATGTCAGCGTGGCCGTCACGGCCCAGTAGCGCCAGACGGCGAGCGGGTGGCGCGTGGCGGCGACGACCTGC
This sequence comes from Verrucomicrobiota bacterium, assembly GCA_016235555.1. Taxonomy (GTDB): domain Bacteria; phylum Verrucomicrobiota; class Verrucomicrobiia; order Opitutales; family Opitutaceae; genus JACRKC01. Next base: position 23,836 of record JACRKC010000120.1, read on the forward strand.
TGGCCGGAGGCTTTGCCGAATTGCGCGGCGTCGATGAAGTCGAGCAGGTTGGCGAGCGGGTAGCGTTCGGGTTTGTCGGTGATGGTGGTGGGGGAGGCGCCGTCGGCTTGGGCGATCATCATGGCTTCGGGCAGGAAGCCGGTGTCGAGGGTGCGCAGGAGGTGCGCGCGGAGGGCGGCGCGCAGGCGGTCGAGGGCGGCTTTGTGCGCGGGATCCGCCTTCGCCAAGCCCTCGGCGGACAAGTCGTTGGCCCCTCGACCGGGCTCGGGGGGAACGAGATTCTTCACGTTCTCGGGATCGGCGGTGCAGTCGAAGAGTTCCTCGGCGGCGTGCGGTTCGAAGAAGGCGCGTTGGATGGCGGTGAGTTTGCCGGCGCGGTTGAGTTCATCCCACTCTTTCATCGAGGCCTGCTGCCAGAGGTAGCCGACGTGCTGGCCGGCGGCGCGGTGCGGGAGGTAGTGGCGCACGTAGCGGTAGCGACCATCGTTGACGGCGCGGGAGAGGTCGTAGCGTTCGTCCATGCGGTCGCGGAAGGTGAACGTGAAATTCGGGGCGGGCTTGCGCGCGGTGCCGGCGAAGGCGCGGCCTTGGAAATACGCGGGCGCGGCGACACCGGCGAGGCTCAGCACGGTGGGCGCGAGATCGACGAAGTTGACGAGTTCCTGCGAGTGCGAGCCGGGCGCGGCGGGGGCGAGGTGGCGGAATTTTTCCGGGAAATACGCGACCATCGCGATGTGTGTGCCGTTGTCCCACATGAAGCGCTTGCTGCGGGGGAGCGTGCCGCCGTTGTCGGAGTAGTAGAAGACGATGGTGTCGTCGGCGAGCCCGTCGTCGGCGAGTTGCTTGAGCACCTGCCCGATCGCGGCGTCGGCGCGGGAGACGTTGTCGTAATACTGCGCGAGATCGGCGCGGACGGTGGGGGTGTCGGGGAGATAGGCGGGCACCTTGACCTTGGCGGGATCGGTGATGAGCGGCTCGCGCTTGTGCTGTTTGCTCTCGTGCGAGTGCTCGTGGTTGAAGACGGCGAAGAAGGGCTGGCCGGCCTTGCGCCCGCGCCAGTGGGCGGTGCGGTTGTTCTGGTCCCACGCGACGGCGAAAGGCGTGGAGGTGTTGTAGTCGGTCTTGGCGTTGTTGGTGCAGTAGTAGCCGGCGGCGCGGAGATATTCGGGGAAAAACTTCACGCCGGACGGGAGCGGCGGGTGGCTGCGCATGTGCTGCGCGCCGTGCGTGGTGGCATAGACGCCGGTGATGATCGTGTGGCGCGTGGGGGCGCACACGGGGGCGGGCGAATGGGCGACGTCGAAGGTGACGCCCTTTTTCGCGAGGGCGTCAACGTTGGGCGTGCGCGCGAGCGGGTCGCCGTAGGCGCCGACGAAGTTGTAGGTGTTATCCTCGCTGACGACCCAGAGGATGTTGGGGCGGCCCTCCTTCGCCGAGGCTACGGAGGGTGCCGCCGCATTCGCGGCGGCAGCGGCGGACAGCGCGAGAACAAGGAGGATTGATCGGAGCATGGGAGGGGAGCGGCTATTTCTTCTTCGGCGCGGCGCTGGCGATGACGGCTTCGAGTTGGGTGGGGGCGGGCTGGAGTTTGGCGCGGTGCTTTTCGACGGCGGCGGCGATCTGGGCGAGCACGTCGGGGTGGTCGGCGGCGACGTTGCGGTTTTCGCCGGGGTCGCTCTGCACATTGAAGAGGAGTGGGGGCGTGTGCGTCTCCGGATTCGGGACGCCGTAGCCGGTTTGGGTGAGGAAGTGCGCTTTCCACGGGCCGAGGCGGGCGGCGAAGAGGCGCGTGCCGCGGTAATACAGGTAGGCGTCGCGCTGCACCGTGCCGGTGCCGGTGAGCAGCGGGAGGATGTTGACGCCGTCGATCTCGCGATCGGCGGGGATCGGCGCGCCGGCGAGTGCGCTGCCGGTCACGAAGAGGTCCATCGTCGAGGCGATTTCGCGGCAGACGGAGCCGGCGCGGATGCGACCGGGCCACCAAGCGATCGCGGGCTCGCGCATGCCGCCTTCCCACGTGGAGCCTTTGCCGTCGCGGAGGAGGCCGGCGCTGCCACCGGCGCCGCCGCGGATGAGCCACGGGCCGTTGTCGCTCGTGAAGAACACGAGGGTATTTTGGTCGAGGCCGGTCTCGCGCAGGGTGTCGAGCACGCGGCCGACGGACCAATCGATCTCCTCGACGACGTCGCCGTAGCGACCGCGCGGGCTTTTGCCGCGGAATTGTTCGGAGGCGTAGATCGGCGTGTGCGGAAAGGTATGCGGGAAGTAGAGGAAGAACGGGCCGCCGGTGCGATGATCGCGGATGAACTTAACCGCGCGCTCGGTGTAGCGGCGCGTGAGCGTGGTCTGGTCGGCGGGGCGCTCGATGATTTTGTCGCCGTCCCAGAGCGGCGAGTTGAAGTATTTCGGATCAGGGTCGTCCTTGTTGTCCTCGCCCTGCGGGCGGCCGCCGGGGACGGGGTCCATGTCGTTGGAGTGCGGGAGGCCGAAGTTGGAATCGAAACCGTGACGCGACGGGTGGCCGGCGGGGTTGTTGGCCCAGACGCCGAGGTGCCATTTGCCGATGATCGTGGTGGCGTAGCCCCGGCCCTTGAGCTGTTCGGCGAGCGTGATCTCGCTCTCGGGGAGGTGGCCGGTGGAGACGCTGCGCAGGACGCGGAAGCGGTCGTTGCACATGCCGCTGCGGATCGGATAGCGGCCGGTGAGCAGCGCGGCGCGGCTCGGGGTGCAGACCTCGGCGGCCGAGTAGAAATCGGTGAAGCGCATGCCCTCGCGCGCCATGCGGTCGAGGTTCGGCGTGCGGATGGTAGGATGGCCGTAGCAGCCCAGATCGCCGTAGCCGAGGTCGTCGGCGAAGAGGATCACGATGTTGGGTTTCGCGGCGGAAGCGGCGGCGTGGAGCGGCGCGGATAGCAGAGTGAGGGCGAGAAGGGAGAGGAGGGGGGCAAACAAGCGGCGCATGGCGGAAGGGGTAAAGGGTGACGGCGGAATGGAGGCGGAGGTGACGGCGTCGTGCAAGGCTCAGCGGGCGGGGGTGATTTCGCAGACGTGCACGCGGCCGGGGTCGCCGGGGCGCGTCCACGACATGACGACCCGGCCGTCGGCGCGCAGCGCGGCGCGGGGGAAGCCGCTCGCGCGGGCTTGCGTGGAGTCGGCGACGAGTTGCGGGGCGGAGAGCTGGCCGTTGGGTGACAGGCGGCGGGCATAGATGCCGGCGGCGTTTTCGGCGGTGCCGTGCTCCATCCAGAGGAAGAGCGCGGAGGCATCGGCGAGCACCACGGTTTCGAGGCGGCCGATCGGGCGGCCGAGGTCGAGGCGGAGCGGGGCTCCGAGCGTGCGGCCCGCGTCGGATGAGTAGCGGGCCTGCACACGCGCGTCGCCCTCGGGGGCGGTGAACCATGCGACGGCGAGAGCATCGCCGCGGGCGTCGGCCGCCGGACCGTTGACGGGACAGGCGGCGATCTTCCAGCGGTCGTCGCGGAGCGGGGCGGGTTTCGAGAACGTGCGCGTGGCGAGATCGAAGATGACGTATTGGTTGTCGCGGATGTCGTCGGGCGTGTGGCCGCGATAGCCGATGAACACGCGGTCGCCGGGGAGGGGGGCGGTCGTGTTCTGGCAACACGTGCATACATCGGGATCGATGGTCCACTCGCCGAGCGCAGCGCCGTCGGGGGCGACGAGGCGGGCGAGGAGTTTCATGCCACGCGCGTGGCCGTGGTCCGACGCGGCGGGGGCGCCGCGTCCCCAATTTTCGAGCCAGACGGCGAGCGTGCGGCCGGCGCTGAGCGGGGCGAGGGCGACGAACTCGTGGCCGAGGCGGGCGGGCGCGCGCCAGGTCGTGCCGCCATCGGTGGAGCGCGAGAACCAGCCGGAGTAGGGGTGATGGCCGGATTCGCCGGGGACTTTTTGAAACCACTGCGCGGTGAGCGCGCCGTCGGTGCCGACGCAGAGCGAGGCGAAATCGGCCCAGTTTTCCATGAGCAGCGGCGAACTCACGATGGTGCGCGGGGCGGACCATTGGGCGGCGCCGGGCGCGAGGGTGGCGAGGCGGAGGGCGCGCGCGCCGGCGCGGTCGCCGGGCCCGGACCACGTGAGATGGAGCGTGCCGTCGGGCGCGGCGGTGAGATTCGAGCCCTGGGAGTCGGGCGCGGCGGGGGTGGGGAGTTCGCGGACGAAAGTGGGCGCGGCGTGGCAAGCGACAGCGATGCAGAGTAGCGTGGGGAACAATTTCATGGGTAATTATTTTAACCGCGGATTACACGGATGGCGCGGATGGGGAATTTTGGTTTGGAAGATTATCGACGAAATCCGCGTTGTCCGCGGTGGACTATGTTCGAAGGAAACATGGGCGGAGATCCCGGCCCCGCGCGTTGCCGGCTGGACGGTCGGCGGCGAGAGCGAAGGGCAATTTCACGGGGCGGGCGGGGTCAGGAATTTCAGGAAATCGTCCGGCGACCAGTTGGAGCCGTCGAGGCGGTGAATGATGCGGCCGTCGGGGCCGATGAGCAAGGTGGCGAGCGTGTGTTTGAAGACGTTTTCGCCGGGTTCGGCGATGACGCCGAATTGGGCGAGCAGATCGCGGATGGCGCCCTCGGGGCCGGTGAGGAAGGAGAAGTTGGTGGTGTCGATGCTGCGGGCGTTGGCGTAGGCCTTGAGCACGGGCGGGGTGTCGTAGGCGGAGTCGAACGAGATGGAGACGAGCTCGAAGTTTTGCACGCCGGCTTTTTTCGCGGCGGCCTGGAGCGACATCATCTTCGCGGTGGAGGCCGGACACATCGTCGCGACCGGGCAGCGCGTGAAGATGAAATTGAGCACGACGCGTTTGCCGCGGAAGGTGGCGAAGGAGACGGCGCGGCCGTCCTGGTTGTAGAGGGTGAAGGTCGGCGCGGACTCGCCAACTTCGCGGTAGGTGTTTTTTCCGCGCGTGTGGGTGTCCTGCCGAAGGGCGAGTGCGCCGGCGGCCACCGCCTGGTCCTCGACCGGGTTGAGGATGCGAAACTCCGTGAGGGGGAAGACGCCGTCCTCCGGCAGTCCCATGCGGGCGGTGATGCGCTGGCCCTCGCGGAGCGTGGAGAGATCGATGCCGCCGAGGGAAAATTCCATCGTCATCGCGGGCATGTAGCCGGGGATTTCCTCGTGGTGGATGAGCACGACGTGGCGCGGACGGTCGAAGCCGACGATTTCGCCGCGGATCGGTTGGGGTTGGGCGGCGGTGGAGGCGGCGTTCGTTTCGGGACGCGAGCAGGCGGCGAGGAAGAAGATCCCGAGGGCGAGAAATGGGAGAGGAGCTTTCATTCTCGTTGAGTCCGATACCGCGAAGCCTGCTTCGCATTGGTTGGGTAGCGACGAGCGCCCGCGAGTCGAAGCGCGTCGGCTCGCTGGCGCTCGCCGCTACGATGAGTGGTCGAAGATTGCATGGTGGAATTGGTCTAATGCCTCGGGGCCTGCCCCGAGGATCTTTACTGGAAAGTGTTTTTTCCGAGAAGCGCGGAGGCGCAGGGAAGGAGAAAGTTTGAGGGGAGTGGGTGACTTCGAGCTCGGTGGTGAGCAGAAATCGTGGGGAAAAAAGAGTGGGCACGCGGAAAGAGCGAACAGCAGCGCGCACGCGGCCGCGCGGACGTGGGTGTGACACGGGCTTTCGCGCCCGTGGCTCGTCACTGATCGGGGGCACGGGCTGGATCGCCCGTGCCACGTCAGGCGCGCGGCGGGGGCACCGGCACTCGTTCGGTGCGAATGAGGGCGACGCGCGACGGCGCATCCGGCCACTCAAGGCGGGGAACTTCAAACACAGTGCGGGGCGGCAGCTCGCAGGCGAGGACGAGCTTTTCCGTGGAATGCTCGATCGATTGCGGCGCCCGCGTTTGTTCGATCTCCTTCGCCTTCGCGATGGAGACGCACATCTCGCACGGCTTGCTGGCATCGAAGGTCTGCTCGATGGCGTGCGTGACCGTCAGTGTCTGCGCGTAGCCCGCGAACATCTTCGCCCACGCGAACAGTTGGGCGGCGTCCCAGAGCGCGCCGTTGGCGCAGAGCCAGGCGAAGATCAGGGCGGCAGTGGGAAACGCGCGGCGCACGGGCGCACCCTGCCGGGGCGAATCGCCGGCGCAAGAACGTTTCGTTTGAAGGCCGGGGGCCGGGCGCATCGCGGTTTCTTGCCGTCTGGTGAGAGCGACGGAGCGGCGGTTTTCAACCGCCGGGCTTGGGCGCTTGGAAAAGCGCCCTTCCGCATGGCAAGAAAGTGAGATGGTCCCGGGGACAGGACGTCGTGGCCGTGTTCGATTTACGAGGCGGGACGCCTCGTCCACGAGGGCGGCGCGGGCCGTTTTACTTCGGGTCGGGCGGGGGCACGGGCGGCGGGCGGAGCTTTTCCTTGTGCGGTTCCTTGCGCGGGAGGTGTTCGCGGAGCTTGGCGGCGAGTTGTTCGGCGACGTTGGTGGCGTCGTTGTCGTCGACGGGATAAGTCTCGGTCCATGCGGCGGTGCCGTCGGCGACCTTGAGCAGCCGCACGGTGAGGGTGTAGGGCGCGGCGGCGGTGGCGCGGGCGGTGAGGACGAAGGTGGCGCCGAGGCGTTGGCCGCGGGCGATGAGCGCGGCGTCGTCGAGTTCGCCTTTCGGCGGGGCGGCGACGCCGACGTCGGAGCGCCTTTCCAGCGCGATGCGGCCGTAGAGCGAGATGAAGACGGCGTGGGCGAACTTGTCGCCGGGGTCGCTCGCGTCGGGCGGACCGAACGGGACGATGACGAGGCTCTTGCCGGCCGCGGCGGCTTCGTTGAAGCCCTCGTCGAAGCCGCGCGCGAGGTCACCGACGAACTTGGCGAATTCCTCGGGATCGCCGGTGAACTTGCCGTCGCGGGCGGACTGCGAGATGCGCTCGATGAGGTTGCGCATTTTCTTCGGTCCGTCGGACGGCGGCCGGCCGGGTGGCGGGCGTTGCTCGCCGGCGCGCGGGCGCTCGGAGACGTTGGTGCGGACGTTGCTGCACTTGATCGAGAACAACGTGAGCACGAGCCAGACGGTGACGACGATGCGCGCCCATTTCGGCAGGCGGTTGAACAACAGCCACGCCGCGGTGAGCGCCCACCACAGCACCTCGAAGAGGAATTTCACGCCGTGGAGGAAGCCGGCGTTTTCCGGCACGTGGGGCATCGGCGGCATGGGCGGTGGCGCGGCATGGGCGGCGGCCCCGGGCGGGATCGGCGGCGGCACTCCGGGCGGCGGTTCGGCGGCGAGCGGCGGCGGCGCGCCAAGCGGCGCCTGCGTGCGCTGGAAGGGCGCACGCGTCGGGCCGGCCGCCGTGCGCGGCGCCATGTGGCGCTCGCGCGCGAGCATCCGGCGGATGAGGTGATGCATCGCCGGCGTGGCGTGGCCGCCGCGGGCGCGGAGCCATTGCACCGTGAAGAACTTGTCCGGCACGCGTGCGCCCTGGTCCGGCGTGTCGTCGATCACGACCGGCACGATGAAGAGCACGTCGTCCGCCATGTCGAGGGAGCGTTCGCAGGCGAGCCGCCACTCGCGGCGGAAATACCCCTCGCTGCGCGCCTCGGTGGTCGCCGAGATCAGCGGCATGAAGTAGTCGCAGTCGCGGATCTGGCGGCGGATTTTCTGATCCCAAGCGTCGCCGCCGGTGAGCTCCTGTTCGTCATACCAGACATCGAGGCCGGCGGAGAGCAGCGTATCGCGCAGGGTCCGCGCGGCGGGGCGGTCCTCCGAGGCGTAGCTGATGAACACCGAGGCGGCCGGATCCGGAGTGGACGGCGCGGGAGCGGCATGGTCGGCGGCGCTGGGCATGAGACGAGCGAAGCATTCGCCGTGCGGAGGGCGGGTCAAGCGGCGACGCGATCGCGCGGGGCGTAAGGGTGTATCAGAAAGTGAGGTCAGCAAAACGGATGCCTTGGTTGTAGCGGCGGTCTGTGACCGCCGACGGACGAATGCTGGAGGTTCGACGGCGGTCACAGACCGCCGCTACAGCTGGCCGACCGCAGTTTCCGTTACGCGTGGGGCGTAACACAAACCGAGGACAACGGATCGGTGTCTTCGAGGTCGGCGGGCACGTTCATCGTGCAACCCGCCGTGCCGGGGTCGTCGTCGGTTTGCAGTGCACGCGGGGCCGCACGCGGTGCGGCAGTTTCCGAAAGATTTTCGCAACCCGCGTTCGATCGCGGCGTCCAAGGCTGCATGTTTCTTCGGCGATCCGGTTCCTGGCGGGGATGGGCGGTGAGCGTGGTGCTCAGTGTCGTGGCGGGCCTCCGCGCGGCCGGCGCCGATGCGGCGGCGCGCGACATCCTCGTCTACAAGGATGGCGACCGGATTCACGGCCGGGTGCTCAGGCGCGAGGGCGACGTGCTGGTGTTTCAAGCCGATCGGTTTGGCGAGGTGCGGGTGAAGGCGGCCGATGCCGTGGTGATCAAAGGCGAACCGCCGCCGGTGCCGGCCAGGCCCGCGCCGACGCTCGCGGCCGCACCGGCGTCGCCGCGACCGGTCACGCCCAAGCCGGAGCCGAAATCGGCCGAGACCCACGCCGAGGAGGAAAAGCTGTTCGGCTGGGAATGGTTCTCGCCCTCGGTGCTCACGGCCAGGCTGCGCGAGTTCTTCGGCCCGTGGCACGGCCGCCTCGCGCTCTCGTCCGACGTGGTCGCGGACACGGCCGAGCGCAACAGCTACGCGGTCGATGCGACGATGCGCCGCAAGTGGGAGCGGGACGAAGTGCAGATCAACGGCCGGCTCGACTACGCGCAGACCAACGACGTGACGACCACCGATACGATCAAGGGCACGGCGTTATGGCGGCATGATTTCAACAAGCGGCAGTTTGCCCAGTATCGGCCCACGCTGGAGTTCAACCGGGCCAACCGCCGGGCCGGCGTGCCGAACGACTACGTGCTGCTCCAGCAGGAAATCGGCTCCGGCATCAGCCTGGTCTCGACCCCGACGCGCAAGGTGCGCGCGGGGGTATCGCAGAATCTCTTCGACCTGTGGAATTCCGCCCCGGTGGCCGATCACACCTCGCGGGGCGTGCAGTCGACGTTCGAGGAACTCGAGCTGACGCTGCCGTGGCGCATGGGGCTCACCCAGCGCGGCGTGTGGTATCCCGTGCGGGATCGCGACGACGGCTGGGAGAACCGCCTCGAATTGAACAAGAAACTCACTGAGACGCTCAGCGCGTCGCTCCGGCACGAAATCCGCCGCAACAATCCCGACGGCACCGCGCAGGATTACACGCGGCTGAAGCTGCTCGTGGGATTGGATTTCTAACCGAGGCTGAATGCGACGCGCTGCAGGTCGGGCTTTACGCCCGACATTTGTCCGCTTCAGCGGCTGTCGGGGATAAACCCCGACCTACGCGATTGGAATGCGGTGCTTGTTCGCGGCGAGCCACGTGTCGAAGCTCTGCAACGCGGGGTTGAGCGAGCGGGAGAACGCCACGTTGCGCAGACCGCAGAAGTCGGCCTCGAAGTCGTGCTTGAACTGAAACATGTTGCCGAGGTCGTCGGCGCCGGGGAAGCCGAGCTTCCGGTAGGCGTCGAAGGGCATCGCGTAGTAGCCCACCGGCTGGCCGAGCGCGCGGCCGAGCGAGGCGGCCATCTGGGCGCCGGTGAGGTGCTCGCCCGCGACGCCGATTGATTTGCCGATGAGGTTGCTGCTCTGGAACACGCCGTAGGCGCAGCGGCCGATGTCTTCGGCGACGATGCCGGGCAGCTTCTTGTCGCCCATCGGGAGCGCGAACACGAGTTTGCCGTCGGGGCCCTTGCGCGGGCCCATGCCGAAGTGGATGAGGTTGTCCCAGTAAAACGAGGTGTGGAAATACGTCGTGGGCACGCCGGCCCGCTCGAACTGGGCGTTGGCCTCGCCCTTGCCGTCGAAGTGCGGCACCTTGTAGTTGCCGTGCAGCGTGGGCATGCGCGTGTCGGCGAGCGGGACCCACTTGCGGGTGTCCTCGAGCGTGGACCACACGACGTGCGCCACGCCGGCGGCCTTGGCGGCGCGGGCCATCGCGGCGACTTCGGCGACCTCCTTCTCCGCCGAGAAATGCGCCCAGAAAAACGTGACGCAATACGCGCCGTGCGCGCCGGTGAACGCGCGCACGAGGCTGGCCTCGTCGTCGACGTCGCCGGCCACGACCTCGGCGCCGAGCGCGGCGAGGGCGCGGGCCTTGTCGGAGTTCGGATCGCGCACGATGGCGCGGGCGGCGAAACCGCCGGCGGGATCGTTGAGGATGGCGCGGACGAGTCCGCCGCCTTGGGCACCGGTGGCGCCGAGGATGGCAATGATCTTTTTGCTCATGGGTCGTGGGAGGTGGTGGGTGGGAGAGAGGCGGAAGGAAATCCACGGACCGGCGGTAAAGCAACCCGCCTCACGGTAATTCGCAGATTTCCACGAGGGCAACGCCGGTGGCGTTGTCCGCGCCGGTGACGGGTGCAACTCAAACTGAGGTCGGTCCTTGAATGCCTCGGTTGCGGCGGCGGGCGTCCCGGCCCGCCGGTGCAGGAATTTCGCTGGAGCGTCGGCGGGCAGGGACGCCCGCCGCAACGCCGGGCCGGCGCGGGTGCGCGCGTTCCTTCAGTTTTTTTCGATGCTTTCTGACCTCGGTTTGAGTCACACCCGCCGGTGACGGTGTAGGCGCCGGGTGGAAGTTCGACGGCGAGCGCGGCGTCCTGGCCCGGGCCGGACGGGAGCGGAGGCAGAACCGGCGGCGGACAATTTGTCGGCGGTGAAGCCCCACGAGCCTGGTCGCGGCGCCGGCGGGCGCCCGGAGGCCCGGGCCTGAAAAAGTGCGGTCCGGGCTGATCGGTTGTAAGATCCGTCCGGAAACTGCGGTATCATTGGTATGACTGGTTTGGATCGTAACTGTTTTGCGCCAGGCCGGCCGGCGTGTCCGGCGGCACGCGACGAAACGCCGGGCGCGCTGGCCTACGCGGGAACAATTGGTGCAGTCACACCGGAAAGCCGTGGCTGCGATCGAGGGCGCATCTCAGCTTCTTGCCGTCCGGAAAGAGCAAAGGAGCGGCGGTTTTCAACCGCCGAGCTTGGGCGCTTGGAAAAGCGCCCCTCCGCAGTGCAAGAAAGGGAGATGCGCCCTGCGATCGACCGGGCCGGCGAATTTGCGCGACAAATGCGCCGGACGTGGAAATGCTGCGGTGCCCGTTTTCCCCCACCCAACGTCGTTTGGCTCTGTCCGCGCCCAAACCGACTCCTGGTTCCCGTTCCCACCCACCCGCCTCCCCGGTCTCAACCCCGGCGGACACCCACTGATGAGCATCGGTTCAAGTCCCATGCACGCGCCTGAGCGCACGGATGTGCCCGGCCCGGAAACGGCCGCGCGGCACTACCGTGCCTTCATCAGCTACAGCCACGCCGACACGAAGTGGGCCAACTGGCTGATGGCGAAACTCGAGGGCTACCGCGTCCCGCGCCGCTTCCATGGACGCCGTGCACCGGTTGGTCTGGTCGGACCTCGGCTGGCCCCGGTGTTCCGCGATCGCGACGAACTGCCCACCACGAGCGACCTCGGTGAAACGATCCGCAACGCACTCCGGGAGTCGGAGACGCTGGTGGTGATCTGCTCGCCGCGTTCGGCCAGGTCGCGCTGGGTGCAGGAGGAGATCAAGGCGTTCAAGCGGCTGCACGGGCCGCACCGGGTGTTCGCGTTTATCGTTGAGGGTGAGCCGAAGCACGAAGGTGCGGACGACGACTGCTTCCCGATCGCGCTGCGGCGTGAACTCGGCCCGGATGGGGAACTCTCCGGTCCGCCCGCCGAGGTCGTGGCGGCCGACGCACGCGAGCACGGCGACGGCCCGAAGCTCGCCTTCGTGCGCCTCGTCGCCGGCCTGCTCGGCGTGGGCTTCGACGAACTGCGCCAGCGCGAACTCCAACGCCGCCAGCGCCGCCTCACGCTCATCACGGCGGCGTCCGTCGTCGGCATGGCGATCACGCTCGGGCTGGCGATTGCCGCCTGGCGTGCGAAAGGCGAGGCGCAGCTCGCGCGCAACGACGCGCAGCGCCGGCAGGCGCAGGCGGAGGATTTGCTCGGCTTCATGCTGGTCGATTTTCGGTTGCAGCTCGAAAAGGTCGGACGCCTCGAACTGATGGAGTCCGTCGGCGACAAGGCGAAGGCCTACGTCGACTCGCTCGGCGAGCGCGATCTCACCGATACGACACTGAGCGGCAAGGTGAAGGCCCTGACCGTCATCGGCATCGTGCACGCGCAGAAGCTGCACGCCAAGGAAGCGATGCAGGCGTTCGAGCAGGCGTGCGTGCTGGCCGAAGCGATAGTGCGGCGGCATCCCGTGGAAGGCGGCGCGCTGTTCGACCGTGCGCAAGCGGAATACTGGATACTCAATATGCACTACACGCGCCGCGACATCGCAACCGCCCGTGACTGGGCGGTGCGTTACCGCGATACGAGCGTCGCGCTGGTCGGGCTGGAACCCGGCAACCCCCGCTGGCAGCGTGAAGCGGTGTCGGGCCACCACAATCTCGCCGTGATCGAGCTGGAGCGGGGTAAACTGGCGGCGGCGCGCAGTGGGTTTTTGCGAGAGCTGCCGATTCTGGAGAAAATGGCCACGGCCGACCCGAAGAACACCGAGTTGCCCGGCAGCATCGCCAACGTCGTTTCCTACCTTGGCACCATCGCCGAGCGAAGCGGGGACTTGTTCGAGGCCATCGCGCGTTTTGAAGAGCAGACCAAAAGACTCGAAGCCTTGGTCAAAGCCGATCCACGGACCGCGAAATTGCAGGAGCGGCTCGCCAACGCCTGCGCCTTGCAGGCCAACGTGCTGGCCGTGACCGGACGTGCCGCCGAGGCGCTGGCGCTGCGGACGCGGGGCCGGGCGCTGCTGTCGTCACTCATCTCGGCCGACCCCGCCAACAACAACTATCAACGGGCGGAACTCAAAATTCGCCTGCAGAGTGCGATGCTGACGCCGGGTGATGCGATCGCGGTTCGGAAATTGGTGGATAGCATCAGGCTCGAACTGGAGCCCTTGGCGAAGCTCGCGCCGGCGGATCGCCGGATTGTCGGGCTGTTGGCGGTGGCGTGGCGGCTTGACGCCGGGTTGCGGGCGGTGAGCGAGGCGGGTGAGGCGGCGGAGTGTGCCGCGCGGGCCCTCACGTTGCTCGAACCGCTGCTCGCCAAGGCGCCGCAGGATGAGGAACTGGCCGGAGATTTTTTCAGCGCGTGCGTGGTCGCCGGCCGGATGGCGCGAGATCGTGGTGATATCGCCGCTGCGGGCCGGCACTGGTTGCGCGTGGTCGATGGGGTCCAGCCGCGTTTGAACGAAATCGCCAACTGGCGGCTGCTCGATCCCGCGGCGCGCGCCCTGGCTTTTCTCGGACGCACCGACGAAGCGCGCACCCTGATCGAACGGCTTGAGCGCGCCGGCTATCGGCCGCTCGACCCGTGGCCCGACGGGGCTGGCCGCGCGTCGCCGCCGCAGGCCAGCGGCTCAACCTCGAAGCCGTAGACGATTGCTCGTCCTGATTTTCTGTCCGCAACAACAACCAAAAAACAAGAAAGCGATATCCAGCCATGCCTAAGCCCCCTCAACCCACCCAAGGTCCCCTGTCGTTCGATGTGCAGGTGACCGGTTTCGTTCCGCTTCCGTCCCCCGCTGCGGGTGGCGGCAATCCGACTTATCCCAACGGCTTTTTCAGCCAGGCGACCTACGCGATCTCATCCGATTCGACCGGTTCGTGGATCGCCATGGATTCCTCCCAGAATCCAAATTCTCATCGGCCGTTCGTCCGGATGTGCCACGGAGTCCACAACAATCCGAACGGGGTGAATGTTTTGACAAAAGGCATCATCATGCACCTCCGGATCTACGACGCGAATGGCAACAAAGGCGTGTATGTGCCGCTCGACGTCTCATGGATCCAATACGAGCCCAACAATCCCAATAACCTGGACGTCGACGGATCCGCGACCTTCCCGCAATCGAGCGTGAGCACACCTCCGTCCTCGCCCGTGAATACGGCCGTGCCCCCGCCGCCCCAGCCCCAAGTTGCCTTCACGGAAGGCGCGGAGACAATCGAGTTCTACAACCTCTGGACGAATCATAACGGCAACGACTGGACGTGGCGGATGTTCGTCCTGATCCAACGTGTCAGCGACGGCGCGATCGGTATCATCGATCCGGATTTGGAGAACGACAACTGATGCGCACGACGCTCATGCGTCGTAAAGCGAAAACCATTGAACCCGGCCCCGTCCTTCTCCGTTGCGCGGTGAGGGCGGGGCTGGCGTGAAGGATCTCTTCCTCGATCGCTGACCTGCCTGGCACCGTCCGCGCTCATCCCCGCCCGACTTCCCTGTAGAAAACCATGCAAACCCTCTTCTCCGACCCCGACAATGAAATGGGCCTCCAGAACCGGCTCCTCAGTGAAGCCGGCGCGATGGCCGAGGCCGCGTTGTCGCGCGGCAAGGATGTGCCGCCGAAAGTCATCACCGACATCGAGGCCGCCAAAAAAGCGCGCAGCGGCGAACAGCCGGTCCCGGACGATCTGCTGGCCAACCTCGTGAGCGCGCACCACACGCTCGCCAGGTTGATCGCGCCCGCGACACCCCGCACCATGATGCTGTTGCAGGTGGAGGGACGAAGCTCGAACGCGTTCCTGCGGTTGCTCGGCCCCATCAGCCTGGTGCGCCACCTGATGCTGGCGGCGGCGGTCTCGCTGCTTGCCTTCATCGCGATGTGCTACACGCCCTACACCAATCCGGACCAAGGTGCGTATAAGTCGTTTTTGAGCCTCGATGGCTGGCAGTTGCTGGCGAACATCATCCTGTATCTCAGCTCCGCTGGCCTGGGGGCGTCGTTCCTCTGCCTCTACAAGGCCAACCGCTATGTCACCGAAGGCACCTTCGACCCGATGTTCGAGGGCTCCTATTGGATCCGTTTTTTCCTCGGCCTGATTTCCGGCCTGATGCTCTCGGTGCTCGTGAACGAGGATGCGCTGAAGGAGGTCAAGCTGCTGGAGCCGGGGATCGCCCGGGTGATGTTCGCCCTCCTCGGCGGGTTTTCGGCCGAGTTGTTTTACACGTTCCTGAGCCGGTTCGTGGAGGCGCTCAAATCGCTCTTCCACGGCAGTGCCGATGAGCTCGTGAAGACCCAGGTCGCGCGCGAAAAAGCCCGGCTCGCCGCGGCGCAGCTCTCGGAACAAATGCAGCAAGCCGCCGCCCTGATGCGGCTCCAGCAGTCGATCGGCGGCAGCACGACGCCGGACGAGATGAAACGGCAACTCAGCGAGCTGATGAACCAGATCCTGCTGCCGCAGGGGCTTTCGCCGGCAAGCCCGGCGCCGCGTCCGACCGCGCCACCATCTCCTCCCGCGACCCCGAATCCAGCCCCGCCGGCCACCCCGGCGGGAAGCTGAGTTCATTCCCGCAAATTCACCGACCAATCTTCCGACCATGCCCGTCATCAACGTCGCGATCAACGTTCGTCCGAACGACCACTCCACCGACAACCGCCTCGTCGATCCGGCCGGCGGCGGTGTTTTCCTCGAGCTCAACCGCGGCTTCAACTGCGTGATCCCTTCCTTCGGCATCGCGGTTTGCACCCACGATCCCGCGACCGGCGGTTTCAAGGTCGAGCGAACCATCGTGGAGAACGGACAGTTTCCGCCCGCCGCGAATCCGAACGCCCCCGCTCCGCTCTACAACCTCGGCACGCCGGCGGGGCTGTTGAACCGCTGCGTCGTGGTCGTGACGAGTGCGGCGGCGCTCCCTCCCGGTGTGGCGGGCTCGATCAGCGTGATCCTTCACCTCTTCCAGCAAAACGCCGACCAGAGTTATCGGCGGGTCGACTGGGAGGCCGACTCGGCCCGGGCCGTCCAGCTGCAGTCGCGCTTCGAAATCGATCTCCTGCCATGACCCCCCGCACCCTGAAGCGCGTCCCGGCCTGCCTCCTGGCGTGGCTCTGGTGGCTGGTCCCAAACCTCTCCGCGGCGGCGGTGATTGTGCTCCGCCTCCCGGATACGGTCGCGTTCCACTCATTCAGCAATACGAGCGGCGCCACGGAAATCAGGCTCAGTGCCAACGCCCTCACGATCGGTTTCCCGGCCGTGCCGGTTGGCGCGACAGTCCAGACGGCGGATGGATCCTGCGTGATTCGCATTTCTCCCGGGGCGGAACCGGCCCCGGGTTTCCAAATTGTCCCCGCAGGTGCCGGACCGCTGGCGATCGAAATCAGCCCGGGGTTGATCGCGGCGCCGACTCGGCCGGGCGCCGGGAGCCCGGCCACTCCCGCGCCCCCCGTCGCCCCGGCTGTCGTGCGCGGTGAGCCGCCGCCTGCCGCCAACCCGAGTGCGATCACCTCACCGCCACCGAGCGCGCCGACCCCGGCGTCCACCCCAGCGGTGGCCGCGGGGCGTGGACCGCCGCCGCCGGCGGCCAATCCCGGGATCGGAAATCCGGCCCCACCGAGCCAGCCGGCGCCGACAGCGGGCCCCGCTCCGGTCGCGAGGGTGGCGAAGAACGCGGTGGCGCCGATCACCACCAGCGCAGCGGATCTCGAGGGCGCGTTGGTGAAGATATTCCCCGAGTTGGGTCCGGTCGGTTTCGATCCGGTCGCGAAGGCGGACTACGCGTTGCCCGAGTCGACGGCCGCGACGGCGATCGGCGGATCGAACCCGCTCGTGCGCCCGGCCACGCCGCGCGAGGTGGTGACCAGCCTGCTGACGAATTTCGACGACAAGGGCAAACTGCAGACCGGCCTTTCGCTCGCGATCACGCCCTACACGTTGCTGCGCCGCGAACCGCTCAGCGCCGACGAATACGACAGGCAACCGGGTGCGCGCTTCCTGGCCAATCTGCAACTCTCGCTGGCGGGCCGGCCCGACAGCGCGGTGGTGACCAACGGACAGACGGCCACCCGTTTCAGCACCGGCCTTTCGATGGTGTTTTTCGACCAAGGCGATTTGCGCCGCGACCGCACGCTGCTGAGCGGGATCGCGTCGACGCTGCACCAGGAGGTCACAACCGCGACGTTCGAAACGGCGGGCGGGATGCTGCCACCGATCCCGCCGGAGAAACTGGCGGCAGGCAAAAAGCTGTGGGACGACGCGAAAAAGAAAAATTGGAACGCGGCGAGCGCCGGACTCGGCGTCGCGCCGGCGTGGCTGAGCCTCACGGGCCAGGTGTCCGATGCGACCTTCGACGGCCTCGTGGTGTGGTCGAGTCTGGCACTGCCCGGGCCGGGTGCCCTGGCGGATTCGATGCAGTTCATCCTCGGCGGCAACGGCCGCTTCAACCAGCAGGTGAGGCACAAGAACGCCGCCACCAAGGCGGACGAATGGACGCAGACCAAGGTCATCGACTACGCCGCCCAACTGCGTTTCGGCGCGGAGAGTTTCAGTTTCTTCGTGCAAGGCACCTACCGGCGCTCGACGTTCTGGAATGACCATCACCGGGGAAAATTCGTGTATGAACTCGGCGCGGAGACCCGGGTGGGTCAGGGCGTGTGGCTCAATCTCGCATGGAGCAGCGCTGAGGCCATGACGGGCGGCTCAGCGCTCCGCAGCGGCGTTCGTTATGGCTTCGGGTCGAAGGCGGTGCTGGCGCCGCAGCCCCGCCCCGCCCCTTGAGCCGCAGGTGGGTGGCAGGTTCGCCGGCGCCGACGCCGGGGAGCAAAGCGGTTCCTGCAAGGAAGACGTGGCCCGAAATGTAGCCACAAAATTGCGACGCGCTTCGCTTTGCTGCGAGTCAGGCGCGGAGAACCTGGCGGGCGAAGTGGAGCAGGAGAGAAAAGCCACGGCGCGCCAGCCCCGGTTGCGATCGCGTCGATGGGTTCGATGCCCGGAATCGGCAGGGCGGGGTCACCGGGATTTTCCGCGACGGATGAAAATTTGAAAGGAGCCGGTTCCGCAGGGTGTATCATTGGTATGAACCACCGCTGCATCCCCGGGCTGCCGGCGTCGCGCGGGCCATTCCCGGCGGGGTGGTTGCAAGTGAACCGCAATCTCCGGGCTCGTCTGCGACCCCAGACCTGCTCAACTCCACGCCCAGTCGGTTCGAGCCCTCTCCATGCGGGCACCGACTGTTCCCCCCACCCACTCCACCCAGCTTGCGGGATGATCGCCCGCGACGACCCATTCATGAGCTTCGGCTCGAGCCCCACGCAGGTGCCTGCGCGCACGGATGCGCCCGGACCGGAAACGGCCCCGCGGCGCTACCGTGTGTTCATCAGCTACAGCCATGCCGACACGCCGTGGGCCGGCTGGCTCATGAAAAAACTCGAGGGCTATCGCGTGCCGGCGCGGTTCCACGGCCGGCCGGCGCCCGTCGGCGTGGTGGGCCCGCGTCTCGCGCCGGTGTTCCGCGATCGCGACGAACTGCCGACCACGAGCGACCTCGGCGAGGTCATCAAGAACGCGCTGCGCGACTCGGCCACGCTGGTGGTGATCTGTTCGCCGAACTCCGCGAAGTCGCGCTGGGTGCTGGAGGAGATCAAGGCCTTCAAGCGGCTGCACGGCGAGCGGCACGTCTTCGCCTTCATCGTCGCGGGCGAGCCGAAGCACGAGGGCGCGGCCGACGACTGCTTCTCGCCCGCGCTGCGCCGCGCGCTCGGGCCGGACGGCGAGCTCGACGGCCCGGCCGCCGAGGTCGTCGCCGCGGATGCCCGCGAGCACGCCGACGGCAAGGGCACGGCGTTTGTGCGGCTCGTGGCCGGCCTGCTCGGGGCGGGCTTCGATGAACTGCGCCAGCGCGAACTCCAGCGGCGCCACCGCCGGCTCACCCTGATCACGGCGGCATCGGTCGCGGGCATGGTGCTGACGTTCGGTCTCGCCGTCGCGGCCTGGCGTGCACGGGGCGAGGCGCTCGTCGCGCGCAACGACGCCGTGGTCGCACGCGACGACGCGAAGCGCGGCCGGGATCAGGCGGAAGACCTGGTCGAGTTCATGCTCGGCGACCTGCGCCGGAAACTCGATGCGGTCGGCCGCCTCGACGTGCTCGATAGCGTGGGGGAAAAGGCGGTGGACTATTATGCGCGCCAGCCGACGGAGCGGATGGACGCGCCGTCGCTGGGCCGGCGGTCGCGCGCGTTGCACTTGATCGGGGAGATGCGCGAACAGGGGGGGCGGCTGGCGGAGGCACTCGACGTTTTTCAGCGCGGCGCCGCGACCACCGCGCTCTTGCTCGCGCAGGCCCCGGCCGACCCGCAGCGGATTTTTGATCACGCGCAGAGCGTTTTCTGGGTCGGCTTCATCGCGTGGCGGCGCGGGCAGATCGCCGCGGCCGAGCAGGCGTTCCGCGAATATCTCGACCTCGCGCAACAGTTGGTGCGCCACGACGCGCGCAACCCGGACTGGCAGGCGGAGGCTTGCTATGCGCGGAACAACATCGGCGTCGTCTTTCTCACCACGGGTCGTGCGCCGGAGGCGCTCGCGCTGTTCACTGAGAGCCGCGATACCTGGCTGCGGATCGTCACGGAAAAGCCGGCCCGCGCGTTCGACCTCGCCAACACCGTCGGGTGGCTGGCCAAGGCGCACGAGACGCTGGGTGCCTACGAACAGGCCATCGCGGAGCAGCACGAGAAGCGCCGTGCGCTGCACCTGCTCCCGGATGCCGCGACCAACCGGCGCGTGCAGCGGCAGGAGCAGACCATTGTCTTTGAACTCGCCCGGCTCGATCTCGCGCTGGGCCGGCTGCCGACCGCACTGGCCCTCGCGGGCGCCGCCGTGGAGACGGCCCAGGTTCTCGTCACGGCGGACGCTCAGAACAAATTCTGGCTCGAGCAGCTTGTAGTTTCACAAGGATTGCTGACCGAAATCCAAATGGCGATCGGCGACCTCACGGCCGCTCGCGAAACCTCCCGCACGACGCTCGCCGGCTGTGCCAAACTGGCTGAACTTGATTCTACCGTGGCAAACTGGCACGTCGGACTCCAAGGCCGCGCCCTCATCAACGCCGTGCGCCTCGCAACTGGATCCGAGCGCCAAGCACTCATTGAGCGATTGTCCGCTTTTCTGCTCAAGGCACAGAAGTTCTCCAGCGGCGCGCTTGATGCGTCCACGCCCAACGAGACCACCGTCGCCGAGGTGGAGCTTCGGCTGGGAAACCTGCTGGCGGGCGATGGCCGGGCCGACGAGGCCGTCACGCACTGGCGCGCATGCGCCGCCCGCCTCGCGCCCATTGTCGAGCGGACATCCCAGCTGGCGACGGCGCTGCTCGCCCAGGCCCGGCTGCGCCTCGGCGAAATTGAACCGGCCCGCGCACTCGCGCGGCGGATCGCGGCCACCCCTTTTCGGCACCCGGCTTACGCCGAACTCACCCACTTGCTTGCCGACGGCGCGGGTCCGGCGGGAGCTCAACTCAAAAAATAGGAATACATATGCCCAGCACGGTTCGCTCAGGCCCAGGCCAGATCTGCACTATCACGGTCAACACGCGGGATGGCACGGTTGACTCCAACCCCGCCACACCAACGGGACCGAACGCGGTGTTGAAATTCGTGCTCACCGGCGGGGGAAGTTGGCTATCGCCCTACATCACGATCACCGCCCCGGCCGGCATCTTTGGGACGCCGACCTTGGGCACCAACAATCAGGTGACCGTATCGGACACCAACGCCGACACCAACAAATATTCCTACACGATTTCGTATAATCCGCCCTCCGGTGCGTCGCCGCGGGCATTGGTCATCGATCCGGATATTCAGAACTCCAACGAGAACTGACCGTAGCCCATCGTGCAGGATTGGCTTCAGCCCCAGCCAGTTCATCGGACCGCTACGTTTCCAATAATATGCCTGCGCCCTCCCTTCCCGCTTGACGCCGGGGGGGGGGGGGCAGCTTTCCATCGAGTCGTTCCCCTCTCCATGAAAAACTACCTCGTTGGAATCGCGGCCGGCCTGTGCGCCGTGTCGTTTGCCATCGCGGGCGAGAGTTCGCCCGCTCATCCCGCCGTCGTCACCCTCACCGTCGTGCAGTTTCGCGCCCTCGACGGGCTCGCGGGCGGCACGCCCTACACCGATGCCACCACCACACTCGCCGCGCACCCGCTCGTCACGGCGGTCGGTGACGAAATCAACCCCACACTGCGCTGCCGCGGTGCGGTGGAATTCGAGATTCGCGTCGCTTCCGCCGACAAGGCGGAGAGCTACACACCCGTCGGCATCTACTTCCGTCAGCAGGCTGGTGGCGATGATGCGAATGGCGCGGCCAATTTCGCTCCCGCCGAGCGCCACGGCGCGACTTTGCGCGTGAAAAATCGTTTCGCCACGCGTGGGGCGCGCTGGGAACTTTTCGTCGTCATCCGGCGAAATTCGGATGGCGCAATCGGCGTCATCGACCCGCCGATCGAGAATGACCAAGCGGAGTAATCCGCCGGCTGAATCTTCAGGCCATGAGGCGAAGCGCGCCGCTCGTTCCGACGAGCGGCGTTTTTTGTGCATTCACGCCGAGCACCTCAGCACGCACCGTAACTGGTATTACAGGAAGTGGAGTCAGCCAGCTGTAGCGGCGGTCTGCGACCGCCGGCGATGCGCCAAGGGTCCTCGTTCGGCGGTCGCAGAC
>JACRKC010000119.1 GCA_016235555.1 Verrucomicrobiota bacterium
GTGAGCGGGTGGTGGCCGGTGCACTCGCGCACGCTCGCGGCGACTCCAATCAAGGCGAGGCAAGTTTTCCCGCCTCTGGCAGCGCCGCAGGCGACCGGGGCTTCGCGGTAGCGGACCCACCGCGAGTGAAGATCCTCGGGACAGGCCCCGAGGCCTTAGACCAATCCCTCCATGCAACCTTCGACTACGCATCGTAGCGGCGAGCGCCAGCGAGCCGACGCTCTTCGACTCGCTGGCGCTCGTCGCTACCCAACCAAGGCGAAGCAGGCTTCGCGGGATCGGACCCATGGCGGATGAACCAGCCTGGGCGTGCTCTTTGTCGTCCGGAGGGGGCGCCGGCGCGCGCCGGTGCCCGGGGGTGGTCCGGCCGGCCGGACTGGCTGCCGCTCATGGTGCTGGCGATGCTGTTGCCCGGGCGTTCGCCCGCAGCGGGGGCCGAGCCGGTGACCGTGGAAGAGCGCCTGCACCATCTCGAGGTGACCTTGCGGGAGCTGCGCGAGGAAAACGCCGCGTTGCGCCGGGAATTGCGGGGCGAGAGCGCCGCGCGACCCGCTCCCGCCGCGGCCGCGGCCCCCGCCACCGCCGGGCCGTGCCGCCCGGCTGGAACACCGACCCGGCCTCGACCGCGGGCGGCCACGGTGGCGGCACGAACCTCCGGGCGCATGCGCTGCGCCTGGGCTATTCGCTGCGCGACTATCTGCTGTTCACGACGAACCTCTTCCTCGGCGACCTGCTCAGAAAATATCCCGCCGGCGCGACGGACACGGCGTCGACGCGCCTGCAGCTCGAGACAACGGTGAGGTTTTAGCCGGCAGCCCTCTCCCGTCCTCGAAAATCGGCGGCAGTCCGTCTCGGGGAGTGGGCTGCCCGGCCACCGGCCGGGCCTACAGTCTCAAAGCGCACCGTAACTGGTATTACAAACCGAGGCGGGTGCGCAGCCAGGCGGTGCCGCCGGCCTCGTCGCTGAAGGCCCCGTCGAGCTGGGCTTCGAACGCGGCGTCGAGCGTCGGCTTGAATTCCGGTCCCGGCGACAGGCCGAGAGCGACAAGGTGCCGGCCGAGCATGATCGGCTTCGGCGCGGCGTCGGCCAGGGCGAGCGCGTGGGCTTTCGCGATGAGTTCATCGATGCGCGCGTGCGTCTCCGGTGAGGCGAGGGGTGGGCGGCCGTTGCTGTCGGCGCGCATCACAAGCGCCAGGTCGTCGATGGTGGCGGGGGCGAGGCGGCGGGCGAGGCGGCGCACGGCGCTGTCGGAGAACTGCGCCTGGCCGTGATGATGGGCGAGGTGGTGCACCACGAGCGCGCGCACGGGCGCGTCGAGTTCGAGCGGTGCTCCGATGCGGCGCAGGAAGTTTTCGGCGAGGGGCCCGCCGGCCGATTCGTGCCCCGGGCTGGTCCAGCGGAGCGCGCCGCGTTTTTCGACCCGCTGTGTGGTGGCGGGTTTGCCAAAATCGTGGGCCAGCACGGCGAACATCAGCAGTCGCCGGCGGTGAGGCGGGCAGGCGGGCCAGTCGGCCAGCGCGACCAGGGCATCCAGGCAGTGCTGCGTATGCGCGAACACATCGCCTTCCGGGTGCCACTCCGGCTCCTGCGGCGTGCCGCGCAGGATGGCGACTTCCGGGAAATGCGTCAGCCAGCCGCTGGCCTCGAGGACTGCGAGGCCGCGGCCGGGCCGGATCGATTTTTCGGCCCATTTTTCCCACTCATGCCACACGCGTTCCACCGGCAGTTCCCGGAAGGTGCCCGTGATGGTGGCGCACAACGCGACCGTCTCCGGGGCGAGCGTGAAATCGAAGCGGGCGGCGAGCTGCATCGCCCGCAAGACGCGCAACGGATCCTCGACGAACGCCGCACTGGTGTGCCGCAGCACCCGCGCCTGCAGATCCCGCTGTCCGCCGTGCGGATCGCGGATCTCGCCGGTGAACGGATCCACCGCGATGGCGTTGACGGTGAAGTCCCGGCGGGCGGCGGCCTCGGCCTCGCTCAACGCGGGATCGGGCGCGACGGCGAAGCCACGGTGGCCGGCGCCCGTCTTCGATTCGCGACGCGGGAGCGAGAAATCGTATTCCTCGCCGCTGGCCCGGCTGCGAACCTTGATGACGCCGAAACTGCGGCCGACCACGTCGGTGGCGCCGAAGGGGGCGAGCGAGCGGTGCAGGGCTTCGAAATCCACCCCCGCCACCTCCACATCGAAGTCTTTCGGCGCGATCCCGAGCAGCCAGTCGCGCACGCCGCCGCCCACCAGGCGCGGCCGGCCGATGCGCCGCACCGCATCCAGCATGGCGCGCAGATCGGCCGGCAGTGGCAGTTCCCCGGTCATTCGTCCTTCGCCCAAGCCGCTCCGGCGACGAGCACCCAGCCGGCCATGAACGCCACGCCACCCAGCGGCGTGATCGGTCCGAGCCAGCGCGGGCCGCCGGTCGCGAGCCAGTAAAGTGAACCGGAAAACAACAGAATGCCTGCGCACCAAAGCCGGCCGGCCCAGACCACGCGGTTGACGGCGGCGCCCCGGGCGACGCGCACCCAGGCCGCTGCGGCCAGCAACGCGACGACGTGCAGCATCTGGTAGCGGGCGGCGCTTTCCCACGCGTGGGTCATCCCGCGCTCGGCGAGCGACGCTTGCAGGCCGTGCGCCCCGAACGCACCCAGCGCGATCCCGGTGGCGCCCAGCAGACCCGCGGCGATGAGCAGGAACCGATGTGGAGATGTCATCCGCGCACGGTTGCACATCGGTGGTGGGAAACAAGCGCGGGCTGCGGTCCGATGAGCGCTCCCCCGGGCGTAATGGACGCAACAGGAAGTGCGGTCAGCCGGCGGTAGCGGCGGTCTGTGACCGCCGTCGAACCTCCGGCATTCCTCCTTCGGCGGTCTATGACCGCCGGCGTTGCGCCAAGGGGATTCGTTCGGCGGTCGTAGACCGCCGCTACAAATCACTGACCTCAGTTTGAGTCACACCCTGGCGCAATTTCCCGCCAAAACAGGCATTGACAGCCTCCGCGCAAACCCTAGCTGTTGACCCCTTTTCCCATGAAAACGTTTCGCGCCAAGAAGGAGACAGTGCAGCCCAAGTGGCATCTGATCGATGCCGACGGTGTTGTCCTCGGTCGCCTCGCCGTCAAAGCCGCCAATATCATCCGCGGCCGCCACCGCCCCACTTACACCCCCAGCGTCGACACCGGTGATTTCGTCGTGGTCATCAATGCCGAGAAGGTCGTCCTCACCGGCAAGAAGGAAGACCAGAACGAGTATATGTTCTTCTCCGGCTTCGTCGGCGGCGAGAGCTACCGCAGCCTCAAGCTGATGCGCGAGAAGAACCCCGAGTTCATCATCAAGCACGCGGTCAAAGGCATGCTGCCGAAGAACATCATCGCGGCCAAGATGCTGACCAAGCTCCGCGTGTTCAAAGGCCCGGCGCACAAGCACGAGGCCAACAATCCCGTCAAAATCGCCGTCTGATTTTCCCGTTTTTCCGCCTGATACACATGAGCACCGCTCCCGCCAACGTCTTCCTCGGCACCGGCCGCCGCAAAACCTCCACCGCCCGCGTGCGTCTCACCGAAGGCAGCGGCAAACTGTCCGTCAACGGCCGCGACTTCGAGAGCTACTTCTCGCACGAAAACTTCGCCAAGCAGGCCTACGCGCCGCTCCTCACGGTCGACATGAAGGAAAAGATCGACGTGACGGCCAACGTCACCGGCGGCGGCATCGCCGGTCAGGCTGGCGCCGTGGCCCACGGCATCGCCCGCGCACTGCAGAAGATGAACGCCGAGTTGCGCCCCACGCTCAAGAAGGCCGGCCACATCAAGCGCGACCCGCGCGCCAAAGAGCGCAAGAAGCCCGGCCAGCCCGGCGCCCGCAAGCGCTTCCAGTTCTCGAAGCGTTAAGCGCATCCCGGTTGGATTTTCTCTCCTGGCCGCCGGCACAAACGCTGGCGGCCTTTTTGTGTCATAGCCCGGGCGTCGCAGAAGCTCCGGCGAGTTGGCAAGGGTCTTGCTGAGTCGATCGGTGCCGGGCCTCCCGCCCGGTTTAACTGCTGCCCAAAAACACCACACCAAGCCCAGTATCATGAATAAAACGACCCTGCTCGCTCTCGGTGCCCTGACCATCGGCACTTGTTCGCTCAGCGCCCAGGCGCCGGCTCCGGCCGCGGCGCCGAGCGCCACCGTCACGATCACGCCCGCGTTCGTCTCGCAATACATGCTCCGCGGCGTGCGCCTCGGCGGCCCGTCTTTCCAGCCGACCATCGAGTATGCCTCCGGCCCGCTCACCCTTGGGCTTTGGAACAACTTTCCGCTGAAGGACAAGGTCGCCGGCCAGTCAGATCCGGAGCTCGATCCTTACGGCTCCTACACGATCGAACTCGGCAAGGATCTCACGCTCGTCCCCGGCTTCATCCTCTACACCTATCCGCGCGCGGAAAAGCCCAACGGCTTCTACCAGCTCACCTTCGAGCCCAGTCTCGCGCTCAACTACACGGTCGAGGGCGTGAAGCTCACGCCGAAGTTCTACTACGACATGGTGCTGAAGCAGTCGTTGCTCGAGTTGAGCATCGCCTACTCGATTCCGCTGAAGGACATCGGCAGCTCGCTCGATTTCCTCGGCCAGGTCGGCACGTTCAAGGCGCAGGATGCGCTCGAGAACAGCTCGCCGGGTTTCAAAAACTACGGCAACTACTGGCTCGCGGGTGTCACGCTGCCGTTTCAGGTCACGAAGGAGTCGAAGGTCTCCCTCGGCTGGGCCTACACGAAGGGCAGCGACAACTTCTTCAAACAAGGCTCGCTTGCGAAATTCGTGAACACCGGCGCGGTCGGCCGCGGCGTAGCGACCGTCGCTTACTCCTACACTTTCTGACCTTCATTCGCAGCCCCGGCGCTGCGATCACCTGCCCACAGCAGCCCGCGCGGAAACGTGCGGGCTGTTTTGCGTTTGGCGTTGCGGGAAGCGCGGCGACGAAACAATCCATCTGCTCCTTCCATCATGAAAGTCGGCATCGTCGGTGCGTCCGGTTACTCGGGCGAAGTCCTCGTCAAACTCCTGCTCGCGCATCCGCGGGTCACGCTTTCCGCCGTGACCTCGCGCACCCACGCGGGCAAGCCCCTCGCGGCGGTCATCCCCGCCGTGCGCGGCGCCGACCGCGGCCTCAAGTTCACCGACTCCGATCCCGCCGCCCTGGCCGCGACGGACATCGATCTCTTTTTCCTCGCGCTCCCGCACGGTGCCGCGGCGACCTATGCGAAGGCCCTCGTGCCCGCCGGCAAGCGCGTGATCGACCTCAGCGCGGACTTCCGCATCGCGGACCTCGCCACCTACACGAAATACTACGGCGAGCACCACGCGCCCGAGCTGCTGCCGAGTGCGCGCTTCGTGCTCCCCGAACTCACCGCGCCCGCCTGGAAAACCGAGGCCAAACTCATCGCCGCGCCCGGCTGCTATCCGACCAGCCTGCTCGTGCCGCTCGTGCCGCTGTTGAAAGCCGGCGTGATCTCGCGCGAGCACATCGTGGCCAATTCTTATAGCGGCGTCAGCGGCGCCGGCAAAAAGGCCGAGGAAACCTACCTCTTCTGCGAACGCGCCGAGAGCATCAAAGCCTACGGCCTCGTGAAACACCGCCACCTCGCCGAAGTCGAGGAGCAGCTCGCGCTCCACACCGGCGCCAAGACCGTCATCCAGTTCAACCCGCACCTCGCGCCGATGCGCCGCGGCATCGCCACGACGATTACCGTGCCCGCCGCCGCCGGTGCGACGATCGATTCGCTCTACGCGGCGTGGCGCGCGGCCTACGCCGGCCGGCCGTTCGTGCAGATCCTCAATTCGGGCGAAACGCCCGACACCGCGCACACCGTCGGCACCAACCGCGTCGACATGTCCGCCGTGCACGACCCGCGCACCAACAACTTCGTGATCACCGTCGCCGAGGACAACCTCGTGAAAGGCGCCAGCGGCCAGGCCGTGCAGATCATGAACCTCTGGTGCGGCTTCGAGGAGACCGCGGGGTTGGTGTGAGGTGGAGCGCGTTGCCCCCAACGCGCTTTTTTGTGGGAGGGGCTCTACGCCCCGACGAGTCGCGGGGTAAACCCGCTCCCACCTTCAAACCGACGCGTTGCGGTCAACGCACTCCACCTCGGTTCCGCCGCGCTTTCCTCACGGAAAATTTCTTGTCACTGCGCGCGCGCGTCGCGCACAGTCACCGCTTCATTCAACGAAACCCATCATGATCGAATTCAAAAACAAGATCCTCTTCGTCGGTTACGGCGCGGTCGCCGAGTGCACGCTCCCGATTCTTTTCAAGCACCTCAAGGTGCCGGCGAAGAACGTCACGGTCATGGATTTCGAGGACCGCTCGGGCAAACTCGCCAAGTGGACCGCGAAGGGCGTGAAGTTCGTGCGTGATCGCGTGACCGAGGAAAACATGGGCGCGCTGCTCGCGAAGCACGTCGGCGCGGGCGACATGCTCATCGACCTCGCGTGGAACATCGACGCGATCGAAATCCTCCAGTGGTGCCACGACCACGGCGTCCGCTACATCAACACGTCCACCGAGCTCTGGGATCCCTACGCCGGCGGCAAGAAACAGCACCCGACCGAGAAGACGCTTTACTGGCGCCACATGAACCTGCGGAAGCGCCTTGCGACTTGGAAGACGAAGGGTCCGACCGCGGTCATCGAGCACGGCGCGAACCCCGGCCTCATTTCGCATTTCGTGAAGCAGGGCCTCATCGACATCGGCAACAGCCTGATCGCCGACAAGAAACTCAAGGCCAAGGCCGCCGAGCAGGTCGCATCCTTCATCAAGGAGCAGAAGTTCAACTACCTCGCGCAGGCGGTCGGCGTGAAAGTCATTCACTGTTCCGAGCGCGACACGCAGATCACCGACCAGCCGAAGCAGGTCGACGAGTTCGTGAACACGTGGTCGATCGAAGGCTTCCGCGAGGAAGGCACCACCACCGCCGAGATGGGCTGGGGCACGCACGAAAAGACGCTCCCGAAGAACGCGTTTCAGCACAAGAACGGCCCGAAGAACCAAATCTGCCTCGCGCAGATGGGCATCAACACCTGGGTCCGTTCCTGGGTGCCCGACTACAACATCCTCGGCATGGTCGTGCGCCACGGCGAGGCGTTCACCATCTCCGACAAGCTCACCGTCTGGGACGGCAAGCAGGCCGTGTATCGCCCGACGATGCACTACGCCTACTGCTGCTGCGACGAGGCCATCTCCTCGCTCAACGAAATGCGCGGCTACAACTACAAGTTGAACGAGAACCAGCGCATCATGAACGACGAGATCACCGCCGGCTCCGACATCCTCGGCGCGTTGCTCATGGGCCACGCCTATAACTCGTGGTGGATCGGCTCCGACCTCTCGATCGAGGAGTCGCGCCGCCTCGTCCCGCACCAGAACGCGACCACCATGCAGGTCGCCATCTCGGTCGTCGCGGCGCTCATGTGGATGGTGGAGAATCCCGAGAGCGGCGTCGTCGTCCCCGACGAGCTCCCGCACGACTACATCCTAGGCATCTCGAAGCCGTATCTCGGCAAGTGGATTTCCAAGAAGTCCGACTGGACGCCGCTGAAGGATCGCGACACGACCTTCGCCGGCTACAACAAGCCCGACCTCGACCCGAAGGATCCCTGGCAGTTCAAGAACTTCCTCGTGACCGACGCGGGATAACCGTCAGTCACGCGGCCCCGTAGCAGGTCGGGCTTTACGCCCGACACGTCGGGGATAAACCCCGACCTACGTTTTCCGACCCACCATGATCTCGCAGTCCCGGCTCAAGCAGCTCGCCAAGGAACACGGCACGCCGCTGTTCATCATCGATCACGACGCGTTGCGGAAAGCCTACCGCGAGTTCCGCAAGCACCTGCCGCGCATCCAGGTCTACTACGCCGTCAAGGCCAACCCGGATCCGATGATCGTGCGCACCCTCTTCGAGGAGGGTGCCAGCTTCGACGTCGCCTCGATGCCGGAGTTCATGATCGTCTACGAGAACATCAAGGACCTGCCGGCCAAGCAGCGGCAGGACTGGATCTGGGACAAGATCATCTACGCGAATCCCACGAAGCCCACCGACACGCTCGAGGAGCTCAACCAATACAAGCCCCTCGTCACGTTCGATAATCGCGAAGAGATCCACAAAATCAGAAAACACGCGCCGAACGCCGGCCTCGCGCTCCGCCTGAAGGTGCCGAACACCGGCGCGATGGTGGAACTCTCGTCGAAGTTTGGCGCGTCGCCCGGCGAGGCGGTCGATTTCATCCTCGAGGCCGACCGCGTCGGGCTGACGGTCGAAGGCATCTCGTTTCATGTCGGCAGCCAGACGACAAATTTCGACAACTACGTCCAGGCGCTGAACCTCACCGCCAACATCTTCAAGGAAGCGCAGGACCGCGGCTACACGAAGATGAACCTGCTCGACATCGGCGGCGGTTTTCCTGCGCCTTACGACTCGAGCGTCCGTCCGTTCCGCGAGCTCGCGAAGGTCATCAACACCGAGATCGAGCGCCTCTTCCCGAAGGACATCCAGGTGCTCGCCGAGCCCGGCCGCTTCCTCGCCGCCGTGTGCGGCACGAGCGTCGCGAGCGTGATCGGCAAGGCCGTGCGCGACGGCAAGACCTGCTACTACATCAACGACGGCGTCTATCACACGTATTCCGGCGTGATTTTCGATCACTGCAAATACCCGGTGAAGGCGTTCAAGAAGGGCCCGACGAGCATCTGTTCAGTGTTCGGCCCGACCTGCGACGCCCTCGACGTCGTCTCGATGGCGGAGAATCTCCCCGACCTCGAACGCGGCGATCTCGTCTACAGCGTCAACATCGGCGCCTACAGCCACGCGAGCGCGACCTACTTCAACGGCTTCCCGCCGGCGAAGGTCGTGCACGAGAATCGGTAGGCCACGCAGTATTTCTTAGCCTTTGAATTCGTCGGTAGTGAACGCGACCGTTTTGATTGGCGACCTGCACGCCCGTCGGGTTCAGCGCTGGTAATCCGCGTTCTCGCTGACGCATTCGTGCGTGAGGTCGCCGCCGAGCACGGTGGCCGAGGCGACGCCGACTTCGATATCCGCAAAAGAACTCAGTGCGCAATCCGATGCTTCCAGTAGTCCGGGTCGCGTTTCAGCGGCATGACGGCGACGATCCACACGCGATCCGGTTCGTCGAGGTAGAGCAGGGCAAACGGAAAATTGTCCGCCAAGTGCCGGCGCACGTCGCCATCGATGCGGCGGAAGCGGTGCGGTGCGGCGCATGCCTCGGCGATCAGGCATTCGATCTCGTCGTAAAAGCGTCCGCCTAATTCGAGGCTGATCCCGGCATAGTGGGTCGCGGCGACAGCGTATTCCTCGTCGGCTTCGGGGTGAAACGTGTGCGGCTTCACCGGCCGACGATCTTGCGGATCCGAGCAGACACCACTTCACCCGGCACACCCTGCACTTCACCGCGGCGAATCTCTTCTACGCGGCGCGTCACCGTGGATCGCCACGCCGGGCTGAGTGCGGGGTCGCTGACCCCGTGTTTGGCGAGCATGAGCCGGTCCACCAACTCGGCCACCACATCATCGGGCCATTGCCGCGCTTCTTCCACGATCTGGTCGAGTGTGAGTGCCATGCCGGCAGTGTGGCTGGCAGCGGCTGGTTTTCAACCCTCGCGTTCGCTCGGTAGGCCGCGAGCTTGCTCGCGCTCGAAGCAGCGCCCGCAAGCGGGCTGCCTACTTAGCTCCGGTAGTCGGCGTTC
The DNA here is from genome assembly GCA_016235555.1 of Verrucomicrobiota bacterium. GTDB lineage: Bacteria > Verrucomicrobiota > Verrucomicrobiia > Opitutales > Opitutaceae > JACRKC01. Next base: position 9,731 of record JACRKC010000119.1, read on the forward strand.
TCGCTCACGTATTCGTGCGTGAGGTCGCCGCCGAGGACGGTGGCGCAGGCGACGCCGTTGCCGACGTCGACTTCGAGGTCCAGGCAACGTTCGTGTCGGGGAAGGCTGATTCAGGCCCGATTCAAAGCGTCTTCGCTCGTAAACAGATTTCGTTCGCGGAAGGCTGCCGGCGAGTCGCGCAGGAGCCCGGCCTTGGCCCAATCGTCGTTCAGCGCAAACCACGGCCGGTCGAGTCGGCGGGATTTCTTTTCCGTCCGGCCCGGGGAGGGCAGCCGGTGCTTCCGCGCGAGATGGGCCGCCACGGCGGCGAGGTAAGCGTCTTGCACGGCATCGCGCGTGCGCGGCGGCTCGACGCGAATGCCAGCATGCACCGCGCGCCGACCGGTCGGTTTCTTGGCGAGGAGATTCACGTGGTCGAGAAACTCCGCCAGCTTGAGGCCGATCTCCTCCTCGGTTCGGGCCAAGTCGACCACTTCATACAGCGTGCGGGGCCGGCGCCAGCTAAGCTTTTTCATGGAGGGTTTCGCGGAGCAGCTTTTCAACCAGCCAACGCTTGCCGCCCTCAAATTTTCGGGCGCCGTAGTAGTCGGCGATGATCGCATCGACCTCCTCGATGGTGCGCAGGCCGAGCCGCCGCAGGAGGAGCTTGATGTCCGCCACATCGCCTGCACGAAACGGAGTCGGAAGGCGGCCAGCCAGGCATTCATCGCCAGTAAATATTTGGGCGACGGACGCGTGATGACGGGCCCGGGAATGGTGAGCTCCGTAAACACGATTTTCTCCTCTCGCGTGGCGACGAAGTCGCGCACGCCGTCGTTCATCCAGTCTTCCGGCAAATCGAGTTCTCGGGCGACTTTCGCGAGGAGCGGTGCGACCACTTCCGGCGGATGAAAAATGGCATCGATGTCCTTGGTCGCCTCGCGGCAGTCGTAGGCGAGCATCATGACCGTGCCGCCGTAGATGGCGATTTCGATGCGGCTCTTCTGTGCCGCGCACAACTGGCCGAGGCGCGTGAGCGCGCGCACGAGGGCGGCCCGCGTGAGTCGGCGTCTCGGCCTTGGCATCGCGGCAATCTGCGGCGGACGCTGGCACCGCGCAAGCGAGAGAATAAACGCTGACGAGGTGGAGCGCGTTGACCTCAACGCGTTTTGAGCGGCTTGAGGGCAACGCGCTCCACCTCGCGGCGGGCCGGGTGAGTCGTTCACTCCCGGCAGGAGCCGTTCACTCCCGCAGGCTCGCCGTTGGCTCCGCGGCGGCTTCGCTGCGTCCGTGCGCCCGAATCTTCGCCTGCTCTGCCGGCTCACCCTCACGTTGACCCTGGCGACCGGGATCGCCCGGGCCGAACTGCACCTCTCGGCGCCCGGCGGCCTGCCCCTCGGCCCGACCGTCACGGCCCGGAAACTCTGGGAGGAATTCGACCGCGCCCTCCCCGCCGGCGTGTGGGTCTCGCCGCTCGAAAACAAGGAATACCTCGTCATCTCCGCGCAATGGATGCGCCGGTCTTTCCTGCCGGCGCTGAACCGCCAGATGGAGCTGTTCTCGCAACAAAACCTCGGCGCCGATCACTCCGCCGCCAACTGCAACGGCTTCGCCCTTGTGTGCCGTCTCATGCTCGGCCTTTCCGCGATGGCCGCCCGCGCTCCGGCACCGGCCACGGCGACGATGATCGTGCACCAGTCCGCGCCCTTCGGCGGACTCGAAGCCACGCGCGAAAACCACAGTGTCGCCTTCGTGCTCACCGACGAGGGACCGTGGGTGATCGAGGTGCAGAGCGGCGAATATGTGAAACTCGCCGATTACCCCAACCGTTCGACCATCAAACTGGTGAGCGTGCACTGACGCCTTTCCGCAGCGAAACAACCCAACCATGAACAAACTACTCGCCACCCTCGCAGTGCTCGCCACCGCCGGCACCGCCCTCGCCCAGGTCGATCCCGCCCGCCCGATGGTAACCGGCCGCGGCAACGTCGACGCCCGTCCCGGCAAAGTCATCGTCACCAACCAGACCAAGACCGAAGCCAAGGAGACGCTGAAGCTCGAGCGCTTCGAGGTCACCGGCTCGCTGATCAAGAAGCCGGCGCCCGCGCCAAAGAGCGCGGAGCCCAAGCGCTGAACGTTCCTTCCTCCGCGTGCCGTCGCCCGCCCGTGAGTGACGGCCCGGGTTTTGCAGTTGGCAGCCGGCGTGCCCGACGGCATGCGTGGGGCCGCGCGCACGATGGCAGCTGCGCGCTGTCCCACTCCAGCCCATGACCACAACACTCCGCCGCCTGGCCGCGGCCGTGCCCGCCTTCGGTGCGCTGGTCGCATTGTCCGTCACTCCGCGCGTCGCGGCTCAGACGAGCCCGCCCGCTGCACCCGCAAAACTCGACGCCTACGAGGTCACCGGCTCGCGCATCAAGCGCACCGACCTCGAAGGCCCGTCTCCCGTCTTCGTCATCACCCGCGAGGACCTCGACCTCGTCGCCGCCACCGGTCTGGCGGATGTGCTGCGCGACCTGCCCGAGGCCGCCAACCTCGGCATCAACGAGGGCGTCGCCAACACCGGCACCCGCACCGCCAACGCGATCAACCTCCGCAACCTCGGCCCCGGCAACACCCTCATCCTCGTCGACGGCCGCCGCCAGGCCCCCAACGGCATCGATGCCGGCGGCACCGTCTTCGTCGATCCCAACCGCATCCCCGCGGCCATGATCGAGCGGGTCGAGTTTCTCAAAGACGGCGCTTCCGCCATCTACGGCTCCGATGCCACCGCCGGCGTCATCAATATCATCACGCGCCGGCAGTTTTCCGGCGCCGAGCTCTCCGCTCGCTACGGCAACACGCTCAAACACGACGCCGCGGAGCAGGCCTATTCGTTTCTCGGCGGCGTCACCCGCGGCCGCCTGCGCGCCAATGTCGCGCTCACCTATTCCTCGCGCCACGCCAATGCCGCGACCGACCAGCCGTTCTCCTCCGACGCCGATCTCACCGCCCGCTACCGCGCCCAGGACCCAGCAAAATACGCCTCACTGACCGCCCCCGTCTCCACGTTCGCGAGCAACGTCGACTTCCGCTCGACGTCCGGCCCCTACGCCGTCGTGACCGTGCCGACCGCCGCGCAACTCGCCGCCGCCGGCCTCACCACCGCGGCGATCCGCAATCCCCTCACCGGTCAGACCTCGACCTTCCTGCCCGGCACCGGCGGCGTGCCTCAAGGCACCTTCGGCTCCACCGCGACCCCGGCCTCGGCGCCCCGCACCAACAATCCCGGGCGGCCCGCCGCGGCGCAGTTCGTGCCGGTGTCCTATGCGTCAGGAACCAACTCCAACAACTTCAACTTTCTGCCGTTCCAGTGGAACTCGCCCGAAATCCGCCGGCGCGGCCTTTCTCTCAACCTCGAATTCACCCTCACGCCCGACGTTGCGCTCTTCGCCAATCTGTTCGCCGGCCGCAATAACTCCGAGACGCGTCTGGCTCCTTCGCCGGTCTCGACCGGCGTCGACTTCCTGCTCGTGCCCGCGACCAACTACTACAACCCGTTCGGCATTCCGCTCGCGTTCAACTTCCGTCCCGTCGACGCCGGGCCACGTCTCGGCCTCATCCGCACCACGTCGCTCGGCTACCTCGTCGGCGCGAAGGGCGCGTGGCGCAAACGCTTCGACTGGGACGTCGCCCTTTCGTCTTCGACTAACGAGGTCCGCGACGTTTCGGCTAATATGATCAGCCGCTCCAAGCTCCGGGCGGCCCTGGCCCGGACCACGCCCGACGCGTTCAACATCTTCGGCGGGCCCAATTTCAAGAACGACCCCGCGACGCTCGCGAGCATCCGCATCGACCCGGTGATAGTCGGCGACACACGCACGACGCATCTGGATTCCCACGTCAGCACCGCCGACCTGTTCCAACTCCCTTGGGGTCGCGTCGGCGCATCCGCCGGACTTGAACACCGCAAAGAAATTTTCAATGCGACCAACGACCCGCTGTTCTCAAACGCGTTCGACATCGTTTCCCTCTTTGCTCCTTCGGTGGAGGCCACCCGGTCCCACCGTGAGGTCGACTCCGTCGCCGCCGAACTCCGCCTGCCACTCGTCAGCGAAGGCCGGTTCCGGCTCGCCCACACGCTTGAGCTCTCCGGCGCCGCCCGGTTCGAGAAATTCAGCGACGGCTACGACAGCGGCGTGAAACCCTTCGTCGGCCTGCGCTATCGCCCGGCCCGCTCGCTGCTGATCCGCGCCTCCTACGGACATACTTTTCGCGCGCCGACCCTGCCCCAGCTCTACACCGCCCCGATCGATGGTCCCGTCACCGGCCAGCCCGACCTTCGCCGCCCCGACGCGCTCACCGGCGATCCCGTCGACAGCACCACCTTCAACCGCATCGTCCGCAGCGGCGGCAATCCGCGGCTGCTCCCCGAGGATGCCCGCACCAAGCAGATCGGCGCCGTTTTCGATGTCCCGTGGTCGAAGCTCAAAGGCCTGTCGTTCGATTTCACCCATGGCGTGATTCATCAGTTGCGGCTCATCACCGGCGGCCTCGGAGCGACCGCCATCCGGCAAAACGAACTCGGCGACACCGGCGACCTCGTGATCCGCGAGCCCGGCACGCAGACGTTCACCAACACCACCAACACCGCCATCAGCATCCTTTCCGGCCCGGCCAACCAACGCTCGCTGATCCAGCCCGGGCAGTCGGCCACGGTGCCCGGCCGCATCATCTACATCCTCGACGCCGCCACCAACCTCGCCGACCAGATCGTGCGCTACTACGATTACGGCCTGCGGTATGACTTCCGTTTCGAGCGGGCCGGACGTTTCACCCTGCGCAGCAACTGGACCTACTACGGCTACTATGCCTCGCGGCGGTTCACCAACGCCGCCTACGTGGATCGCACTGGACGCACCCTGCCGCGCTATCGCGGACAATCGACCCTTACCTGGCAGCGCGGTTCTTGGGGCGGCAACCTCGGCATGAATTACACGCACCGCTATGCCGACATCACGCGGGAGCTCTACGAGGTGGAGCGCTATTACACGTTTTCGGTGGGCGCGAGCTACGCCTTCCGCCGGCACAAGCTCCTCGGCGACACCCAACTGGCCGTCGGCGTGGAAAACCTCCTCGACCAGGATCCACCGCTCGCACAAACCACAACAGGCTACAATCCGGGCTGGGTCGGCCGGCCCGGTGGGCGGTTTGTTTTTGTGTCGCTGCGTCGCTCGTTGTGAGCGCGTTTCACTCTCACTTCTTCTTTTTCTTCGCCGCAGCCGCGGCAGCTGCCTCGGACGGACGCTTGTCGTCGAGGTTGAGCTCGAGCGCCGCCGGATCGAGCGAGACCTGCACGCCGTCGGCCGGCACGGGCAGCCGCGCCGACCAGAGGATGCCGTTGAGCACCAGCGTGCGCTGGCTCGGGTAGGCCCAGCTCTTGTGCAGATCGGCGCCGGTGAAACTGAAGCCGCGGCCGCCGTCGGGTCGCGTGTAGGCCCACGCAATCACTTCCTCGCGGCCGGGATATTTTTTCGCATCAGCGGTGGAGCGGGACTTGTCGGGCACGGCGCCGACGAGCAACGGCACGACGCCTTGGTCGGCGAAGTGCAGGTTGTAGAGCCAGCCATCGGCGGGCGCGGCGAAGGGTTTGACGCCACGGGTGACCTCGTGCGTGGGGATGTTGGTGAACTCCATGTCCCAGTGGCCGCGACTGCCGATATCGCTGTGAAACACGCCGCCAAGCCAGCCCTTGATCTTCGCGCCATCCGGACCAGCCGGGAAATCCATCGCCTGATGCAGCAGCACGAATCCGGCGCCACCATCGAGCAACTGCGAGAGTTTCGCCCATCGCTCCGGCGAGGCAAAGGGCTGCTTGCCACCACCGTCGCCGTAATAGACCACGCATTTGGCGCCCTCGAGCACACGCTCGTTTTTCGGCCAGTCACGCACCAGCACCGGCCACACGCCCGGCTGTTGCTTCAGCCAATCCAGGAGCAACGCGGACCCAGCGAAATACTCGTGCGCCATCGCCTTGCTGCTCGGGCCGCCCGCGAGCAGGACGATCTTGGCGAGGCCGGGGCGCGGCGCGTCCACCTCCAGCGGCACGCGCGATTGATCGTAGGACGGCGCGGCGACCGCGCCCGAGGCAAGCGCAGTCAGCGCTAGGAGAAGTGGCAGGTGTTTCATCAGGTGAAGGCGCAGCGCGGGCGGATGGTTCAGGCGAGAATGTCCCGCACGACATGTCCGTGCACGTCGGTCAGGCGGTAGTCGCGGCCGTCGTGGCGGAAGGTCAGGCGCTCATGGTCGAGGCCCAGTTGGTGCAGGATCGTCGCATGGAGGTCGTGCATGTGGACCTTGTTCCCGATCGCAAAATGGCCGAACTCGTCGGTTTCCCCGTAGGCGAAGCCCGGCTTGAAGCCGCCGCCGGCCAGCAGCACGGAGAAACCCGTCGGGTTGTGATCGCGGCCAGTGCCGTTTTTCTCCGCGTAGGGCGTGCGGCCGAATTCGCTGCCAAACCACACGATCGTGTCGTCGAGTAGACCGCGCGACTTCAGGTCGGTGAGCAGGCCGGCCACGGGCTTGTCGACCCGCACCGCGTGGTCAAGGTGCTTCGGCATGTTGGAATGCTGATCCCAGGCCGGGTTGTTGGTGTTGTCGGAATAGTTTACCTGGATGTAGCGCACTCCGGCCTCGGCGAGGCGGCGCGCCATCAGGCATTGGCGCCCATAGTCGTCGGTCGGCTCTTCCCCGATGCCGTAGAGCGCCTTGGTGGCCGCCGATTCCTTCGAGAGATCGAGCGCATCCGGCGCGTGGTTCTGGAGGCGCCACGCCAGTTCGTAGGAACTCGCCACGGCCTCGAGCTCCGTGTCGCCGGGACGGGCGCGCAGCTGTTCGGCGTTCAGCGCGCGCACGAGCTCGAAGTGCCGTTGCTGCGCGGCGGCGTCGCGCGCGGGGTTGCCGACGTTGCGCAGGCCGGCCTCCACCGCCTTCTGTCCGGCGCGACCGATCGCCGTGCCTTGAAACACCGAGGGCAGAAACGCGTTGCCGTAGTTGCGCGGACCGCCGTTCGCGAGCGTGGGGCTGAGGGTGACGAACGCGGGGAGGTTTTCGTTCTCCGTGCCGAGACCGTAGGTCACCCAGGAGCCCATCGATGGCCGGATCGTGTTGGTCGATCCGGTGTGGAGAAACAGCGTCGCGGGGCCGTGCGCTACACCTTCCGTGTGCATGGAGCGCACGACACAGTAATCGTCCGCGTGCCGGGCGATGTGCGGGAATAACTCCGAGACCCAGCGCCCGCTCTGGCCGCGCTGTTTGAATTCCCACAACGGTTTCATCACGCGGCCCGTCGCGCCCATGCCGGTCTTGGCGATCGCTCGCTGGTCGAGGAACTCCATCATCTTGCCGTCGTGGGTGTAGAGCGCCGGCTTGTAATCGAAACTGTCGAGGTGGCTCACGCCGCCGCCCATGAAGAGAAAAATCACGCGCTTGGCGCGCGGCGTGTGATGGGGGGACGTCGGTCGTCCGGCCGAGCGCGCGGCCGCCTGCGCGGCCATGCCGGCAAACGCCAGGTAACCGAAACCACAGGCGAGCTGTTGCAGGGCTTCACGGCGGGAGAGGGCGTGCGGGATCATGGGCATTTCAGGAAGGACCACCACGGATGAACACGGATGGACGCGGATTCAGAGGAGAGATTCGAACGCTGCATCCGTGTTTATCCGTGTTCATCCGTGGTTCAAAAACTCAATGGAGGTAACGGAAATCGACGCTCGCAAAAAGCGCTTGGTGCAACTCGGTCCATGCCTCGGCGGAATCGGCGGCGACGTGACGCAGCGCGATTTCCTTTTCGTGCGCGGTCGGCACGCGGCCGAGGGTGCGCTGATAGGCGCGGTCGATGCGCGCGGCGACGTCCGCTGCGGGCTCGCGAAGCGTGCGCTCGGCGGCGTGCCGCGCCTGCTCGAGGGCAAAGGGATGGTTCATCAGGTAGAGCGCCTGCGGCGCGACGACGGATGCATGGCGCTGCGCCACGGGGGCGTTGATGTCGGCGAAATCGAACACCTCGAAGAGTTCGAGCCGGGCGTTGCGAAAGGCCGGCGTATAGAGGCTGCGGCGGGTGTCGTTGAAAACGTAGCCGTATTCGCTCGTGGCCGGCGCGCCGCCGGGCGAGCCCTTGCCCGGGCCGATGTTCGGTCCGCCCATGCGGAGATCGAGGCGCCCGGCGACGGCGAGCATCGCGTCCCGGATCTCCTCGGCTTCGAGGCGGCGGCGATTCGCGTGCGAACACAGGCGGTTTTCCGGGTCGAGACGCACGGCTTCGGGTGCCGGTGCACTGGACAACTGATACCTCCGGGAGAGCACGATCGTGCGCACGAGCTTCTTCATCGACCAGCCGTCGGCCACGAATCGACGCGCCAGATGGTCGAGCAGCTCCGGATGGGACGGACGGTCACCCGTCGTGCCGAAATTATCCACCGAACGGACCAGCCCGTGGCCCATGAGCCAGGCCCAGGCGCGGTTCACGGTGACGCGGGCGGTCAACGGATTGTCCGCCGTCGCGATCCAATCAGCGAGTTCGCGGCGGCCGCTTTCGCTGGGAGTAAAGGCTGCCGGTGCGACTCCGGCGGCCACTTGGAGGAAACCACGGGGGACTTTCGGCCCCAGGCTACGCGCCACGCCGCGCACGCGGATTTCGGTGTCGCCGATTTCCCCCGCGGCTTCACGCACACTCATGGCCAGGTGTCGCTTGGGGCCGGCCGCCGTCAGTTTTTTCAACTCTGCCTCGAGCCGGCGAAGCTCGGCGGTGGCCTTCTTCGCCGCGGGATCCGCACCCGCCGGCGCCATCGCGGCCACGGCGCCATCCGGCCGACCATCAGCCGCGAGCAATTGGAGCGCATCGACGATGACGTAGCCATCGGTGCCCTCCGTCGAGACGAGGATGTAGCCCGCCCCGTCTTTCTCGAATCGAAACTGCCCGAGGCTCACGAAGTGCCCGTCGAGCGGCGCCGCCTCGCGCTCGTTCACCACCACCGTGCGTTCACCGTCGGCGTGCAAGATCGTGATCGGCACATTGGTGGCGCGGTTGGGCTGCGCCGTGTAGGCGAAACGCACGTCGTAGAGTCCCGTCTGGGGGATCGCCGGCGTAAACGTGACGGTGCGCTGCCCCTTCTGCTCGTTGTTGTCGGTCAGGTAACCGGCCCCCAGAAAGGGCTTCACCGTGGTCGAGACACTCCAGCCGCCGACGATTTTCGCCTGCTGGTCGTCGAGCACGACGCCGGGCAGCGCCGCCAGTGCGACGGTCTTGCCGGCGCCGGCCGGGCCCGCGGCTTTTCGCAGCGTGGCGATTTTCTTCTCCAACCCCGCGACCTCCCGTCGGTGGGCGGTGATCGCGGCCTCGGCGTCGGGCTCCATCGGCAGCTCGGCGTCGACCCATTTGGCCACGTTGTCGGTGTAGTTCTCGAGCGTGTGCGTGCCACGCAGGATGCCGGCCAGCGCGTAGTAATCACGCGTCGGCACCGGGTCGAACTTGTGGTCGTGGCAGCGGGCGCAGCCGAGCGTGAGGCCAAGGAAGGCCTTGCCGATGGTGTCGATCTGCTCGTCGACGATATCCATCCGCAGCTGGTCCTTGTTCTGTTCTTCGTAGTTCGTCGGGCCGAGCGCGAGGAACGCCGTCGCGGTGAGCTGCCGCCGGCGTGCCTCGGCATCGGCCGCCGGCAGCAAATCGCCCGCGATTTGTTCGCGGATGAAGCGATCGAAGGGCATGTCGCGATTCACCGCATCGACCACATAGTCCCGGTAGCGCCACGCGTCCTTGAACAGCAGCGTGCGGCCGCCGCCACTCGACTCGGCGAAGCGTGCCACATCCAACCAATGCCGCCCCCACCTTTCGCCGAACTGCGGGGACGCCAGCAGCTCGTCCACGACCGCGGTGAACGCTGCGGAAGTCGGGCGCGGGTCGCGTGCAAACGCCTCCAGCGCTTCCGTCGACGGCGGCAGACCCGTGAGATCAAACGTCACCCGCCGCAGCAACGCCGTCCGCGAGGCATCGGGCGCGGGGCGGAGACCCTTGCTCCGCCAACCCGCCGCCACAAACCGATCGACGGCGGTGCGCGGCCAGTCGCCCGCGTCCGGCGGAATCGGCGGATCGGCGAGCGGGAGGAACGACCAGAATCTGCGGCCCTCCGCGATCGAGAGGCCGGATTTTTTCTCGCGGTCCGCCGTGGTCGCAGCCGCGCCACCCGTGTCCGGCGCGGGCGCGCCCCGCTTCACCCACTCTTCCAGCAGCGCGACCTCTTCCCGGGACAACTGCGTCTTTGGCGGCATCGCCTCGAACTCGAGGCCGGTATAGCGCACCGCCTTGATCAGCGGGCTGTCGTCCACCTTGCCGGGCACCACCGCCGGGCCGGAATCGCCCCCGTGCAGCCAGCCCGCCGCCTGATCCAGCCGGAGCCCGGCTTTGATCTTTTTTCCTTCCGAGTGACATTCGTAGCAGCGCTCGGCCAGGAGTGGTCGGATTCTTTTCTCAAAGAATTCATGGTCGGCCGCGCCCGCCGCCCGCAGCCCCGAGCCGACTGCCGTGAACGCACCAACGGCGAGGACGCGTCCAATCAAGGACGCGGCGGACGCGAGTCTCCGGGGTGAGAACGCCAGCTGCACTGCGACAAAACAGGCCAAGGGGGAACCCGAGCAGCGAAGCGGAGCGTCCCGTCGAAATCAAGTGCGGCGCCAGCCAGCCGTCCGCCGTGGATGTGACTCAAACTGAGGTCAGCGATTTGTAGCGGCGGTCTATGACCGCGAGCGAATGCCCTTGGCGCAACGTCGGCGGTCATAGACCGCCGCTACAGCCGAGACATTCGAAAACTGACCTCACTTTGAGTTGCACCCGCCCGCCGTTGGGCGCATCTCAGTTGCTTGCAGTCCGGAGAGAGCGAAGGAGCGGCGGTTTTCAACCGCCGGGCTTGGGCGCTTGGAAAAGCGCCCCTCCGCAGTGCAAAAAAGTGAGCAGCCCCCCCGCCGTTCGCTTCAATCAAACACCACCGTCTTGTTACCGTAGACGAGCACGCGGCCTTCGAGGTGCCAGCGCACCGCCTGCGCGAGCACGGTCTTCTCGAGATCGCGGCCCTTGCGGATGAGGTCGTCGACCCCGTGGCGGTGCGTCACGCGCGCCACATCCTGATGGATGATCGGCCCCTCATCGAGATCGCGCGTCGCATAGTGCGCCGTCGCCCCGATCAGCTTCACGCCGCGCGTGTGCGCCTGATGGTAGGGCTTGCCGCCCGCAAACGCCGGGAGGAACGAGTGGTGAATGTTGATCACCGGCCGGCCGATCTTTTCCAGCAGATCAGCCGACAACACCTGCATGTAGCGCGCGAGCACGACGAGGTCGGCTTTGAGTTCGTCGAGCAGCGCCAGCTGGCGGGCTTCCGCCTGCGGCTTCGTGTCGGGTGTGACCGGGATGTGGTAAAACGGCAACCCGTAGCCACGCGCCGCCTCGGCGAGGTCCGCGTGGTTGCCCGCGATCGCCACGATGTCGCCGGAGAAATCCCCCGCTTTCCACCGCAGGATCAAGTCGTGAAAACAGTGATCCGCCTTCGAGACGAGCACCGCGATGCGCGCGCGGCGGTTCGACTGGATGACCTTGGCCTGCATCCCCAGCGACGCCGCGAACGCCAGAAAATCCGCCGACTCCCGCTCCGCCACGCCCGCCGCACCGGTCGGCACCCACTCCACGCGCTGAAAGAAAATCCCCGCCTCCATGTCGCGATGCTGGTCGGCGTGCAGGATGTTGCCGCCGCGTGCGAAGATCCAGCCGGACACCCGCGCGACGAGGCCGGGCTGGTCGGGACCATGCAGGAGGGCGATGAGGGTGGCGGGAGAGTCCATAGGTGGAGCGCGTTGACCTCAACGCGCTGGCTGCCACACGCAGTCAACAAAGCGCGTTGAGGTCAACGCGCTCCACCCGCGCCCTTCGGGCGCACACCACGCTCTCGCCGGAAGCATCACGGCAGCAGCAAAACTTTTCCGGTGGTCGCGCGCCCTTCGAGCGCGCGGTGGGCTTCGGCCGCGGCGCCCAGCGGGAAGGTCGCGACGATGCGCACTTTCAGCGCCCCGCCGGCGATCGCCGCAAACAGATCGCCACTCCGGGTCCGCAACTCCGCCGGCGTCAGCGTGTAGTGGGCGAGGGTCGGACGCGTGAAGAAGAGCGATCCCTTCTGCGACAGGACCAGCGGCGAAAACGGCGGCACCGCCCCGCTCGCGTTGCCGAACGACGCCAGCATCCCGCGCGGCCGCAGGCTGTTGAGCGAGCCCTCGAAGGTCTCCTTGCCCACGCCGTCGTAAACCACATCCACGCCGCGACCGCCGGTGAAGGCGCGCGCGGCCTCCGAAAAATTCTCGCGCGTGTAAACGCAGACCGCATCCGCGCCCGCTTCGCGCGCGAGCTTCGCCTTGTCGTCGGTGCCCACGGTCGCGACGACGCGCGCACCGCGCAATTTCGCCAGTTGCACCAACAGCAAGCCGACGCCGCCCGCCGCCGCGTGGACGAGCGCCGTGTCGCCGGGCTTGAGCGGCCAGGTGTCGAACACGAGGTAGTGCGCGGTCATGCCTTGCAGCAGGACCGCGGCCGCGAGCGATGCACTCACTCCCTCGGGCACGCGCACGAGCTGCGCCGCCGGGGCGGTGGCCTCGGCCGCGTAGGCGCCGTTGACGGCTACGCTCGCCACGCGATCACCCACTCTGAAATCCGTCACATCCTCGCCCACCGCCGTGATGGCACCAGCGGCCTCCTGCCCGAGCGTGTGCGGGAGCGGCACCTTGTAGAGACCGCTGCGCTTGTAGGTGTCGATGTAGTTGACGCCCGCGGCCTCGACGCGAAACCGCACTTCGCCCGCACCCGGCGCGGGCAGATCGATCTGTTCGGCCCGGAGTTGGTCCGGGCCGCCGGTTTCATGGATGCGGATGGCGAGCATGAGGAGGCGATGAAACGCGACGGTGCGACGGTGTCAAAGCCCCACGTCTCAGCGAGCGGGGGTTGGCACTCGGGTTCGTGGCCCCGCCTTCAGGCGGAATTCGAAAACCTTCCGGCTGAAGCCGGGGCTACGAACAAATCCCAACCGCCCGTCTGGTCCCACCCCTTACTTCGCCGGAATCTCCAGCTCCAACCCCGGCGGCAGCGCGCCATCGAGCGGCAGCCGGCCGCGGTTGGCTTCAAAGATCGTCCGCCATTTCGAAGCATCACCATAGTAGCGGTCGGCGAGTTTCTCGAGCGTTTCGCCATCCTTGAGCAAATGGCGGCGAGTCGCGGTGCTGGCGCTCCGCGTGCGCGGCTCCGGGGCGGTTGTCGTATCGACGCCCGACACCGCCGAAGCCACCGCACGCAGTTGCTCGCGCAGCTTCGTCGCGGCTTGCTCGGCCTGCACGCGCGCCGCCTTTTCGGTCTTCAACTCCATCTCCAGTTTCACGGCGGCTGATTTCTCCGCCCTCAACTCGCTTTCGAGCCTGGTGATCGTGGCTTTCACCTCCTTGGAGCCCGAGGAGGATTCCTTCAACTGTGCCGCCAGCGCGGCGTGGTCCGCACGGAGCTTCTCATTCTCGGCAAACACCCCGGCCAGTTCCTGCTTAAACGATGCATACGACTTCACCTTGCCCGCCAGCTTGTCATCGAGCGGATCCACCTCGCGCGCCGCGGGCGCCGGGGCCGGGCTGGTCGACGGCAGACCGGCCTTCAATTTCGCATTGGCCGCCCTGAGCGTGGCAATCTCCCTGGTCGCATCATTGAGCTGGGCGACCAGCCGCGCGGGCGAGTTGGCGCCGTCGTCGCGCGATTCGCTGCGGGAGGCGGCGGACGACGACGCGGGGACGCGCTCCGGTTCGCGAAGGGCTTCGCGGGACGACTCGCGGCTCGACTCGCGCGAGGTGGAGGTGGCCGGCTTATCCGCGACCCTCTCGGTGCGCACCGATTCGGATCTGGGCTCCGCTTCGCTGGCGGCCGGTTTGGATTCGGCCACGGGCTCGCTGTTGCTCTCCGACGGCGCGGAGGCGCAGCCGGCCAGCGTGAGGCCGGCGACGATGGGCAAGAAGGCGGAAAGGCGAAGATCGCGCATGTCCGCTGATAGGCCAGCCCGGCCGGGCTTGGCAATCTCCGGCTCAGGCGGGGCGGGCGGCGGACGCATCTCAGTTTCTTGTGGTCCGATGAGCGCGACGGAGCGGCGGTGTTCAACCGCCGAGCTTGGGCGCTTGGAAAAGCACCCTTCCGCAGCGCAAGAAGGCGAGATGCGCCCGCCTGCGGTTCGAGGTGGAGCGCGTTGACCTCAACGCGCTTTTGGTGGGAGGGGCTTTACGCCCCGACGAGTCGCGGGGTAAACCCGCTCCCACCTTCAAACCAGCGCGCTGGGTTCAACGCGCTCACCTCGACTGCCACGCTCCGCCTCAGACCAAATCGACATTGCCCATGTATTTCTGAATCGGGCGCACGCCGACGTGCTTCTCCTTGAGCGCGCGCACCCCCTGCACCGCGGCCTCGGCGCCCGTGATGGTCGTCATGATGCAGACGTTGTGGGCGTAGGCGGCGGAGCGGATGGCGTTCTCGTCCCGCCGCGGAACGAGGCCGCCGGGCGTGTTGATCACCATCTGGATCTGGCCGTTCTTGATGAGGTCGACGGCGTTGGGGCGGCCCTCGGTGATCTTGGCGAGGCGCTTCACCTCGATGCCCGCGGCGGCCAGCACCTTGGCCGTGCCGCTCGTGGAATAGAGCGTGAAACCGAACTGCGCCAGCGACCGCGCGATCTCGATCGCCCGCGGCTTGTCGGTGTCCTTGACGGAAATGAACACGTTGCCCTTCTGCGGCAGGCCGGGCTTCACGGCCGCCTGCGCCTTGGCAAACGCCAGCCCGCGGTCGTCGTCGATGCCCATGACCTCGCCGGTCGAGCGCATCTCCGGTCCGAGCGCGATCGTCGCACCGGGGAACCGCACGTAGGGGATGACGACTTCCTTCACGCACCAGTGCTTCGGCGTCTGCTCGCGCGTGAAGCCAAGGTCCTTGAGTTTCGCGCCCGTCATGATCCGGGCGGCGAGCTTGGCCAGCGGCACGCCGATCGCCTTCGCGACAAACGGCACGGTGCGCGACGCGCGCGGGTTGACTTCGAGCACGTAGAGTTCGCTGTCCTTGATCGCGAACTGGATGTTCATCAGGCCCACGACCTTCAACTCGCGCGCCAATTCGTAGGTCGCTTTGCGCACGGTCGCCAGCATCTCCGCCGGCAGCGTGTGCGGCGGCATCACCATCGACGCATCGCCCGAGTGGACCCCCGCATACTCGATGTGCTCCAACATGCCCCCGACGACCGACGTCTCGCCGTCGCTGATGCAGTCCACATCGAGCTCGATCGCGTCCTCGAGGAACTTGTCGATGAGCACCGGCTTGCCGGGCATCACGTCGAACACCTGGCGCACGACGGCCTTCAACTCCTCCTCGCTGTAGAGGATGAACATGCCGCGCCCGCCGAGCACAAAGGAGGGACGCACAAGCACCGGATAACCGAGCTCGCCCGCCCGGGCGATCGCCTTGGCTTCGCTGAGCGCGGTGCGGTTGGCCGGTTGCTTGAGGCCGAGCTTGTCGAGAATCGCGGCGAAGAGCTTCCGGTCCTCGGCCGCGTCGATCGACTCCGGTGAGGTGCCGATGACGTTCACGCCGTTGGCCTTCAGCGCGCTCGCGAGATTCAGCGGCGTCTGGCCGCCGAACTGCACGATCGCGCCGACGCAGCCCTCCTGCTGGTAGACCTCCAACACGTCCTCGAGCGTCAGCGGCTCGAAGTAGAGGCGGTCGCTGGTGTCGTAGTCGGTCGAGACGGTCTCGGGGTTGGAATTGACCATCACCGTCTCGAAGCCCGCCTCGCGCAGCGCGAAGCTCGCATGCACGCAGCAGTAATCGAACTCGATGCCCTGCCCGATGCGGTTCGGCCCGCCGCCGATGATCATGATCTTCTTTTTGCCCTTCGGCGGCATGACCTCGTTCTCGTCGCCGTAGCTCGAGTAATAGTAAGGCGTGAACGCCTCGAACTCCGCCGCACAGGTGTCGACGAGCCGGTAGGTCGTCTTGACGCCGCGCTGCTTCCGCTCGGCCCGCACCGTCGCCATATCGCTTTTCAGGATGTGCGCCAGCTGCGCGTCGGAGAACCCGAACTGCTTCGCCCGGCGGAGCAGCGTCGTATCGATCGTCGCCAACGCCGAACGGCTGCCGGTCGTAGCAGCCGACGTAAGGAGGCTGGAGTTTGACGCACCAGCCTCGTTACCTCGGCTGCTACCCTCGCTCGCTGCGCTTGCCTTCAGCTCCTCCTCCATCTCCCAGATCTGCCGCATCTGGTGCAGGAACCATGGGTCGATCTTGGTGAGATCGAAAATATCCTCGACCGAATACCCCGCCCGGAAGGCATGACGGATGTAGAAAATCCGCTCCGCGTTCGGCGTGCCGAGCTTCTGGTTGATCGCCTCCTCGCCGAACTGGTCATCGCCGCCGTGCTTGCCGCCGCCGCCGAAGCCACGCGCGCCGATCTCGAGCGAACGCAGGCACTTTTGAATCGATTCCTTGAACGTGCGGCCGATCGCCATCGCCTCGCCGACGGATTTCATCGCGGAGGTGAGCGTCGCATCCGCGTCCGGGAACTTCTCGAAGGCGAAGCGCGGGATCTTCGTCACCACGTAGTCGATCGTGGGCTCGAAGCTCGCCGGCGTGAGGCGCGTGATGTCGTTGCGCAGCTCGTCGAGCGAGTAGCCGACCGCGAGCTTGGCGGCGATTTTCGCGATGGGGAAACCCGTGGCCTTCGAGGCGAGCGCGGAGGAGCGCGACACGCGCGGATTCATCTCGATCACGACCATGCGGCCGGTCACGGGATCGACCGCGAACTGGATGTTCGACCCGCCGGTCTCGACCCCGATCTCGCGGATGACGGCGAACGAGGCGTCGCGCATCACCTGAAATTCCTTGTCGGTGAGCGTCATCGCCGGCGCGACCGTGATCGAGTCGCCCGTGTGCACACCCATCGGGTCGAAGTTCTCGATCGAGCAGATGACCACGCACTGGTCCTTGTGGTCCCGCATGACCTCCATCTCGAATTCCTTCCAGCCGAGCAGGCACTCCTCGACGAGCACCTCATGCACGGGGGAGAGATCGAGACCGTTGGCCACGATGCGATCGAACTCCTCCTTGTTGTAAGCGATGCCGCCGCCCGAGCCGCCCAGCGTGAACGACGGGCGGATGATGAGCGGAAACATCGCCAGTTCGTCCGCGGCCGCCTGCGCCTCGGCCATCGACTTCACCATCCGCGAGCGCGCCACATCGAGGCCGATCTTGAGCATCGCCTCCTTGAACAACTGCCGGTCCTCACCCTTGGCGATCGCGAGCGGCTTCGCCCCGATCATCTCGACGCCGTATTTTTTCAAGATGCCGGCCTATCCAGGTCCATCGAGAGGTTGAGCGCCGTCTGCCCGCCCAGCGTCGGCAGCAGCGCCGACGGCCGCTCCGCCGCGATGATTTTTTCCAGAAACTCGACCGTGAGCGGCTCGATGTAGGTCACATCAGCGAACTCCGGGTCCGTCATGATCGTGGCCGGGTTGGAGTTTACCAAGATGACGCGGTAGCCCTCCTCCTTGAGCGCCTTGCAGGCCTGCGTGCCGGAGTAATCGAACTCGCACGCCTGGCCGATGACGATCGGTCCGGCGCCGATGATGAGGATGGACTGCAGGTCGGTGCGCTTGGGCATGGGCGTAGATTTTGCCGAGGGTTGAGAGCACCCAAACCGGCGGCAAGCGGGAAGTCGCCGTCGCGCCGTCATAGCGGGGAAAATTCCCTGCGGTTAGCGCTCGCGCCGCAACAGCCCGGGTCTTTTCCTCACCCTTCCCCGGTCAAAATGTCCCTCCTCATCCGCCACGCCCGCATCCTGACCCTCGCCACCGGTGACCGCCCGCGGCGCGGCCCGACGCTCCGCGAGCTCGGCCTCATCGAGAAGGGCGACGTGCTCGTGCGCGACGGCGTGGTCGCCGAAGTGGCACCGGCCATCGAGGCACCGCCGGACACCCAGATCATCGAGGCGGGCGGGCGGGTGCTCATGCCGGGCTTCGTCGATTGCCACACTCATGCCTGCTTCGCCGGCGACCGGCTCGCCGAGTGGGAGATGAAGGAGAGCGGCATGTCGCACACGAAGATCATCCAGAACGGCGGCGGCATCCAGGCCACCGTGCGCGCCGTGCGCGACACCACGCGCAAACAACTCGCCGCCCAGCTCCGCACCCGCCTCGACGCGATGCTGCGCGAGGGCACGACCACCGTCGAGGTGAAGAGCGGCTACGGCCTGCGCGTCGACGACGAGCTCAATCTCCTCCACGCCATCCAGCGCGCCGCGACCGACTGGCCCGGCACGGTGAAACCCACCGCGCTGCTCGGCCACGCCGCCGAAGGCGACCCCGAGGAGTTTGCGCGCACGGTCGTGCGCGACGTGCTGCCGGCGGTCGCGAAGGATTTCCCCGGCATCACCGTCGACGCCTACTGCGAAAAGATGGGCTGGTCCGTCGAGGCCTGCGTCAAGCTCTTCGAAAAAGCCCGCAAGCATCACCCGATCCGGGTGCACGCGGACCAGTTCAGCTCGCTCGGCATGGTGACCGAGGCGCTCCGCCTCGGCGCGCGCAGCATCGACCACCTCGAGGCATCAACCGACGACGATCTCAAGGCCATCGCCGACTCGCACACCTACGGCGTCATCCTGCCGTGCGCCGGTTTCCAGATCAACGGCCGCTACGC
The DNA here is from genome assembly GCA_016235555.1 of Verrucomicrobiota bacterium. Lineage (GTDB taxonomy): Bacteria > Verrucomicrobiota > Verrucomicrobiia > Opitutales > Opitutaceae > JACRKC01. The sequence continues at coordinate 28,476 of JACRKC010000119.1, forward strand.
GCGTGCCCGGAAACTCATCGACGCCGGCGGTCTGCTCGCGCTCGCGACCGACTTCAATCCCGGCACGGCGCCGTGCTCGTCGATGCCCTTCGCGATCGCGCTCGCCGTGCGCGCGTGCCGGCTTACGCCCGCCGAGGCGATCGCCGCGGCCACCGTCAACGCCGCCTCGCTCCTCGGCCTCAACGACCGCGGCACCATCGCGCCCGGTCAGCGCGCCGACCTGCTTCTGCTGCGCCACAAGGACGAACGCTCCCTCGCCTACGAGTTCGGCGGCAACCCGGTCGACCTGGTGGTGTGCGGCGGCAAAGTGGTGACCCACATCGAAGCGGCACGGTAGCCGTCAAGCCGCACTGGCGCGCGGCCCGGGACGCCGTGGCCGGCCGCTATCCGAGCTTGCTCACTTCCACGCCCAGCACTTTTGCGGCGGCGGCCTTGTCACCTTTGCAGGCGTGCAGGACGTGCTCGATGTATTGCTTTTCCTGGCCCAGCAGAAATTCGGCGAGCGTCGGCCAGCTCTTCACTTCGCGCAGGCGCAGGGGCAGTTGCTGGAGCGTGACGATGCGCGTCTCGGTCGTCGCCGCGATCTTGGTGACCACCTGGAGCAGTTCCGTCAGGTTGCCCGGCCAGCCGTAGGACTGCATCACGCTGAGCGCATCCTCGGTGAACTCGACCAGCTTCGCATCGAAGTGCGGGTTCGTCGCCTGCGCACAGTAGTGTTTGACGAGCAGCGGGACGTCCTCGAGCCGGTCGCGCAGCGGCGCCGTCTGCACGGGTAGCGACGCCACGCGGTAGAACAGTTCCTCATGGAACTTGCCCTCGTCCGTCATCGCCTCGAGATCGACGGTCGTCGTGCAAACGAGGCGGAAGCCATGCGCGGTGTTCTTCAGCACGCTCACCAGTTCCTTCTGCACCGGCACGGTGAGGCATTGCAGGTGCTGGAGGAAAAGCGTGCCACCCTTGGCCTGCTTGACCCAGGCGCCGCCCTCGCCGTTCTGGCCGATCAGGCCTTCCCGAAAATTGGCGTCCGAACTCAACGAGCAGTCGATGCGCACGAACTGCGCCTCCGCGGCGCCGCTCGCGGCGTGGAGGATCTCCGCGACCGCCGTCTTGCCGGTGCCGTTCTCGCCGATGAGCAGCACGGGGGTGCGCACGGTGGCGAGTTTCCGGACCTGGGTGATGAGCTTCTTGAGCGCCGTGCTTTTGCCGATGAGCCGGCCCTCGATATCCCCGGGCTTCGCTCCCGCGGGCAGACCCGTCGCCGCCCGCTCCGCCTGGAACTGCCGGAACTCGATGCCGCGACGGAGCGTTGCGATGAGTTCATCGACACGGAACGGTTTTTGCAGGTAGTCGAACGCCCCGAATTTCAGCGCCTGAATCGCACTCTCGGTCGACGCGTAGGCGGTCATGATGATCACCACACAGTTCGGATCGTAGAGCTTGAGCTGCTTGAGCAGGGTGATGCCGTCCATCGGCTTCATGTCGATGTCGGCCAGCACGAGATCGAACTTGTCGACCTTGTAGCGGGCGAGGCCCTTTTCCCCGTCCGTGGCAAAGGCCGTGGTGAATCCCGTCGGCTGGATCACAGCGTCGAGCATCTCGTGGATGGAGACGAGGTCGTCGACGATGAGGACGGATGGCATGGTGCGATGAGTCGGGGCCGACGACGCTCCGGGGAACGCCGGGCGATGTCAAACCTCACGCTGCGCGCGCCGTCAGTTCAGCCCGCCGGCGACCGCACCGAGCTGGAAGATCGGCAGGAACATCGCCATGACGATGCCGCCGACGACCACGCCGAGGAACACGATGAGCATCGGCTCGATCAGGGAGGTGAGGGCCGCGATCGTGGCCTCGCACTCCGTGTCATAGAAATCCGCGATCTTGTTCATCATGCCGTCGACGTTGCCGGTCGATTCACCGGCCTTCACCATGTGCTTCATCATCGGCGGAAAAAACGGATTGGCCGCCAGGATTTCGGACACCTGGCCGCCCTGGCTCACGTGCTTGGCGATCTCCTCGCAGGCTTCCTCGATCTGCACCGTGTTGGAGGCCGACGACACGATCTCGAGGGTGCGCAGGATGGGCACGCCCGAGCGGATCAGCGTGGCATAGGTGCGGCAGAAGCGGGACAGACAGATCTTGTGAATGAGATTCCCGAAGATCGGCGCCTTGACGAGAAACTGGTCCTTCACCTTGCGGCCCTTGGGCGTCTTCACAAAACGGCTGCCGAAGAAAAACACCCCGTAGCAACCACCACCGACGGCCCACCACCACGCCTTCATGAAATTGGACAAATCGATCAGGAACTGCGTCGGCGCGGGGAGCTTGGCGCCGAAGTCCGCGAACATCGACGCGAACACCGGGATGACGAAGATCAGCAGCACGTTGACCAGCGCGACGGCGAGACCGATGACCGCGACCGGGTAGGTCATGGCCGATTTCACCTTCTTGGTCAGCTTGACAGTCGACTCGAAGTAGCCGGCCACCTTTTGCAGAATTTCGGCGAGGCCACCGGACGCTTCGCCGGCCTCCACCATCGAAATGAACAGGTTGTTGAACGAGTTCGGAAACTTCTTCACCGCAGCCGAGAACGAGTTGCCTTGCGAGATGTCCAGACGCACATCGCGGATGACGACGCGGAAATAAGGGTCTTCCGTCTGATCCTGGAGGGCCTCCAGGCACTGCACCAGCGGGAGGCCGGCGGAGAGCAACGACGCGATTTGCTGGGTGAAAATGGCGAGTTCGCCGAGCGGCAGCTTGTAACTCTTGGACTTCTTCTCGATGGCCTTTTGTTTGGCGAGCGCTTGGGCGGCCTGCACGCCGCCCTTTTTCGGCGCAGCACCCTTGCCTGCACCGGCGGAAGCGGGGGACGCGGAGGAAATCAGTGCCATGTCCGCAGCCAAACGGCACGCCCAGCGGCTCGCAACCCCCTTTTCGGCCTGCGCCGCGAAAATCTGCCGTGGGAAAATACGTAGGCGGGCCGGACTGAATGTCATCCGCCGGCCCCGCGCACCGCCCGCCGGGGGCCGCGCTTCCGCAAACTTTCGCCGGTCTGCCTTCGCACCATGCGCTTCCCGCGAAGGCTGGTGCGGGCGGACGGAATCGAACCGACGACACCGCTTTGGAAGAGCGGGGTTTTACCACTAAACTACGCCCGCAGGGCGCGCCGAGAGCTTCACGCGTGCGGTCGGCCGGTCAAGCCCGCAGCGCACCCGGCCCCGGCACGGCATTGCCTCCGTCGGACAACCTGCCCCAATCGACCGACTCGCGTGAATCTGATCCTCTTCGAACCAGCCGAAACCGCCGCGCCACTTCCGCGTCGAGATCCGCGCGCCACGCACATCATCGAGGTGTTGCGCCGGGGCACCAGCGATTCATTCGACTGCGGGCTCGTCAACGGGCCGCGCGGCAAAGCCACGGTGGAAGCCATCGGCCCGGAGGCGATCGCATTGTCATTCTCATGGGGAGCCGCGCCACCACCGCCCGAACCCATCACGCTCATCGTTGGCCTCCCCCGCCCGCAGACCGCCCGCGACATCCTGCGCGACGCGACCGCACTGGGAGTCGGCACGATGCATTTCGTCCGCACGGAGAAAACCGAGCCCTCCTATGCGCAGAGCACCTTGTGGTCCTCCAGCGAATGGCGGCGGCACCTGCTCGACGGCGCCCAGCAGGCCTTCGATACCCGCCTCCCGGCCGTCACGCACGGCCGCGCGCTCAACGAAACGCTTGCCGCGCTCGACCCCGGAGTCACCCGCGTCGCCCTCGATCACTACGAAGCCACTGTCCCGCTCCACGTGTGTCATTGCCCAAATGACACCAGCGTCGCGCTCGCGATCGGTCCGGAACGCGGCTGGTCGGCCCGCGATCGCGAGGTGCTGCGCGCACATGGCTTCACGCTCGCGCATCTCGGTCCGCGCGTGTTGCGCGTCGAGACGGCGGTGATCGCCGCACTCACGCTGGTCCGCAGCCAGCTGGGCCTCCTCGGCTGAGGGCGCAGCTCACTTTTCTGCAATCGACGAGGCGGGACGCCTCGTCCACGTGGCTGAGGCGTCCCGCCTCAGTCAGAAAAGTGAGATGCGCCCCGGCTGAAATTTCGCCCGACTTCGCCCTTGGCGAACGGCGCGGCGGCGCTACGCTCGCGTCAGTTTCTGCGCTCCCGCCCCGGCCCAGCACCGCGCATGAAAACCACCCTCGTCCTCCTCCCGCTGGCCGCGTTGGCCGGCGCGCTCCAGGCCCAGACGCCCCCGCCCGTCTCCGCCGTCGCCGGCGATCTCCGCTCGCTGCCCGTGCTGCGCGAAGGCGTCAAACGCCAGCGCATCTCCAGCTACGACCGCACCGGCGGCAACCGCGACTTCCTCTCCGACCTCAAGCCCGGCGCCACCGCCACGCTCGCCCGGATCGACGGCGCCGGCACGATCACGCACCTCTGGGTCACCATCGCCTCGGCCGAGCGCTATCATCTCCGTCGCATCGTGCTGCGCGCGTGGTGGGACGGCGAAACCGAGCCGAGCATCGAGGCGCCGATCGGCGACTTTTTCGGACTCGGTTTCGGCGAACCCAACTACTGGGCCAGCGCGCCACTCGCGGTGTCGGATCGCGCGCTCAACTGCTTTTTCCCGATGCCGTTCTCGCGCGGCGCGCGCCTCGAGATCGAGAATCAGGGCCAGCAGCCGATCCGTTCGTTCTACTACTACGTCGACTACGAATCCGCCACGCCCGACTCCACCGCCGCGCGCGCCCTCGCCACGCAGGGCCGCTTCCACGCGTGGTGGAATCGCGAGCTCACCAAGGCCTCCGACGGTGCGCCGAACCAAGACGGCAGGAAAAACTACCTCATCATGGAGACCACCGGCCGCGGCCACTACGTCGGCACCGTGATGCACATCCAGGGCCTCGCCACCGGCTGGTGGGGCGAGGGCGACGACATGATCACGATCGACGGCGACCCGAAGCCCACACTCATCGGCACCGGCCTCGAGGACTACTTCGCCGGCGCGTGGAACTTCAACCAGCTCCAGCGCGAATACTGTTTCCCCTACTTCGGTTACTCGCGCAAAGGCAACGCCCACCCCGACTACACCGGCCGCCACTCGATGTATCGGTTCCACCTGCCCGACCCGGTGATGTTCGAACAATCGATCCGCGTGACCATCGAGCACGGCGCGATGAACGACCGCGGCGACGACTACTCGTCCACCGCCTACTGGTATCAAACCGAGCCCCATCAGAAATTCCCCGCGCTCGCGCCCGCCGCCGATCGGCTGCCCATCGATCGTTGGAAAGCCGAGCCGACCAAGTAACGTCGCTCCGCCACCCCGATGAAAACCTCGCTCCGCCGCTTCCTTCCACTCGCGACTTGCTCACTCCTCGCCCCCGCCGCCAGCGCCGCCACGTTCGGCGACGACCTCGTGTTTCTGCGCAAGCACACCACGGTGATCGTGCTCAGCGATGCCGGCGGCCAGGCGCAGGTCGCCGTCGTGCCCGCGTGGCAGGGGCGCATCATGACGAGCACGGCCGGCGGCGCTGGCGGCACGAGCTACGGCTGGGTGAACCGCGAGTTGATCGCCGCCGGAAAATTCGTGCCACACATCAACGTGTTCGGCGGCGAGGATCGTTTCTGGCTCGGGCCCGAGGGCGGCCAGTTCTCGATCTTTTTCGCCCAGGGCGCGAAGTTCGATCTCGAGCACTGGTTCACGCCTGCCGCGATCGACACGGAATCGTTCGAGATCGTGAGTCAGACCACGGAAAGCGCCGCCTTCCGCCGCGCCATCACCCTCGTCAACTACTCGGGCCACCAGCTGAAGCTCGACGTGCAGCGCGAAGTCCAACTGCTCCGCGCCGCCGACGCTCTCGCCGCCCGCAAGCTCAACGCGCCCGCCGGCGTGTCGGCCGTGGCGTTTCAGTCGGTCAACCAGATCAAAAACACCGGCACACTCCCGTGGCGCCGGGACACCGGCCTGCTTTCGATCTGGATCCTCGGCATGTTCAACGCGTCGCCGACCGCGACCGTCGTCATCCCGTTCGCCGCCGGCCCCGCGTCGTCGCTCGGTCCCGTCGTCAACGACACCTACTTTGGCAAGGTCCCCGCCGATCGCCTCGTCGTGAAGGACGGCGTGATCTATTTCCGCGCCGACGCCGCTCACCGCAGCAAGATCGGCCTCTCGCCACGCCGCGCCCGGCCGCTGCTCGGCAGCTACGACGCGAATTCGCGCACGCTCACGCTCGTGTCGTTCACGCTGCCCTCCGGCGTGACCGACTACGTCAACTCGATGTGGGAAATCCAAAAGCAGCCGTTCGCCGGCGACGCCATCAACAGCTACAACGACGGCTCGCCCGCGCCCGGCGCGAAGCAGCTCGGCCAGTTCTTCGAACTCGAAAGCTCCTCACCCGCCCTCGCGCTCGCGCCCGGCGAATCCGCCACGCACACGCACCAGACCATCCACCTGCAGGGCGACGAAGCGAAACTCGACCCCATCGCCCGCGCCGCGCTCGGCGTGAGCCTCGCGCAGATCAAGACGGCCTTCGCGCGGTAGGGTCTGTCTTCAGACTCATGAAACCGTGCTCCGGAAAATTGTGAGCGGGGCTTTATACCAACGGCTGTTGAAATCTGTATGGTCGTAGGTCGGGCTTTACGCCCGACACGTGTCCGCCTCCGGCGGATGTCGGGGATAAACCCCGACCTACCCACGGAACCCCATAGTCCATTCTTCAGCAGCCGTCGGTATTATGCCCTGACCGAGGACGTGTGCCGTAACCCGTCGGGGCGTAACGCCCCTCCCACACGGTTTGAAGCAGCCCCTACGCCCGATCCCACATCGTGAGTCCGCGCAGATCTTTTTTCTCGTCGCGCCCGCCCAGCAGCAGACTCGCGAGGTAACCGATCGCGATGCACGAGCCGACCGCCACCGCCGCATGCAGGAACGGACTCGTCGTCGTGCAGGTCTGCACCGTCCACGTGACTGCGATGCTCGCCAGCGCACCGAGGAAGACGCCCCGCGCATTCGCCCGCCGCGTGAGCAGACCGAGCGCAAACACCCCCGGAAATCCGCCGCCGATCAGCGCCGTGAGTTTGAGAAACTCGTCCCACAGCGACGCCGAGCCGCGCCACGCAAGCCACGCCGCCATGCCGATCGCGATCACGCCGCACAACAGCGTCGCACCGCGCGCGAGCCGCACCTGCTGCTCGGGTGGCGTGTCCGGCCGCAGCAGCATCTGAAAATCGCTCACGAGGATCGCCGCCGTGGAGTTGAGCGCGCTGCTGAGCGCTCCCATCGCCGCGGCAAACAACCCCGCCACGATCAAGCCGACCACGCCACGCGGCAGCTCGTTGGCGATGAAGTAGGGAAAGATCGCGTCGTTGGGCAGCCCCTCCGCCAGTCGCTCCGGATGCGCGCGATAAAACGCCCACAGCGACGTGCCCACGAAGAAAAACACCACCGTGCTCGTCAGTCCGATCAGGTTGCCGGTGACGACCGTGCGACGCGCCGCCGCGGCATCCGTGGTCGCGAGCATGCGCTGCATCAGCGGCTGGTCGCCGAGTTGCGTGAAAATGTGCGCGAGGAACATCCCCAGAAAAACCCACATCGTCGGCTCGGCCACGGTGAGTTTCCACGAAACGGTGTTGAACTTGCTGGCCGCCTCGGCCGCGGTCGCCACGCCCATCAGCCCACCGTCGACGCCGCGCGAAAGGAAAAACAGCGCCACGGCCACACCGCCATACGTCACGATCACCTGCATCACATCGGTCCAGACCACCGCCTCGAAGCCGCCCTCCATCGCGTAGAACGTCGTCACCACGCCCATGAGCAAAATGCTCACGTAGACGTTGAGACCCGTCACCGTGGAGAGCGCGAGCGACGGAAGCAGCATCACCACGCTCATGCGCCCGCCGACCTTGAGCAGCACGCCGAGCGCCGCGCCGAGCAACCGCACACGCCGATCGAATCGCTGGTCGAGGTAGCCGAAGATCGTGGTGAGCTTGAGCCGCCGCAGCACCTCGATGAAGAAGAGGCCCACCAGCACGCCCGCGAACGCCTGCGCCGGACCCGAGCCGAACGATTTCCAGTCCGTGGTGTAGGTGCGCGCGGGCAGCGCCATGAAACTGATGCTGCTCGTCGCGGTCGCAAAGAAACTCAGTGCCGCCGCCCACCACGCCACGCGCCCGCCACCGAGGAAGAAATCGCCGCTCGACGCCTGCTTGCGCCGCGCGCACCACCAGCCGATGCCGAGGTTCAGCGCGAAATACAGCACCAGCATCGCATAGTCCTCCCAAGCCAGCGTGCGCGGCGCGAAGGCGGCGAAAAATGGAGTAAGGAATGGCATGGCGAAAAGCAGGCGATGACTCCGACGTGGCACGGGTCTCCCGACCCGTGACAAACGGGACACGGGTCAGGAGACCGGTGCCACCACCACTCGCTACCTGCCACCAAACTCAGCCAGCAACTCGCGGCCGATGTCACGCCCGTTTACGCCCAACAGCCCCTCCGGCTCCCCGCCCGCGAGCACACGGCGCTCGCGCGTCGCAAAATCGGCCTCGATCCGCAACGGCCCGGCTTCGCCCGCGACCTCAAGCGACACCATCGCCCCGGCCCGGCGGGTCTGCGCGCCGTCCGCGGCAAACGCCCGGCGCCACGCCGCGAAGCCCGCTTCGTCGAGCCCCTCCGCCGCCCGCAGCCAGACCGCCACGCTCCCGCGATCCCCCGGCTTTGGCTCCGCGGTCGCATGCACCACCGTCAGCCGGCGCGCGGGGCCATCCGGCGCATCTTCGATCCAGTGAATCGCGGCCGGCGGGCCGGCGACCGAGGTCGCGACGAGAAACCGCACCGCGATCGCCGCGTCGCCCATCCGCAGGAAAACCGACGCACCCGGCGGCAGCACCGCGGGCGCCGCTTCGCGGCCCGGCGCCAGCACGCGCTCACCCGTCCAGAGCTGCGCCCCGCGCGGCACGGTGAGATGCGTGAGGAAGCAGGCGAGTTCGCCGGCCTTGTAACGAGAGCCCGGACCACGCGGCTCGTCTGCGAGCCATTGCAACACCTCTCCTCCGCGCTGCACGGTGGCAACGAACGGCGTGAGATGCAGGGATTTCGCCTGACCGGCAGCATTGGCCGTCTTCTTCGTGCCAAACGGATCGCCGCGACCGTCCATGAAGAGCGTGAGCTGCGGCACCGCGGGCGAGTCGCCGAGATTGGCCACCAGCGTGCGCTCGTCCGTGCCGCGTGAGGCACCCGACGACGCCAGGCTCACGTGCTGCCCGACCCAGTGCACGGCACGTTGCTCGGGCTTGTCGCCCCAGCGCTGCACTACGGTCCGCGGGACCTGCGTGCGAATTGGTTCGGTCCATTCGCCCGGCGGCCGCAGCATCACGGCTTCGCGCAACACGACTTGGTTGGGTTGCACGCCGCCGATCCAGCCGGCCCCCTCCAGGCCCGGTCGCTCACGCAGCCAACCCGCCGTCCACGTGTGCGCCTCGAGGTAGCCGCGGCCGAACAGGTAGTCGTAGCTCCGCGCGTTGGCGCCGCCGAGCCGGTCGCCCGGCGCCCACCAGTTCGCCGCGATGTCGGCCCACAGGTAGCGAATGGCGGTCCCGGCCTTGGCGCGCGCATCGGCGCGGGCCGCAAATTTCGCGATCAGCCCGAGCGAATCCAGATCGACCCCGTAGTAGGTCACCGCACCGTATTCGCCGATGCCATGGCGCGCCGTGTGGCGCAGCCAGTCGTCGAACCGCCGGTAGCCATCGTCCGCGATGTCGGCGCGGCCCAACGCCTCGCCCGCCGCGATGAGCCCCCAGCATTTCATCACGAAGATGTTGGTGTATTCGATGCGCACCGAATGGCCGCTCAGCCCGGCCACGCCGTCGAGCATCATCGCGTCGAGCAATGCGCGCGCCTCGGGTGCGAGCGCCGTCGCGTGTTGTGACCGCAGCAGCCCGAGCAGTTGCATGGCAAATTCCACGCCGTTCTGGTCGAGCACGCGCGGATGGTCGCTCCGCCACTTGAAGTTGCCAAACATCGCGCTCTTCGCGTCCAAATCCTGCATCGCCCGCGCCCGCCCGAGCGCCGCCGCCACGCGCTCCGAGTGCCAGCCGATCCCCGCCGCTTCGAGCGCAAACCGCAGCGTGCCGCGGATCGGCAGCGTCCGTTGCGCGTCGGCGATCTGCGGCCATTGGCGTTCGAGTTCCTGCGCCGACAGTTCCTTGTCGCCGTGCCACGTCGGAGCCGCGGCTGCGACGGCCGCGAGGCAACCCACTGCGAGGAGCACCTTGAGCCAACACGAACGATTCGTCACGGTCGTATGCCTTCGTTCCCTCAACCCGCCTGCCATGGCCACTCGGCGCAGCCCTTGCTGTCGCGAAAGAGCGCGAAGTCCACGTCACCCACCAGCACGAACGGCAGCACCTCGATATGCTTCGGCAACACGGCCCGCGCCGCCTGCCAGCTCTTTCCGGTCATGTAAAAATCGTCGACCAGCAGCACCCGCTTCCAGCCGCCGAGTCCGGGCACATCCGAGACGAGCTGCGGCGAACCGAATTGCGGCTCGTTGGCCGCGTTGCGGTAGCTGAGGGCAATCACCCGCAGGCCCACGCCCAGCCGTTGCGCCACGAGTGCCGCCGGCACCACGCCGCCCGAGGCGATGCCCACCACGCCATCGACTCCGGGGGGAAATCTCCACTGCGCCAACCGCGTGGTGATTTCCTCGAAGGTCGGTGGTTTCATACGGCGGAAACCTACCGGCCACCTCTCCCCGCGCAACCCACAATCCGGCTCGTCATCCGATCGTCACGCGGGCGCCGCACGCCGGAAAAAAGCCACCGTCGGCTGGCGCGCGCCCTTGCCGAGGCGCTTCAACAGCGTCCACCCGGCTGGCGCGAGTTCGAGTTCGCCAGGCAGCTCGAAGACGACCAGCGCCTCGGGTTTCGCTGCGAGCGCCTCCGCCAGCCGCGCGAACAAGCCCGGTGCGATCTCCGCGATGAGCTCGTAAGGCGGATCGATGAAGACGAGGTCGGGCACGTCGCTGCCGCCGCCCAGCGGCACGGCACGGGCATCAGCCTGCACCACGGTGAGATCACGCGCGTCGCGACCGAGGCTCTTGCAGACCGCGGCGATGTTTTGCTTCACGCACGCGGCGGCCTTCGCGTTCTGTTCGACGAAGACTCCGCCCGCCGCGCCGCGACTGAGCGCCTCCAGGCCATACGCTCCGCTCCCCGCGAACAGATCGAGGAAACGGGCGCCCACAACACACGCGCCAAGACTCGAAAACACCGCCTGCCGCGCCCCATCAGTCGCGGGTCGCACCGCGTCCCCCTTCGGCACCGCCAGCGGAATGCCGCGCGCCGCGCCACCGCTTATGCGCATGCGGCGATCCTCCGGCGCGAAAAAAATCCGCGCCATCCGCGTAATCCGCGGCCAGAAACTCGTGTTCTCCGATCCACGCCGCATGACACCGCCGCCTTCCGACCACTTCAACGGGAAAACCTTCTTCTACCCGGGCGCCAGGATCGCCGGGCGCTTCCAGGATTTCCTCCGCTGGCGCTTGTCGCACCGTCCCACGCCGTGGCCCCGCCGGATCGAGCTCACACCGCAACCGCCGCCACCTGCGCCGCGCGGCGACGAGATCGTGGCGACGTGGATCGGTCACGCCACGTGGCTGCTCCAGACGGCGCAGGGCAATTTCCTCACCGATCCGCAGTTCTCGCCTTGCGCCGGTCCGCTCGGCCGGCTCGGTCCGCCGCGCGTGCATGCCCCGGGCGTCGCCTTCGCGGCGCTCCCGCGCATCGACGTCGTGCTCCTCAGCCACGATCACTACGACCATTGCGATCTGCCCTCGCTGCGCCGGCTCGCCCGGACGCACGACCCTGTGTTTGTCGCGCCGTTGCGGCACGGCGACCTGCTCTTGCGCGCGGGCGCGCGGCGCATCGTCGAGCTCGACTGGTGGCAGGCCCACGCGCGCGAGCGCGGCGCCGGGATCGCATTCGTGCCATCCAAGCACTGGGCCAACCGGCTGACCACGCCGCGCAACCACCGGCTGTGGGGCGGCTTCGTGCTCACGCTCGGCCAGCGACGCATCTGGTTCGCCGGCGACAGCGGCTACGATGGCGATTTGTTTCGCGAGATCGGCCGGCGCCACGGTCCCGTCGATCTCGCGCTCATCCCCATCGGGGCCTACGAGCCGCGGTGGTTCATGGCGCCGATGCACCTGAATCCCGCCGAAGCCGTGGCCGCGCATCGCGACACCCGGGCGCGGCGCAGCCTGGCGATGCATTGGGGCACGTTTCAGCTCACCGACGAGGGACGCGAGGAGCCGGTGCAGGCGCTGGCCACGGCCCGCGCGGCGGCGGGTCTGGCGGCGGACGAGTTCGCCGCCATCGAACCTGGAGCCAGCGTCGTGGTATAAATCGGCATCTCAAGTCCAAGGTGTGACGTAGCTTCTGGCGGGAACCTGCACGCCCCGCGCGGTCCAACAGGAGACACATAAAATTTGCGCCTGACCGCCAACCTGACAGCGTTCGAGCCTGACTTTCTGCATCTCCGGGGCTGCCGACTCATCCCGGAGTAGCAGGGCGCCTCGGCGCGCGGGTCAACCACACTGCACCATGAACTCCCTCCGAACCACTGCGCTGCTCGGCCTTCTGGCCGTCGCCTCCGCCGTGCGCGCCGAGGAGCGGGAGCGAAACTGGTGGCCGTTCTACGTCGAGCGGACGGATGCCGCGGGGAACATCGTGGCCCTGGGCGGCGCCGGGCCGCTGTGGTTTGCCCGGCCCGCCGCTGAAGGAGCAACGACCGCGGGTTTCCGGCCATTCTGGGTGCAAACGGCCGATGCGCGCGGCGACTTCCGCTCCGCCACGTTTCTCTACCCGCTTTTCAGCTATAAGGCCGACGACGAGATCGCGTCGTGGAGCGTCTTCAAGCTAATCAACCGCACCGCCCGCCGTCCGGGCGCAGCGGAGCCGGGAAGCCTGCTCGGCACGCAGGAGACGTTCGACGTGTGGCCGTTCTGGTTTTCGCGCACCACCGGCGAACCCGAGCAGCAATACCGCGCGCTCTTCCCGATCGCGGGCACGGTGCGCGGGCGGCTCGGCTTCGAGCGCCTGTCGTGGACGCTCTTTCCGCTCTACGTCGAAAACGAAAAGAAAGGCGCCGTCACCACCTCGACGCCGTGGCCGTTCGTCCGCGTGACGCGCGGCGCCGCAACCGGCTTTGCGCTCTGGCCGCTCTACGGCTCGGTCGAACGTCCCGGCGTGTCGCGCGACCGCTACTGGCTCTGGCCCTTCGCCTACGAGAGCATCCGCTACCCGGGCCCCGACGATCCGCCGGGCACACGGCCGACGCGCCGCGCGGGCGTGTTGCCGTTTTTCGCGCGCGCCGAGGGGCCGGGCTACGTCGGCGAAGATTTCGGCTGGCCGTTTTTCGGCCACACCGAGCGCAACCGCCCGGTCAACTACTCCGAAATCCGCTGGTTCTGGCCGTTGCTCGTGCAAGGCCGCGGCGAGGGCCACTACGTCAACCGCTGGGCGCCGTTCTACACGCACTCGGTCATCAAGGGCTACGACAAGACCTGGCTCGCCTGGCCGCTCGTGCGCCACGCGCACTGGCAGGACGAGGCCATCGCGCACTCCCGCACGCAGCTCCTGTGGTTTCTCTACTGGACGCACGAGCAGCGCAGCCTCACCCACCCTCGCACGGCTCCCGCCGCGCTCACGCATTACTGGCCGCTGCTCAGCACGTGGGACAACGGCGCGGGCCGCCGGCAACTCCAGTTTCTCAGCCCGCTGGCCGTTTTCTTCCCGCAACTCGATCACGTGCACGACACCTGGTCGCCACTCTTCGCCCTCGGTCGCTACGAGCAACGCGCGCCCGGCGACGCCCGCCTCTCCCTGCTCTGGGACGGCATCACGTGGGAAAAACAGGAGGCCGCGGCCCGCCGCGAGTTCCACTTCGGTCCGCTGTTCAGCGTGAGCGCGCAGGGCGAGGAGCGGCGCGTCGCGCTCGGCAACGGCCTGCTCGGCCTCCGCCGCGGGGCGGGCGGCGCCGGCTGGAAGTTCTTCTGGTTAGATTTTCCCGCAAAACCGACTACTGGTTCGACCGACCGCCGCTGACATGAAACTCCTCACCGATGCACTCGAAGGCCTGGGCAGCACCCTGCTGCTGCTGGCGCGCGCGTTGTCCTATACCAGGACGCTGCCGCGGCAGTTCGGACGCTTCATCGAGCAGTGCTACCTGATCGGCTACACGACGCTGCCCATCGTCGCGATCCTGAGTTTCTTCATCGGCAGCGTGCTCGCGCTACAGTCGGGTTTTGCCGGCAAGGACTTCGGGGCGAAGCAGTTCATCGGACTGCTCGTCGGCGTCTCCATGTCCCGCGAACTCGCGCCGGTGATGGCGGCCATTCTGCTCGCCGGCCGCGTGGGCTCCGCCATCGCCGCCGAACTCGCGTCGATGAAGGTCTATCAGGAGATCGACGCGCTCGTGACCATGAACATCCCGCCGGCGCGCATTTTGGTCCTCCCGCGCCTCGCCGCCGTCGCCGTGATGATGCCGGTGCTCACCATCGTCGCCGACCTCGTGGGCTGGTTCGGCGGCGCGATCATCTCCAAATACACCCACTTCATCGCGATCGAGCCGGAGTCCTATTTCGCGACCATGCGCCAATACATGCACTTCGACTCCGTGCTCAATGGCCTCATCAAGGCCGAGATCTTCGGCTTCGTCGTGGTGCTCGTCTGCTGCAACGTCGGTCTCAACACCCGCGGCGGCCCCCGCGAGATCGGCGCCGCCGTCACCCGCGCGGTCGTCGTCTCGCTCATCCTCATCCTCGTGCTCGACTTCTTCGTCACGCGCGTCCTCGCCTAGCCGATGCCTGCGTCCGTCTCCTCCACCCGCAACCCGTTCAGCGACGCCGCGACGCCCGCCGTCGGCGTCACGATCGACGACTTGTGCAAGAGCTTCGGGACGTTCGAAGTGCTCAAACACGTCTCGTTCCACGTCCCGCCCGGCGAGATCTTTGTGCTCATGGGCCCCAGCGGCTCGGGCAAGAGCGTCCTGCTGAAACACATTGTCGGCCTCGAGCTGCCGACCTCGGGCAAGGTGACCGTCGACGGCCTCGATGCCGCCGACGAAACCACGCGCGAGAAAGTCCGCATGGCCCTCGTGTTCCAGGCCGGCGCGCTCTTCAACTCGCTCTCCGTCTACGACAATCTCGCGCTCTACCCGCGCGAGCACCAGCTCGCCGACGAAGCCGGCATCCGCGAGAAGGTCATGCGCGCGCTGCAAATCCTCTCGCTCGAAAACGCGGCGAACAAATTCCCGTCCGAGCTCTCCGGCGGCATGAAGAAGCGCGTCGCCATCGCCCGCGCCCTCGTGATGGAGCCACAGCTCATGCTCTACGACGAGCCCACCAGCGAACTCGATCCCGTGATGTCCGCCACCATCGCCGAGATCATCGCCACCCTGAAGGAGCAGTATCATGTCACCAGTATCGTCGTCTCGCACGACCGCGACCTCGCCCTAGGCATCGCCGACCGGGTCGGCATCCTCATGGGCGGCCAGCTCCGTTTCCTCGGGAAACCGGCCGAGCTGCGCACCCCGCAGGACTCGCGCGTCGCCGACTTCCTCAATCCGCAGATCGACCTGCAGAATCCCCGCTTTAAGCAACTGGAGACCCAAGCATGAACAACTCGCAACAAACCGCCCGCGTCGGGCTCTTCTTTCTCCTCGGCGTCGCGCTGATCTGGGTGACCTTCGAGACCCTCAGCGGCGGCAAGGTTTTCAAAGACAAAGGCTATGAGCTCATCGCCGGTTTCGAGAGCCTCCAGTCGCTCAAGGAGGGCGACGAGATCCGCATGGCCGGCGTGCGCATCGGCGAGGTCAAGGGCACGCGCCTCGCGCCCAGCGGCCGCCGCGCCGAGGCGATCCTCCGCATCGACACCGGGGTCAAGATCAGGGCCGACGCCACCGCCACCATCGTCATGTCCGGCCTCATCGGCACCAACTTCATCTCCGTCGACCTCGGCACCGCCACGGCCGGTGAACTCCGCCCCGGCGCCGAAATCCGCACCAAAGCCACCCCGGACCTCGGCGCCGTCATGGAGAAACTCAGCTCCCTCGGCACCAAACTTGAGGATGCGCTCGGCAGCCTCAGTGGCGCGCTCAGCGGCGACGCCAACAACCCCGGCCTCATCAAGAAGGTCGACACCCTCGTGACCGAAAACCGCGAGAAGATCGGTGCCACCATGACCAACCTCCAGCAGGTCACCGACCGCATCAACAAGGGCGAAGGCACCCTCGGCCGGCTCGTCAACGATCCCAAACTCCACGACGAGCTTCTAGCCAGCGTCGACCAGATCAAGGCCGCCGCCGGCGACGCCAAGAACTTCGTCGCCAACGCCCAGACCATCATCGATCAGGTCAAGTCCGGCAAAGGCCCGCTCGGCACGCTCGTGTTTGACGAGAAGGTCAGCGCCGACCTCCGCGCTACGACGCAGAACCTCCGCGCCCTCTCCGACAAGATCGCCCGCGGCGAAGGTGCCATCGGCAAACTGCTGACCGATGACAGCCTCGTGAAGGACGCCAAGGCCGTGCTCAAGAAAGCCGACCGCGCGCTCGACGGCTTCGACGACGCCGGCCCGATCACCGCCGTCGGCGTGGTGGCGCGCGGGTTGTTCTGAAAAGGTGGGCCGGCACGTCCCCGTGCCGGCATTCGCAAATCGCAAGGGAATCGAAATGCAGGCGCAGGGACGCGCCTGCCCACCTCACGCCAGCGGATGCTGCCGGTTTTTCAGCGGCAGCTCCACCCGCCCGCGCGAGATGCCCGCCGCGAACACCGCATGGATCATCTCCAGCGATTTCATCGCCGCCAGGCCGCTGCACAGCGGCTCGCGGTTCTCGCGGATCGCCGCCAGCCAGTCGTCGACCACGCGCCGGTTGCACGCCGGAAACACCCGGTCCGCCGCGGTGGCCGTCGCTGATGGTTCCCCGGCTCTCGGCCGCCACGTGCGCGCCTCTCCGTCCATCGTGACACCACTCGACGTCGGCCACAACACCTGCGGATAAACCTCGCTCAGGATGCGCACGCTGCCCTTCGCGCCGATGAGTTCCATCCCCCACGGCCCCAACATCGCCGCGCTCTTCGCCCGGCTCGTGTAGCGCACGTTCACACCCTTCGTCATCGCAAACATCGCCTCGACCTCGTCGCCCACGATCGGGCCGATGTCCTCGGTCGCAGCACGTGCATCCGTTCGCGTGACTTCACGCCCGCCCTGCAAAATGCGTGCACTGCACCAGAGCGCGTCGCCGGCAAACAGCCGCACCTGGTCGAACTGGTGCGTGCCGAGCACGAGCAGATCTTCGCCTCCGGCGCGTTTGTCCTGTTTGCCGTGCACGCGAATCTCCAGGAGTTCGCCGATCGCACCTTCGTCCAGCTGTCGCTTTAGAAGCAAAATACTCGGCGCGACCCGTCCCTGATGAGCGACAGCGATCTTCAGCCCACGCTTCGCCGCAAACGCGAGCAGCTCGTCCGCCTCGGCCAGCGTGCGCGTGAACGGCTTCTCGCAGTAAACGTGCGCGCCCGCCTCCAGCGCGGCCTTCACCATCGCGAAGTGCTGGTCGGTCCAGCGCGGCGCCACCGACACGAGTTGCGGTCGCTCCTTTTCCAGCATCTCGCGGTAGTCGGCGTAAGCCCGCGGCACCTTCGTGCGTTGCTGTGCCTTCGCTCGCCCCGCGGCATCCGCATCGGCCAACGCGGCGAGTTCCACCCCCGGCACGCCGTCGAAGATCGCGTCGAGATTGTGGCCGAAGTTGCCGCGCCCGGTGTGCCCGATCACGACGGCTTTCATCGGCGACGGGGACGCGGACGGCGCCGTCGCTGCGCGCGCCAGCAAAGCCGACGCCGCGAACCCCGCGGAGCATTGCAGGAATTCGCGGCGTTTCAGCACGACGCCTGAGCCGGTAGCAGCCGAGGTGACGAGGCTGGTGCGTGCCATGTTTCCTTTGCGGCCAGCCTCCTCACGTCGGCGGCTACGATTTCGATTCGCTCTGCCGCCTCAGACCTTCGGCCCGCCTTGCGCGAGGTTGCGCGCGCGGAGGCGCAGGCCGTTCAGGCGGATGAAGCCGGTCGCATCGGTCTGGTTATACCAGCTCTTCACGCCCTCCATCGACGCGATATTCATGTCGTAGAGCGAATACTTCGACTTCCGGCCGCATGTGATGATGTTGCCCTTGTAGAGCTTGAGGCGGACGGTGCCGGTCACGTAGCGCTGGCTCTCGTCCACGAGCGCCTGCAGCGCTTCGCGCTCCGGGGCGAACCAGAAGCCGTAGTAGACCAGCTCGGCATATTTCGGGATCAGCGCATCGCGGATGTGCATCACCTCGCGATCCATCGTGAGCGACTCCACCTGCCGGTGGCCGTGCATGAGGATCGTGCCGCCGGGCGTCTCATAGACCCCGCGCGACTTCATGCCGACGAAACGATTCTCGACGAGGTCGACGCGGCCGATGCCATGCTTGCCGCCGAGTTTGTTGAGTGCCTTCAGCACGCCCGCGGGCGAGAGCTTCTTGCCGTTCACGGCGACGCAGTTGCCCTTCACGAAGTCGAGTTCGACGTATTCCGCCTTGTTCGGCGCGTCCTCGGGCGAGACGGAGAGCTTGAACATCCCCTTGTTCTCCTTGGTCGTCGGGTCGAACCACGGATCCTCGAGGATGCCCGCCTCGTAGGAGATGTGAAGGAGGTTGCGATCCATCGAATAGGGCTTCTTGAGCGAGGCCTCGACCGGGATCTTGTTCGCCACGCAATACTCGATCATCTCGGCGCGACCGGGGAACTTCTCGCGGAAATTCTCCAGCTTCCACGGCGCGATGATCGCGAGCCGCGGATTCAACGCCATGTAGGTGAGCTCGAAGCGGCACTGGTCGTTGCCCTTGCCCGTGGCGCCGTGCGCGACGGTGTCGGCTTTTTCCTTCTTCGCGATGTCGACCTGCGCCTTGGCGATGAGCGGGCGCGCGATCGAGGTGCCGAGGTAATACTGGCACTCGTAAATCGCGTTGGCCCGGATCATCGGGTAAATGAAGTCGCGGGCGAACTCCTCCGTGAGATCGAGCGTGTAGTGCTTCGACGCACCGGTCGCGCGCGCCTTCTGCGGCAGGCCGCGCAGCTCCTCCTCCTGGCCGATATCAGCCGCGAAGGTGACGATTTCGGCGTCGTAGGTTTCGCGGAGCCATTTGACGATGACGGACGTGTCGAGGCCGCCCGAGTAAGCGAGGACGATTTTCATAGCGAGCAATGAGTGTGGGGACTCCGCCCGGCGCGGGGCAAAGGGAAAAACGCCGTCAGGGCGGCACAGCCTGCCCCGGTTTTTCATGGGGCGTTTACCTTGGCGAAATTGCGAGATCGGCCCGCCGTCCGCAGCATCGGCCGGTCAGTCGCATATCATCCATCATCCCCGTATGTCCGCCCTCCACCATGAACTCTTCCCCACCCCGGCCGGCACCGCGCCTCCACGCGGCTTTCACGCTGGTTGAAATCATGATCGTCGTCGTGATCATCGGCGTCCTCGCGGCGCTGGCGATCCCGGCCTTCCAACGCGTGCAACAGGCCGCGCAATCCAGCCGCACGATCAGCGATTTTCGTGTGTTTACCCAAGCCTTCGAGACCTTCGCCGCCCAAAACGGCACTTGGCCGCCCAACGTCTCCGCCGGCGTGGTCCCGACTGGCATGAGCGGCGATTTCAAGGCCGGCACGTGGTCCGCCACGACCAGCATCGGCGGCCGGTGGAACTGGGACCGCAACCTCGGTTCCGTCCTGGCCGGGGTTTCGATTCAGAACTTCACCGCCAGCGACGCCCAACTCGCCGCCATCGACGCCAAGCTCGACGACGGCGATCTCTCGACCGGGCACTTTCAAAAAGTGTCCTCGAACCGCGTGACCTACATTCTCGAACAGTAGTGGGTGGCACGGGCCTCCTGACCCGTGGCTCGACTGATCGTGCCTCACGGGTCGGGAGCCCCGTGCCACTTCATCGCCTCACCGCTTCGCCGCCGCCAGCGTCGCGAGGATCGCTTTCTGCATGTGCAGCCGGTTCTCCGCCTGGTCGAAAATGATCGAGCGCGGATCGTCGAGGACTTCCTGCGCCACCTCCTGCCCCGCATGCGCCGGCAGGCAGTGCATGAAATAGGCGTCCGGTTTCGCGGCGCGGAACAGTTCCGGCGTGACCGCAAACGGCGTCATCACGCGGATGCGCTCCGCCGTCTCCTCCTCCTTGCCCATGCTCACCCATACGTCGGTGTAGACGACATCCGCGTCCGTCACCGCCTGGTAGGCATCGGTGGTGAACTCGTAGCCCTTCGCGTAGCCCTCCCGCGCGAGCAATTGATCGAACTCCGGCGCCGCGTCGAAGCCCGGCGGACCGGCCAGCGCGATCTTCATGCCGAGGAGATTCGCGCCCATGATCCACGAGTTGGCGACGTTGCAGCCGCGATCGCCCACGAACGCGATTTTCCGGCCGCGCAGCGCACCGACGAGATCGCCGCCGGGACCAGCCCAGCGCTCGGCCAGCGTCAGCATGTCCGCAAAAATCTGGCACGGGTGCAGGAGGTCGGTGAGCGCGTTGATCACCGGCACGCTGCCCAGCGCGGCGAGTTGCTCGACCTCGGCGTGGTCGAACGTGCGCACCACCAAGCCATGCACGAAGCGCGACAACACCCGGGCCGTATCGGCGATGGTCTCGCCGCGGCCCATCTGGATGTCGTTTTTGTTCAGGAACAGCGGATTGCCGCCGAGTTCATGGATGCCGACCTCGAACGACACGCGCGTGCGGGTCGACGATTTGGAGAAAATCATCGCCCACGTCTGGCCGGCCAGCGGCCGCGCATGGCGCCCGCGGTTCGCCTTGAACTCGCGCGCCAGCGCAAACAGCGCCGGCAATTCGGACGCCGTGAAGTCGGTTTCCTTGAGGAAGTGCTTCATGGGAAACGTGCAGGTATGGGCAACGAATGCCCCCGCCACGAGTGAAAAATCGCCCGTCTGGCTAGCCTTTGGCCGTCAGCGCGCTACGGAAGATTTCCACCGATTTTGCCAGCTCGCCCGCGGTCGCGTTCAGCGGCGGCAGGAGGCGGATCACGTTGTTGCCCGAACTCACCGCGAGGAGTCCGCGGTCACGCAGGGCCACGATCCACGGCCCCGGATCGGCGGCCATCTGCATGCCGACGAGGAAGCCCTTGCCGCGCACCGCCACGATGTGCTGCGGGAAATCCTTCGCCAGCGCGTGCAACGCTTCGTGCCACGCCGCGCTCGTGCGCGTCACGTGCGCCAGCAGTTGTTCCTGCTCGATCACATCGAGCGTCGCGAGCGCCGCCGCGCAGGCCAGCGGCGTGCCGCCGAAGGTCGTGCCGTGATTGCCCGGCTGGAACAGCTCCGCCGCGCGCTCGCCCGCCCAGATCGCACCGATCGGGAAGCCGCCGCCGAGGCCCTTGGCCATCGCGATCACGTCCGGCCGCACGCCGGCGTGCTCGATCGCGTAGAATTTTCCCGTCCGCCCCGCTCCGCACTGCACCTCGTCGGCGAGCAGCAGCAGATTGTGCTGATCGCATAGCCGGCGGATGCCCTGCAAAAACTCCGGTGTGCACGGATTGATGCCGCTCTCGCCTTGGATGGTTTCGAGCAGGATCGCCGCGGTCGAATCGTCGATCAGCGCCTTGAACGACTCGACGTTGTTGAGTTCACCCACCGCAAAGCCCGACACCAGTGGACGGAAGCCTTTCTGGATCTTCTCCTGCGGCGTCGCGCTCATGCCGCCGAACATGCGGCCGTGAAACGCGTTCTTCGCGACGAGCACCTTGAAGCACCTGCCCTCCTCGCCACCGGCCTTCTTCACGCCGTGCAAGCGCGCGAGCTTGAGCATGCCCTCATCGGCCTCGGCGCCGCTGTTGCAGAAAAACACCCGGCCCGGCCCCGCGTAGCCGACGATGCGCCGGGCGAGTTCGCCCTGGTTCGGATTGCGAAAAAGATTGCTGACGTGGATGAGCTCGCCCGCCTGCCGTTGCACGGCGGCGACCCAGTGGGGGTGACAGTGACCGAGCGCGCTCACGGCGATGCCCGACGTGAAATCGAGATAGCTGTTGCCCGCGTCGTCCCACACCTGCGTGCCGCGGCCGCGCACGAGCGTCAGGGGGGCGCGCGCATAGTTTTTCATCACATGCGCGTCGTAGAGCTCGGCGGTGGAAGTGCGGACGATCGAAGGGGAAGTCATTTTTGAAACCACGAATTGACACGAATGAACACGAATTCAACCGAAGTTCATCCGGCCAACGTCACAGTCGGCCTGGATTCGTGTCGATTGGTGTCCATTCGTGGTTACTAACCCTGCACAATTTCCGTCCCGATGCCCTGGTCGGTGAAAATCTCCAATAACAAGGAATGCGGCAGGCGGCCGTCGATGAAGTGCACGCGCTGCACGCCTTCCTCGAGCGCGCGCACGGCGCTGGCAACTTTCGGGCGCATGCCTTTGTCGACCACGCCTTTCTTTTTGAGGTCGTCCACCTGCGAAGTCTTGAGCGTCGAGATCAGCGAATCGGGATTCTTCGGATCGGACAACAGGCCGGGCACATCGCTCATGTAGACCAGCCGGCGGGCGCGCAGCGCGCTGGCCACGCGGCCGGCGGCGACATCGGCATTGATGTTGTAGGGCTTGTTATCGAGGCCCTCGGCCACTGGTGAGATGATCGGCACGAAACCGTCGGCGATCTCCTTCTTGATCAGTTTCACCTTCACCTCGGTCACGTCCCCCACGAAGCCGAGATCGACCGGGTTGCCATCGTCGTCGACATTCAACTTCTGGCAGACGAGCACGCTGTCGCCGGGCATGCCGCGCGGCTTGCCGCCGGCCTTGGCGAAAGCCTCGCACACATCCTTGTTCACGATCTCGTCGAGCGTCTTCTTCACAATCGCGATCGTCGCCTCGTCGGTCACGCGCAGGCCGTTGATGAAATTCGCCTTCAAGCCCGACTCCGCCATCGCCTTGGTGATCGCCTTGCCGCCGCCATGCACGACGACGACGTTGATGCCGACCGCCGCGAGAAACGCGATGTCGCGCGCCACGCGGCCCCGCGACACCGGATCGGGATCGTCCATGAAGCTGCCGCCATATTTGATCACGAAGGTGGAGCCGCGGAAATCCTGGATGTAGGGCAAGGCCTCGAGCAGGACTTTGGCTTTGGCGGTGACTTCAGCGACGTTCATCGTTGCGTGGAATAAGGCACACGCGTCGCGCATTTCCATAAAAATTTTTTTGGGTTGGTAGCCGCGAGCGTGAGCGAGTGGATGCGCTGACCACTCGCTCACGCTCGCGGCTACGGAAATTTCTTCTTCACTCCACGCCGCAGCCTGCCACTTCTCTCGCGTGCCCAGCACCAGCCTCTCGTTCCAGCATCGCGACGAACATCGCGCGTGGCTCGCTTCGCAAGCCGCGCTTCCCGCCGGCTTCCGCGTCGGCACGACCCGCTTCGACTTCGTGCCGATCGAGACGCCCAAGCCGGCGAAGATGACGCTGACGATCATCGCGCTCGATCAGGCGACGCCGGACTTCGCCGCGGTCTTCACCAAGAACGCGTTTCCCGGTGCGCCGATCATCGTCGGCCGCCAACGCCTGAAGGAGCCGGCGCTCGGCGCGATCGTGGTGAACAACAAGATTTCCAACGTGTGCGCGCCGGGCGGCGTCGAGACGGCCGAACGGGTCTGCGCCGAGGCCGCGCGATTGCTCAAGCTTTCCCCCAGGCAGATTCTGCCCAGCTCGACCGGCGTGATCGGCTGGACGCTGCCCGCCGACGCCATGATCGGCGCGTTGCCGCAGGCGGTCGCCGCGCTCGCTCCGGGTTCGATCCTGCCCGCCGCCGAGGGCATCGTCACCACGGACCTTTATCCGAAGATCCGCCGCGCCGACCTGCCGGGCGGCGGCAGCATCGTCGGCATCGCCAAGGGCGCCGGCATGATCGAGCCCAACCTCGCGACCATGCTCGTCTATCTGCTCACCGATGTCGCCGTGCCGCGCGCCGATCTCCGGGCGATGCTCGCGCGCGTGATCGATGCGAGCTTCAACGCCATCAGCATCGACAGCGACACGAGCACCTCCGACACCGTCGCCCTCGTTTCCTCTTCGCGCGTGCCGTGCCACGACCTCGGGGCCTTCGAGCGCGGCCTGCACACCGTTTGCCGCGATCTCGCAGAGGATGTCGTGCGCAACGGCGAGGGCGTGCGCCACGTGATTCGTGTGGCCGTGACCAACGCCGCGAGCCTCGCCTTCGCCCGCGCGCTCGGCAAAGCGATCGTCAACGCCCCGCTCTTCAAGTGCGCCGTCGCCGGCAACGACCCGAACGTCGGCCGCCTCGTCCAGGCGATCGGCAAATACGTCGGCGCCTCGGGCGTGAAAGCCGACCTCTCCAAGCTGCGCGCAAAGATGGGCGGCGTGGAGATTTTCGCGAACGGCGCGTTCCAGCTGAATCCCGAGAAGGAAAACGCCCTCGTCGCGCACCTGAAGGGCGCCGAGCTCTACGCGAGTGCGCCCAGCAAGGACGGCGTGTTCTCCGCGCCGATCGATTTCCCGCGCCACGAGCGCTGCGTGGAACTCGAAGTCGACGTCGGCAACGGCGTCGCCTCCGCCACCGTCCTCGGCGGCGATCTCACGCACGAATACGTGAGCGAGAACGCGGACTATCGGAGCTGAGGGTGGAGCGGCTTGACAGGGGTCAACGCGCTCCACCTTTCAGAGCAAACGCGATTTCACCCGGGCGTAACGCGAGCGTCCGATGGGGAGACGCAATCCGGTTGTCAGTTCGGCGTAGTAGCGGCTGCCGCGCTGCACGATGAGGCGGGAGACGGCATTGAAGCGGACGAGGTAGGATTTGTGGATGCGCACGAACGAAGGGGGCAGCACGGCCTCCACGCGCGAGAGGCAGCGGTCGTAGAATTTGCGCTGGCCGTTCGCGAGCACGAGTTCGGCGTATTTGTCGGAGCCTTCCACGTAGAGGAGGTCGTCGAGCGCCACGAGGTCGATGCGGCCGGGGGCGCGGACGGCGAGGAACTGTTCGGACGTCCGGATCGGCGGAGCGGGAGCGGCCGGAGTTTGGTCGAGGGTGAGCGTTTTCATGTGAAGGTCTGCGGGGGGCCGGGCTCAACGAGCGAGTTCGCGACGGGCGGCGCCGGCCGAGGCGACGAGGGCGCCGGCGGGGGCGGTGAAGTCGGCGCGCACGGCGTCGACGCGGTAACCGAGGCGCTCGGCGATCAAGCGGACGATGCCGGCGTGGTCGGAGCTTTTGCATTCGGCGCGGCTGGTGCCGGTGATGGGTTCATAGACCGCGACCTGGTCCGGGGCCGGGCGGAAGAACAGCACCGGGAACTCGTCCCGCCCGCCCGCCACCCAGAACACTTCGCTGGCGAAAGGCAGCGCGGCGGCGGCCGTGGAGATCATCTGCGCCCGCTCGGCGACCGGCAGGGTGCGCGGCGGGGCGGGCGCGCGCACGGCGCGGCCGGCGCGAACTTCGTTCCGCGCGTGGCGGCCGAGGGCGTCCTCGGCGCGGCGGCGGAGGGCGGCGGGTTCGGGGTTGGCCGCCACGTCGCGCGACAACGGGAAGACGCCGCAATACTCGTCGCGGCCCCACCAGTCGCCGCGCCAACTGAGCAGCGCGATGGTGTGCAGGCCGTGGAAGCCGGGCACGTCGACCGTCAGCGGGCAGGCGCGCTCCGCAGGGTGGTCCGCCAGGAAGCGGGTGATGAACGCGCCGGTGGAGATGTAACAACCGTTGAGGACGTGGTGCTCGTCGGGGAAGGCGGGTGGCTTGCCGCCGTCGAAGGTCGGCCGGGCGGCGGAAGCGGAGAGCGCGGTGGTGACCCAGAGGGCGAGGACCGGCGCGGTGCGGAAGAGACCGGCGCGGACGGCCGGGTGGGGGAGCGGGGCAGCGGAAGACATGGGGCGCCTTACGCCCGGCCCGGTGACGTTCTTTCAAAAATTTCAGATTTTCTGCGGAGGGTATTTTCTGAAAGAAACCTGTCTCACCGTTCCCACCACCGCTCCGTGAAAGACCATCCCGGCACCTCGCTTGTCACGCGCCCCACGCTCCTGTTTCGCGTGCGCAACACCGCGGACAGCGCGAGTTGGGAGGAATTTCACCGGCTCTACCGCCGGCTCATCCATGGCCGCGCCCGCCGCTCGGGCCTGTCGCACGCCGATGCGGAGGAGGTGGCGCAGGACGTGTTCAAGCGGGTGGCGGAGACGATCCAGGAGTTCGAACACGACCGGAACCGCGGGTCGTTTCGCGGCTGGTTGATGCAACTGACGCACTGGCGGATCACGGACAAGTTTCAGAGCCTGCAAAAACTCTCGATCCAAGGGCACGGCGTGAAGCCCATGGACGCGACGGGCACCGGCACGGCAACGATCGAGCGGGTTCCGGCGCCCCAGTCCGAGGAGGACGAATGGGATCGCGAGTGGCAGCAGCACGTGCTGGCGGCCGCGCTCGACCGGCTGGCGCGGCAGGTGAAGCCGCGGCATTTCCAGGTGTTCGAGCTCTATGTGCGCCAGCAATGGCCGGTGCTGAGAGTGTCCAAGGAACTCGGGATCAACCCGGCGTCGGTCTACGTCATCGGCCACCGCCTCACGAAGCAGCTCAAGGACGAGGTCGCAAAGCTGCGCGAGCAGCTCGGCTGACGGAGGCGCGGGCGCCACGCGGAAAAGATTTTGCCCTGCCGGCGGCGGATCTATGAACCCACCGGCAGGGCACCGAGGCACTCGAAGAACTTTCGAAGCTGGACCTTCAGGAACCTCGGAAACTCCAGTTGAAGCGGGACAGGGTGGAGAAAGTGGCGTGCTTCACTACTGACAATACGCGGGCTGGACGGGTGTTCTTTCAAAAAGCTGCAAAAAAAACGATTTTTTCGAAAACAGGGCGGTCGGCCCGTGCGCAAAAAATGCTTCCGTCGCGGGCCGGGCTGGGGCGTTATGGGCCGCGCCCACACCATGACCGATCGCCCGCCAGCCGCGGTCTTCCTCAGCTATGCCTCGCAGGACGGGGAGGCGGTGCGGCGCATTGCGGAGGCGTTGCGGGGCGCGGGGGTGGAAGTGTGGTTTGACCTCGACGAGCTGCGCGGGGGTGACGAGTGGGATCGGAAGATCAAAAA
>JACRKC010000121.1 GCA_016235555.1 Verrucomicrobiota bacterium
GCGGACATCGGGCTGGTGGCACCCGCGTCAAGCGCGCAGACCTTCGTCGGCACGGAGGGTTTTGTCCCGCCCGAGGGTCCGGGCTCGCCGAGCGCCGATGTGTTTGCGCTCGGCAAAGTGCTTTACGAGCTGTCGACCGGCCTCGACCGGCAGGACTTCCCGCAATTGCCGTCCGATCTGTCCCGCCTTCCGGATCACCGCGCGCTGCTCGCCCTGAACGAAGTGATCCTGCGCGCGTGCGAAGCCGCGCCGGAGAAACGCTACCGCGATGCGACGGCGCTGCTCGCGGATCTGGAGCGGTTGCAAGCCGGCCAGCCCGTGCGCCGCGCGGCGCGTTGGCCGCTCGCGGCGGCGGCCGCGGCGCTCGTCGTGCTTGGCGCGGGGGCGTATTTTCTCACGCGCAAAGCACCGGCTCCACCTGCACCGCCTTCGGTTGCCGCTGCCACTACGCCCGTGCCGCTCTCCGACAAAGCGATCGCCGTCCTGCCGTTTATCAATCTCAGCGGCGACACGGCGCAGGAGTATTTTTCCGATGCTATCACCGTGGAGATCCTCAGCGCGCTGCGACGTGAGCGCGACTTCACGGTGCCAGGTGACACGTCATGTTTTGCGTTCAAAGGCCGGGGCGCCACCGCGGCGGAGATCGCGAAGGCGCTCAACGTGTCGCGCTTCGTCGAGGGCAGTGTGCGCAAGGACGGCAATCAGGTGCGCATCAGTGTGACGCTCACGCGCGCGGCCGACGGGGTGGGCGAGGAACTCGGCACGTTTACGGAGGAACTCAAAGAAATCTTCGCGCTCCAGGACAAAGTGGCCCGGGCCGTCGTCACGAAGATTACCCGGCGGCCACCGACGAGCACCGTCGCCGTGCTCACGAAGAACCCCGAGGCCTACGATTTTTTCCTGCGAGCGCGCGTGCTGCAGACGCGGTCGGCGAACGGCACCACCGAGGCCGCGAAGCTCTATGAAAAGGCCGTGGCGGCCGATCCGTCATTCGCGCTGGCGTGGGCGTGGCTGGCCTACGCGCGTTTTCGCGATCACACCGGTGGCAGCAACCATGGCAGCGCATTGGTCGACCCGGTGAAGCAGGCGATCGATCGCGCGTTGCAGGCTCAGCCGGATCTGCCCGAAGCGCTTATCGTGCGGGCGATGTGGTTGCGCGCCGCGAAGGAGGACTATGCGGCGGCGGCGCGCGACCTCGCCCGGGTCGAAGCGCTGCAGGCGCCGACCGCGGAGTTGCGCCAAGGTCAGGCCCTGCTGGCGCGCGAGCTGGGCAACTGGCCCGAGGCTTTCCGTCTGTTGCGCGAAGAAGCGGCCCTCGATCCGCAGAATGGTGACTACGCCAACGCCGATGGTCTGACCAATGCCGTCCGGGGACGCTACGCGGAGGCCGACCGGCTCTTCCAACGTGCAATGACGATTCAAGGGCCGAGTATCAGTCTGCCGTTCCGCAATCGCGTGAATTTGCGGGCGCGGTGGCGCGGCGGCGCGGCGGCGTTGCGCCTGCTGGAGCGCGCGCCGGCCGGCTACGAGGCGGACGAGATCCTGCGGGTGAATCTGCTGCTCGAGGCGGGGCGGGTGGCCGAGGCGCGCGCCCGGGTCGACCAGTTTGACCGATTCCTGGGCGGAGCCAACCTGCCGGCGGGCACGCGCAATTTCCGTTTCCTGCCGGATCAACTCATGGCGGTTGGATTGGACGATCTGGCCCGCCAACGGGCGGCGGAAAATCGCGCGGTTCACTTGAAAGCATTCGAGCAGGGCGATCGCACGCCGGGCCGCTACCAAAAGCTGGTGATGTTATCGACCGTGATGGGCGAACGCGACGCGGCCCTCGCCTTCATGGAGACCTGGCGCAGCGTGACGCAGAGCTCGAAGAGCGACTGGCAGCGGATCATCGGCTTTCATGAATCCGCCGCGGGATGCTACGCCCGGTTGGGTCGCGTGGACGAGGCGCTGGCGTTGCTGCGCGAAGCGCGCTCGCTCGGCTTTCACCTGCCGACTTTGCTCCAGGAGTTCAAACTCCGGGCGTCGGACCCGCTCGATCCGCGCATCGAGCAATTCTTCAGCGAGGAAGCCGCCTGGGCCGCCACTCTACCTGATCCCGAGGAGGACGCGGTGGTGTCGCCGGCTGCGCCAGCCGTGGTTCTGCCCGGTCGAAAGGCGACGTCGACGGACCAGCCGCGCGGATCAGCCAGGGCGCCAGCCGTGGATCCGGAGAAGAAAAAATCCATCGCGGTGCTGCCGTTCGAAAACCTCAGCACCGAGGCGGACAACGCCGTGTTTGCCGACGGCGTGCACGAGGATGTGCTGACCAATCTCGCCTTGATTCGCGGGCTGCACGTGATCTCGCGCACGTCGGTCCAGCAATACCGCGCCACCAGGAAAACGATCCGCCAGATCGGCGAGGAGCTGGGGGCCAGCTATCTCCTCGAGGGCAGCGTGCGCCGCGCCGGCAACTCCGTGCGCGTGACGGGGCAGCTGATCGACGCCCGCACGGATGAGCACGTGTGGGCGAAGACCTACACCAAGGAATTGAAAGATGTCTTCGCCCTGCAGTCCGAGCTGGCGGAGGCGATTGCGACGGCGTTGTCGGCGGCGCTGTCGCCGCAGGAAAAGTCGCGGGTGGAGAAGCCGCCGACCGACAATCTGCCGGCTTACGAAAAATTCCTGGCGGCGCGGGCGGAGGACCGGCGCTCCATCAAGGCGGATCCGGTGAAAATCCGCGCGCTGTTGCGCGAGGTGGTGCAGCTCGATCCGAAATTCGTCAAGGCGTGGTCCTATCTCGTGAGAAATCTGGCTTGGGCCTATTTCAACGGCCCCGTGGCCGAGCGTTTCAACAAGGACCTCTTCGCGGAGGCGAAGTCCGCGGTCGAAACCGTCCTCCGCTTCGCGCCCGACGATCCCGATGCGATGCTCGCGGACGGCGTGTTTCATTATTACTGCCAGTTCGATTACGCCGGCGCGGCCGAGATTTACCGACGAGTGCTGGAAATCAGCCCCAACTCTGCCGATGTCGCCGAGCAGCTGGGCTTCATCTACCGGCGACTGGGCCGCCCCGTCGAGGCGCTTGCCCTCCTGCGCCAGGCCGGCCGGCTCGATCCGCAAAACAGCAACACGGCGGTCGAAACCGGCAAGATGCTGGCCGGCATCCACCGCTATGAGGAGGCGGCCGCCGAGTTTCGCCGGGCCGCGGCGATTGAGCCGCAAGTGGCGCAGTTCTGGTATCAGGCGCTGCTGATGCCTTTTCTTGCCAGCGGCTCGACGCGCGAGATGGACGATTGGCTGGTGAACCAGAAAACGTTTCCCCCGGACAATCGCGATGTCCTCAACCTTCAGCGCGCGTGGCTACGGCAGAAGGGAGACCACCGCGGCGCGATCGAGTTTGATCGGCAGCACCCCGTGCCGGAGCGCAAAGGCGCGCGCGGCGGCGGCGTGCCACTCGGTGAGATCTTTGAGCTGGTCGCGTTGGGCGATCTCGCGGGCGCGAAAGCCCGCGCGGCGGGTGTGCTCCCGGAGATTGAAAGCCAGCTGGCCGCAGGCAAACGCACACCGGATGGACCCACCGCCGGTTACAGTCGCCTGCAAGACGTCGCGTGGGTCTACGCCATCGCCGGCGATCGCGACACGGCGCGGCGCTATGCGGACCAGATGGTCGAAGCGATGAACGAGAAGAAGGACGCGTGGACTGGCGCGGGCGTGCAATACAGCCATGCGCAGATTCTCGCGTGGACCGGGGACAAGGAGCGGTCGCTGGCCGAGCTCGCGCGCCTGCTGCGCACGCCGTTCGGCGGCCATGTGCACGCCATTCGCCACAGTCCCGCCTGGCAGCCGCTGCGCGACGATCCGCGTTTCAAAGCGCTGCTCGACGATCCGAAGAACAACGCACCGCTGTTCTGACGATGAGCGACACGCAGCCGCGCGCGGTCTTCCTCAGCTATGCCTCGCAGGACGGGGAGGCGGTGCGGCGCATTGCGGAGGCGTTGCGGGGCGCGGGGGTGGAAGTGTGGTTTGACCTCGACGAGCTGCGCGGGGGTGACGAGTGGGATCGGAAGATCAAAAA
>JACRKC010000122.1 GCA_016235555.1 Verrucomicrobiota bacterium
CCCCGCCCTCGGCATCACGATCCCCGTCGGCACGGATTCGATGAGCATGAGCACCGTCTGGGAGGAAAAAAGTCAGGAGGGCGGTGACAAGAAGCGCATGACCGCGCCGGTTTCGCTGATCGTATCGGCCTTCGCCCCCGTCACCGACATCCGCCTCTCCCTCACGCCGCAATTGCAAACCAGCTCTCAGCTCTCAGCTCTCAACTCTCAGCCCAGTCAGGACACTCTCCTTCTCCTCATCGACCTTGGCCGCGGCCAGAACCGCCTCGGCGGTTCCATCCTCGCGCAAGTCGTCTCGCAACTCGGCGAAGCCACCCCCGACGTCGACAGCGCCACCGACCTGAAAAATTTCTGGAACGCGATCCAGCAACTCGGCCGTGAGCAAAAACTCCTCGCCTACCACGACCGCAGCGACGGCGGCCTGTTCGCGACTGTCGTCGAGATGGCCTTCGCCGGCCACACCGGAGTCGACCTTGAGCTGCCTTCCTGTAGGTCGGGCTTTACGCCCGACGCACATGTCGGGGATAAACCCCGACCTACCGACTTGGCGTTCGCCCAACTTTTCTCCGAGGAGCTTGGCGCCGTCATCCAAATTCGCTCCACCGATCTTACCGCAGTCACTGCCACGCTGCGCACGCATGGACTCGCCGAGGCCACCACGCGCATCGGCACGCTCAATCAAACCCACACGATCCGCCTTCGCCAGAACGGTGCCACGTTGTTCGAAGAAAACCTCTTCGCCCTCCGCGCCATCTGGTCCGACGTCACCCGCCGCATCGCCGCCCTCCGCGACAACCCCGCTTGCGCCGAGCAGGAACATCAGCTCCGCCTCGATCCAACTGATCCCGGCATCACGCCAAGAATCACATTTCAAATTTCTAACCCAGAGTTCACGGAGAGCACAGAGCGTCGGAAAAACCAAGCCTCTGGGACCTCTGTGTCCTCTGTGTTAAGAACCAAGCCCCCGATCGCCATCCTCCGCGAGCAAGGCGTGAACGGCGAAGTCGAGATGGCCGCCGCGTTCACGCGCGCCGGCTTCCGCGCGGTCGACGTGCACATGACCGACATCCTGTCGGGCCGCGTGTCGCTCCGCGATTTCCGCGGACTCGCCGCGTGCGGCGGCTTCAGCTACGGCGACGTGCTCGGCGCCGGCGAAGGCTGGGCCAAGAGCATCCTTTTCAACGAGCGCGCCCGCGCCGAATTTGCCGCGTTTTTCGCGCGCACCGACACCTTCGCCCTCGGCGTCTGCAACGGCTGCCAGATGATGAGCAACCTGCACTCGATCATCCCCGGCTCCGACCACTGGCCGCACTTCGTCCAGAACAAATCCGAGCGCTACGAAGGCCGCTACGTTTCCCTCAAAATCGAAAAAAGCCCGAGCCTCCTCTTCGCCGGCATGGAAGGCTCCGTGATCCCGATCTGCACCGCGCACGGCGAAGGCTACGCCGAGTTCGCCGATGCCGCCGCCGCGCAGCGTTGCAGCGAGTCCGGCCTCGTCGCCGCGCGTTATGTGGATAACCATCATCGAGTGACCGAGCACTACCCGCTCAACCCGAACGGCTCCCCCTTCGGCCTGACCGCGCTGACGACCACGACCGGCCGCGTGACGATCATGATGCCGCACCCCGAGCGCGTCTTCCGCAGCGCCTGCATGAGCTGGTCCCCCCGCAACTGGGCCGAAGACTCCCCCTGGATGCGCCTCTTCTACAACGCGCGTGCGTGGGTGGGATGAACCGGCTTGATCAGCAAGGCTGGGACTGCACGAGGAGTGAACTCACTCCGCACGTCATCAATGAACTGAAGTCGACAATCTACAGAGAAGGTGCTGCCGGCTCGCGCTGCTTGCTGGATGTCGCGATTGTTAACCAAACTGCGGCGCTGCTTCGCGCCCGGTTGATCCGACAATCAATCTTGTCGGAACGCTCTGTGGCCATACAGGCCATAGCGTTCGACAAGACTCCTTCCACCAACTGGAAGGTCACCTGGCATCAGGACCTGATGTTTCCTCTGGCACATCGAGCGACTTCGCCCGGCTACACCCTACCCACCGTGAAAGACGGTATCGACTACGCCCGCCCACCACGCGCGGTCTTGGAAACTCTGCTCGCAGTTCGCCTTCATCTCGATGATTGCGACGAGACCAACGGGCCGCTGCG
The DNA here is from genome assembly GCA_016235555.1 of Verrucomicrobiota bacterium. Taxonomy (GTDB): domain Bacteria; phylum Verrucomicrobiota; class Verrucomicrobiia; order Opitutales; family Opitutaceae; genus JACRKC01. The sequence goes on from JACRKC010000122.1 coordinate 2,157, forward strand.
TGTTGCGCCCGGCAGTCATCGTCTCGGAATCCTCAGAAACTCCGACATCGCGTCGACGGTCGAACACCTGGGCGAGATCTCCTGTCTCGCCGAAAGCGGTGACGCAGTGTTGATGCGCCCTCTTACGCTGCATGCTTCCTCCGTGGCCCGTGCGCCACGCCACCGTCGTGTTTTGCACCTTGTATATCACTCCGGTCCTGAAACTCCCGAACCTTGGTATCGTGCAATCTGAGAGAACTGAAGCGAAGCTCGAAACATCCGGTCACGCGATCAACCACGCCGCCGGATGCTTGATCCCGGCATCGAGCGTCGCAAGACGCGCACCTTCAGCAGCGGCCATCTCACAAAGATAGAGATCGCTGACGTCCTTGTGTGAACGCACCATCTTGCCTCGCAGCACGGATGCCGGCGGCAGCCGATCCACGAACCGGTAACGCCGGCCCAAGCTCGCAGTAAATTGAGCAAGTGCGGTGTCGGCATCTGCAAAGCTGGCGGCAATCGTCTTATCCGCGATCGAGACCCGGATAAAACTCAACTCGGTGAAAGCACACCCCAACACCTGCGGCGACTCCCGGGCAAACCACGCATGAGCGCGGCCGTGCAGGCTGTGCACATCCCAGAGCAACCCGATGAGGGCATTGACGTCGAGCAGGCAGGGCTGGCTCACAGCAGTTCGGCGTGCAATCGCGCGATCCCGGCGGCGGTCACTTTGCGCGCCGGTCGCTCGAGTGCGGTCATGATCGGCAGGCCGGAAACCGGATGCGCCGCCAACTTGTAGCGCCGCGACCGGACCAGCGGACGCAAGAGCACGCCCCCGTCGCGTAATTCGACCGACAGTCGCGCCCCGGAATTGGCCCGTAACCGGCGGCGCGCCGCGGAGGGCAGCTGCACCTGACCTTTGGCGGAAAGCGTCGCTTGCATGACGGCACTTATCCGAGGCCATCGGCCCCTCGTCAAGCGACGCTATTTTCCGCCGGCCTTCGGGTCCAGCTCCGCATCGATCACCTTCAGCAACGACTTCTCTCCGGGCGCGTCGTTGTCGAGCGACCAGATCATGACGCCGGCGAAACCTTCTTCGCGCACGAGCCTCGCTTTGGCGCGCATCGTCGGGATGCCGTTGTAGTAGATCGTTTCGCCCGATTGATCGCGGTGCTCGGCGCCGGGGAAACGGGCGACGATGCTCTTGTAACCGTTCCCGCCGCGCCGTTCGGCCACCGCCGGACCGAACGCGTGGCCGTAGAACGGCACGCCGAGCACGAGCTTCGTCTTTGGCACACCGCGTTTCAGCCAGTAGTCGAGGTTGGACCGAGCAAACTCGAACGATGAGTGCGGGCCGGGTCGGTTCGGCGCCCACGAGCCGGTCGCGTCGTAGGCCATCACGTTGATGAAATCGAAGGCGGCGAGCGCCGCGTCCGACACCCGCGCGCCGCCGTAGCCCTGCGAGAGCGCGGCCGTGAGCAGCTTGCCGGCCGGACGGAGCCGCGCGGCGAGTTCGACGATGAACGGCCCGTAGTCCGCGTTGATCGACGGGCCTTCGAGGTCGACGTCGAGGCCGTCGAAACCGTGCGCCGTCACATAGGCCGCGAGCTTCGCCGCAAACGCCGCGCGACTCGCCGGACTGACGAGCGCCAGATAGCGTGGCTTCAGCACGCGATCCTCGGCCGCCGAACCGCCCCCGATCGAGACGAGCACTTTCACGCCGCGTGCATGCGCCGCCTGGATGAGCGCCGCGTTGTGCGCGCGAAAAGACATGTCGCCTGCATCGTTGGTCGGATTTTCAAACGCGATGTTGAGGTGCGTGACCTTCGCGTAATCGATGGCTGCGGCGAAGCTCTTCAGATCACCCCAATTCGGCACATAGCCAACGACCTTGGGGCGCGGCCGCTCGGGCGCGGGCTTCGGCGGTTCGCTCACGCAGCCGGCGAGAACCAGCGCACCCGCCAACAGGGCGGCAGAAACCGGGAAAAAGTTCATCAATACCGGCTCATCACGCCATAGAACACGAACCACAGCAGCCCCACGAGCAACGCGATCCCGGTGAACGCCAGCCGCAGCACCGTCGCGGTGTCCGAAGCCGACAACACACGGAACGAAACAACCAGGATCGCGACGCTGCCCAACCCGGCGAGCAGCAGAAAATCCCGCGTGCGCCGGCTGGTGGTGCGCACCGCCACGGGCGGCGGCGGCTTGGCGCCGTGCTTGCGCAATTCGTAGAGCAACTCCGCATTCGTCGGCATGCGATCATCGCCAATCGGCGTATGCGTGGCCTCCGACGGAGTTTTGAAGCGGTGGTTGCTGCGCGCCATGGCGGATCACTCGCGCGGTCGTGCGAAGCCCACGATCTGGTTTCGCTCGCGATGATTGGTCCAGAAACTCACGCCATCAAATGCGAGGCCCCGCGCTGAGAAACCGATTCGCGCCAGCACCACACAGCCACCCGTGCGCGGATCAAGTTTCTCCAGGAAATACTCGTCCGACTCCTCGTCGGTCGTCGTCGCCAGATAGAACTGCCCGCCGACATGGCAGTGCCCCACGACTTGGTGCGGCGATTTCAACACCCGGCCGGGCGTCCCGTCGGCGCCGACCGAGATCAGTTTTTGCGGATACCATTGGCTGAGCACGAGCGACGCGCCGTCGTGCGACAAGTGAGAGCCCATGCCGTCGGGGCACGGCAGGACGAACGCGGGATCGAAGCCCTGCCCCGGCCGCACGCGCCGGATGCGCCGGCCGTCGACATTCGGCAGGTCGACGCCGCAGACGACGTAGAGCGCATCGCCGTGCCGCGTGACACCCCAGACCGTGTCGCCGTCCGGCACCGGAATTTCCCATGTGACTTTCAACGTGCTGCGCTCGACGGCGTAAAAGCGTTTCGTCTCGCGCGAGCTCAGCCAGAGGGTCGGACCGTCGGCACAGATGGCCTGCGGTTTGGGGAAAGGCGAAGCGAGCCGGTGGAGTTCGGTGATGTTCTGCATGGGTCGAGTTCTTGTAGCAATCGCCGGCGCCAAGGGAAGCGCCAAGCCGGCGCTCGCACGGCACACCGCGCATCTCCGTTTTCTGACTGAGGCGGGACGCCTCAGCCACGTGGACGAGGCGTCCCGCCTCGTCGATTGCAGAAGAGTGAGCTGCCCCGCTTGGGCACACCGCCCGGTATTTTCGCTCGCCCGGTAAATACGGTCCGCCAACACTCCGCGCCCGATGCTCAACTACCTCTGGCTCGGTCTCGTCGCGCTCGCCGCCGTCATCGGCGCGGCCACGGGCCGGCTCAAGGAGGTGACCGAGGGGGCGTTCACGATGGCCGACACGGCCGTGATGAAAATCGCGCTGCCGCTCGCCGGCGTGATGGCGCTCTGGCTCGGGCTCATGCGCCTCGCCGAACGCAGCGGACTCGTGCAGCAGCTCGCGCGCGGCCTGCGCCCGGTCATGCGCCGGCTGTTTCCCGACGTGCCCGAGGATCACCCGGCGATGGGCTCCATGCTGATGAACATGGCGGCCAACATGCTCGGCCTCTCCAACGCCGCCACGCCGCTCGGCCTGCGCGCGATGAAGGATCTCGAGACGCTCAACCGCCACCCGGGCACCGCGACCAACGCGATGTGCACCTTCCTCGCGATCAACACCAGCAGCATCCAGCTCCTGCCCACTACCGCGATCGCCATCCTCGCCGCGCAGCACTCGAAGGATCCGACCGCCATCGTCGGCACGGCGTTGCTCGCGACGATCTGCTCGACGATCGCTGGCATCACCGCGGTGAAATGGATGGAGGGCTGGCGGATGTTTGGCACCGAGCCCGACATCGCAGCCGCTGCCGGCACTCCGCGCGCCGCCGAAGGCGAGGCCGAACCGGTGCTCGTCGCCGAGCCGGCGCCGATGCCGGCGTGGGGCCGCGCGGCCGTCGTGCTTTTGCTCGCGGGTTTCGCCGCGTTGCTCGTGTGGATCGTGGCCGCGCCGGCGAGCTATCACGCGGCGACGACCGCGCTCCACGGGAAGATTTTTCCGACCAACGTCGCCGCGCCCGCGTGGGAGAATCCCGCCGGCCAGCACATCGCGCTGCGCACCATCGGCACGATGTCGCTGCTCGCGGTGCCGTTCCTGCTCGTGTTCTTTCCGCTCTACGCGATGGCCCGCGGCGTGAAGGTCTACGAGGAATTCGTCGAGGGCGCGAAGGAGGGATTTCAGGTCGCGATCCGCATCATTCCGTTCCTTGTGGCGATTCTGGTCGCGATCGGGATGTTCCGCGGCGCGGGCGGCATCGAGGCGCTGAAGAGCGCGCTCGCGCCGTTGCTCACGCCCATCGGTTTTCCGCCCGACCTGCTGCCACTCGTGCTCGTGCGGCCGCTCAGCGGCAGCGCGACGACGGCGTTGTTCGTCGAGATCGTCGGCCGCCTCGGACCCGATGCGCTGATCACCCGCATGGCCGGCACGATTTTCGGGAGCACGGAGACGACGTTCTACGTCATCGCCGTTTACTTCGGTTCGGTCGCGGTGCGCCGCACGCGCCATGCCGTCGCCGCGGGCTTGATCGCGGATTTCGCGGGCGTGGTGGCGTCGGTGATCATCTGCCGGCTGATGTTCGGTTGAAGCCTCGCAGACCGGTGTAGCAGCCGAGGTGACGAGGCTGGCCAACGCGCGCCGGACATTCTCCGGCCTCGTCACCTCGGCCGCTACGGCGCGCCGTTCTCGGTCACGTATTTCGCGTCGGCCTTGGCAACCGCGCGGCCCTTTTCCGAAAGCAGCGGGGTGAACCGGCTGTGCGGAAACGCCTTCAACCCCGCCACGATCGTCGCCGCCACGAAATCGGCGCCGGCGGCGTAGGTGTGGTTGTGGTCGCTGTAGAACTGGTCGACTGCCGCGCGGCCCATCGCCTCGTAGCGGTCGGCGCATAGGTTGGTCAGATCGAGCACGGGCAGGTGCAGTCTCCGCCCGAGTTCCTTGGTCCATTGCGTGTAGCGTCCGCCGCCGGTGCCGCGCTCGATGCGATCCAGTTTCGGATCGTAGTCGGGCGGCAGCGGCTTGCTCGGCACGCCGGCGCGGAATTCCACTCCGCACGGATTCGTCCAGATGTCGCGCGTGGTGACGGTCAGCAGGATCACACTGGCCCCGCGTTCGCGCGCCGCGGTTGCCATCGCTGACATATACCAACCGTAGGTATGCGCGACCTCGATGGCGCCATCGGCTCGTTTCACGTCGACGGTCTGGTCGCCGAGGCCGCGTAACGAGCCGCGGGCATTGGGAGCAGGCGGCGCCGTGCCGTCGTTGATGCCGAACACCAGCAGCACAAAATCGCCCGGGTTGATCCGCGGGAGCACGCCCGGCCAGTCGCCCGGGTTGGTGAAATACGTGCGGCTCGACGTGCCGGCGTGTGCGACGTTGGCCACGGTCGCCTTCGCCGGGTCGAAATAGTCCGCCAGCGGCGTGCCCCAGCCGGCGCAGGGTTCGCCGTTTTTGCCTTTCGCGGTGTTACGCGCGGTGGAGTCGCCGCACACGAAAATCGTCGGGCGCTCACCTCCCGATTGCGCGCCGGGGGCGTCAGGCGCACCACTGTGCAACACCACGGCGCCGACCGCCGGCCAGAGGAGGAGGCGCCATCGGCGCAAAAACGTCTTGGACCAATCCGAGGGCATGTGACGTCGCTCAGACGCATCGGCGCCCCCGGCGTTGCGCTCCGCCGCGCGATGCGCAATTCCCTCACTTGCCCTAGGGTAAACTTCCTACACGCTCCCGCCGATGCCCCCGCGCCTATCGACCGACTTCGATGATCCGATCCTGAAGGACTTCCTCGCACCGCAGCTGCGCGACCACGGTTGCAACGTGGAGATCGACCATGGTCTGTGGGCGCTCTTTGCCGTTCCTTCGACCGACTCGCTCGCCAACGCCATCGCGCGCTCGTTGCTCCAGCGCGTAGCCTTCCACCACGACTCCGGCGCCTCGGCCGACGATGTCTGGACCCTCTACTACGTCGATACGCCCAACCGCGCCGCCGCGCTGCACTGGCTCGAGGAAGTGCCGAAGATCCTCGATGGCGAGAGTCTCCCGGCGTCGCCGGCGCACCGCGCTCTCATCGAAGACGTCATCGGCTCGGACAAACCACACCGCGCGGCGCTGCGCCTGGGCGAATTGCACACCGGCGGGGAAATCACCGCCGGTCTCGTGAGCGAACCCACCAAGGTGCGCTCACTGCTCGACCGCCTGCATCAGCGCGAGCCGCTCTTCTTTTCCGCCCTGCTCACCCTGCTCAACCACCACCTCGTCGATCTGGTCGTCCTGTTGCAGCAGATGATTCCGGAGGACGTCGCGCTGAAGAACGAGATCGTGATGGGCGGCCTCTCGCGCGATCCGTTTCTCCAGAGCCGGCAGGATGCCGCCGCGGAAATCCGCAACCTCCTGCTCCGCTACCAGCTCATCAATCCGATCGATCAACAAAAGAATCAGGCGATCACCAATCCCTACGCCGTGTTCATGGACGTGCGCGTGGAGGACGACTCCGCCACCGTGCCACTCGACGGGACCACCATCACCGTCCCGTGCGTCCACTTCCGGCAGGCCGTCCGCTCGATCCGCCGCAACCTCTATCGCGGCGAGGAACTCGCCAGCTTGGATACCCGGGCGCCGTGGATCACCAAGGAAACCGCGCACCCGTTCCGGTTCATCAAGCAGCGCCTCGAGTCCCGCCGCGAAATCCCGGTGCTGGACGCGCTCTACATGCTCGAGCGCGCGGTCGAACGCTGACGGCCGGCGGCCCCCGCGACCGGGGCCTTTCGCCTTGCTGGCCCGGCGCGGCCCGCGATGCTCGCGGCGTGAAACCACCCCGCCGCCCATCCAGCTGGGCGCTTGCTGTCGCACTTGGCGCAGCGCTCCAGCTTCACGCCCAGACCCCCACCCCGCCGGCTGCGAGCGCCGCGACCACCGACGATCCCATCGCCCGCATCCGCGAGGAGGGACTCAACCGCTCCAAAGTAATGGAGACCCTCAGCTACTTGACCGACGTGATCGGGCCGCGCGTGACCGGCTCCACCCAGATGCGGCGCGCGAACGAGTGGACGCGCGACCAGTTCACCGCGTGGGGTCTCGCCAACGCCCGCCTCGAATCGTGGGGTCCGTTTGGTCGCGGTTGGGAGCTGAAACGATTCTCGGCCCAGATCGTCGCGCCCCAGTCGATTCCGCTGATCGCCTTTCCCAAGGCGTGGTCACCCGGCCTCGGCGACCGGCCGCTCGAAGCCGAGGTCGTGCACGTCGACATCAAGAAGGCCGAGGACTTCGGGAAATACCGCGGCCAGCTCCGCGGCAAAATCGTGCTCGATGGCGGCCTTCAGGAGCTGAAAATGAGCTTCGATCCCCTCGCAAACCGACGCAGCGAGGCCAATCTCCTCGGGCTCGCCAACGCCGAGCCCGGCACGTCCGGTGTCACGCGCGCCCGCACCCCCAACCCGCTCACGACCCCCGAAGGGCGCGCGACCGCCGCGCTTCAACCGCGACGCTACCAGTTCTTCGCCGACGAGGGAGTCGCCGTGCTGCTCCAAGCCAGCCGCCTCGGCGAGGCCGGCAATTTGTTCACCCAAGGTGCCACGGTCTATCCGGCACGCGCGGCCAACGCCGAGCCACCCCCGCCCGACACCGCCGCGAAGAAGGGCCCCGGCGGACGCGGCGGCCCCCGCACCGCCTCGCCGTGGACGACCGACTGCCCGCCCATCATCCCCCAGATCACGGTCTCCGCCGAGCATTACAACCGGCTCGTGCGCCTGACCCAGCAGGGGGAAAAACTCCGCGCGGCGATCGAACTTCAGGCCGGCTACCTTACCGCCGATCTCATGGCCGCCAACACCCTCGCCGACCTCCCCGGCTCCGACCTCGCCAACGAAATCGTGATGATCGGTGCGCACCTCGATTCGTGGCAAAGCGGCACCGGCGCCACCGACAACGCCGCGGGCTCGGCCGTTGCGATGGAGGCCATGCGCATCCTCCAGGCCCTCGACCTGAAGCCGCGCCGCACCATCCGCGTCGGCCTCTGGTCGGGCGAGGAGCAGGGCCTCCTCGGCTCGAAAGCCTATGTCGCCGCGCATTTCGGCGCGGTGAAGTCCGCCACCCCCGCCGCCGCGGCGGAACGCAACGAGTCTGATCCGTTTGCCGTCGGCCCCCGCCCCACCGGACCGATCGAGAAAAAGCCGGCGCACGATCACCTTTCGGCCTACTTCAACCTCGACAACGGCGGCGGGAAAATCCGCGGCGTCTACCTCCAGGGCAACGAAGCGGCCCGTCCGATTTTTCGCGCCTGGCTGAAACCGTTCCGCGACCTCGGCGCCGAAACGCTCTCGATCGCCAACACCGGCGGCACCGATCACCTGTCGTTCGACAACGTCGGACTGCCCGGCTTCCAATTCATCCAGGACGAACTCGAATACTGGACCCGCACGCACCACGGCAACATGGACGTCTACGACCGCGTGGTCGCCGACGACCTGAAGCAAGCTTCCGTCATCATGGCGGCGTTCGCCTATCAAGCCGCGATGCGCGACGAGAAGATCCCGCGCAAACCCGTCCCGTCGCCGGCAGCGACCGCCACCGCCAATGCCGCGGACGCGGCGAAACGAACCCCGGCCGGATCGCAGCAGTGAGTAAACACCCCCGGGGCAACCTCCGGGGCATTTGACCAAAGCCAATGCATCGCGCAATTTCACCTCGGCTCCGGGAGCGCACCCGTCTCGGGTGCCGGCTTCGGCGTCCCGCCGGAGCCTCCGCTGTCCTCGGCGAGACGCCGAGGACAGCCTGCGAGACGCAGGCGCTCCCCGGAATTCTCCACCCCCCGCGTTTCCAACCAAGCCGGAGCAAGCTCCGGGGTATCAGACCCAACGAGAATGAACAGCCGGCCTTGGGCTTGCCCCTCCGGCCCGCGCCGCTAGGAGCATTCCTATTCGCTCGCTCCGACTCATCGCCATCCTGGTCGTCGCTCTGCTCGGCACCGCCGCGGCAAAGGGCGCTCCGCTCGGCGCGGTGACCGCCCTCCGGCGCGAAGCCCTGCGCCAGGAAGTCAGCGCGGCGATCATGCACGCCATCGCCGAGCGGGCGGAGCCGTCGGATACAGGGACAACCGCCGTCAGACTCGTCGGCACCACCTTCGCTGGCAATCGACTCACGTGCGACTTCAGCCGCGCGCTCCTCGACCTGGGTCTCGGTAGCCTGCGCTTCGAACAATTCCTGCGCGCCGCCCATCGCGCCGCCGCGGACGTCGTGCTCGCCGATCTCGAGACGATCGAATTCGAAACCCGCATCGAGGGTGTTCCGTTGGAACGTTGGTTCGAGGCGGCGACCCGATCCGCCCCGCAGGTCGCGCCCTGGCTCGCCCCGACGCTCCCGCCCGACGGCCCGCCTCGGGCCGGCCTTGCCGGTCGTCGGGTGGCGATCAGCCCCGGACACGGCTACTACTTGAATGCCTCGAACGCCTGGGTGCTCCAGCGCAGTTATTTCCAGGGCATCGTCGAAGATTTCGTGAACCACGACTTCATCACGATCCTCCACGACCAACTCGCCGCCGTCGGCGCGGACGTCCGCCCGACGCGCAACCTCGATCGCGACGCCGGCAGCGGCCTCAGCGGTTTCCCGCGCTGGCAGGAGGCCGCGCGCTACCACATCCAATCGCTCGGCGCACCAGCCGGTGTTTGGAACGAACCCGGTTTTGATCATCTGAGCCAGGACATCCGTTGCCGTCCGCTCTACGCCAACTTCGTGGCGGCCGATCTCCTGGTTTCGCTCCACAACAACGGCGGCGGCGGCACCGGCACCGAGACCCTCTACGACAACGCCAATGCCGCCGCGGCGGAGAGCAAGCGTCTGGCCGATCTCCTCCACGGCAAGGTCATCGCCGCCATTCGTCGCGACTACAACGCCAGTTGGACCGACCGCCGCGTGCAGGGCTTCAATGGCAGTTATGGCGAAAACCGTCTCGCGACGCGCCCCGCTGTCATCATCGAGGTCGGGTTCATGGACCGGCCCGCGCCCGACAACGCCGCCATCCAGGACGACCGTTTCAAGCGCCTCGTCGCCGCGGCCATCGCCGAAGGCATCGCCGAGTTTGTCGACGGCCCGGTGCCCGCCGCGCCTGATACGCTGATTGCCACGACCGACCAGACCGCCGTTTCCCTCAGCTGGGCCGATCGCTCCAGCAACGAAACTGGATTTCGCGTCGAACGCCGCGCCGAGGCCGGCGGCACCTGGGGGACGCTCGCCACCGTTCCGACCAACGCCACCGCCTATCGCGACCCGACCGTCGTGGCCGGCACCACCTATCGCTACCGGGTGCTCGCCTACAACGATGCGGGGGCTTCGACCCAGGCGTCCAACGAAGCCACGGCGCCGACGGGCAGCTCCACCATCCCGGCACCGACTCCAAGCGGCCCCGGGCCGGGCGCCTGGCTGTCCAACGCCTCCCTGCGCACCAGCCTCGCGGTCGGACAGAATGTCATTGTCGGCTTCGCCATCGACGGTGGCGAAAAACCCGTGCTCCTGCGCGCTGCCGGCCCGGCGCTCGGGGCGTTCGGCCTCGCCACCGCGATGCTCGACCCGCGCATCGAGCTTTACCGAGGCACGGCCCGCGTCATCGATAACAATGACTGGCCCGCGTCTCTCGCCGGCGCGTTCGCGTCACAGGGCGCCTTTGCCTTTGGGACCGCGAGTCGCGATGCCGCGGTCCTCCAGACCCTGTCCGGCCCGCACACGGCGCAAGTCACCGGGGTGGGCGCGGGAACAGTGCTGGTTGAACTCTACGACGCTGGCACCGGCAGCGCCGCCCGTCTGATCAACCTTTCCGCCCGTAACCGCGTCGGCACTGGCGCCGACACGCTGATCGCCGGCTTTTTCGTCAACGGCCGTGGATCGAAGCGCCTGCTGGTGCGCGCGATCGGCCCGGCTCTTTCGGCTTTCGGGGTCACCGGGGCGCTGGCGGACCCACGCCTGGAAATCCGGGAAGGCCCGACGATTATCTCAACCAACGACAACTGGGACGGCTCACTGTCTTCAGTCTTCGCGCAAGTCGGCGCGTTCGCCCTGCCTGCCCTCAGCCGCGATTCCGCGACTGTCGTCGATCTCGCTGCCGGCAAAAGCTACACGGCCCAAGTCTCCGGCGTAAACAACGCCACCGGCGAGGCTCTGATCGAAATCTACGAGCTCCCGTAGCCTGCTGAGCCCCCAACTCGGGTCGAAAAGGATATTCCGGGTCTCATCGGGGTAAAGATGGTCGTTTTCGCGGAAAATAGACCGGGAGCCACCAAATATCGCCCTTGAGCCCCAAAATCAGGATTTTTTTGGGCATGGTCAGCTCTATGAAATATGCGAAAGCCAATCAGCCGCCCACGCACTTTTCGGGCATTTTCCGCCGTTTTTTGCCTGTTTATTGCGAAAATAACGCACTTTTCGATGTTTTCCCCGAAAACAACGAAATTCCAAAAGCGAGGCCCAAATTCAGTGGTTGATTATTCACCCGGTTTTCTTTTGAACGCCACGCTCGGAATCGAAACTAACCAGCCAACACTAAGGGTCAGCTCAACAAAGGCCACTTCTTGGACCTAAAACAAATCAAGCAGATCATCGACCTCATGAAGCGCTCGGAATTAACCGAGTTCGCCGTTGAGGAAGAGGGTTTCAAACTCAAGATTCGTCGTGGTGCGAACGGAGTCCCGGTGGTGTCTGCCGGGCGTGGGTCAAGTTCGCCCTTCCCGGGTTTCGATACCAACCCGCCGATGTCCGTTCCAGTCGCGGCTCCCTCTGCCAGCACGGCCCCCGTCTTGACCGCTGCCGCTCCCGCAGCCGCCCAAGAAGAGGCAGGCGTCTCTTATGTGAAGTCTCCCATGGTGGGAACCTTTTACCGGGCGGCGTCGCCCGAGAGTAAGCCGTTCGTCGATATTGGATCAAAAGTCGTTGATAATACGATTGTTTGCATCATAGAGGCCATGAAGATCATGAACGAAATTCAGGCCGAGACGAAAGGCACGGTGGTTGAAATCCTCGTCGAAAACGGCCAACCCGTGGAATACGGCCAGCGGCTGTTTAAGCTGAAGCAGGGCTGACGCATCTTGGGCACCCACTTCGTCGGCGGGCCCCTGTGGCCTCCGCAGCCCAGCGAAGTGTCCCATCGCGCCCTACCTGAACATGATACAAAAAGTTCTCATCGCCAATCGCGGTGAAATTGCCCTCCGCATCGTCCGCGCCTGCCGGGAACTCGGCATCAAGACGCTCGCGGTTTACTCGGAGGCCGATGTCCAATCGCTTCACGTCCAGCTAGCCGATGAGGCTATTTGCATCGGTGGCCCGAGGAGTTCCGACTCCTATCTTCGCGCCGACCGGATCATCAGTGCGGCTGAGATCGCCGATGTGGACGCCATTCACCCGGGCTACGGCTTCCTTTCGGAAAACTCGAAGTTCGCGGAACAGTGCGAGTCCTGTAATATCAAATTCATCGGCCCCAAGTCCAAATCCATCAAGATCATGGGCGACAAGGCGATCGCCAAGGACACCGTGAAGAAAGCCGGCGTTCCGACGGTTCCGGGTTCCGATGGCCCGGTGGAGTCCGAGTCCGAGGCGGTTAAAATCGCCCGCAAGATCGGCTACCCGGTCATCATCAAGGCCGTCGCGGGTGGCGGCGGCCGGGGCATGCGCATCGCGCACAACGACGTCTCCTTTGCCAAGGAATACCATGTGGCCCGCGGCGAGGCGGAGAAGGCCTTCGGCAACGGTGCCGTTTACATCGAGAAATATATCGAGCGGCCCCGCCACATCGAGTTCCAGATCCTCGCTGATTCCCACGGCAAGGTCCTCCACCTCGGCGAACGCGACTGCTCCGTCCAGCGCCGCCACCAGAAACTGATCGAGGAATCGCCGTCGCCCTTCCTGACCTCCGATCTTCGCAAAAAGATGGGCAAAGCCGCGGTCCGCGCGGCCGAGTCGGCCGAATACGAAAACGCCGGCACCATCGAGTTCCTCGTCGATGCGAAGGGAAACTATTACTTCATCGAGATGAACACCCGGATTCAGGTCGAGCACCCGGTGACCGAGGAATGCACCGGCATCGACCTGATCAAGCAGCAGATCCGCGTGGCCAACGGCGAGAAACTCGATTTCGACCAGGGCGACATCAAATTTGAGAAGCACGCCATCGAGTGCCGCATCAACGCCGAGGATCCGGCGCGCAACTTCGCGCCCTCCCCCGGCACGATCGGACTGTATTACGCGCCCGGCGGCCACGGCGTGCGGGTCGATTCCCACGTCTATTCCGGCTACACGATCCCGCCCTACTACGATTCGATGATCGGCAAGCTCATTTGCTTCGGCACGACCCGGAAGATCGCGCTCGAGCGGGCCTACCGCGCCCTCAGCGAATATCTCATCCGCGGCATCAAGACCACCATCCCGCTGCACAAGGCGATCATGGCTGACCCCGTCTTCATCGAGGGCAAGGCCACGACCGCCTACATGGAAGACTTCCTCGGCCGCACCGCGACCGACCTGTTTTCCTGAACGCTGATCCGATACCAACGTCCCGTAGTTTTCAGACACGCCGTCGCAGGCCCGCCCGGTGGGCAGGCAGCCCGGCCACCGGCCGGACCTTCAGGCCAAAAGCACGGGGCCGTTGGTATGCGTAAACCTGCTCCAAGAGATTGGTCGCAGCGAAACAGGATGGTTTGAAGCCGCCGCCGGACCGTCCGCTCACCCATCGAGACTCTGCGTCTCCACCCAGCGCACCGCGTGGCGCACGAGCGACGTGATGTCGCCCAAGCCCAGCTTCTCCTTGATGTGCCCGCGGTGCACGTCGACGGTTTTCGAACTCAGGTGGAGTTGCTCCGCGATGTCGCGCGTGCTCTTGCCCTGCCCGATCAACTGAAACACCTCGAATTCCCGGTCGGTCAGTTTCTCGATCGGCGACGTCGAACCGCGCGGCCGGCGCGCCGAGAGATTCTCGAGGATTTGCGCCGACAGCCTCGGGCTCACGTAAACCTGCCCGCCCAACACCTGCCGCAACGCCGCGAGAAAATTCTCCCCGCCCGCCTCCTTCATGATATAGCCGCGCGCGCCGGCCCGCAGCGCTCGCTCCGCGTAGATCACCTCGTCATGCATCGACACCACGAGGATTGGCAGCGCCGGGTGCAGCGCATTCAGATCCTTGATGAAGTCCAGGCCGCTGCGGCCCGGCATCGTCAGATCGGTCACCACCAGGTCGACGGGGCTGCGCCGCAGTTCCGTCATCGCCGCCACCGGATCGCCGGCTTCGCCGCACACGACCAAATCGGGCTGCCGGTTGATCAACTGCGCCAGACCGGCCCGCATGAACGGATGATCATCGACGATGAGCACGTGCTTGGGCGCGGGAGCCGCCGGGGTCGGCCCCGGGGTGGATGATTTCGGCTTTTTCACGAGGAGTCGCGCCAGCGACAGGTGATGGTGACACCTTTTCCGGGCCGGGCTTCGATCGCCAATTCCGCGCCGATCACTCCGGCCCGATGTTTCATCACGTGCAGTCCCATCCCATTGCTCTTCGCCTTCGGCAACCCTCGTCCATCGTCCGCGATCGTAAGCTCCACGGCACCACGGCTCCGGCTCAACCCGATCGTGATCGCCTGGGCCCGGCTGTGCTTCATCGCGTTGTTCACCGCTTCCTGGGCAATGCGGAAGAGGTGGCCCGCCGCGGCGTGGTCGTGCACGAGCACGGCCGCCGGGCAGTCAAACCGGCACTGAAACCGCCCGACGGACCGCGCCCGCTCCGCCAGCTCCATCAGGCTGGTCTGCAGCGCGTCGGGCTCGCCCTTCACCGGCACCAAGCCGCGCGCCAGCAACCGCACATGCCGGATCGCCTCGCGCAGCAACTTGCCCACCATCTCCAAATCCCGTTCCAGCTCCGGCTGGTCCTTTGCATCCGCCTTGAGCGACGTGCACATCATCTCGATGGCGGTGAGCTGCTGCCCGAGGCCATCGTGGAGATCCTCACCGATCCGGTGCTGCTCCCGTTCGCTGATCTGCAGAATCTCGCGGGCGAGTCGCTGGCGTTCCGCCTCGGTCGCCGCCAGCGCCCGTTCGCGCTGGACCGCGGTGAGCGCCCGCTTCACCACGCTGGGCAGGAGGTCGAGCAGCGCCGTGTCCTTCATCACATAGTCGAGCGCCCCCTCCTTCATCACCTCGACCGCGACTTTTTCATCGCCCTGGCCCGTGACCACCACGAACGGCACCAGCAGCTCGTCCCGCCGCAACTGTTTCAGCATCGCCTGCCCGCCCACATCCTTCAGCTTCAGGTCGAGCAACATCAGGTCCGGCCTGCGCCCGGCGAGCTGCGCGAACGCTTTCGCCCCGGAACTCGCCGTCAGCACCGTGTAGTGCTCCTCGCGCAGGGCCTCGGCCATCAGCATCAGCAAACCCTCGTCGTCGTCGACAACCAGGATCACCGGCGGTTCAGCGGGCGGCGACACAGGACCGCCTCAGTTACCGTTCACCGGCGGCACCAGCATGAGCGTGACGAACATCCCCAGCCGCCGGATCGCCTCGGCAAAGCGATCGTAGTCGACCGGTTTCTGGATGTAGACGCTGCACCCGAGCTGATGACAACGCTCGACCTCCCGCGCATCATCCGTCGTGGTCAGCATGATCACCGGCAGTTTGCGCAGGCTCGGGTCGGCCTTGAGCTGGCGCAGCACCTCGATGCCATCGACCTTCGGCATCCGGATGTCGAGCAGCACCAGATAGACTTGGCCGGGCCCCCGCGCCGCGGCGGCCCCGGGCTTGAAAAAAAAGTCGAGCGCGGCCTGGCCGTCGCGGAAATGCAGCATGCAGTTGCTCAGTCCGGCGGCTTCGAGGTTCTCGCGGATCAGGATGGCGTGGCCCTCATCGTCTTCGACGATGAGGATGATGGGTTCGACTTTCACGATTGGGTGGGAACGGACGACTCGCCCAGCGGCAGCGAGACGAAAAAAGTGGAACCCTTCCCCACCGCGCTCTCAACCCAAATCCGGCCGCGCTGCCGCTCGAGCACCCGCTGCGCGATCGTCAGACCGAGACCCTCGCCGGCGGTCGCATCCGGGTCCAGCCGGTGAAAAATCTCGAAAATCTTCGGCTGGTGTTCGCACGGGATGCCCACGCCATTGTCCGCCACGGTGTAAATCGCGGCCCCGTGCTCGACGCGCCCGCCGATCTCGATCCGCAGCGGGCGGTCCGGCACCCGGTATTTGAGCGCGTTGTCGAGGAGATTGGCGAACACCTGGTTGGTCTGGGTCGCATCGCCGAGGCACGGCGGCAGCGCGCCCACCCGGACTTCCGCCTTCGCCTCGTCGAGCTGAAACTTCATCGCCGCCACCGCGTTGGCGATCAGTCCGTCCATGTCGAGCGGCCCGATCGACAGCGCCACCCGCCCCAGCCGCGAATAGCGCAGCAGCCCGGCCAGCAGCATCTCCATTTTCGTCACGCCGGCGTTGATGAACCGCAGCGCCTGCGGAATCGCCTCCTCGACCGGCTGTTTGAGCGCCGCCGCCGGCACCCGGCCTTCCACGGCTCCGGCCGCGGCCGCCCGGATTTTCTCGCACGCCCGGGCGAGCTGCCGGCTGAACCCCTGCACGTTCACCAGCGGCGAGCGCAGGTCGTGCGACACCGTGTAGACGATCGCCTCCAATTCCTTGTTCTTTTCCGCGAGCTCCGCGGTGAAGCGCTGCAACTCCAGTTCGTCCGCCTTGCGGCGCGTGATGTCCGTGCGGATCGCGACGTATTGCACCGGCCGGCCCGCCGCGTCGAGGCGCGGAAAAATCGTGGTCTCGACCCAGTAATGCGAGCCGTCTTTCGCGCGATTCTTGATTTCGCCGTGCCAGACGCGCCCGTGCCCGATGGCCGTCCACAGGTCGCGGAAGAACTCCGGCGGGTGGTGGCGCGAGTTGATGATGCGGTGATCCCGCCCGACCAGTTCCTCCCGGGCATACTGCGAAATCGCGCAGAACTTGTCGTTCACATAGGTGATCCGTCCGGCCCCGTCGGTGATGGCGACGATCGAGTGCTCGTCAAGCGCCGCCTTGATGTCCCGCAGCTCGGTGACCGCGGCCAGGAGTTCCGCCTCATGGTCCCCACCTCCCCGCGGCGGCGGCACCACGCTTTCGAGCGCGGACAGCCGCGCGAGCAATTCCTCCCGGGTCATCTGGGAAAAGTCGGTGGACACAACGCGCACCTAAAGCCCCTCCCGCCCCGCGCGCAAGCCCGCCGGCCGGCCTAAGAAAATTCCCTAGCGAGTTTCCGCCCGCGTGCCAATTACCCCGCCGCGGCGTTCCTGCTATCGTGTCGGCATGCAAGACCGTTCCACTTGCCCGCTCCCGACCGAAAACTCGCCCACGCGCACCCGCGAGCTCGTGCTGCGCATGCAGCAGTCGGAAATCTACCGCGACTACCAGGACGCGTTCGAGGCCACCACCGGCCTGCCTCTCACGCTGCGGGCCGCCGGGTCGTTCCAACCGCCGCAGGCGGGCTCCAAGCGCCTCAACGCGTTTTGCGCCCTGATGGCCGGCCGGAGCAAGAGCTGCGCGGCGTGCCTCCAGCTCCAGCAGCGCGCCGAACGTGAGGCCGCCGCCGGCGCCCGGACGATCGAATGCTTTGCCGGCCTCAGCGACTCCGTCGTGCCGATCCGTGTCGGCGAGGACGTGATCGCGTATCTCCAGACCGGCCAGGTGCTGCTGCGCCCGTCGTCCCCCGCCCGGTTTCAAAAGACACTCCAACAGCTCCGCGCGTGGGGCGTGGAGTTCGACACGGCGAAACTCGAAGCGGCCTATTTCCAGACCCGCGTGCTCCGCAAAGCCCACTACGAGTCCGCCGTGCGGCTGCTCGCCATCTTCGCGCAACAGATTTCCGGCCTCGCCAACCAGCTGATGGTCCAGGGTGCGCAGGCCGAGGCGCCGGTCGTCACCCGGGCCCGCACCTACATCGCCGAAAATCTCGTCGAAGATCTCACGCTCACGCAGGTCGCCGCCGCGGTGAACATGAGCGCGTTTTATTTCTGCAAAGTCTTCAAGAAGGAGACGGGCCTGACCTTCACGGACTACGTCGCCCGCGTGCGCCTCGAGGCCGTGAAGCAGATGCTGCTCAATCCGCACACGCGCATCAGCGAGGCCGCCTACGCCGCCGGGTTCCAGTCGCTCTCGCAATTCAACCGCACGTTCCGCCGCATCAGCGGCGAGGCCCCCACCACGTATCGGGAGAAGCTGCATGGCTCCACTCCCGCGGCCACCCACCACTCGCTCGCCGCCTGACCCCGGTCGCATCTCCCTTGCCCTCACGCCAGGCTCAGCGCCCCGGAGCGGCGGTTTTCAACCGCCGGGTTCGGGACTGTAGCGCTTGAAAAGCGACGCTCCGGCTGCGGCGGCGCAAGAAACTGAGAAACGCCGCCTGCCCCCGCGCCCGCGAGCGCGGGCCTCCGGCAAAAAAACGAAGCCCGCGGCATCGCGGGCTTCGTCGTTTTGGCCGGCCTGATCTCCGGATCGGGCCGCACCACCTCACTGCGTCAAAAACGCCTCCACGATCGCGATGCCGGTCGCACCGTTCTTGCCGCGCACGATCGTCGAATAGGCGCCGGGCTGGAGCGTCACAACCATCGCGGAATCGGTGTCGGACAGCGGCGCCATCCCGGTCGCCTGAATCGCGGCCTGCTGGGTCGACTTCCAGTCGTCGTTGGACTGCATCAGCGTCGAGCCTTGGTAGAGGTCGAGCACCGTATCGCTGAGCTGGCCGGTCACGCCGAACTGGCCGAGCGAGGCGCCTTGCGCGCGGATGAGCACGGACACGGGCTGGCTGCCGCGGAGGATGAACCCGCCGACGAGCGCGTTGGCGCCGGTGCCGGCGACGCCCCGTGCGGAGATATTCAGCAGCGGTGAGGCGACCTGCCGCGGGTTGTGCTCGAAGTTGTGGCCGTTGTGGGGCGAGGCGGAATACGGGAAGACCTTGTTAAAGATCATATCGTTGCTGCCCACGTTATCGATGCCGTCGGCCGAGCGGATCGTGAGCGGGAGCGAGCGGAGGTCGCTGATGATCGCGGTCACGCCGATGTCGATCACGTCCTCGCCGATGCGGCGGCCGTTGGGCCAGCCGCCGGGCACGTAATTCTTCGTGGCGTCGGCCCCGAGCGCGCTGCCGGGCAGGCGGAACGGATGGCCCGCTGCGCGGCTCTCGAGCACGTCACCACCGAAGATGCTCATCCGCGAGTAGCCGGCGTCGTCGGCGAGCACGGTGTTCGACGCGCCGCCACCGGGCAGTCGCGCGCGATCGGTCGAGAGGTCGACCTTGATCACGTCCGGGATGAAAATCGCAGAGAGATCGGCGCGGCCGGTGGTGGGCGCGACGTTGGCCTTCAACACGAGGGCGTTGATGAGCGTGCCGAGCTCGGGGTTGTCGGAGTATTTTTTGAAGAGCGTGGCGTCGCTCGTGGGCTTGGTGCGGTTGTAGAGATCCTTGTCGGCGAGCGCGACGAAGGCTTCGCAGAAGAGCGGGTTGCCCTGGCGGCCGACCTGCACCCAGTTGCCCGTTGCGGTCGTGCCGGCGGAACCGGCGCCGTCGGTGAGGACGGTGGTCGCGCGGCGGCTCGTGGTGGCGTAGACGCCGATGGTCTGGTTCTCACCGCCGGTGATGTCGCTGAGCGGGATGTCGAGCGCGATGAGGTGGACGTTGAAACCGCCCTGGCTGTCGTAGCGGTTGTTCGCACCCGAGCGCAGCGCGAGCAGATCGAAGATGGAGTTGATGTCGCCGTAGAACGCGTCGTCGCGCTGGCCGCAGAACGCGCGGTAGCCGCTCGTGCCGAGCGTGGTGACGGCGGCGCGTGTGTAGTCATCGAGCTGCGCGGCGTCGCCGACGCCATCCCTGGCGGGCTGAAGGCCGTCGCTGTTCCGGTTGTATTTCGGCGTGGCGACGCCCTGGTTGTTCGGCGGCACGGTGCCATTGCCGAGCACCGTGCTGGCCGGGCCGACGACCTTCGTCACCGTGTAGGTTTGCGTGAAGTTCTGCGCCGAGTCGCCGTTCGCCGCGACCACGCCGGTGTAGGCCTGGAGGATCGTCGCCTGCGTGCCGAAGTTGTCGGCGAACTGGAACTGATAGGCGACGCGGTCCGCGCCGGTCGCCGGATCGGCGAGGAATATCTGGTAGAGGACGTGCGGGTCGAAGGCATACTTGTTCGGGCCGACGCCCGGCTCCTGGTGCGGATAGACGGCGAGCGCCACGTCGAGGTATTTGACGCCGTTGCGCTGCACCACGAACGCGTAGACGTCGGACGTGTTCGCGGCGGGGTCGCGCGTGATGAGCGGGGCATCCATGTGACTGGACGCGCGCACCGGCACCGGGCCGGGCGCGAGACTGAACGCGAGCAGGCTCGCGGCGATGTTTCCAAGTTTGGATTTCATGGGTGTGATTTCTGATTTTGCGTGAACAAAAGTCCGGGCGCCGCCGGGTCCGGCGCTTCCAGCCGGGCCGCCAGGCGTCGGCGCTCCGCCGGCATGAGCGTCGCCGCAAACGGCTGCGCCCGCCGGAAATAGTCCGCGGCCTCCTCCGGTGCCCCGCACCGCAACGCAATCTCGCCGGCGTGCCACAGCAGCCTCGCGTCCGGGGTGCGTTCGGCGAGCGCCGCGCGCATTTCCTGCCCGGCGGCGGCGAACTCGCCGTTGGCCGCGAGCGCCCACGCGAGGGCATCGTGCGTGAAGACATCCGCGCGTATCGCCAGCTCGGCGCGCGCGAGTCCCACTGCGCGGGCCCCCTCGCCGTTCGCCGCCAGAAAAAGCGCAAAGGTGCGCGAATCAGCCACGGCGCCCCGCGTCCGCAGGGCGCGTTCGACTTTCGCGGCATCGGCCTCGCGCCCCAGGCCGCGCAGCGTGTCCGCGAGCCACCACTGGTATTCCGGCAGCGGGTTGAGCTCGGCCGCGCGCTGCAACACCGCGGCGGCTCCCTCGGTTTGCCCGAATGCCAGCAACACGCGCCCGCGAGCGAGCAGCGCCGGTGGAAAATCCTCCAGCCGGCCGGCGGCGGCGTCGGCCGCTTCACGCGCCGCCTCCAGCCGGCCCGCCTGCAAATGGAAGCCCGATAGTCGCACCAGGACCCACGCGACCGTCTCCGCCTCCCGCACCGGCGCCGCGCGCAGCGCCTGCTCCATCGCCGCGATCGCGCCGGGCAGGTCGCCCTTGAGCCAGCGCATCTGGGCGACGCGGCTATACGCCTCGACCCCCGGCCGCTGGTCGAGGAGGCGCTGCAAGACCTCGATCGCTTCGGCCAGCTTGCCCTGCTCCATCAGCGCATCGTTCAGCAGCGCCAGATCCTCCGGCCGGCCGCGCGTCGCCACCAGCCCGCGCGCCACGGTCTCGGCCTCGCGGAAGCGGTGCAGGTTGTGCAGCACGTGACCGCGCAACAGCCCCGACTCGGCCCTCGCGCCAAACCGCTCGTCCATCACCGCGGCCGTCTTCTCGGCGAGCGCATGGAAGCCCGCATCGAGCGTGCGCCGCGCCTTCGCGACATACGCCCAGCCGAGCCGGGCCAGGTCGTCCGCCGTCGCCGTCGGCGCCGCCGCGCGCGTCTGCCAGCGGCGAATCTCGACGTCCTCGGGCGCGGGGCCCGCGTGCGGTGTGAAAACGATCTCGCGATCGAGCGGCGAAGCCGCGGCCACGGCGGCGAGCCACCACGCGGCGGGAAGAATTCGGCGGAGGACAGCGGGCATCGCCTCCTCTTTCGTGCCGGCCCTTCAATCGGACGCGTCGACCCGCGAAATAGATTTTTTCGGCATCCACGCCCCGCTGGCCGTCGTAGGCGGCGCGCTCAGGCAAAAATCGTCCGCTCGAGCAACCAATACAATCCCGCCGCCGCCACGAGAGCGGAGAGCGCCGGCACACCGCGCGCGACGAATTTCTCGCTCTTCCTCAGCTGCCAGACAGCGGGCAGCACAACCGCCGCGATGACAATCTGGCCGATTTCCACCCCGGCGTTGAACGTGAAGAGCGGCATCGCGAGGCTTGTGCCACCCTCGCCCACCCCGAGTTCGCGCAGCACGCTCGCAAAACCGAACCCATGGATGAGCCCGAAGCCAAAGGTGAGCGCCCAGCGACCCGGTGGCTCGCTCCCCCGCCGGAAGAGATTCTCGACCCCGACGAAAATGATCGTCGCGGCGATGGCCGGCTCCACCCAGCGCGCGGGCAGACTCACGACATTGAGCGTGGCGAGCGCGAGCGTGGCCGAGTGCGCGAGCGTGAAGCACGTGATGATGGCGACGATCGATTTGAAGGTCCGGCACGCCACGAGCAGCGCGAAAAGAAACAGGAGGTGATCGTAGCCGGTCCAGATGTGCTCCACCCCGAGCCGGACAAATCCCCAGAAGGTCGGTGCTCCCGATTCGGTCGGGCGCACGGTGCCCGCGGGCGCCGGCGCACCGGCCGGGGTCACATCGCCGGCCAGCGCCACCTCGATCGCATCGTCCCTCGCGCTGAGCAATTTCTTCGTGATCGTGCTGCCGGTGGCATCGCCGATGATCACGAACTGCCGGTGACCCGGCGGCAAATCGGCCAGTTTCGTCGCCCGCAGCGTCACCCGACCGGCGCCCGGATGAGGACGCGGGAAAACCACGGTGAAACTCACGTTGTCGCCCGGCAGCAATTGCACCCGCGCGCTGCGCGGCGCGAGCACGGTCTCGCCCGCGCGCGCCTCCCAGAGCTGGGACGCCGCGGCCTCGAGCAGCGGCGCGACGGCGACGAACTCCGCCGGCGTCATCCGGCCCGCCGAACGCGACTCCGGCGGCACGAATTGCTCCGCATCCGCCGGCGCAAAACCCACCACCAATTCCATCGCGTCGGCGCGCATGGTCCCCTGCACCGTGCTGATGCCCGGATCGTGGGCGCGCACCAGCCCTCCTCCCAACCCCAGCGCGACGCAGATGGCCAGCCACCGTCTCATGCGGCCGCGACCTTCTCCCGCCACTCCCGCCACGCGCGTGCGCCGACCCACAGCAGCCCCGTGCACCCCGAACGACTCGTGATCCGTTCGTGCCGCGTGCCAGCCGCTGCTTCGTAGAAATCGCCCGCCCCGAGCCGGCGCCCGGCCATCGTCAGATCGCCGGTCAGGACGAGGCCCCGCTCATCCGCGGTGTGTTCGTGATCGGGAAAAACCGCTCCCGGCGCCATCTCGATGAAGACCAGCGCCGTATCGCGCGCGTCGTCGACGCTCACTTCGCGCATGCGCACCCCGGGCAACGGCAGGTCCAGCCAGCCGCCTTCACCTGCGAGCGAGGAAAACTGCCAGCCCGCTCCCGCGGTCCCCGGCTGCGATCCCGGCCGCTTCGCCGCGCGCACGCGGTCGAGCAATGCCGCTTTCACGCGCGGCGAAGGTCCCCGTCCGACGGGGGCGGCGAGCGCAAGCCACGCGGCGGTGGCATCGAACGGCTCGGTCGCCGGATCCCGGCCGGACCTTCGCGGGGCTGGATGTTTTTTTCCGCTCATGGTGCTTCAGTGGTTTGCCGTCGTCTCCAGGCGCGCGAGCGCCGGTTTCAGTTTCAAGAGTCCGCGCCGGATGCGGGCCTTCACGGTGCCGACCGGCGTGCCGAGGGCCGCGGCGATTTCGACGTGCGTCAGCCCGTCGAAAAACGCCAGCGCGATGGCGCGGCGCTCCTCGTTGCCCAGGCGGGCGAGACCCGCGCGCACCGCCGCGCTGCGTTCGTCGGCCCCGAGCGATTCGGCGCCGAGCGGCGCCACGAAATCATCCTCGGCCCGCGCGCCCTGCGCGGCGGCGATGCGCTGGAGATGCCGGGCGTTCGCGCGCAGGCGATCGATGGCCTTGCGCCGCGCGATGGTGACGATCCAGCAGAACGGCGAGCCCAGTTCCACGCGATAGTCCGGGGCGCGCTCCCACACCTGCCAGAACGCCTCCTGCAAAATCTCCTCCGCCTCCGCCCGCGAGCGCAGGATGCGCACGACGAGCGAAAACACCGGCCGCGCCATCCGATCGTAGAGCGCGGCGAACGCCGCCTCGTCGCGCCGCGCCGCCGCGTGCAGCAACGCGGCGTCGTCGGAAACGGCGGGCGGCGCAGGGTTCATCCGGGGAGAGTTCATACGAAGTCCGCGCATGAGGTCGCACGCCGAAAATTATGCCCGGCAAAATGAAAAAACTGCATCCGCCGGCGCGCGGCCGGCGAAGAACTCGTTGCGTGCAGCGTGCCGCCCCCGCCGGTCCCCGCCCGCCCCCCGTGCGCCGCCGCGGCCATTTGTCATCCATTAGATGACAATTAGTTTCTCCGTCCCAGAGGGAGATTTTGATTTTTGTCATCTAATAGATGACAAATTATCGGGCGATGCCGGCGGGCCGGGGTGCGCGCTTCCTCAGCGCGCGTCGACGACCAGGGCCGTGAAATCGCTCTCCCACTCCAAGGCGGCCGCGGTGGCGCGCCGCAGATCGGTGCCGTGCAGAAGCCACGCGCCGGGCCAGTCGAGTTTCGCGCGCGCGCGACCGGCGTCGTCGGTGACGACCACGTGCTCGCGCGCCTCACCCGCCGCGACAAACGCGAGCGTGAACCCTGCGAACGGTGCGCCGCCCTTCCACACGCGCACCGGCAGCTCGTCACCCACCCGCAAAGCCGTCGGATCACGCTCGGGGACGATCTCGAGCCGCAGGCCGAGCGGTTGGGCCCACGCGCGATCGTCGGCCGGCGGTTCGCCCACGCGCACGAAGGCCTTGGCGTTCTTCCCGCAGCTCTCGCGCCACGTGCGCGGCTCGGGCCCGGCGGCCCACACCGCGCGCAACGCGTCGTCGGCATGGATCTCGCGGAAGTAGCGTTCGATCTTGTCGGGCGCGAGTTCGAGCACGCGCGGCTTCAGTTCGACGCCGAACACCGCGACGCCGGGACGCGGGAGCGTCGCGGAAAACCGCAGCGTTTTCTCACCCGGCATGGGAGCAGCGAACGTGATGGTTTCGCCGGCGAGCCGGCCGCGCACAACGCCGACTCGCTCGGGCTGGATGGCGGTCTCGGGGCCGTTGAAACCATCAGCGCTCGTCAGCCCAAACTCGAGCGTGGCGCCGGGCGTCGCGGCAAAGCGCTCCGGCTGCAGCCACGTATCGCGGGCCGTCACGAGGTTCGCCACGGCGGAAAGAAGGCTGAGAACCGCGAAGCGTCTCACGGGCGGACAAGGACCAGGTCGCACCACTCGCCCATCACGCGCGAGTCGGCCACGCCCCCCGGCAGCACCGATTCGAACGTCGCGCGCACCGCGGCGCGCTCGTGCGCAAGGATGCCGCTCAACACCGCGATCCCCCCGGGTGCAATGGCGCCGGCGATCTCGCGCGCGAAGCGCTGGAGGACGTCAGCCTGGATGTTGGCGAGCAGGATGTCGGCTCGCTCGCCGGCGAGGCCGGTGACGAGGTCGCCGGCAAAAAATTTCACGGCGCCGGCGAGGCCGTTGAGCGCGGCGTTTTCCTCGCTCACGCGCACCGCCTCGGGATCATTGTCGAAGGCCGCGACATGGCGAAACCCAAGCCGCACCGCTGAGAGCGCGAGGATCCCCGAACCGCAGCCGGCGTCGACCACCCGGCCGGCCGTGCCGGACCTGGCGGCGGTTTTCACCAGCCGCTCGCAGCACAGGCGCGTCGTCTCGTGGTTGCCGGTGCCGAAGGCGAGACCGGGATCGAGCCAGAGCACGGCGTCGCCCGCGGGGAGCCGGAACGTCTCCCGCTCCCACACCGGCACCCAGTGCAAAGGCCCGAAGCGCGACGCGTGGAAGTGCGCCTTGTAGCTGTCGCGCCAGTCGGCGTCGCCGAGCGCACGCGTCACGGGCTCGCCGCGGAGCGTCACGCCGGAGGCCGCCAGCGCCGGCGCAAGTTCGGCCCACCGCGCCGAAAGTTCGGTCGCATCGGCAAAGATACCCACGATCCACGCCCGCCCGGCGATCGCGTCTTCGAGCACGCTCCAGCCGCCGATGCCGAGTTCGAGCAGGAGGTCGTCGGCCGCCTCGGCACTCGCGGCCGCTATTTCCACTTTGGTTTCAACGAGAGCCATGCCTGACCGTCCCGGGTCTGGCGGTCGTCGGCAATTTCATTTCGCTTCGCTCCGATCGCGGGTGGACGGCGCCGCCGGCCCGCATCCGGGCGGCCTCGCCGCGCAGACCGTCGCAGCACGGCAGGAGCCCGTGCAACGCACACCAGAGACGCGGGAGGTGCTTGGGCTTCATCGCGGCTGAACTGCGCATGCGCTGGCGTGAAAGACCGCCCTCCGGTGGAGCGCGGCGGAGATCGAGTGATTTTCCATCACGACACCCTGCCCGCCGCGCGTGAAGCGCATGTGAAGTGGGCATGAAATGGGAATGAAATCGGCCGGCCCACGCCCGGCGCGCCAGTCCCGCCCGCATCCGTCAGAACCTGCGATTCAGGGAACCTGGCAGACGGGCGCTCTGCCCTGCGGGCAACACCAGCTCGGCGCGGGCGCCACCGTCCGGGCGGTTGACGAGCGTCACGTCGCCCCCGTGCAGGCGTGCGATCTCGCGCACGATGCTGAGCCCGAGGCCGGTGCTTTTCCGTCCGGTGTCGGGCCGCGGCAGCGAGTAGAATCGCTCGAAGAGTTTCGGCAGCGCGTAGTCGGGCACACCGGGCCCGGTGTCGTCCACCGTCAGCTGCACCCCGCCGGCGTCGGCGGACGCGAGCGTCACCGTGACCGTGCCGCCAACCGGGGTGAACTCGAGCGCGTTGTGGACGAGGTTGGTCACGGCTTGAATCAGCAGGAATCTTTCGCCCCGCACCTCTGCCGCGCCGCCGTCGGCCACGGTCAGCGCGATTCGCCGCGCCGCGGCGGAGCCAAGCGCGCCAGCGACGACCTCCCGCGCCACGGCCCGGAGGTCGACCCCGGCCAGCTCCAGCCGGCCATGCCGCGCCTCCAGTGCCGCCAGTTCCAGCATCCGATCGATGATGCGCTGGATGCGCGCGGACTCGGCGCGAAGGTTGGCGAGGAATTTCTCGCGGTCCGCCGGCGGCGGATTCTCTCCGAGCAACTCCGCCGCACCACGGATGGCGGCCAGCGGCGCCTTGATTTCGTGCGTCAGCGCCTGCGTATAGCGCTCGACATAGGCCTTCCCCTCGAGCGCCGCGCGCATTTCCTCGAACGCCCGCGCCAATGCCCGGATCTCGTCCGCCCGCGAACCCGGAGCCTGCGAGGCCCGGCCGTCCCGGACCGCCTGCACGTGGGCGGTGAGCCGTTCCAGCGAATGGGTGAGCCGCTGCGCGATCCACCAGCCCGCGACCAGCATCACCGCGCAGATCGTCAGCGACGTGTAGGCCAGCTGCCATTGCGCATGGCTCACTCCTTCGGCGAAAATCGCCAGCGGCCGCCCGATTCCCACCACCCCCAGCAGTTCGCCGCGCACGCGCACCGGGGCGGCGACCCGCAGCTCGGACTCGACCAACGCGACGTTGCGCGTCGAATAGTTTTCCGAGGCCGCCCGGCCGCCACCCGTCATCGGCCACTCATAAACGCGTCCGACGTCGCGGCCTCCTGCCGAGTCGAACAGCACCCGACCATCGGGCGCGCAGGCAAACACCCGCATCAGATCGACCCTCGGCGGCATCGCCGCCAACCGCTGCGCCCACGCGCCTTCCCCGCCCGGCCCCTCCGCCGCGTAGCCCGCGAGCAGCGCCGCCGTGTCGCCCATCGTGCGCCGCATCGCCTCGACGTAGCGCAGGCGCAGATCGCGCATGACGAAGGTCATCAACACCGCGAACCCCGCCGCCGAGGCCGCCACGTAGACGCCGAAGATGACGGTGCGGATTTTCACCGGCTCACCTCGCCGCGCGCAACGAGTAGCCGATTCCGCGATGCGTCTGAATCGGATCGGCGTCGGGCGCGACCGCATGGAGCTTGGCGCGCAGCGTCTTGATGTGCGCATCGACCGTGCGGTCGAGGCTGGCGCCGGGGTCCTCCCACGCCGCGCTCATGAGCTGCTCCCGCGTGAACACCCGGCCCGGCCGGGCCACCAACGTTTTCAGCAGGCGGAACTCGTAGCGCGTCAGCGCCAGCGGCCCGCCCCGAAACGAAATCGCACACCGCTCCTCGTCCACGACAAACCCGCCCGCCGCCCCGGCCCGTTTGTCATCCATTAGATGACAAGTCGTCATTGCCGCCCCAGAGGGAAAACCAGCCGGTTTGTCATCTAATGGATGACAAACTCCCGCGGCCGGGCCGGCGGGGGCGCGGCGCAGGATGGCCTTCACGCGCGCGGTGAGTTCGCGCGGGCTGAACGGCTTGACCATGTAATCGTCTGCGCCGAGCTCGAGGCCGAGCACGCGGTCGAGTTCGGCGTTGCGCGCGGTGAGAAACAAGACCGGCACGGCCGAGCGAGCGCGGATCGCTTTGCACACGTCGAAGCCGCTGCCGTCGGGCAGTCCGACGTCGAGCACGACGAGCCTAAACGGCTTCGCCGCCAACGCCGCGAGTCCGGCGCGACCCGTCGCACACCACTCCGGCGCGAAGCCCTCCGTCTTCAGCGCGTAAAGCAGCGTATCGGCGATCGCGGGCTCGTCTTCGATGATGAGGATGCCGGCGCCGCTTTGCATGACCGTCTCACCTCACACTCTCGCTGAGCCGCGCGATCACCGCGGGCAACAGCGCGTGCTCGGCGGCGTGAATTTTTTGCGCGAGCGTTTCAAGCGTGTCCCCCGCCTCGATGCGCACCGCCGCCTGATCGAGGATCGGCCCGCCGTCGACCTCGAGCGTGACGTAGTGCACCGTGCAGCCGGTGATTTTCACGCCACGGCGAAACGCCTGTCCGATGCCGTCGAGCCCCGGAAAACTCGGCAGCAGGCTCGGGTGGAGGTTGATGATCTTTCCGGCGAACCCGTTCAGGAATCCCGGCTTCAGCACGCGCATGAAGCCCGCGAGCACGACGAGGTCGGGTTGCGCGCCCTGCACCGCGGCGATGAAGCGCGCCTCGCCCTCGCCTTCGAGCTTGGTCTTGAACGGCGCCGGATCGACGAACTCCGCCGGCACGCCGAAGCGCGCCCCGAGCGCGAGGATGCCCGCGTCGGGCTTGTCCGCGAAGATCGCGACCACGCGCGCGCGGCCGAGCCGGCCCGCCTGCTGGGCTTCGAGAATCGCCGCGGCATTCGAGCCGCGACCGGAACCGAGGATGACGACGCGCATGGGGCGAGCTAGGGTTTGGTGAAATCGACGATACGGATTTTCCGCTCGGCATGATCGATCGCGAAAGTGATCATCCAGCCTTGGACGAATCGAAGGTGGTTTTCACGCCCCGCTGGGTCAGTCCAATGCGGCAAGCCAGTGGTGAACGGATGGTCCGCCATGGCCTGAAACGCTTGCACCGCCGCCCACTGCTCGTCGGCTGGCAGCTCGATCAGGCGCGTCGTCGCCGTGGCATTCAGCAGGAACTCGAACGGCCTCATGAGGCCCGGCGGGCAGCCTGATTCTTGGTGATGAGTTCCTTCAACTGCTCGAGCGTGACGTATTTCCCGGCGTCGATTTCGCGGTGGGCCTGTTCGACCCGCGCACGATATTCCGGCGAAACCATCAGCTGCTGCGCGCGCATAAACTGCCACAGCTCCTCGCGGTCGACGGGCGACATGCGGGTGATTTGTTCTTTGACCTCGGCGACGGACATGGGCGCAACGTGTCAGCAGAAACGCGCCCGCGCAAGTTCACACTTCCCCCGCCGCCTTGATCCGCGCGATCAACGATGTCGTGCTGAAGCCGGGCAGGAACGGCATGAATTCGATCTGCGCCCCCACGTCCAGCAGCGCGCCGCGCTCGCCCGCATCGAGTTTCTCGAGCGTGTAGTCGCCGGCCTTGCAGTAGATGTCGGGCCGCACCGCGCGGATTTCTGCGTCGAGCCGCGGCGTGTCGAAGACAAAAACCGCGTCGACGCACGCCAGCGCCCCGAGCGCGTAGGCGCGCTGCTCCTCGCTTTGCACGGGGCGCGCCGGTCCCTTGAGTGCGCGCGTGCTCGCGTCGGAGTTGAGCGCGATGAACAGCGCGTCGCCCAACGCGCGGGCCTTTTGCAGATAGTAGAGATGCCCCGTGTGCAGCAGGTCGAAGATGCCGTTGGTGAGCACCACGCGCCGGCCGGCCGCGCGGAGTTGTTCGCGGCGCGATTTCGCTCCGGCGAGCGTCACCAATTTTGGGTTGTCGAGTGTCACAGCATGGCAAGCCTCACGACTCCGACTCCTGTTGTCCATTCGGTTATCCCGTCCGCCGCCCCTCATGAAAACCCGCCTCGCCTCCGCGCTGCTCTTCCTCGGCTTCGCCGCCGCCGCCTTCGCCTCGAAGGAAAAACCCGTGATCGGCCTTTCGCTCGACACGCTCAAGGAGGAGCGCTGGCAGCGCGACCGCGACACGTTCACGGCCGAGGCGCAGAAACTCGGCGCCACCGTCATCGTCCAGTCGGCCAACAGCGACGACACGCGCCAGGTGCGCGACGTCGAGTCGCTCATCAGCCGCGGCGTCGACGTGCTCGTGATCGTGCCGCACAACGGCGAGGCCATGACGCGCGCCGTGAAATCCGCCAACGACGCCAAAATCCCCGTCATCGCCTACGACCGCCTCATCAAGAACTGCGCGATCGATTACTACCTGTCGTTCGACAACGTGAAAGTCGGCGAAGCCCAGGGCAGCTACGCCGCGTCCCGCCTGCCATCGGACCGCAAGGCCCGCCTCGTCCGCATCTACGGCGCGCCCACCGACAACAACGCGAAGATGTTCAAGCAGGGTCAGGACAACATCCTCGGTCCCCTCATCAAAGCCGGCAAAGTCGAGGTGCTGCACGAGGACTGGGCGCTCGATTGGAAACCCGAGAACGGCAAGAAAATCATGAACGCCGCCATCACCAAGGCCGGCCGCACCATCGACGCCGTCGTCGTCTCGAACGACGGCACCGCCGGCGGCGCGATCCAGGCGCTGCTCGAGGAAGGCCTCGCCGGCAAAGTGCTCGTGACCGGCCAGGACGCCGACCTCGCCGCCTGCCAGCGCATCCAGCGCGGCACGCAGGCGATGACCGTCTACAAGCCGTTGAAAAACCTCGCCACCCTCGCCGCCCGCGTCGCCGTCGATGTTGCCAAGGGCAACAAACCGGCCGCCACCTCCACCCTCGACAACGGCGTGAAAAAAGTGCCCTCGATTTTCGAGAAAGTGATCTCGGTCGATCGGGACAACCTCATGAGCACCGTCGTCGCCGACGGCTTCCACAAGGCCGCGGACTTGAAGTAGGGCAGGTCTCTGACCTGCCCTCGACCCGCGTTGCGCCGTGCGATGGGCGGGTCGAAACCCCGCTCCACTCGTTATGCCCGCTCCGCTCCTCGAAGCCCGCGCCCTCACGAAACGCTTCCCCGGCGTCACCGCGCTGAGCAACGTCGCCTTCGATCTCCGTGCCGGCGAGATTCACGCACTCTGCGGCGAAAACGGCGCCGGCAAGTCCACGCTCATCAAGCTCCTCGCCGGCATCCATCCACACGGCAGCTACGCGGGCGAGTTGCACGTCGACGGCCGCCCCGCCGCGTTCCGTTCGATCCGCGACGCCGAGGCCGCGGGCATCGCCGTCATCACGCAGGAGTTCGCCCTCGTCGACGAACTGAGCGTGGCGGAGAACATCTTCCTCGGCCGCGCCCCGCGCCGGGGCGTCCGCGTCGACTGGCTCGAAATGAACCGGCGCGCCGCCGCGCTCCTCGCCGACTTCGGCCTCGCCATCAACCCCGAGACGCCCGTGCGCGAACTCGGCATCGGCCAGAAGCAGCTCGTCGAAGTCGTGCGCGCGATGGACAAAGAATCCCGTGTGCTCGTGCTCGACGAGCCCACCGCCGCGCTCACCGAGCAGGAGGTCGCCGTGCTGCTCGACCACCTGCGCCGCCTCCGCGCGCAAGGCACCGCGTGCATCTACATTTCCCACAAGCTCGACGAAGTCTTCGCCATCGCGGACCGCATCACCGTGCTCCGCGACGGCGCGAGCATCACGACCCTCGCCACCCGCGATGCCACCGTGCCGCTCGTGATCAAGCACATGGTCGGACGCGAGATCGCGGATATGTTTCCGAAAAGGTGGAGCGCGTTGACCCCAACGCGCTTTCCCGCATCGCACCCCGCCCAGCGCGTTGGGGTCAACGCGCTCCACCCGCTTCGCGTTTCCCACCTCTCCGTCGCGCCCGAGGCCGGCTCGCCACCCTTCCTCCGCGACATCTCTTTCGAACTCCGCCCCGGCGAAGTGCTCGGCTTCGGCGGGCTGATGGGCGCGGGCCGCACGGAATTGCTCATGCACCTCTTCGGCGCCTGGGGCCACCGGACGAGTGGCGACGTGCAATTGTGCGCCCGGGCGCACAATTCAGCCACGCCTCGTGAGTCCATCGCCCGCGGTCTGGTGCTGGTGACCGAGGACCGCAAGCGCCACGGCCTCGTGCCCGGCCAGCCCATCGGCTTCAACCTCTCGCTCTCCAGCCTCCGCCAGTTCACGCGCACCGGCCGCCTGGATCTGCCCGCCGAGCACGTGCGCAATCAACGCCTCTTCGATTCGCTCCGCATCAAGGCCCCCGACCAGCACGCGCGCGTCGGCGGCCTCTCGGGCGGCAATCAGCAGAAGGTCGTCCTCGGCAAGGCGCTCATGACCGGGCCGACCGTCGTCCTGCTCGACGAGCCCACGCGCGGCATCGACGTCGGCGCCAAGCTCGAGGTTTACGAACTCATCAACCGGCTCACCGCCGAGGGCAAAGCCGTGCTCCTCGTGTCGAGTGAATTGCCCGAACTGATGGGCATGAGCGACCGCATCATCATGCTGCACGAGGGCGGTGTCGGCGGCGAATTCGCCCGCGCCGAATTCTCCCAGGAAAAACTTCTCGCCGCCGCGATGGGCCACGCCCGCGCCGCCTGAACCCCCGCACCATGCCCACCTTGTTTGTCATTCTGCGCGCAGCGAAGAATCCCATGCGACTCCCGCTTGCGAGCATCGTGCTGGATTCTTCGCTGCGCTCAGAATGACAGGTTCGGAAGTAAACATCCCCGGAGCAGGCTCCGGGGCATTTGACCAAACCATCCATCATGTCCTCCCCACGATTTCCGGCTCTGGTAGCTGCAAGCGTAAGCGAGTGGTTTCTCGTCCACTCGCTCACGCTCGCGGCTACCCCAACCATGGCGAAGCAAGCTTCGCGGTCTCGAACCCAACGAGAATGAAATCCCGCTCGTGAACGCCCGCCTCCTCAAAAATCTCGCCATGCCGATCGCCCTGGCGGCGATCGCGGCATTCTTCGCGGTGAAGGAGCCGGCGTTTCTCGGCCCGCGCAACCTCACCCAGCTCGTCGTCGAATTCTCGATCACCGGCACGCTCGCGCTCGGGATGTTCCTGATCCTCCTCACCGGACAGATCGACCTTTCCGTCGGCAGCGGGGTCGGATTGGTCGGAGGCATCGCCGCCGTGCTGGTTTTTCAACA
Organism: Verrucomicrobiota bacterium; assembly: GCA_016235555.1. Classification (GTDB taxonomy): domain Bacteria; phylum Verrucomicrobiota; class Verrucomicrobiia; order Opitutales; family Opitutaceae; genus JACRKC01. The sequence goes on from JACRKC010000122.1 coordinate 35,566, forward strand.
GGGCTGGTCCGCACCGGCGGCGATGAGCGCGGCCTTCGCCGTCGCCCTCGTGCTGTGGGTGCTGATGGGCGCGCTCATCGTGCGCCAACGCATCCCGTCCTTCATCATCACGCTCGGCGGGCTGCTCATCTTCAAAGGCCTCTTCTGGCTCGTCATTCAGAATTCCACCGTGCCCGTCGTGCGCGGCGATCAGGAGAATCTCTATTCGCGGCTCACCACCTACTACCTGCCCGCCCACTTCGGCCTCGCTCTCGCCGCCGCCATCGCCGCGGTGCTCGCAGTGCTGGCCTGGCGCAGCCGGGCCGCCCGCGCCGCTCATCGCCTCGCAGTGCCACCGGCGGGCCGCGCCATCGCCCAATGGATCGCGACCGCCGCCGCCATCGTCGGACTCGCCGCGGTGTTCAACGCGTTCCGCGGCGTGCCGCTTTCGCTCCTCGTCCTCGCGGGCACCGCCGCCGCGGTTTACTTTCTGACGCAACACACGCCCTTCGGCCGCTACCTCTACGCCATCGGCGGCAATGAAGAAGCCGCCGTGCTCTCGGGCATCGCGGTCAACCGCGTGCTCGTCGGCGCCTACGTGCTCATGGGGGTCGCGGTGGCGCTCACCGGTTTCATGACCACGGCCTACTCCGGCGCGTCGACCACGACCGTCGGCGATCTCATGGAACTCGACGCCATCGCCGCCTGCGTGATCGGCGGCACCGCGCTCAAGGGCGGACGCGGCACCGTGTGGGGCGTCATCTTCGGCGCGCTCATCATGACCGCGCTGCTCAACGGCATGACGCTGCTCGCCGTCTCGCCCGAGATCAAATTCATCGCCCGCGGCGCGGTGCTCACGCTCGCGGTGTGGATGGACGTGAAACTTGGCCGGTAGGGTCGGCTCTCCGAGCCGACCTCGGTTCCAGGCTGTTCGCGCGGGCCGCTTGTCGTCGACGTCGCAACCCAGGCCCGCTCGGAGAGCGGGCCCCACCCTTAGAAAAACTTCTTCGCCTTCTCGAAAAAGCTCTTCGACGTCGGCTCGTTCGCATCGCCGCTCACCCGGGCGAATTCCTCGAGGATGCGTTTCTGCTCGCTCGTGAGCGACTGCGGCACCTCCACATGCACGCGCACGAGCTGGTCGCCCTGCCGGCCGCCGCGCAGCGACGGCATGCCTTTGTCGCGCAGCCGGAACGTCGTGCCGCTCGGCGTGCCCGCGGGGATTTTCAGCGAGGCTTTGCCGAACAGCGTGGGCACTTCGATCGTCCCCCCGAGCGTGGCGATCGTGAACTTGATCGGGATTTCGCAGAACAGGTCGTCGCCCTGGCGTTCGAAGAGCTCGTGCTCCTTCACGCTGAGCACGATGTAGAGGTCGCCGGGCTGTCCACCGGCCATGCCGGCCTCGCCGTTGCCGCCCGAGCGCAGGCGCGACCCGGTGTCGACGCCCGGCGGGATCCGCACGTTGAGCTTCGTGTTTTTCGCCACGCGGCCCTCGCCGCGACACTGCGTGCACGGCTTCTCGATCTTGGTGCCGGCGCCGCCGCAAGTGGGGCACGTCTGCGTAAACGTGATGATGCCGCCCGACCGGCGGATCTGTCCGTGACCGCGACACGTCGGGCACGTGACGCGCTTCGAGCCGGGCTCAGCGCCCGAACCGTCGCAGCGTTCGCACGCCATCGCCTTCCGAAATGAAATTTCCTTCTCCACGCCACGCGCCGCGTCTTCGAGCGTGATCTCGAGATCATAGCGCAAATCGGCGCCGTCGCGACCATCGCCGCCACCGCCGCCGAACATCTCGCCGAAAATATCGCCAAGCCCGCCACCCTGCTGGCCGAACACCTGGCTGAAAATATCCCGCGGATCGTGGAAGCCCCCGCCGCCGGGAAAGCCGCCCATGCCGCCGGGGCCGCGCGGCACGCCGCCGCCGCCTTCGAACGCCGCCGGGCCGTAACGATCGTAGGCCGCGCGTTTCTCCGCGTCGCTCAACACCTCGTAGGCGTGGGAGACTTTCTTGAACATCTCCTCGGCCTCCTTGTTGCCCGGATTCTTGTCCGGGTGATATTGCACGGCCTTCTTGCGGTAGGCCTTCTTCATCGCGTCCGCATCCGCGCCTTTGTCGACGCCGAGCAGTTCGTAGTAGTCGTCCTTGGCCATGGCCGGTCAGGATTTTTTCCCGGGTCCGCTCGAGACCACCACCGACGCGGGCCGCAACAACCGGCCGTTGAGCGCGTATCCGGTGCGCACCACGGTCACAACATGCTCTTCCGGCACGTCGGCACTCGGGAGATGGGAAATCGCCTCATGCTGATGCGGATCGAAGGGCAGCCCGAGGGGCGAGATTTCCTTGAGCCCGTGGCTGGCCAGCGCGCCCTTGAGTTGGGCGAGCACCATTTCGACCCCGCCGGTGAGCGTTGTCAGCTCGGCGTTGGGTTGCCGGGCTGCGGCCAGCGCCAGCGCGAGATTGTCCAGGACCGGAAAAATATCCTCGAGCACCCGGCCGGTCGCAGTCGTGCGCAGATCGTCCTTCTCGCGCACGGCGCGCCGGCGGAAATTTTCCAGGTCCGCCGCGACGCGCATGAACTTGTCGTAGTTCGCCGCCGCTTCCGCTTTGGCCACCGCCAGTTCGGCACCCAGGTCGCTCTCGGGCAGGGCCTCGGTCCTGGCCTCCTTGGCGGCCGTCGCCGCCGCGTTGGCGGCAGGTTGGGCCACAGGCTCGGTCTTGTTTTCAGTCTCGGGCATGGTGAAAAAGGGTCGGAATAGAATACGGGATTCCGCTTTGTTCAAGCAGCGATCCACCGCATCCCCTCCCCGGGGTGTAACTCAAAGTGAGGTCAGTTTTCGAATGCCTCGGCTGTAGCGGCGGTCTATGACCGCCGACGTTGCGCCAAGGGCATTCGGTCGGCGGTCATAGACCGCCGCTACAGCTGGCTGACCTCACTTCCTGTTGCGCCCGCCCTGCCCGGCCGCCCGGCTATCCCCCGCGAGCGAAATTCTCGGTCACCAGCAGGATCGTGGTCGCCTCGGCGGCAAACGTGAACGCGCCCGCGTAGGGTAGCAGCACGTTGTCGCCCCGCGCCAACCGCTCCCCGGACGCCGCGCGGCTCCCCGGAGGATTGTCGAGGCTCGCCCGCACCGCACCACTGACCACGCTCAACAGCCGCGGCTGCTCGCCGGCCCGCAGGTGACAGCGTTCCCCGGGCCCCAACACGACGCGACGGATCGAGAACTCGTCGCAATCGGCGATGGTGCCCGAAGTCGGCGCCGCCCGCAGCGGCGCCGGCTCGAAATCGTTCCAATCGATCGACCGCAGCGATTGCGCCACATGGAGCTGCCGCGGTCGGCCGTCGAGACCCACCCGGCCCCAGTCGTAGACCCGGTAGGTCGTGTCGGAGTTTTGCTGGATTTCGAGGATGAGATTGCCCGCATCGATCGCGTGCACCTGGCCGCTGTGCACCAGAATGGAGTCGCCGGCCGCGACGTTGAAATGATGCACGCACTGCTCGACCGTATTGTCGGCGATGGCGCGCTCGAACTGGGCCCGGGTCACCCCGCGCTTCAGCCCGACGATCAGGTGCGCATCGGGAGCGGTGTGGGCGATATACCAGTTCTCGGTCTTTGGTTCGCCGCCCAACTCACCGGCGACGCCCGCCGGCGGGTGCACCTGGAGGCTCAGGCGCTCGCGGCAATCGAGCCACTTCATCAGAATCGGGAAGGGCTTCCCCGCGGGCCATTTCGGCCCCATCACCCCGGCGGCGTGCTTTTCCAACGCCGCGCGCAGCGTCCATCCCTGCGTCGGCCCCGAGGCGACCACCGATTGCGCTTCCGGGCGGTCGACGATCTCCCAACTCTCGCCGATCGGGCGCCCCGCCGGCAGGGTCCGCCCGAGCGCCGATTCGAGCCCCCGCCCGCCCCACACGCGTTCCTGATACAAGGGCACAAAACGGAGGAGGTTGCGCATGGGAGTGTTGACGAGATTTTTGTGAAAAAGTCGCAGGGGGTTTACATTTGACCACCCGCCTTGCTAGCGTGGAATCCGCGCAGAATCAGTGGCCACACAAATGCCCAAATCCGAGACTTCAAACCCAAACGACGGCCCGTCCTTTCAGGCCCCCCGCTACCGGCCGAACTGGCCCGCGGCCATCACGTGCTTTCTGTTTGCGGCGTATCTCTCGGTCGCGCTGGTCGCCTACGACCCGGCGCAAAGCGGATTTCACACCACCAACCCCGCCGCCAAGAACCCCGTCGGCTGGATCGGTGCCAACGCCGTGTGGGCTCAACTCTACGCCATCGGCATCAGCACCTGGCTCGTGCCGGTCTTGCTGGTGTGGCTGCTGATCCTCGCCATTCGCAGCTCCAAGCACCTCACTCCCGGCCGCACCATCGCGATGATCTTCGCGTGCGTGACCCTCTCGGGCCTCGCCGCGATGTTCAAGGACCCCAAGTGGGGCAGCGATTATTTCCCCAACGGCCACGGCGGCCTGATCGGGGTATGGCTCTACCACCGGCTGCTCGCCGACGCCTTGGGCGGCTTCGGGTCGGGCCTGCTGCTTGGCACGACCTACTGCGCGATGTTGCTGTTCGTCTTCACGAAGGACATCGGCACCGAACTCGAGAAGATGCTCACGAATTTCGGCGCGTGGCGCGCCGAACGTAAACAACGCGCCGCCGCCCTGGCCGAGCAGCGGGCCAAGGAGAAAGAGGCCCAGGCCGCCAGGCAAAAGGCCGCCGCGGCCGTCGCCGTCGGCGCTGCACCGGCCAATGCACCGGCCCAGCCCGCGCCTCCTCCGCCGCCGCCCGGTCCCGTCGGGCCCACGGGCAGGAAAACTTTCGTCCCCAAGAGCACCGACGATCCGCTCGCGCGGCCCATTTCGGCCCGGCCCCCCGAGGCCTCTCCGGAGGTGCCTCCGCCTGCGATCAAATTGCCTCCGCCGCCAGCCAAGCCAGAGTCAAAAGCCGTTGCGGGCCTGAAACTCGGCGGCGAAACCAAACCGGCGCCCGCCGAGACCAAACCCGAGATCACGCCCACGGCCACGCCAGTGCCCAAGCTCGATGTCGCGATCGTCAAACCCGAGGAGACCAAAAAGGCCAAGGTCACCCTGCCGCAGAGCGACGATGCCAATTATCAGTTTCCGCCGCTCCCGCTGCTCAAGGAGCAGATCCGCCCCGCCGCCGACAGCGACGAGGAATACAAGCGCAACATGGCCGATCTCGTGCGCATCCTCGGCGAGTTCGACGTCACGGTCACGCCCGGCGAGATCCACGTCGGCCCGGTCATCACCCGTTACGAAGTGCGCCCGGCCCCCGGCGTGCGCGTCGAAAAAATCGCCGGCCTCGACAAAAATCTCGCCCTCGGCCTCAAGGCCCAGTCCGTGCGCATTCTCGCGCCGATCCCGGGCAAGGACGCCGTCGGCGTCGAGGTGCCCAACCAAAAAGCCACGCCGGTCGGCATGCGCGAAATCCTCGAGAGCGAGGATTGGGCCGGCGCCAGAGCCGAACTTCCCATCGCGCTCGGCAAAGACGTGTCCGGCAAGCCCCTCGTCTCCGATCTCACCAAGATGCCGCACCTCCTGATCGCCGGCTCCACCGGTTCGGGAAAATCGGTCTGCATCAACGCCATCATCGCCTCCATCCTCTATTCGAAAAGTCCGAAGGATGTGCGCCTCATCATGGTCGACCCGAAGGTCGTCGAGTTGAAGATCTTCAACTCGCTTCCGCACATGCTCATCCCGGTGGTGACGGAGCCGAAGAAGGTGCCCGCCGCGCTCAAGTGGCTGCTCAGCGAGATGGAGCAGCGCTACCAGATGTTCGCCCGGGAAAACGTCCGCAACATCCTCGGTTTTAACAATCGCAAGCGCACGCCGAAGCCGGACCAACCCGCCGCGGGCGAACAAGGCGCCCTCACCGGCGTCGATCCCCTGGCCGAGGATCTCGAGATCCCGGACCGCCTGCCCTACATTGTCGCGATCATCGACGAACTCGCCGACTTGATGATGATCGCGCCCGCCGAAATCGAGACGAGCATCGCGCGTCTCGCCCAGCTGGCCCGCGCCGCCGGCATCCACCTCATCATCGCCACGCAGCGTCCCTCCGTGAACGTCGTCACCGGCGTCATCAAGGCCAACCTCCCCTCGCGCATCGCGTTCCAAGTCGCCTCGCAAATCGACTCGCGCACGATCCTCGACGGCAAGGGCGCCGAGACGCTCATCGGCCGCGGCGACATGCTGTTCACCCCGCCCGGCACGTCGAAGCTCGTGCGCGCGCAGGGCGCGTTCGTCGCCGACGAAGAAATCCAACAGCTCGTCGAGTTCATCAAAGTCAACGGCCCTCCGGTCTACGCCCAGGCTGTGCAGCAACAGATCGACCGCGCCGCGAAAGAGGACGACGAGGATGCGGACGGCGGCGACGAAGAGGACGCCGAGCTCGGCGACGACAGCGAACTCTACCAGCAGGCGATCGACGTGCTCAAATCCACGAAACGCGCCAGCACCTCGATGCTCCAGCGCCGTCTGCGCATCGGCTACAACCGCGCCGCCCGCATCATGGAGATCATGGAGGAGAAGGGCATCGTCGGCCCGGAGAACGGCTCGAGCCCGCGCGAGATCCTCGTCGATCTCGACACGCTGTGAATCGGATTTTCCAAACCACGAAACACACCAAACACCCAAAATGGACCGACCGGCTTTGCCCTTTCTTTCGTGTGTTTCGCGTATTTCGTGGTGACTTCGCTCCACTCCGATTCTAATTCACCCCCATGCAGACCATCGGCGAACGCCTTGAGGACGCGCGCAAGAAAAAGGGCATCTCCATCCGTGAAGCCGCCGAGGCCACGAAGATCCGCGGTGACTATCTCCAGAAATTCGAGAGCAACCATTTCGACATCGGCCTCACCGAGATTTACACGCGCGGCTTCCTGCGCGGTTACGCCAACTTCCTGAAGCTCCCCGCCGACCGCATCCTCAACGACTATGCGGCGCTCGGCCGGGGCGAAATCCGCCCGCGCCAGCCCAGCCGCGAGATCTACGGCCGGATGGACATCTCGGTTTCCTCGGCCGGCGAGCCCAGCGATCGCGCCGCCCCGCCGGAGGAAGGCGGGGAGGAACCGGCGCCGGCGCGCACCGCCCCGCGCTATCCCCGCAACAGCGGCAGCGCGCTGCCCTCCGGCCCTGACCCCGCGATCGTGTTTCAATACATGAAGATCGGCGGCATCGCCGTCCTCGTGATCGTGCTCGTGATCGTCGGGCGCTCCCTGTTCACGGGCAAGCCGGCCGCCCGCGAAACCCCCGCCTCCGCGGCACCCGTGGCGACCCAGCCGGCGCCGGCCTCGGGCGCGACCTTTTCACTCGTGGCCCTCGACGTCGTGCATGTCGCCGTTTACCGCAAGATCGGCGAAACCGAAGGCGAGGAGTTGTTCAAGGGCTGGCTCGCCAAGGGCGAAACCAAGTCGGTGGCGTGGCCTGCCGAAGTCTACATTCGCGCCTCGGAGGGCGGCAACCTGAAGATCGAAATCAAAGGCAAGCGCTACGACTCCGAGTTCCGGGGCAACGGCCGCTCCGCGCTGCCCGAGCCGATCCGCTGATCAGCGCAGTCCCACCGGCGTGCCGAGCACTTCGCGGAGCACGACGGCGCGTTTCAGGTTTTTGGCGTCGCGCAGTTCGCCCACCCACCCGGCGCGCGCGCGCCGGGCGGCTTCAACCGGAGACGCCGCGGCCTGTTCGGCCGCAATCAGCGCGGCCCGTTTTTGCGCCGCGGCCCGCGCCGCTTCGAGCTCGCGGAGCTGGTCGGCGAGCTGTTCCTGCCGCGCCAGCACGGCCGCCGTGTCGGCCGCCGGTTCCGGGGCGCGCACGACCGGCGCCGGCTCCGGGGCCAGCACCTTGCGGAAAACCTCCGGGATCGCCGTTTCGAGCGGCCCCGGCGCGACCGGCGACGGTGCCATCATCGTCGGGCGGGCGCGCGGCGGCTCCGCCTCGCCGATGACCGGCGGCGGCTCCGCCGGCGCGGCGGCTCCACCGCGCCGCTCGGCGATCTTGCGGCGGATGCGTTCCTGCACCTCGCGCATCCGTTTTTGTTCCTCCGTCTCGTCGTGCCCGTCCTGATGGGCCGAACCCTGCTTCTGCGCCGCCAGGATGGCGCGCACAAACTGCACGAGCAGGAAGATGAAAACGAGATACGGAAAAATCGATTTCATACGCAGAGTCGGATGCGGGTGGCGGTGGCGGGGCAGGTCAGGCGGCAAGCGCGACCGGGTTGGTCACTGGCCATTCGCACTCGCCCCTGGTCACTTCTTCGCCTCCGGCCCCGCGATCGATGAGCGCATCGCGGTGTCGGACTGGATATTCTCCATCTTGTAGTAGTCCATCACCCCGAGCCGGCCGTTGCGAAACGCCTCGGCCATCGCCATCGGCACCTGCGCCTGGGCCTCGACGACCTTCGCCTGCATCTCCTGCACCCGCGCCTTCATCTCCTGCTCGACCGCCACGGCGGCGGCGCGGCGGATTTCCGCCTGCGCCTGCGCGATGCTCTTGTTCGCCTCGGCCTGCGCCTCCTGGAGTTTGGCGCCGACATTTTCGCCGACATCCACATCGGCGATGTCGATCGAGAGAATCTCAAACGCCGAGCCGACATCGAGGCCGCGCGCGAGCACGGTCTTGGAGATGCTGTCCGGCGACTCGAGCACATCCTTGTAGCTCTCCGCGGCGCCGATGGTGGAGACGATGCCCTCACCCACCCGCGCGATGATCGTCTCCTCTTTCGCACCGCCGACGAAACGATCCAGGTGCGTGCGCACCGTCACGCGCGCCTTCACCTTCACCTGGATGCCGTCCTTTGCCACGCCGTCGATCGTCGTGCGGCCGCTCTGTGAGTTGGGACAGTCGATCACCTTCGGGTCGACCGAGGTGCGCACGGCTTCCTCGACCGACTTGCCCGAACCCTTGGTCGCGAGGTCGATGGCGCAGGCGCGATCCCAGTCGAGCGCGATGCCGGCCTTTTTCGCAGCGATGAGCGCCTGCACGGTCGGGACGACGTTGCCGCCCGCCAGATAATGCGCCGCGATCTTGTCCGTCTCCAGCGGGATGCCCGCCTTGACCGCCGTGATACGCGCTTCGACCACCAAGCCGTAGGGCACGCCACCGAGGCGCATGCCGACCAGGTTCAACACCGCCACCGGCGCGCCGTTGAGTCGCGCCTTGAGCCAGGTGTTGAGAAAGGAAATAAACACCCCGACGACGACGAGGACGACGATGACCGCCGGGACGATGATGAGCAACGAGAGGTTATTCATGGGAATTCAGCTTTTGGTGACGATAACACGAAAGTTGTCGAGCCCGACCACACGCAGCGTCTCGCCCTTCCCGGCGTGGCCGCTCTGGCAAAACGCCTCGTAGCGCCGGCCCTCGACGAGCACGTAGCCGCTCGGCGCGAGGGTCGTGGCGGCCTCGGCCGTCTTGCCCTTGATCGCAGCCTCGTCCGCGACCGGCGGCTGGCTCACCGCGTCGCTCGCCGATTGCACCACGAGCCCCCGGCCCAGCCGTGATTTCGGCAGCCACACGAGTTCGAGATAGAGCGTGAGCCCGAGCAGCGCGGCAGCCGCGACCACCGCCACGCCCCCGCCCATCGGGCCGAACTCCGAGAAGGCCATCACGCACCCGGCGAACATGGCCACGGCGCCAGCCACGCCGAGCACGCCCCCCGGCGTGAAAATTTCGGCGGCCAGCAACATCACGCCGGCCACAAACAGCAGGATGATCGTCGTCATGATTCCACCCTTTCCACGATGAGCGAGAAATCCGTGTGCCCGCGCACCACGATCGCGGTGCCGCGATCGACCGCGCCGACGTCCACCTTGGCCTCGTAGCGGCGCCCATCCACCTCCACCTGCCCGCCCGGACGCAGCGCCGTCACCGCAACTCCACGACGACCGATCAACGCCGCCAATGCCACCGCCGCCTCGGGTGCCATGCCCGCGACCTGCGCCGCTCCGTCGCTCGCCGTTTGGACCACGAGCCGGTCCCAGACCCAGCCCTGCGGCAGATATTTCAACAACGCGACAAACAGCCCCACGGCGATCGCGAGCCCGAGTCCGAGGTTCGCCATCGGTTGGGCAAACGCATTGGCCGACCACGCCACCGTCACCGGTTCATTCGGCCACAGGTCGGCCATCGCCCACAGCAGCGACCCGAGCATCGCCGCCAGCCCGAGCGCGCCGAGCAAGCCGCCGGTGTGCCAGAACAACAGCTCCAGCGCCAGCAGCACCGTGCCGAGCCCGAACAACAGCAACGGCTCGTGCCCCGACAAGCCCGCCACGTAGCTCGTGATGAAGACCACGCCGAGCAGGGCGATCCCGACGATGCCGAACACGCCGAAACCCGGCGTCTTGAATTCGATGAACAACGCCAGCATCCCGAGCCCGAGCAGCACCGGCGACAAACGCTGCAGGAACACCGCCAGTTCCTCCGACCAGGTGATTTCGAGACGGCGCACGGTGAAGTTCCCCGCGCCGAACTTCTTCGCGAGCAGTTCATCCAGCGATTTTGCGATCCCGGCGGCGAGCAGCGGCTTCGCCGGATCACCGTAAGTCCTCATCGCCTCCGACGCCGTGAGCGACAGCAACTCGTCCTTTTCCTTGATCACCTTGTCGCCGATTTTCAGCTCCTTCTTGGCATCGATCATCGCCGACACCACCTCGCCCCGATACCCCTTGCCCTCCGAAATGGCCCGCATCCGCGCTTTCAAGTAGCTCACGATTTTCAACCGCATCGTCTCCTCGACATCCTTGCCCCCTGCCATCACCGGCGCCGCCGCCCCGATCACGCCATCCGGGGCGAACCAGATCTCCTCCGTGGTGGCGGCGATGAAGGCCCCGGCCGACATCGCCTCCGTGTTCACGTAGGTGAGCGTCTTGCCCGAAAACTTCCCGAGTGCCTCCATGATCTCGAACGTCGAATCGAGCGCGCCCCCCGGCGTCTTCATGTCGAGCACGACGAGGTCGGCCTTCTGCGTTTCGGCGTCTTTCAGCCCACGGCGCAGGATGAAAAGTTGCGGGGCGGCCACCTCTTCGCGCACCGGGATCACCACCACGCGCACCGCTTTCTTCTCGGCCGCCTTCGGCTCCGCCGCAGGCCCGGCCGCCGCTGCGAGATGACCGGACAACACCGCGAGGCTGATGGTTGCGATACGACGCCACATGCCGCCGGATGTTAGCGTCACCGCTGCGCGGAGCAAGCCCGCGACCGCTGGAAGGAAACAGTCGCGTTTCCACGGTCGAAAAACGTGACGGACGGCCGCACGCTTTTTGATTCCAACCCGCCCCGCCGCCCGGCTAGCCTGCGGCCCGCTCATGGAAAAAGTCCCTTACCTCGGCAAATCCCTCACCCGGTGGCGCGTCGGCCAGTCCACTTTTCTCGTGATGCCCGAAATGGGCGCGCGCCTGATGAACTGGAACATCACCCTCGCCGACGGCTCGGTGCGCGACGTCATCTACTGGCCTGAGCTGACGACGTTGGATAACTTCCACCTCGTCCGGGGCGGAAACCCCGTGCTCTTTCCCTTCAACGGCCGCTGCTTCGACCGCGGTGAGATTTTCTTCTGGCGCTCCCCCGACGGCGTGAAACGCGCCATCCCGATCCACGGCATCGCCCGTCAGGGCGAATTCAAGATCACTTCGATCGATGCCCGGGGCTTCTCCGCCCAGTTCCTGCCTGGCGACGAGGCCCGGGCGGCCTACCCGTTCGACTACGACTTCGTCATCACTTATCGATTCGAGGCCACCGCACTCTCGTGTGAATACGCCCTCACCAACCGCGGCACCGTCCCGCTCCCCTGGTGTGCCGGACACCATTTCTATTTCACGCTGCCGTGGTCCGAGGGCACGAAACGCAGCGACTACTCGATCCGGATTCCTGCCACGAAGCGGATGAAACAGGACAAGACGGGAACGCTCGTCTCGGGTCCGGACCTCCAGCCCGAGGAAAACGTCGGCAATCCCGCGCTCATCGACACCTTCCACAGCGCCCTGCGGAACAACGAAGTGGTGTTCGGTGAGAAAGGCCGGCCGGGCGCGGTCACGGTGAAACTCGGCACGGCCGGCGTTCCCGCTCCGGAAAACTGCTTCGTCACCTGGACGCTCGCGGACGACTCCCCCTTCTACTGCGTCGAGCCGTGGATGGGCCCGGCCAATTCGCCGGAGCACAAGATCGGGCTGCATCAGGTCGCCCCGGGGATGACGCAGAAGTTTTCGGTCAGCGTCAGCGTGCGTTGAGTCGCGCCGGCCTCGACGCATTTTCACCGTTACATCCCGACCAATTCCGCGTCACAGTCGACCATGGAACTCCCGCTCTTCCCGCTCGCCTTCATCGAGGGCATCGGCGGCCCCGAAATGCTGATGATCCTCGTGATCATCCTCCTGCTCTTCGGCGGCCAGAAGTTGCCTGAGTTCGCCCGCGGCCTCGGCAAGTCGATCCGCGAATTCAAGAAAGCCGCGTCAGGCGTGGAGGAAGAATTCAAACGTGCCCTCGAAGAGGACGAACGGAAGAAAAACCCGCCGCCGCCTCCCCCGACGTATCCGAGTTACCCTGAAAATCCGGATGTGCAGGATTCCAGCTATAACGACCCTGACGCTCACCGCAGCGAGACCGATCCCTATCACGATTCCTACACTCCACCGGAGGTGACCGCCGCGACCACCCCGCCCGCCACCGAAGCCGGGCCGGCCGCCGAAGCGACCAAACCGCCCGCACCCGCCGCCGACGCTCCACCCGCGGCCCCCGCCGAACCGCCCGCCGCCGACGCTTCGAATCCGCCCCCGCCGAAACCATCGACGCCGCCGACGCCGGAGCACCCCGGCCCCGCCTGAACCACGCCTGGGCAGTTGAGGTGGAGCGCGTTGACCCCAACGCGCTTTCAGAAGTTACGTCGTAGCCCAAGCGCGTTGGGGTCAACGCACTCCACCTCGATCCGATCGTTCCGCCTGTGTGAGTGCGTCCGCTTCCAGGACGCTGTCGACGAAGCAGACCAAGACATCTCTCGAAGGAGAGGAGCCCACGACCATGCAACCCAAACCGCCCGACGATGCGCCGGTGCCCCTGCCGATCACTGGTGAACTCGATCTGCACACTTTCCGGCCGCAGGACATCGGCGAGTTGATTCCGGTGTGGCTCGAAGCCTGCCGCGAGCGCGGCCTGCACCAGGTCCGCATTGTTCACGGCAAAGGCACCGGCACCCTGCGCACCACCGTCCACAGTTTGCTGCGGCGTTCACCATTGGTGGAGTCATTCCAACTCGGGGACGAACACTCCGGTTCATGGGGTGCCACCCGCGTCGCGTTGCGCCGATGAGAATCTGCCCCGGCTCCGAAGCGGAGACCGGCGGCGTGCGACCCGGCCGCTGTAAACCCTACGACCACCGCGCGCCCCTCGATCAGCGTCTCAACGAAGCCGTCGGCTGGCTGCGCGACGGCGGTGGGTCGTTCCTCTCGCTCTACCTCGAAGAGGTCCACGGCGTCGGCCATCGCGCCGGTCCGGAATCCGCGGAACTCGCCACCGCGATCAAGCTCAACGACGCTCGCATCGGCCAGCAGGTCGCGCGACTCGCGGCCGGGCACATTACCGCCAACCGCGTCATCGTCTCCGAACACGGCATGACCCGCGCAGCGTCGAACAATTCGTGGTGTTCGACCTCGTGCACGCGGCCCTGCGATAGGCCCGACCGTTGGTCACGCCGCTCGCCCGCTCATCCCGGGCGGGCACGGCCGCTGAAACTTTTCCCGGGATGGCGTGTTATCACGGCAACTCAACCATCCGCCATGAAACTCGCTTCCCTTCTCTCCCGCGTCGCTGCCGTCGGCTTCGCCGCCTTTCTCGCCACGGTGGCGCTCAACGCCGCGCCGCTCATCTCGTTCTCGCTCGCGGCCGGCGCGTTCCTCGCGTTGATCGCCGCTCACGACTATGCTCCGCGCCACTATCCGCGCGTGTCCGTGGCCGCGACCGTGCTCCGGTTCCCGCCGCCGGCCCACGCGACCGAAAGTCATCGCCTCGCGGCCTGACGCAGGTGCCGCCGCGGACACGCGCCAGCGGTGTTACACCACGAGTCCATTGCCTCACTCCCTCCAACCCTCCACCCTCCCCGCCATGAATTCCTTCGGCCAGCCGCCCATGCTCCCCGCGATGCACGTCATCGACTACCAAATCCACGGCGACGACATGCAGTTCGTCGAAGTCGAACTCGATCCGCAGGAGGCGATGGTCGCCGAGTCGGGCGCCATGATGTTCATGGAAGACGGCATCGCGATGGAGGCGATCTTCGGCGATGGTTCGCAGCAGAACTCCGGCTTCGTCGGCGCGCTGCTCGGCATGGGCAAGCGTCTGCTCACGGGTGAGTCGCTCTTCATGACCGCCTACCAGAACCAGGCGGGCGTGAAGCGCCGCATGGCGTTTGGCGCGCCGTATCCCGGCAAAATTCTTCCCGTGCAACTTCGCGAACTCGGCGGCGAGCTCATCGCCCAGAAGGACGCATTCCTCTGCGCGGCGAAGGGGGTCTCGATCGGCATCGCGTTTCAAAAGAAACTCGGGGCGGGCCTCTTCGGTGGCGAGGGCTTCATTCTGCAACGCCTCACCGGCGACGGCCTCGCGTTCATCCACGCCGGCGGCACGCTCTACGAACGCTCGCTCGCGCCTGGTGAAACGCTCCGCATCGACACCGGCTGTATCGTGGCCTTCCAACCCACGGTCAGCTACGACATCCAATACGTCGGCGGCATCAAGACGGCCCTGTTTGGCGGAGAGGGCCTATTTTTCGCCACGTTGCGCGGCCCTGGAAAAATCTGGCTGCAATCGCTGCCCTTCTCGCGCCTCGCCGGCCGCATCTACGCGGCCGCGCCGCAGACTGGCGGCGGTGGCCGCGAGGAAGGCTCCATCCTCGGCGGCCTGGGCCGCGTGCTCGACGGCGACAATCGCTGACGCTCCGCGTCAGACGCAGGTAGTCGCCGAGGGAGCGGTAGGGCGAAGGGAGTTTGTCATCTACTGAGTCTCGCGAAATAGAGTGACAAAAGTTCAGCGGTTCGGGGAGCGCACCCGTCTCGGGTGCTCGTGTCGGCGTCACGCCGACACCTCCGAAGTCCTCGGCGGGACGCCGAGGACGGCCCGCGGGACGCGGGCGCTCCCCGAACCACCGCGTGTCACTCAATAATGCGAGCCTCAGTAATAGATGACAAACTCTGGCGCCGGCCTCCTCACTGCCGGCTTGAGCTTGCCGAAGGGTGAGGCGCTACGGGGACGCTTCGCCGCCGCCCATCCCGCCCGCCGACCGGCGGTAAAAGCGGGATTGTTTTCATCGCGCCGGGCCGCACGCTCGGTGCACGATGAAAACTTACCTCAAATATGGCGGTGCGATGGCGGGTGGCGGCTTCGTCGTCGTGCTCGTGATCTACCTCCTCGGGCTTCACTCCGACCCGGGCAAACTCTCGCTGGCGCAGGCGGTGCAGATGGTCCTCGGGCTGGGGATCGGCATCGCCTGCATCGTGCTCGGCACGAAGGAGCGCCGCGCCGCCACTCCTGCGGATCAGGATTTCGGTTACGGGTCGGCCCTCGGGGCAGGGGTGATGATCACGTTGTTCGCCGCGCTCTTCGGGATTGTTTCGAACATTCTCTACATGAACTTCATCAATCCCGGGATGGTGGATGTCGCCGTGCAGGCGCAGATCGCCAAGTGGGAGGCGGCCGGCATGAGCGCGGCGCGGATCGAGCAGGCGGAGGGCATGATGCGCAAAATGATGAGCCCCGGAATCTCGGCCGCTTTCGGTTTCATCATGGGCATGATTTTCGGCACGATCATTTCGCTCATCAGCGCGGCGTTTCTGAAGCGCCCGCCGGCCGACGAGCTTCAATCAGTCTCGAACTGAGCTTCACCCCGAAGACAAGAAACGCGGATCCACCCGACTGGCTCCGCGTTTTGCTTCCTGCACAACGAACCGGGCGGCGGGTCAGAGAAACAGATTCTCGGCGCGAAGATCGGGTTCGGGCTTGCGAGGCTGCATGATGCCCTGGCCGCGCGGGCGGAGGATTTTTGTCTCGGCCCCCTTGAAATCGGCGTCGGTCTTGAAGCGGAATTGCGTCGAATCTTCGAGGCGTTCGAGGCGGGCGCGAACGTCGGCGGGGAGCGCCTTGCGCTCTTCGGGCGTGTTGACCGGGCCGGAGAAGACTTCCTCGCCCTTGCGGTTCTTCGCGACGAGCTCCTTGCGGCCATCCTTGATCGTGAGATCGAGCGAGCCCTTGTCGTCATCCAGCACGACGTGGCTGTTGCCGGTGTTGACGGTGACGCTGATGGTGCGGTCGCCGCCGGCACCGGGCGGGGCGACGATGTTCATCCGGTGCTGGCCGGGCGTGCGGGCGGAATCGATGAGACCGAGCAGGCGGTCCATCTCGGCGCCGTTCTGCAGCTCGATGCGCGGCAGCACCTGCACGTCGAACGTCCCGGAACCACCACCTTGGGCGAACGCGAAGGCGCCGCCGTCCCCGGCCCCCGGCATCGCGAGGGACATCTTTTGCACCTCGTGCTTCGCGAGCTTGACCCGGGCCGTGGTTTGCTTGCCGCCGCGGAGGTAGGTGAGCGTGACTTCGTCGCCTTCCTTGTGGTTGCGGATCAGCACGGCGAGCTGGCGCTGCTCGATGAGAATCTGGTCGTCCAGTTTCAGGAGGATGTCGTGCTGCTTGAGCGTGCCGGCGGCGGGGCTGTCGGGCACGACGTGGTTGACGACGAGGCCCTGCCCTTCGGTCAGGCCGAGTTGCGCGACGAGGGCGGGCGGCACGGGGCCGGTCTCGACGCCGAGGACCGTGACGTTTTCTTTTTCGCCGCTGGAAAGATGCCGCACGATCGCGCCACGGCCGACACGCGGCAGCTCGCGATCGGGCGACGAGAAGATGCGGAGCTCCTTCCTTTCGGTTTTTTCGGCGGGCTTGGTGTCGTCGGCGGCGCGCGCAGCGGGCAGCAGGGCGGCGAGACTCAGGGCGGGCACAAGGTGACGGAGGACGATTTTCATGAGAGCGGTGGCAAACGTTGAGATGATCTTTGGGTTTACTGGAAGCGGACGGGCACGACGCGGACTTCCTCGCGCGGAACCGTCCAACGGACGGATGCGTTGGTCTGCGGGTTTTTCCACGTGATCGTGTCGACGTAGCGGAGGCGCTCGCGGCGGGCGGGCGTGCCATCGTCGAGCGTGACGAGGCCCTCGTCGCGGGCCGAGTAGAGGACGTTTTCGGCGGCGACGGGCTTGAAAAGGGCGGGCTCACTCACGGTAAGGGTGGCGGTGACCGGCGGCGTGACGGGCAACTCGTGCCGCGCGCGAAACGTCACGAGCAACGTGATCGCCGCGGCGATCGGCAGCGCGGCCGCGGCGAGCCACCAGGCGCGCGACCGGCGGCGGACGACCGCGGCGGACACGGAGCCGGCGTTCTCGCTGCACGCAAGCTCGCGCTCAAGCCGCGCGAGCAGTTCGCGCGATGGCGCGGCGGGGCGCAGGCGTTTCAATTCGGCTTCGAGTTGGGCGAGTTCCTCATCCATGGCAGTCGGCGGCGATCAGTTGCTTGCGGAGCGCAGCGAGGGCGTAGCGGTAGCGCGACGCGGCGGTGTTGGGCGGGAGGTCGAGTTGCAGGGCGATTTCCTCGAAGGTGAGTTCGCCCCAGATCTTGAGCACGAGGACTTCGCGCTGTTCGGCCGGCAGGCGCAGAAGCGCCGCCTCGATGGCCTCACGGCGATCGTCGCCATCGAGCGACGGTTCGAAGACGGACGCGACCGTGTCCTCGCCCCCGAAGGCCCGCTCTTCGCGGGCCGTGCGACGCTGATCGCGGCGCGCGCGATCGAAGGCCGCGCGGCGCACTGACGTGACCAGCAGCGCCATCGGATCGCCCGGCAGCTCGCGCTGGTGACGCCAGAAGCGCACGAACGCATCCTGCACGACATCCTCGGCATCAGCCAGCGTGCGCGTCCACTGCCGGGCACAGAGCAGGAGTTTCGGGCCGTAGAGCTGAAACCAATTTTGCCAGGCGTCATGATTGCGTGATTCCTCCATGGGTGCGGAGTGCGTGCGATTTTGCCTGAAGAGCGCCATGACCCGGGGGATTTGTCTACGTCGGCCGGACGATGTTTCCGTGATCGCTTTCGGGCGGGGCGGCGTGCGGCGAAAATAAAAAGGGGCCCGGTTGCCCGGGCCCCTGTTACGGGTTTTCCACTTCCGCCGGTCTTTGTTTACCGGCTGAAGAGCCGCTTCCAGTTGATGCGGTATTCCAGCGCAGCGACACCCACCAGCGCGAGAACGCTGGTGTAGCCGATGGCGGAATCCACGCTGACATGGGGGCGGACAGAAAGCACGAGGGCGGCAGCGGCAATGACGCCGAGGAGGGCCGCAAGGGTGAGGATCGTATTCTTCATGATGTAGTTAGGTTTGTCTGCCAAACCCTTCGCGGGTCTGACAGGCCTACTATACGGCATCTGCTTCAATAGTTGAAATTGAAGCTAACTATCGCTTCCATAGTCACCGCCTATGGAATTGAGCCAACTTCGCTACACCATCGCCATCGCCGAGACGGGTAACTTCACACGCGCGAGCGAGCGCTGCCATGTGACTCAACCATCGTTGAGCCAACAAATTCTAAACCTAGAACGCGAGATCGGCCATAAACTTTTCCACCGACTTGGCCGGAAGGCCGTTTTGACGGAAGCGGGCATCACGTTTGTCGAGCGGGCGCGGCGCATCCTGTTCGAAGTCGAAAATGCCGCCAAGGAACTGAGCGACCACCCGTCGCTCGACCGCCGCATCGTGGTCGGCGGCCTGCCCACGATCATGCCGTATCTGCTCACCCCTCTCATCGCGCGGTGCCGCACGGAGTTCCCCAACCTGCTCATCCACGCCCGGGAGGATTTTCGACCCGACCTCGTGCGCGCCGTGATCGAAGGCGAACTGGACCTCGCGGTCGTGACACTCCCGGTGAAGGACCACCGCATCTCCATTGAGCCGCTGCTCACCGAACCGTTGCTGCTCGTGGTCGGCAAAAAGCACCCGTTCGCGAGCCGCTCGGAGATCAGCGTGACGGATATCGCGGAGGAGACCTTCGTAACGATGGGCGACAGCAGCACGCTCGCGGCGCAAATCCGGGCTTTTTTCGGCGAGCTGCACTTCGAGCTGAAAATCAGCCACCGCTGCGCACAGGTCGCCACGCTCAAATCCTTCGTCGCGATGGGCGCCGGCATCTCGATCCTGCCGAACGTCGCGCGCCTCCCGCGCGACAACGAGACGCTCACCTACCTGCGCCTCACCGGCGCCTCCCCCACCCGCGAGCTGGCTGTCATCCGCCACCTCCAGCGCTACCAGAGCCGTGGCGCCGAGCAGTTCCTCGCGCTGCTGCGCGAGCACGCCCGCGCGCAATCAAACGAGCCGGCTGTGCCGGTGCCCGCGGCGCGGTGACGGTTGCGCTTTTCCGCAAACCCCCAACCGTCCTCCCCTCATGTCCGGCGAACCACCGCACCACGCCCTCACGCCGCGTCGCGAGCTCGCGACGTTGCTCGCGCTCGGTGCCGTGCAGTTCACGCACATTGTCGACTTCATGATCATGATGCCGCTGGGCTCGCAACTCATGCGGCAGTTCGGCATCACGCCAGCGCAGTTCACCCTGCTCGTCGGCGCGTATGGGCTCGCCGCCGGGATCTCCGGCCTCGCCGGCGGCTTTGTGCTCGACCGCTACGATCGCAAGCGCGCGCTGCTCATCCTCTACGCGGGCTTCGGTCTCTCCACGCTCGCGTGTGGCCTGGCGCCCACGCACCACACGCTCATGGCCGCGCGGATCGCGGCGGGCGCGTTTGGCGGGCTCGCGGGTTCGATGGTCTCCGCGATGGTCGCCGACGTGATTCCGCCCGAGCGCCGCGGGCGCGCGATGAGCGTGGTGATGGGGGCGTTTCCGGTCGCGTCGGTGCTCGGTGTTCCCGCCGGGCTCAAGCTCGCCTCCGAGTTCGGCTGGCACGCGCCGTTCTTTTTTCTCGCGGCCTGTTCCGCGGCCAACCTCCTGCTCGCATCGTGGGCACTCCCGCATCTCGCCACCGCCCGCCACGACCACGAGCCGCTCCGCCAGATGCGGGAAATCGTCACCCATGGGGTGCACCTGCGGGCGTTTGCCGTCGGCGCCGTGCTCGTGATGGCGGGCGGCTGCCTCGTGCCATTCATCGCGCCGTCGATGGTGGCCAACATGAACATCGGCGAGGACGAGTTGTGGAAGGCCTACCTCGTCGGTGGGGTGTGCACGTTTTTCAGCATGCTGATCGTCGGGCGGCTCACGGACCGGGTCGACAAGCTCGGCCTGCTCACCTGGATGTCCGCCGCCTCCGTCGGTGTCGTGCTGGTGCTCGTGCGGCTCGGGCCGTCGCCACTCTGGCTGGCGTGCGCGATCATGGCGCTGTTCATGGTGACGATGTCGAGCCGGTTCACGCCTGCGATGACGATGGTCACCAACGCCGTCGAGGCCCGCTACCGCGGTGGTTTCATGAGTGTGAACGCCGCGTTCCAGCAGGCGGCGAGCGCCGTTGCCAGCATGCTCGCCGGGAAGTTCGTCACGGCCGACGCCGCAGGTCGCCTCGCTGGCCTGCCGCTGCTCGGCTACGTCGCGATCGGGTTTTTCGTGCTGACGGTGCTGTGCGCCATGGCACTACGCGCCGCCGCACCGCATGTGTCCGCGCCGGCGAAAATCCCTCAGCCCGCGGAGGCCGCCGCATGAGCGCCCCGGGCCTCACGCGTCCCGAATTGCTCGCACCCGCCGGCGACTGGGATTGCGTGCGCGCGGCCGTCGAGAACGGCGCCGACGCCGTCTACTTCGGCCTCGAGCGCTTCAACGCCCGCATGCGCGCGAAGAACTTCACGCAGGCCGATCTGCCCGCGCTCATGACGTTCCTCCACCGCCGCGGCGTGAAGGGCTACGTGACCTTCAACACGCTCGTCTTCACCCCCGAGCTCGCCGCCGCCGCGGACTACGCCCGCAGCATCGTCGCTGCCGGCGTCGACGCCGCGATCGTGCAGGACGTGGGCATTTGCCGCCTCATTCGCGAACTGTCGCCCGACTTTCCCATCCATTGCTCGACGCAGATGACGATCACGAGTGCCGCCGGCGTGCAGTTCGCACGCGAGCTCGGCGCGCAACTCGTCGTCCTCGCCCGCGAAAATTCGCTCAAGGAAATCGCCGCCATCCAGGAATCGCAGCGCGGCGCGCCGGTCGCTTTGCCGCTCGAAGTCTTCGTCCACGGCGCGCTCTGCGTCGCCTATTCCGGCCAGTGCCTCACCAGCGAGTCGCTCGGCGGCCGCTCCGCCAACCGCGGCGAGTGCGCGCAAGCCTGCCGCCTCCCCTACGATCTCATCGCCGACGGCCAACCCGTCCCGCTCGGCGATCGCCGCTATCTGCTCTCACCGCAGGATCTCGCCGGCCTCGACGTCCTGCCCGACCTCGTGCGCGCCGGCATCGCCTCGCTCAAAATCGAAGGCCGCCTCAAGTCCCCCGAATACGTCGCCAGCATCACCCGCACCTACCGGGCCGCGCTGGACCAAGTGATGGCCGGACTCGCCGGCACGCCCGCGCCGGCCTTCGATCCGAACGCCGCCCGCTACGAACTCACCATGGCCTTCTCGCGCGGATTCTTCACCGGCTGGTTCGGCGGCACCGACAACCAAGCGCTCGTGCACGGTCGCTTCGGCACCAAGCGCGGCGTGTTCCTCGGCGAGATCGCGCAGGTGCAGAACGAATCCGTCTCGCTCCGTCTCGCGGCCCAGCTCAAACCCGGCGACGGCGTGGTCTTCGACGCCGGCCACCCCGAGGAAGGCGAGGAGGGCGGACGCGTTTACCAGGTCGAGACGCGCGGACCCGACGCCACGCTGCGCTTCGGCCATGGCGACATCAACTGGCGCCGCGTGCGCCCGGGCCAGCTCGTTTGGAAGACCAACGACCCTGCGCTCGACCGCGAGGTGCGCGCGACGTTCGCCGAGGAAAAGATCCGCTTCCAGCGCCCCATCGCCCTCGAAGTCCACGGCCGCACGGGCACGCCCCTCACGCTGATCGCCCACGACCACGACGGCCACGTCGCCAAGCTCGAGTCCGCGCTCCCGCTTGCCCCCGCCGAGAAACAGCCGCTCACCGTCGAGAAACTCCACGACCAACTCGGCCGCCTCGGCGGCACACCATTCAAACTCGGCGAGCTAAAAAATTTCCTCGAGGGCGAGGTCATCCTGCCCGTCAGCGAGCTCAACCGCCTCCGCCGCGACGCCGTCGCCGAGCTCGAAAAACTCCGCGCCGCGCCGAAACGGTGGCAACTCGTAGCGGAACGCGTGAGCGTTTCGCGCGAAAGCCTCACGGCGTCCGCCCCACCGCCGCGCCCGCCCGAACTCATCGCCGTCATCCGCCTGCTCGAGCAACTCGATGCCGCCTGGTCGGCCGGCGCCCGCACGATCTACTGCGAATTCGAAAACCCGAAACACTACCGCGACGCCGTCGCCCGCTTCCGCGACTTGCAGGCGTCCGGCTCTCAACCCTCAGCTCCCAGCTCTCAACTCCCCTCCTCGATCTGGGTCGCCCCTCCGCGCATCTTCAAACCCGGCGAAGAGTGGATCCTCAAGCAGGTGCGCTCGTGCGACGCCGACGGCTACCTCATCCGCAACTACGACCACCTCGCGTTCTTCGCCGCCGATCGCAAACGCGGCGACTTCCCGCTCAACGTCGCCAATCCCCGCACCGCCGCCTACTTCCTCTCGCGCTACGGCCTCGAACGCGTGACCGCGAGCTACGATCTCAACATCGCGCAACTCGAAGCGCTGCTCGCCGCCGCGCCGGGCGCGTGGTTTGACCTCACCGTGCACCAGCACATGCCGATGTTTCACATGGAGCACTGCGTGTTCTGCGCGTTCCTGTCGAACGGCCGGGACTACCGCGACTGCGGCCGCCCATGCGACACGCACCGCGTCGCGCTCCGCGACCGCGTCGGCGCCGAACTCCCGCTCAAGGCCGACGCCGGCTGCCGCAACACCGTCTTCAACAACCGCGCCCAGACCGGCGCCGAATATGTGGCGCGCCTTCTCGAGCTCGGCGCCCGCAGCTTCCGCGTCGAATTCGTCAACGAGCCGCCCGACGAGATCACCCGCACGCTCACCCGCTACGGCCAACTCCTGCGCGGCGAAATCTCCGGCGCCGATCTCTGGCGCGAACTGAAGCTGCTCAACCAGCTCGGCGTCACCCGCGGCCAGATGGAGACCGCCCCGCAGTTCATTGCGAAGAAGCGCTGACCGGCCGCGGCACGAGAAAATAGAACTCCGCCCCGCGCCCCGGCTCGCTTGCGCATGCGATGCTGCCGCCGTGCGCCACCACGATCTCGCGCGCGATCGCGAGGCCGAGGCCGGCGCCGGATTTTCCCTCCTGCCCCGGCGCCCGATAAAACCGATCGAACACGTGCGGCCGGCTCTCCGCCGCGACACCCGGCCCCTCGTCCCGCACCGCGAACCGCACGCAGCCCGCCTCCTCACTCGCGCGCAGCGTGACCACGCCACCCGCGGGCGAATACTTGGCCGCGTTCGTGAGCAGATTGATGAACACGTGCCGGATGCGCGCCCGGTCGAGCGAGAGTTCCACCGCGGCTGTCGCCGCCTCCACGTCCACGACCAGCCGCGCGCCGGCCGCTTCGACGAACCCGCGCGCCTCTGCTGCGATCTCCTCGACGAGCCCGGCCACCACGATCTCGCTGCGGTCGAGCGCGCTGGCCCCCGCCTCGAGTCGCGCGAGGTCGAGGAGGTTGTCGAGGATGCGCAGCAACCGGTCGGCGTCGTCGCGCGCCGTTTCCAGCAGGTCGCGCTGCGTCGGCGTAAGCACGATCTTCTGCTCGAGCAGCAGGTAGACAGCCATGCGCAGACTCGTCAGCGGCGACTTCAGCTCATGGCTCACCGTGCCGACGAGGTTCGTCTTTGCATCGTCGAGCAGGCGGAACTTCGTCACGTCCTGAAGAATCACCGCCGCCCCCTTGAATTCCGTCAACCGGTCGCCGATCGCCAGGATGCGCGGGAGGTAATGGCGGTCCTCGCGCTCGACGCGCAGCGTGACCACGCGGGAGTAGTCGGCCGGCAGATCGTGTTCGCCGGTGGCCAGCACGCGGGCCAACGCCTCCGCGAGCGCGGGCGGAAACTCCGCCAACCCGAGTTGCTCCGCCGCTGGATTGCGCACCTCCGGCCGCCCCGCGCGGTCGACCACGAACACGGGGTCGGGCGCCGAGGTGAGCGTGGCTTCCATCGTGCGCTGCGTGCGCACCACCCGCGCCTGCATGGCCTCGCGATACTCGCGCAACTTGCCCGCCATCGTGTTGAAGGCCCGCGCCAGTTGTCCGAGTTCGTCCTCCGAAAGCACCGGCACCTCGCGCGCAAGATCGCCCTCACCCACCGCGACCGCCGATGCGGTGAGCAACTTGATCGGCTTGAGCAGCGCCGCCGCCAGCCGCCAGGCGACGAACAACGACAGCGCGACCGCACCCGCAATGGCCGTGAGCAACACCCGTTCCGCCGTCGCCGCCCGCTCCTCGGCCATCGCGACGATCTGCGCCGCCGCCGCCGCATCGCGCCGGGTGACGGTCTCGATCGATCCGATCAGCCGGAACAACGCCGAGCCGCTTTGCCGCACGTCGACGCGCGAACCGGGATTGCCCGCGCGCAACTGCGCCTCGGCCCCCTCCACAAATGCCTGGAACGCCTCGTCGACCGCCTGCACGAGCGCCGCCCGCGGCGAGCCGACCGAGCTCGCCGACTGCCCCATGAGTTCGCGCGTGAACACCGCACGCTGTTCGTCGAACTGCCGCCGGGCGGCGAGCGTGTCGCCGCGCCCGGCGTCGGCCGCGGCGGCGTTCATCAGCCGCGCCGCGTCGCGCATCTGCTGCAGCGCGAAGATCGCGCGGTAGTTGTTGACCATATCCCGCGAGAGCGAGCCCGCCAGATCGTGCGACACGCGAATCGCGTAAACGCCCGTGCCGATCAGAATGAGCAGCAGCGGCAGCAGACCGAGATAGAGGCGGGTGCGGAGCATCGCGTGTAGCGGCGGTCTACGACCGCCGTGACGGGTTCGGAAAATTTTGCCGGCGGTCATAGACCGCCGCTACAACGCTTGAGTTCACAGCAGCCCGAGCTTCTGGCGTTTGCGGTAGAGCGTCGCGGGATCGATGCCGAGCGTCTTCGCCGCGTCATCGAGATTGCGCGAGAGCGCCAGGATGCGTTTGAGGTGTTCGGCTTCGAGGGCATCGAGCGTCACCCGCGCACCGACCGCGATCAGCGGATCCGGTTTCGCGCCGAACTCCTCGGGCAAGTCGCACACCTCGATCGTCTCGCCCGTCGCGAGGATCACCGCGCGCTCGATCACGTTGCGCAGCTCGCGGAGATTGCCGGGCCAGCGGTAGCCGGCGAACGCCGCGAGCACCGCCGGCGAGAACGCCGTGACCTTCTTGCCGATGCGCGCCGCGAAAAACCGCCGGTAACTCTCCGCCAGGCGCGCGAGGTCGCCGGGCCGCTCGTGCAGCCCCGGCAACGCGATGCTGATCACGTTGAGCCGGTAAAAAAGGTCCTCGCGGAATCTGCCCGTCTTCACTTCGGCGGCGAGGTCGCGATTCGTGGCGGCGATCACGCGGACGTTGGCCCGACGCGGCCGGGGCTCGCCGACCCGCTCGTATTCGCGCTCCTGGAGGAGGCGCAGCAGCTTCGGCTGGATCTCGGGCGGCAGCTCGCCGATTTCGTCGAGGAAGAGCGTGCCCCCGTCGGCGGCGGCGACCTTGCCCAACGTGTCGGCCACCGCACCGGTGAACGATCCCTTCACATGCCCGAACAACTCACTCTCGAGCAACTCGCGCGAGAGCGACGGGCAGCTCACCGTCACGAACGCCGCGCCTCGCTGCGCGCTGCGCGCATGGATTTCGCGGGCGAGCACGCTTTTGCCGGTGCCGCTCGGGCCGAGCAGCAGCATCGTCGCGGGCGACGCCGCGGCCTTGAACGCCACCTCCAGCGCGCGCTGCGCGGCCGGCTCCACCGCATCGAGGTCGACCGGCGGAGACTCCGCGGCGAGGGCGTTTTCGAGCGAGCGCACGCGCGATTCGAGCGAGCGGGTCTTCTCGATTTTCGCGAGCACCGCGCGGATTTGATCGGGAGTGAAAGGCTTGGGGATGAAATCGAAGGCCCCGAGCCGCATCGCCTCGACGGCGGTCGCGATATTGGCGTAGGCGGTGAACATCACCACGGAAAGCGCTGGCTGCGCCTTGAGCAGCTTCGCGAGCGTGTCGATGCCGTTGTCGGCGCCGAGCTTCAGATCGAGGAAGACGGCGTCGAAGTTCTCGTCCGTGACGGCCTTGAGCGCGCGGGCGGCGTTGGCGGCCTCGGCGCCTTCGTGGCCCGCGGACTCGATCGCGATGCGCGTGGTTTTGCGGATGCCGGGTTCGTCGTCGACGATGAGGATGCGCATGGCGGGGAATGTGGCAGGGGCGTGGTGGGCGCGAAATGCCAAAAACAAGGCGGGGCCGCTTTCGCGACCCCGCCAGGTCCAGCTTCAACTAACAGTTCCGCGAGCTAAGCTCGCACGAACTGTTAACTTTTCGGACCCAGCGCGGTTGGACGAGTTCCACGCCGGATCACTCGGACAAATCGTTTTCGTGCCCCTTCACCGCCTCGACCACCTTGGTGGCTTGTTGATCGGCACCGATGAGCACGCAGAGCAAAGAACACGCTAGCAGGAATAGGATTATCAGAAAAGACATGCAGACCATACTGCGGGCCGCGTGCCAGTGCAAGTTCAGCTTCAAAAAAAGAGCGACTTTCCCCTCGTAAAAAAATTCTGAGACTCATTCCGCCGGGAGGGCGGCAGGGGCGATACGCCATGCAATTCACCCGACTCCGGCGAGGCGGGCGCGCACTATGCACGACCCTCCGGCACGGATGTGACTCAAACTGAGGTCAGGAAACGGCGAAAAAGCCTGCCCAAGGCGCGCGCTCACCCGCGCCGGCTCGCCGCTACAACCGAGGCTCCAAGAACTGACATCAGTTTGAGTTGCACCCCTCCGACACTGCGGCGGCAGATTTTTCTTGTGTCGAACCCACCCGCGAAACCCTCTAGCGACTTTCCATGCCCAACACCCCCAGCCCAGCGTCGCAGCCCCTGGCGGCGCCAAAGCAAAGCGATCTGGAGATCAAGGATGCCCAACTCATCTTCAGTTCGGTCTGGACCGAGCTTGAGGCCCAGGTCGGTCGCGAAAACCTCCGGTTTCCCAAGGAGATAATCCTGCTGGGCGGCGCTCCGGGCGCCGGCAAGGGCACCAACACCGCGTTCATCACCAAGACCCGGGGCCTCACCTGCCAGCCGATCGTCATCAGCGCCTTGCTGGACTCACCCGAAGCGCGGGCACTCAAGGATGCCGGCAACATGGTCGGCGATCGGGAGGTGGTCGGACTCCTTCTGCGGGAACTGCTCAGGTCGGAATACCAAAACGGCGTGATCCTGGATGGGTTTCCCCGCACCAGCGTGCAGGTCGAGTGCCTCAAGCTCCTGGTGGACAAGATGAACGCGCTGCGTCGGGAGTATTATCACAGCCCCCTGAGCATTCATTTTCGCCAGCCGACGATTCACATCATGGTGCTCTTCGTGGATGAGCGCGAGTCCGTGGCCCGCCAGCTGAAGCGCGGCAAGGAGACGCTCGCTCACAACGAAGAAGTGCGCCGCACCGGCATCGGCGAACTCCGCGAGGACCGCCCCACCGACCACGACGAGAAACTGGCCCAGCGGCGCTACCGCGTCTTCAAGGAGCAGACCTGGGACGCGCTCCAGTCCCTGAAGGAGATCTTCCATTACCACTTCATCAACGCGCAGGGTCCCATCGAGGAAGTGGAGCGAAACATCCTCCATGAGCTCGAATACCAAAGCACCCTTGAGCTCGATCCGCGCACCGTGGATCGCCTGCGGGCCGTGCCGGTGGCCAGCGAGCTGATCGTCCACGCGCGGCAGGAGCTGGTGAAGCGACTGGACAGCTACGAACTCGAACAGGGGGAACTCTTTCAACAGGTCGCCGGCTTCATCGAGAAGAAGATCATGCCGATCGTGAAACGGCATGCGATCTCCGGCGTGGCGCAGGTCAACACCGAGGATCCCGTGCTCGAGGTGCCGATCGCACTGGCGATGCTGATCGACGTTTTTTCGGAGCGGGGCTACCACGCCGTCGTCGACGTCCACAAGATCGAGGTCCCCGAGAAGATCGACCTCGCCACCGGCAAGATTCAGTGCCGCGTGAAGCGCGTCTACCGCCTGCAAATCCGCTTCCCCGGCTCGGAGATTCGCCGCGGGTAGTTTTTGACCAGCGTCAAAGACCTCACTCGTAGCGCAGCGATTCGATCGGATCGAGCCGCGCCGCCTTCAACGCAGGATACAGGCCGGCCCCCACGCCGATGGCCGTGCAGACGAGCAGGCCGATCCCCGCCCAATCCCACGGAAAGACGATCGACGCCTTCATCCACATCGCCAGCCCGTTGCCCGCGAGCACCCCGAAAAGGATGCCGACCAGCCCGCCCGTGAGCGACAACACGATGGCTTCGATCAGAAACTGGATCAGGATGCTGATCCGGCGCGCGCCGATGGATTTGCGGATGCCGATCTCCTTGGTGCGCTCGGTCACGCTCACGAGCATGATGTTCATGATCCCGACGCTGGCCGCCAGGAGGGCGATGCCCGAGATGACCAGCGCCCCGGCGCGCACGGCATCCGCGACCTTGGCGAACGCCGCGATGAGCGAATCGTTGGAATAGATTTCAAAATCGTTGTCCTCGTCGGACTTCAACCCGCGCACGATGCGCATCGCCGTGATGCCCTTGTCGAGCGTCTCGTTGTATCGCTCCTGCGACGGCGCCTGCGTCGCGATGTTGATCGAGAACCGGGCGGCGCCGAAGTCGGACAGAAAGCGCGTGATCGGCACCATGAGGATATCGTCCTGGCTCTGCCCGAAGTTGGTGCCCTTCTCGGCGAACACGCCGATGATGGTGTAGGCGCGCCCGCCCACCTTGATCAGTTTGCCGAGCGGCGTCTCCGCCGGGAAAAGTTTTTTCCGGACGTCCTGGCCGATGATGATGATCGGACGGCCGAGATCGACATCCTCCGCGGTGAAGTTGCGCCCCAGCTCCACCCCATACTGATTCGCCGCGAGAAAATGCTCGTTGGTCCCGCCAAACGACAGGCCGGGCTCGGTCTTGCGATTGCCGTAGGTCGCCTGCACGGGTCCGTCGCGGTTGAACACCTTCAGGCACACGACGTCCGTCGCGCTCTCCATCAACTGCTGGTAGCGCTGGGCTTCGGCGAACGTGATGTTACGGCGCGACTCGATCCGGCGGCGCGACGCGCCGTCGGTGGTCGGACCGGTGGGGTATTTCCCGATCTGGAACATGTTCGAACCGAGGAAACTCAACCCGGTCTCGATCGAGCCGCGCATCGCGGAAACCGTGGTCATGACGCCGATCACGGAAAACACGCCGATGGTGATGCCCGACATCGTGAGGAACGAGCGGAGCTTGTTCACGCCGAGCGAGGCGAAGGCCATGCGGAGGATTTCGTTGAGGAGCATGACGGCAAATCACTCGTAGCGCAGCGCCACCACCGGATCGAGGCGGGAGGCCCCGAGCGCCGGCAGAAACCCGGAGACAATCCCCGTGATGATCGAGACGGCCATGCTGATGAAGATCAGGCTGCCCGAGAACTCGACCGGGAGCGCGGGGAGCTTCTCCCGGATGCCAACTGCAATCCCGAACGTGAGGGCCAGGCCGACGACGCCGCCGATCAGGCAGATCGACACGGCCTCGATGAGAAATTGCAGCAAGATCGTGCGCCGCCGGGCGCCGAGCGCTTTGCGCGTGCCGATCTCCTTGGTGCGCTCCTTCACGCTCACGAAGGTGATGTTCATGATGCCGATGGCGCCGACGAACAGCGCCAGACCGGTGATGAAGAGGCCGGCGATCGCGATGCCGGATTTGACCGGGTCGAGCTGGGCCTTGAAGGCCTGCTGTTGGTTGATGGAGAAATTATCGCGCTCGGCAGGGAGCTGGCTCCGCACGCGGCGCATGGCGCCCTGGAGTTCCTCCTCCGCCTGCATGAGCTTGGTCTTGTCCTTCACCTTGACGCGCAGCTGCAGGTCGATGCGGCTGCCCCAATATTTGCGCAGGGCGGCGAGCGGCACCACGATCTGATTGTCAAAGCTGAACAGGCCGAGGAACTCGCCCTGCTTGGCCAGCACCCCGATCACCGTGAAATGCTGGCCGCGGATGTCGACCACCTGGTCCAGCGCGGGCCGGCCGGGAAAAAGCGTCTCCGCCACCGAGGAGCCGAGCACGCAGACCTGCCGGCCGGCATTGGCCTCGATGTCGTTGTAGAGCCGTCCTTCCGCGATGTCCGCGGTGACGATGCGCGAATAGTCCGAGGTGGAACCGATGATCGTGACGCCGCTGAGCTTGATATCGCCCGATTTGACGCTGCTGCCCCGGCCCGCCACCGGCACCGCCACCTCGAGCAGGGAGTTGGGCGTGCTCTCGATGATGCGGTTGAGTTTCTCGGCATGCTCGATCCGGATCGCCGGGCGGTTGATGTAGTTCCACCAATCGTCGACGTTGCGCCACGGCCAGCGCTGCACGTAGAGGATGTCCTCGCCGAGCATGGCGAGGGAGTTCTGAAACCCGATGTTGATGCCGTTGATCGCGGTGCCCATCAGCGTGACGGCCACGATGCCGATGATCACCCCGAGCGCCGTGAGCACGGAGCGCATCGCGTTCGCCCGGATCTGCTGGAAGGCGATGCGGAAGGACTCGGTGAACTCGTAGATCGTGCGGGTCATCGAACGGGAGAGGGTTCCTGGGCTGCAAGCGGGCCGGCGCCGGCCGGCGCGGCGTCAATGCACGCGGGCATCACTCTCGATCAGGCCGTCGCGCAGGCGGACGATGCGGCGGGCATGACGGGCGATGTCCTCTTCGTGCGTGACGACGATGATGGTCTGGCCCTGGTCGTAGAGCTGCTCGAAGAGGGCCATGATTTCCTCGCCGGTCTTGGAGTCGAGGTTGCCGGTGGGTTCGTCGGCCAGGATGATCGAGGGATTGTTGACGAGCGCGCGCGCGATCGCGACGCGCTGGCGCTGGCCGCCGGAGAGTTCGTTGGGCTTGTGATGGATGCGATCGGCGAGGCCGACGTTGCTGAGCGCGGCGAGCGCGCGCTCACGGCGGGCGGACGGCGACATGCCGGCGTAGATCAGGGGCAGCTCGACATTGTGCAGCGCGTCGGAGCGCGGCAGCAGGTTGAACGTCTGAAACACGAAGCCGATCTCGCGGTTGCGGATCTCCGCGAGTTCGTCGTCGACCATGTGGGCGACATTCTTGCCGTTGAAGTCGTAGCGACCGTCAGTGGGCGTATCGAGGCAGCCGAGCATATTCATGAGCGTCGACTTGCCGGAGCCGGACGGACCCATGATCGCGAGGTATTCGTTACGCCGGATGGTGAGTTGCACGCCGCGGAGCGCATGGATGATTTCCGCGCCCATCTTGTAGAGCTTGGTGACGCCCTCGATTTCGATCACGAGGGCGCCGGGCGGGCGGGTCGGCCGATGGATATGGGCGGCGGGTGCGGCAGGTGCGGTCATGGTGGATTTCGTTCAGGAGGCCGGGCCCGGTGCGGATCCGGCCAGTTTCTGACGATGGCGAGGGCGGTGGATTACTTCTTCTCCTCGTCTTTCTTCGGTTTCTCGATGGTGACCTTCATGTCGTCCTTCAGCTTGCGGCTGATCGCGGCGTAGCTGCCGGAAACGACTTCGTCCCCCTGCTTGATGCCCGACTTCACCTCGATGTGGGTGTTGTCGGCGATGCCCACTTCGACCTTCACCATCTTCACTTTGTCGCCGTGTTTCACGAACGCGACCTTCGAGAGGCGCTCGCGGTTGCGGCGGGCCTCGTCCTTCTCGGCCGCGGCGTCGAAGGTGTTGCCGGACTTCTCCTGCGCGGCTTTGGCCTGTTTCTTCTGAAACTCCTCCGAGGTGAGGCCGCCCTCGGCGCGCACGGTCACACTCTGGATCGGGATGGCGACGACTTTCTCCACGGTCTTGGTTTCGATGTCGGTCGTGGCGCTCATGCCGGGCCGGAGCTGCACGTCGCGGTCGGTGATCCGGATCTTGACGAGGAAGTTCGTGACATCGTCCGACATCGCGGAGATCTGCGAGGAGCCGGAGCTGCCCGTGCCGGAGGAGCTGATTTCCGAGACGGTGCCGCTGAATTTCCGGCCCGGGTAGGCGTCGATACTGATGACGGCGCGGTCGCCCAGCTTGACGTTGACGATGTCGTTCTCGTTCACCTTCACGCGCAGTTCCATGTTGGCGAGGTCGGCGATGCGCATGATCTCGGTGCCGGCGAAGGAGCCGGTGCCGACGACGCGCTCGCCCACTTCGCTGTTTTGGGAGCTGATGGTGCCCTCCATCGGCGCGTAAATCGTGGTCTTGCTGAGCTGGTCGCGCGATTGGGAGAGCGAGCCCTCGGTGCGGCGGATTTGGGCGAGCGCGTTTTCGTAGGTGGCCTGGGCGACTTCGAGCGCGGTGCGCGCCGAGAGGATGTCGGAGTCGGAGATGAGCTTCTTGGCGAAGATGTCCTCCGCGCGCTTGAGGTCGTCCTGCGCCTTGAGGAGCTGGGCCTTGGCCTGGACGGCGCCAGCCTTCGCGGCGGAGAGGTTGGCCTCCTGTTGGTCGACCTGGGCTTGGTAAAGGTCGGGTTTGATCTTCACGATCAGGTCGCCCTTTTTGACCTTGGCCCCTTCCTTGAGCGGGAGATCGATGATTTCGCCCGAGACTTCCGGGGAGATCTTAACCTCCACCTCGGGCTGAACCTTGCCGGTGGCGGTGACGATCTGGGTGATCGTTTTGACGATCGCCTTCTCGGTGGTGACCGGCTGGCCCTTGTCGCCGGCCTGCCGGCGGAAGTAAACACCCACGCCGAGCCCGACGAGCAGCAAGCCGCCGACAATCCACCACCACAGGCTCGATTTCTTGCGCGGCGCGGAAGCGGCAGCGGATTTGGAGGCAGCAGGAGCAGGGTTCATGGCAGTCAGTTGTGACGTGAGTGAAACGTTCATGGGAAAGGATCGACCGGCGCTAGGCAAGCAACGCGT
Source organism: Verrucomicrobiota bacterium (assembly GCA_016235555.1). Taxonomy (GTDB): domain Bacteria; phylum Verrucomicrobiota; class Verrucomicrobiia; order Opitutales; family Opitutaceae; genus JACRKC01. The sequence continues at coordinate 68,736 of JACRKC010000122.1, forward strand.
TTCCGCCCCGGGGAAAGTAATGTGGCCGGCCCCACAACGAGCCGGCCACACAACACAACTGATAACTACGAACGGGACGGGACAAAACGCCCGCCGGCCGGATTGAAAACGCCTTTGCGACCAACCGCCGCCGATTCGCGACGGAGCGCGAGGCAGGGACGATCGGAGCAGCGGCGCACTGGACGGCAGACATGCCGACACAACACCACCGGCCGGCAAAAGTTACAGGGAAGTTGTGATGAGCGGCCCCCGCGACGGATGAACGGGGGCGGTCACCGCCCGCACCAATTTGGGGAAAACGAGATGAGGCATGACCTGCGACGCATCACCTTCCGGCTCCGGCCCGAGTCTCAGGACGAACAGTCACTCCCATCTCGCCAGCCGGACGGAAATCTCGTCGAGCGAGAAGAGGCGGAGGACCGAAGGCGCGTCGCACATTTGCTCGCCGGCATTCGCCACCGAAAACCCGCGTCTTCGCTTCAGGCGGGCACGCATGAAACCGCGGCGGGGGCGCCGCAGCTCCACCTCAGGCAATCAGCCCCGGGGTAAGCACCGGGCATCGGTGCAAAAAAAACGCGACGGTCGGCCGCTGCATCGCCCGGCTCGTGGCACGGGTCTCCTGACCCGTGGCCCCGCCTGACACGGGTCGGGAGACCCGTGCCCCTTTCCGACCAAGGCGCGGGCGGGCCCGTCGAGACACGAGGGTGGCGGCCTGGAATCAGAACCGCCGGGTGAGGCGGACGTAATACATCGCGCCGAAAGGATTCGCTACGAGGGGATCGTAGCCGGACGCGTCGTTGTCGTAGAACGGCGGCGGACGGTCGGTGACGTTTTCCACGCCGACGATCAGGCGGGTGTCCTTCATCCAGCGGTTGCGGAAATCGTAGCTCGCCTGCACGTCGTAGGTCGTCCACGGCCCGAGGTCCATCCAGGTGCTGGGGACGGTGCCAAGAATCACCTGCGGCTGGTAGAAGGCGTCGTTCTTGCCGACATAGTTGGCGATGACGGTGGCGCCAAGCGCCCCCTTCTGCCAGTGGAGCGAACTGGTCCAGCGCCACTCCGGGAGGCTCGTCGAGCCGCGGTTCTCGATCGGGGCGTTGGTGCGGGCGCTCTGCGTGACATACTTGTAGAGATAGGAGCCGCGCCAGTCGGCCGTGATGCGGCCGAGCTTCTCGTGGTTCCAGCGGTAGCCGAGGCCGAAGTCGAGTCCCTCGGTGGTGCGGCGCGCGAGGTTTTGGTAGGTGAGGCGCAGCTCGGTGACTTCGCCCGGCTGGTTGAGGGCGCGATCCTCCGCCGTGGGAGCGGTGCGCTGGACGATGTTGGAATCGTTTTCGCGCATCGAGACGGCGACGCTCGGCAGCGCGATGCGGTCGTAGATGTAGATGTTGGACCAATCGACGGAGAACGAGAGATTCTTCAACGCGCCCCGCGTGGGCTCGAGCACGAGGCCGGCGTAGTAGGAGCGCGACGTCTCCGGCGTGAGCCCGGGATTGCCGCCCCGACGGAGGAGCAGACTGGTGTAGGCGGCCTGTTGCGCGGGATTGGCCGGATTGCGACGATGCGGATCGAGCGTGACGGTCGATTGAAACGCGACGCTTTGCGCCTGGAACAACTGGATGAGCGCGGGGGCGCGGAAACCCTCCGACATCGAACCGCGGACGAGCGCCCATTTCGCGGGTCGCAGGGCGAGGGAATACTTCGGCTTAAACGCGGTGCCGAAATCACTGTAATCCTCGTAGCGGCCGGCGACGGCGACTTCCACCTGCTTCAGCAGCGGAGCGCGCACCTCCGCGAAATACGAGGTGGCGTGACGCCGGCCGAAGAGGTTGCTGCCGCCACCCGAGGCGGTAAAGTCGCCGTTGGCCGAGGCAGGATCGCGCACCTGGGAGATGTTTTCGCGGCGATACTCGGCACCGGTCGCGGCGCCAACCTTGATGTCGCGCCAGGTGAAGAGCGTGCCGCTGGCCGTGAGGTCGTAGAGGTAGGTGTCGAAGGAATTGTCGCCCGTGCGTTGGGCCGCGAAGCCATTGAGGACGGTGGCCTGATTGGAACTCGAAGGACCGCCGCTGAAGGCGCCGAAGACGTTGTAGGCGGTCGCCGCCGTGGTGCCGCGCAGGGCGGTGCGCAGGGCGGAGCGGATGGAGTGGCCGGCGTCGCGGTTGGTGGCGTTGTCGTTCATGTATTGCATGGCGCCCTGCCACTCCCAATCGGACCAGAGCTTGCCGCGCAGGCCGCCGACGAGGCGCGTGACGTGATCGGTGACGTGGCTCACGCGGTTGCCGAGGTCGCGCATGCGATACCAGACGCGGACATCGGTGGGCGCGCCGCCGTCGGTGCGGTTGACGCCGAGGGGATTGAAGGGATTCGCGGCGGGCACAACGAGGTTGCCGACGCCGGGCACGGTCTCGCCGAGGGAGTCGAGCGCGACGGGATGCACGGAGTTGAGAACCTTCAGACGGGTGAAGCTGGTCTCAAAAAAGGCGGTGACGCGGTCGCTGACGTGATAGTTGAACATGCCGACGACGCTGTAACGCTCCGTCTCAGGCGACTCCCAGGCGTCAGTGTTAGGATCGGTCAGCGCGGCGTTGTAGGCGGCCGAACCGGCGGTGTTGGTGAGCAGTTGCTGCGTGGTGTAGGCGGTCGGCGAAGTCGCGTAGACCGGGCCGCTGAGCACCCCGGTGGGACTGATCGCGCGGACATAGGCCGGCGCACCGTAGGGCTGCTGACCACCGAGCGTCGGAAAATTGAGCCCGCCGATGCGGGTGAAGTCGGAGGACTTGTTCCAATCGCGATCGCGGCGGGCCTGGGCGTTGCGCTTCTGCCAGTCGACGGTGAAGAAGGCGTTGCCCTTCGGATTGGCGAGGCCGCCGGAGAGCGTGATGCCCGGCGTGGCGAGATCGGTTTCGAAGGTATTGAGGTAGCTCGTGGTGAGCTGGAAGCCCTCGAAATCCTTTTTCATGATGTAATTGATCACGCCGGCGACGGCATCGGAGCCGTAGATGGCGGAGGCGCCGTCGGTGAGCACCTCGATCTTCTCGATGGCGGCCAGCGGGATGCTCTGGGTGTTGGCGAAGGTGGCGGTGCCGCCGGCGCCGATGCCGTAGGGCGCGGCGCGGCGACCGTTGATGAGGGTGAGCGTGTATTCGACGCCAAGCCCGCGGAGATTGGCGCCCGCGGCGCCGGGCGTGAAACCGAACACGGCCTCGTTGGTGTAGGAGAGCGTGTTCTGCGGGAGCTTGCGGATGAAGCCCTGCACGTCGATCACGCCGCTCTTCGCGATGTCGTCGGCGGTGAACTGGATGACGGGGAGCGGGCCTTCGTGGTCGAGGCGCTTGATGCGCGAGCCGGTGACCTCGAACGAATCGAGGCGCTGGACGGACTCGGTGCTGACGGTGGCGGGCGCAGGGGTCTGGGCTTGGGCGCGCACAAGGGCGGGAGCCAACACCGCGAGCGCGACGAGCGCGCGCAGCGCGGGACGAGAACGGAGCGGCAGGATGGTAGTCATAGGCGGTCGCACGGACGAGGTGGATAAGAGCCGGCGCGCCCGAGGCCGGGCCGCGACGGCGATTGATTGGTTGCCGCGGAGGAAACGCGCAGGCAGCGACGGCGAAACCGCAATGCGACGAAGCACCCGCGGGTGGAGACAAACCGCTCCGCGCTTGCGTCGGATTTTTTCGAATTTTCTTCGCGCTGCGACGAACGGCGGCGCCCCGCACGACCAGTGGTCACAATTGCGCGCCACGCTGCGGAAAAGAAAAAGGCGCACCGGATAGCGGCGCGCCTTACCGAGTCTCGCGAAATAGGGTGACAAAGAGTTCGGTGGTTCGGGGAGCGCACCCGTCTCGGGTGCTGGTGCCGGCGTCTCGCCGACACCTCCGAAATCCTCGGCGAGACGCCGAGGACGGCCCGCGGGACGCGGGCGCTCCCC
>JACRKC010000014.1 GCA_016235555.1 Verrucomicrobiota bacterium
CGTGAATCCTGAAAAGCGCGTTGGGGTCAACGCGCTCCACCGCAAGGTCACGAATAAACGCGAGTTCAACTACACGGTTCCGGCTTAGCCAACGTTGCAGGAGAAGTTCGCGAAACGTGGTAGCCGCCGGGGTAACGAGGCGGGTTGACGCGACTCACCTTGCTCCAGCCTCCTCACTGCCTGCCCTGAGCTGGCCGAAGGGTCGGCTGCTACCGCTGAGTGCCGGCCTCCGGTCCTGCCCATCAAGCGCAAAACCGGGGAGCGGCGGTTTCCAACCGCCGGATGCAGGGCTGCGGCGCTTGCAAAGCGCCGCTCCTGTTTTCAGCGGAGAAAAACCGAGAGGCACTCCGGGCCGGAATTTTTCACGGAGCGGGCTTGTCTGCGGCTGCTCGGGCGCCAGCCTCGCGGGACCATGTGTGCCGCCCGTCCCGAACTCGTCCGCCTGCGTCTTGCGCGCCTGCCCTTGCTGGCGCTCGGGCTTGCCTCGCTCGGCGCCGGCGTGTGGGGCGGGTTGTTGCGGCTGCCGGTTGCCGTGCCAACCCCCGGTCTGGCGGGCGGGTGGTTGCTGTGGCACGGACCGCTGATGGTGTGCTGTTTTCTCGGCACGGTGATCGGGCTCGAGCGCGCCGTGGGGTTGCAGATGTGGTGGCCGTATGGCGCGCCCATCCTGACGGCGGCGGGAGCGCTGGGCTTGATCGGCGGAGCGCCGGGTCCGGCGCCGGTGGTGCTGCTGACTTTGGGGAGCGCCTGGTATGCGGCGGTCGCGTGGCGGATCGTGGGCATTCAGGCCGAGAAGTTCACCATCATCATGGCCGTCGGCGCGACGGCGTGGACCGCGAGCAATCTGCTCTGGCTCGGCGGGCGGGCGGTTTTCGAACTCGTGCCGTGGTGGGTGGCGTTTCTGGGACTCACGATCATCGGCGAGCGTCTCGATCTGGGACGTTTTCAGAAACGGCCGGCGTGGGCGGTGCCGGTCCTGCTGGTCATCCTCGGCGTGATGGCCGCGGGCGTGGGCGTGACGCTGGTGCGCCCGGCGGCGGGCGAACGCCTGCTCGGAGCTGGATTGGTCCTGGCGGCGGTCTGGCTGGCGCGCTTCGACATCGCGCGCACCACGGTGCGGCACCCCGGGCAGCCGCGGTTCATGGCGGTGTGCCTGCTCGCCGGCTACGTCTGGATGGCGGCGGCGGGCGCGATGCTGGTCGCGTTTGCGCCGTTGCAGGCGGGCCTCCGCTACGACGCGGCGCTCCACTCGTTCTTCCTCGGCTTCGTGTTTTCCATGATTTTCGGGCACGCCCCGGTGATCTTTCCGGCGGTGCTGGTGTTGCCGCCGTTCTTCACGCCGGCCTTTTACGGACACGTGGTGGTGTTGCACGCCGGGCTCGCGCTGCGCGTCGTCGGTGACCTTGCCGGTTGGGTGCCCGCCCGCCAGTGGGGTGGGGCGATCGGGGGCGTGGCGCTGGCGCTTTTTCTCGCCAATACGGTGCGCGCGGTCGTGCGCGCGCTGACCGCGCCGAAGCCCACCGCCAGGAAGTGATGGCCGCGCGGCCGCGGTCGAGAATCTCCAAGCCCGGCCGACTTTTTCCAGCCTGCGGACTTGCGCCGCGTGGAGGCCGACGCGTAACTTGCCCCCTCTCGCCACACCCGTATGAAGAAAGCGCTCATCACCGGCATCACGGGCCAGGACGGCTCGTATCTCGCCGAGTTCCTGCTCGACCAAGGCTACGAAGTGCATGGCGTCATCCGCCGCGCCTCGACCTTCAACACGAGCCGGATCGACCACCTCTACCGCGACCCGCACGTGAATGGCGTGCGCCTCTTCCTGCACTACGGCGACCTCGCCGACTCGGTGCAGATGGTGAAGCTGCTTTACAGCCTCCAACCCGACGAAATCTACAACCTCGCCGCGCAATCGCACGTGCGCGTGTCGTTCGACATCCCGGAATACACCGGCGACGTCGTGGGCGTCGGCGCCGTGCGCATCCTCGAGGCGATCCGCGAAGCGGGCCTCGTGAAAAAATGTCGCTACTATCAGGCGTCGTCCTCGGAGATGTTCGGCAAGGTGCAGGCCGTGCCGCAGGTGGAGACCACGCCGTTCTGGCCGCGCTCACCCTACGGTTGCGCCAAGATGTATGCGCACTGGCTCACGGTGAACTACCGCGAGAGCTACAACCTCCACGCGTCGTCCGGCATCCTGTTCAATCACGAGAGCCCGCGGCGCGGCGAGACGTTCGTCACGCGCAAGATCACCCGCGCCGCCACGCGCATCAAACTCGGCCTGCAGGACGCGCTCTACATGGGCAACCTCGACGCGAAGCGCGACTGGGGCTACGCCAAGGAATACGTCGAGATGATGTGGATGATGCTCCAGCAGGACAAACCCGACGACTACGTGGTCGCGACCAACGAGACGCACACGGTCAAGGAATTCATCCAGGAGACCTTCGCGCTGCTCGATCTCGACTGGGAGAAATTCGTGAAATACGACGCCCGCTACGAACGCCCCGCCGAAGTCGACCTGCTCATCGGCAATCCCGCGAAGGCGAAGCGCCAGCTCGGCTGGGAACCGAAAGTCCGCTTCAGGGAGCTCGTGAAGATCATGACCGAGGCCGACCTCGAACTCGCCAAGCGCGAAGCGCAGATCGCGAAACTGCCCGCGCCGTCGAAGGCACCGTTTGCTTGAACCACTGAACATTCACCACGAAACACACCAAACCCACGAAAGCGGGAGGTTTTCCTTTCGTGTCGTTCGTGTGGTTCGTGGTTAACCCATGAAACTCTTCATCGCTGGACACCAAGGCATGGTCGGCGCCGCGCTCGTGCGGCGGTTTCAGCGCGAACCCGGTGTGGCGCTCGTGCTGCGCTCGCGTCGCGATGGTCTCGACCTCACGAATCAGGCGGCCGTGGCGGACTTCTACGCCACCGAGAAGCCCGACGTTGCGATCATCGCCGCGGCGAAGGTCGGCGGCATCCACGCCAACAACACCTACCCCGCGGAGTTCATCTACGAGAATCTCGTCATCGCCGCGAACTGCATCCACGGAGCCTACGCCGCCGGTGTGAAACGCCTCCTCTTCCTTGGCAGCTCGTGCATCTACCCCAAGCTCGCGCCGCAGCCGATGCCCGAGGAGTGTCTCCTCACGAGTGCTCTCGAGCCCACCAACGAAGCCTACGCCATCGCGAAGATCGCCGGCCTGAAGCTCGCGCAATTCTACCGGAAGCAATACGGTGTGTGCTACCACTCCGCCATGCCGACGAACCTCTACGGCCCCGGCGACAACTACCACCCGCAGAACTCGCACGTGCTGCCCGCGCTCCTCCGGCGCTTCGACGAGGCGCGCGAAAAGAATCTCCCCGAAGTCACCGCGTGGGGCACCGGCTCACCGAAGCGCGAATTCCTGCACGTCGACGATCTCGCCGACGCCTGCGCCTTCCTGCTCCACCTCACCAACCCGCCCGACCTCATCAACGTCGGCACCGGCACCGACGTGACGATCCGCGAGCTCACTGAACTCGTCGCGAGCGTCGTCGGCTACCGCGGCAAGATCGCCTGGGATGCCTCGAAACCCGACGGCACCCCGCGCAAACTCATGGACGTCTCCCGTCTCGCTGCCCTCGGCTGGCGCGCGAAGCTCGCGTTGCGTCAAGGCGTCGAGCAGACCTACGCGTCGTTCCTCGCGGAAAAAGCGGCGGGCGTGTTACGCGGTTGATGATGCGTTGTAGGGCGGGGTCGCCGAACCCCGCCGTTTCGTTTCCTGCGACGGACTCGGCGGGGTGCGGCGACCCCGCCCTACAGCAAGTCCGGTTGCCAGTCGCCGAAGTCCGCGGCGTCTTTGCGCACGGCGTGGCCGTTTTCGAGCAGGGCGTTGTTCAGAAAAACCTCGCCCCCGGCCTGCGCGAGAAACACGTCCGCGAGGTAGCGATCGTATTTGTCGGGCTTCGTCGTGTGGATGACGAGCGCGGTCGCGTTTGCGACGAGCCCGTCGACGAACCGCTTCGCCGCCTTGCCCTCGGGCGTGCCGATTTCCGGGCAATCGAGCCCGCGCAGCCGGAGCTTCTGCTCCAGGAACACCCCGGGCGAGAGCTCGAGCGCGACCGCGAGCGTGTCGCCATCGACCACGCGCACGAGCTGCGCGGCATAGGTAAAGAGCTCGTCCTTCGTCGCGCCCGCCGCAGCGCGCAGCGATTCGTCACGGGCGATCTGCACGATGTCGCCCGCCGCAAACCGTTCCGCCTGTTCCGCCTTGAGCGGCCAGTAGTGACGGAAGCCGAGGTCGACCGACCGGCCGACGGTCTTCTCGACGATGCGGTGCAGCCCCGGCGTGCCGCGCGCCGGCTCCAGCCGCGCAGGGGTTTCACCGCGTGTGGCGGGGGCGGGCTCGACCGCTCCGGCGGGCGCCAGCTCGCGAATCCGCGCGACCAGCCGGGCCACGGGCCACCCCTGGCGATTGGCTTCGGTGGCGAGGGCGCGCTGCTGCCTGGTATCCGCGAGAGGCAGGAGTTCGCGAAAGTGGGCCCAGCTCAATTGTCGCCACGTGGCGACAATCGGGAAGGCGCGAAAAAACTGCACGCAGCGGAGCAGGACGCTCCGGTGGACTTTTACATCGGCCGCCAGCTTCGGGATGGTTTTGGCGCCGTAGTCCGCGCGCTCCTTGAAGAGCAGCACGTGCTCATGGATCAGCCGGCCGGTTTCATGGTAGGTGCGGACGCGGGCGAGGTCGGCCGCCTGCTGTCCGCGAATGATCGTCCGCTCCACGGCGCGCCGCAGCTCGGCATAGGTGCGCGGAACGTCTGCGAGGGTGGGGGAACGCTCGGCCATGGGCGGCGGGACGCGAACGTTGAAACCGCGAATCAGCCGGTTGTCGCGGAAAAACGCGGGGGCTGACTTCTTCCACGAACAGCCGACCCACGGGCAGGTTGATCGGGCCGACGACCACGAGCCGACCGCCGTTCTTGCCGTGGAAGAAGCCGGGCGCATCTCACTTTCTGGACACGCCTCAAACCCACGGGCTGGAAAGCCCGTGCCACGAGGCATGGGCTTTCCAGCCCATGTCAGGGTGTCCAGAAAAAGTGAGATGGGCCCGCGGCAAGCTCGCTCCTGTTTTCCCGCTTGCACCGCGCCGCGCACTTTGCGGCTATGACCGTTCACCATGATCGCTCCCGAGACCTTCAATCACATCGAGAACATCAAGAAGCGCGCCGGCCACTTGTGGAGGTTTCTTTGACTGCGAACAAAAACAGCGCGAGATCGAGGCGATGGAGGCCGAGATGGGCGCGCCCACGTTCTGGGACAACTCGGAGCGCGCGCAGAAGCACATCGGCAAGCTCAACGGTCTGAAAAAATCCGTCCTGCCGGTCGTCGCGTTTCAGAAGAAGGTCGACGACATCGGCGTGATGGTGGAGCTCGTCGAGGCGGCCTCGCCGGCCGAGCGCGAGATGTATGCCGCGGAACTGGATTCGACCGTCGCCGCGATGGTCACCGAACTCGACGCGCTTGAGATCGCGTCCTTCCTCAACGGCCCGTTCGATCGCAACAACGCCATCTTTTCCATCCAGGCCGGCGCGGGCGGCACGGAGTCGAACGACTGGGCGGACATGCTGTTCCGCATGTATTCGCGCTGGGCGGAGCGGCGCGGCTTCACCTTCGAGCTGCAGGACGTGCAGGCGGGCGATCAGGCGGGCATCAGCAAGGCCACCGTCATCATCAAGGGCGAAAACGCCTACGGTTACGCCAAGGCCGAGCGCGGCGTGCATCGTTTGGTGCGCATCTCGCCGTTCGATGCGAACAAGCGCCGCCACACCTCATTCTGCGCGGTCGACGTGATCGCCGAGGTCAACGACGAGATCGAGGTCGATATTCCGGAGGGAGAAATCCGCGTCGATGTCTACCGCTCTTCAGGCAAAGGTGGTCAGGGCGTCAACACCACGGACTCCGCCGTGCGCATCACGCACCTGCCGTCGGGCATCGTGGTGGTGTGCCAGAACGAACGTTCGCAAATCAAGAACCGCGCCAGCGCGATGAGCGTGCTCAAGGCGCGCCTCTACGAAAAGAAGCAGGACGAGCAGCGCGCCGAGATGGACAAGTTCTACGGCGAGAAGGGCGAGATCGGGTGGGGGAGCCAGATTCGCAGCTACGTGCTCCAGCCCTACCAGATGGTGAAGGACCTGCGCACCGGCATCTCCACGAGCGACACGCAGGGCGTGCTCGACGGCGACCTCGACCGCTTCGTCAACGCCTGGTTGCGCGCCGGCTCGCCGCGGCATCGCAACAAGGAGATCCAGATGGAGGAGTAGCAGGGAAAGGCCGAAAAACTGAACGACTGCAGGGCTGGATTTTCGCTGCGTTGCTTGCTTCAGCTCTTCAGTCGTTCAGCCTTTCAGCCCTTGCCCGCCATGCCTGAACTCTCCTTCGAACGCATCAAGTCTGTCTTGGCGGGCCAGCCGCTCTTCGAAGACAAGACGTGGCAGCTCTCGCCCGACGCGTGGCCGCTGACGCCCGAACAGGTCGCGCAACTGGAGGCCATCGGCACCGCTTGCCTCGAATTTCACCAGGCGCTGGAGACGCTCTACCTGCGTTCCGCCGCGGGTAAAAACCTCCTCCGCAACAAACCGCTGCTGGCCCCGTGGGTCGCCGACTACCTCGACCGCGGCAAGCCGCCCGCGCTCATCGCCCACGCGCGCGAGGCGAAAAACCGCGGCGCGTTTCCGACGGTGTTGCGGCCGGACCTCCTGCTCACCGACGAAGGTTTCGTGCTCACGGAACTCGATTCGGTGCCGGGCGGCATCGGCCTCACGGCGTTTTTGAACCGGCTGTATGCCGGGGGCGCGACCGCCCCCGGTCGCAACTCGCCGGAAGCGACCGAGGGCGGTCGCGCTCCGAGCGACGTGCTCGGCGCGGGCGACGCGATGGTCCGGAATTTCCACGCCTCGCTCGCGTCGCTCCGCCCGGGCGCGCGCAACCCGCTCATCGCGCTCGTCGTGAGCGACGAGGCCGCGACCTACCGGCCCGAGATGCAGTGGCTCGCGCTGCAACTCCAGATGCAGGGCAAGCGGGTGTTCTGCCTCCGCCCCGAGGACATCTTTCCCCTCGAGAACGCGCTGTTCTTCGACGTCGAGGGCAACCCGGAGAAAATCGATGTGCTTTACCGTTTCTTCGAGCTGTTCGATCTCGAGAACATCCGCACCCAGCGATTCATCTTCGAATCGTGGGCCGCGGGTGAGGTCGCGATCGCGCCGCCGATGCGGCCGTTCCAGGAGGAGAAGCTCACGCTCGCGCTCTTCCATCACCACCTGTTGCAGGATTTCTGGGCCGAGGCGCTGAGCGGAAAGTCCCTGAAACTCCTCCGCGCGCTCATTCCGCCCTCGTGGATCATGGACCCCGCGCCACTGCCGCCGGGCGCCGTGCTCGACGGTCCGCGAGCCGCCGGCCGCGCCCTCAACGACTGGCGCGACCTCGTCGGCGCGTCGCAGAAAGAACGCGACCTGATCATCAAGATCAGCGGCTACCACGAGACGGCGTGGGGCGCGCGCAGCGTGGTGCTCGGCAGCGATTGCTCGCGCGAGGAGTGGCAGGCGGGCGTCGAGCGCGCGATCGGGCTCGCGGCGACGAATCTGCACGTGCTGCAGGCCTACCGGAAACCGCGGCGCGTCCGCCACGTGGTCTACGACCGGAATCCGTCGCCGATGCCGCGGGAGGTCGACGGCCGGTTGCGGTTGTGTCCGTATTATTTCACCCTCGACGGCCGGGCGCGGCTCTCGGGCGCGCTCGCGACGTTCTGCCCGCCCGACAAAAAAATCATCCACGGCATGGAGGACGCCGCCTTGCTTCCGTGTGTGGTGAAGGGGGACGAGGGAACGAGGGAATGAGGGAAAAGGGCGGCCGAAGATCGGGAACGCGCGCGGTTTTTCCAGCGCCCGCCCCGCACTCCCGCACTCGGGCGCAGATCAGTTTCTGGCAGTCCGGAGAGAGCGAAGGAGCGGTGGTTTTCAGCCGCCGGACTTGGGCGCTGGGAGACGCGCCCCTCCGCAGTGCAAGAAAGTGAGATGCGCCCGCCGCACTCCCTTCATCCCTTACTCCCTTGCTCCGCGTGAGCCTTTTGTCCTTAAACGAAACCCGTGCGTAATATCGCCGCGACTCACCGCGAATTTTTCCTGAAGCCGCGCCAGCGTGCGCTTCTCTCCGCTGCGCTGGTCGCGCTGGGCACGCCGGTTTTGCCGGGGCAACCGCCGGTGCAGTTCGAACTCGCGACCGCGCAGGCGCGGGCGGCGCAGGGCGACCCCGAGGCCCTCAACGCCCTCGGCAACGCCTACACCAACGGCCAGGGCGTGCCGCCGGACATGGCGCAGGCGGTCCGGCATTACCAGCTGGCCGCCGACAAGGGCTTCGCTCCCGCGTTGTTCAACCTCGGGATGCTGCACGAACTCGGCCGCGGCGTGGCGGCCGATCCGGCGAAGGCGTTCGGTTTTTATCTGAAGGCGGCCCAGCAGGGCTTCGCGCCGGCGCAGTTCAACGTCGGCAACATGTATGCCAACGGCATCGGCACGAAGGCCGATGTGTTCGAGGCGGCGTTGTGGTTCCGCCAGGCGGCGGAGAAGAACATTCCCGAAGCCCAATACAATCTGGCGCTCGCCTACGAACTGGGCCGCGGCGTGGGGAAGGATGAGTCCGCCGCGCAGAAGTGGTATCGGGCTGCCTCCACCCAGGGTTACGCCCGGGCGCGCTACAACCTCGCGCTCATGCTCGAGGAGGGTCGTGGCGCCGCCGTCGACCCCGCCGGGGCCGTCGAACTCTACCGTGCCGCCGCGCTGCAGAATTTCGCCCCGGCGCAGAACAACCTCGGCATCCTGCTCGCCGAGGGCCGCGGGATGCCCGCCGACCTCGTGCAGGCCTACGCGTGGCTTTCGCTCGCCGTCGACAACGGCGCGAAACCCACCGGACGCGACATCGTCGCCCAGCAGTTTTCGCCCGCCCAGCGTCTGGAGGCCGACGCCGCTACGGGCAAGCTCCGCGCGCAACTGGGTGTGACCCCGGCCGTCGCCGCCACGCCGGCCCAGCCGCCGCCGGCCGCAGCGATGCCGGCCGCGACGGTGCCGGCCGCGTCGGCGGATCTCGCGGCCCTCAACGCGTCGCTCGCCTCCGCCCGGGCCGATCTGACAAACCTCCGGGCCGAAAACACGCGGCTGGACGAAACCGCCCGGACACTGGCCCGCGACAAAGCGGCGCTCGAACAGCGCCTCGCCGCGGCGGCCGCCGCCACACCGAAGCCCGAGGAGGCCGCCGCCGCCGCGAATCTGACCCAGCAACTCGCCGCGCTGCAGACCGAGTTCAACAAGCTCCGCTCCGAGAACGGCCGGCTCATCGAGTCGCTGCAAAACTCCCAGGTCGATCAGGCCGCCGCGGCGAAGCGCGCGACCGATGCCACGCAGCAGCTCTTCACCGAGCGTCGCGCGCTCGAGCAGAAACTCGCGGCCGCCGAGGCAGCGGCCAAGGCCCCGGCGGCGCCGCCCGCGTCGCCGGCCGCGGATGCCGCCGTGGCCACCTTGCGGGCGCAGGTCGACCAGCTCACCCGGGACGCCGGAACGTTGCGCACCGAGAAGGAACAGGCGGACCGCAAAGCGGCGGATCTTGCCGCCCAGTTACAGGCGGCCAAGAGCGCCGTCGCCGCGGTCACCCCGGGGGCGGGCGCACCGGCCGCCGGCACCGCCGATGAGCGGGTCAGCCGGCTTACCGCAGAAAACACCCGCCTCAACGACGAGGTGCGCCGCTCCACCATCCGGCTCTCGGAGATGAACCGGCAGCTCGCTGCGGCGCAGACCAGGGCCGCACCGAAGTCCGGCGACGCCGCCGGCACCGCGGGGAAGGCCGATGAGGCCAGGCTCGGTGAATTGACGCGGCAGGTCGCGGAACTGCGCGAAACCAATGAAAAACTGGCCGCGGAAAATCGCCGCCTGGCCGCCGCGACGCCGGCGGCACCCGCGGCGGCACCGACGGGCCCGGGTGCGCGGGAGAAGGAACTCGCCGGCCAGCTTGCCTCCGCCGAGTCGCGGCTCACCCAGCTGCAGCAGACGCTCGTCAACGCCGAGGCGGCGCAAAAAAATCTCACGGCGGAAAAAGAGGGGCTGCAGAAACGTGTGACCGATCTGACGGCCGCCGCCGCCGCGGCGAAACCCGATCCGGCGCCACTCGATCAGACGCGGGCCGAACTCACCAAGGCGCTCGACGAGGTCGCGGCGTCCCGGCGCGGAAATGACGAACTGAAGCGCCAGCTCGCCGGCGTCGAAGCGGCGCTCGCGGCGGCCCGGAGCACGGCGCCGGCGACCGCGGCGGCCAGAGCCGCCGACCAGCAGCGGATGGCCGAGCTGCAAACCGCGCTCGCGGCGGCCGACCGCAAGGTCACCGACGGCGAGGCGGCCGTGCGGGATGCCGCCCGGCGCGCGGATGCGCTCGCCAGTGAACTGACCGCCGCCAAGCGCCTGGCGGAGGACGCCACGGGCCGCGCCCAGAAGGCCGCGGCCGACCTCCAGGCCGAGCGGGAACAGGCGGCGCGTCGTTCGACCGACGCCACCGGTTCGCAGCAGGTGCAGGCCGCCGAACTCGTCCGGGCGCAGCAGGCGCTGGCGGCGTCGACGGCGACGGCCAGCCGGCTTGAGCAGGAGGCCGGCGCGCTCCGGCAGAAAAACGCGGAGCTGGCCGCCAGCGCGGCCAAGGCCGACGCCGCGGTCGCCGCCGCCGAGCGGGGCCGGACGGATGAACGCGACGCGGCGGAAAAACTCCGCGCGCAACTCGATGAGGCCAACCGCTCGCTGGCGCAACGGGGACCGGCCGACGGGGAGCTCGGCGCGTTGCGGGCGCAGGTGGCGGACGCCCAGACCAAGCTTTCGCAACAGACGCGCGAGGCCGACGGGCTGTTTCAGAAACTGGCGGACACCACCGCTCGCGCCGCGGAGGTGACTGCGGAGCGGGACCGGCTCGCCGCGACCGCCCAGGCTCAAGCGGCCGAGCGCGCCGCCGCCGGGAAGCTCAAGACCCAGGTCGAGGAATCGGCGCGCGCGGTGGCCGATCTCACGGCGAAGAATGACAGCCTCATCAAGGATCTCGAAGTCGCCAGGCAGAGCGCCGCCGCGGCGCTGGCCGCCCAGGCGACGATGGCCAAATCCGCGCCGGACGCCGCCGCCCTGCGGCTGGAGATGCAGACGTTGCAGGAGCAAGTCCGCCGGCTGGAGTCGACCATCGAGGAGGAGCGCGCCGGCGCCGCGAAGGAGACCGCCGGACTGGCGGGGCAACTGCAGAAGGCGCGCGAGGCCAACAAAGCCCTGACCGACGCGAACCGTTCGTTCCTGGAAACCCGCGGCTCCGAGGATGCCGCCGTGCGCGGGGAGCTCGACCAGCTCAGCGCGAAAATCCGCGACCTGACCGCCGCCAACGAGAAGGCGCGCGGCGAACAGCAGCGGCTGACGGCGGAGGTGGGGCGGCTGACGCTCGAAAAGGATTCCGCGGAGCGGGTCGCGGCGGACGCCCGCAAACTCGCCGCCGGGCCCACGCAGGAGCGCGATGCGCTCCGCACGCAGATGGAGGACATGTTTGCCAAGCTCTCCACGGCCGAGCGCAGCGTCACGCAGTTGAAGGACGCCGTCGCCGCGGCGCGCGGCGAAACCGAGAAAGTGCGCGCCGACCACGCCGCGCTGCAGACCCGTTACGCGGAGGCGGCCCGGGCCGTCGAAACCCAGGGCGGCAGCGTGGCCGAGCTCACCGGGGCCAACGAGCGGCTGCAAACGCAGGTCCGGCAGCTCAACGAGCAACTCGCCGCGCAGAAAACCGTCGGCGACACCGCGGCAGCGCTGCGCGCGGAGCTGACCGGGCTGAAGGCGCGGTTCACCGAACTCTCCGGCGTCAACGAGCGCGTGGGCGGCGAAAAGGCGAAGCTCGCGCAGCAGCTCACGCAGCTGGGCCGGGAATCGGAGCTGAACCGCACCGAACTGGCCGACCTCAAGTCACGCTTCGGGGCGACCTCGACGCTGGCCCAGCAGCAACTCGCCTCGATCAACGAGCTCGGCGCGGCCAACGAAAAATTGCAGGCCCAGGTCAGGACGCTCACCGAGCAACTCGCCGTGCAACGCGTGGCGGGCGACGCCGCGAGCACGCTGCGCAGCGAACTCGCGGAGGTGAAGACGCGTTTCGCCGACGCGCAGAAATCCGCGGAGGCGCAGGCCGCGAGCGTGGCCGAACTGACGGGGCTCAATGAAAAGTTGAGCGGCTCCGCGCGCGACCTCCAGGCGCAGATCACGACGCTGCGCGCCGACAACACGCGGCTGGGCGGGGCGAGTGAAGCGGCCGAGGGGCTGCGCGCGGAATTGACCGATTTGCGCGGGAAGCTGGCGGAGGCCCAGAAAGCCGCGGGCCAGCAGGGCGCGAGCGTCACGGAATTGACGGGGGCCAACGAAAAGCTGGGCGCGGAACTGAAGACCCTGCAGGGGCAGCTGGCGGCGTTGCAGGCGGACAGCGCGAAGCTCGGGCAGGCCGAGGACGCCCGCAAGCAGGCCGAGCAGCGCGCCGCGAGTCTCGCCGCCGCCGCCACCGATCTGACGGCGGCGCAGCGCGAGCTCTCCGCGGCCCGCGCGGAAAATATCCGGCTGGGCGAACAGGTGCAGGCCCTCGACCGTGATCGCACGACGCGAATCGCCGCGCTGCAGCAGGAGAACCTCGCGCTCAACGCCCGGCTGCGCCAAGCGCAGGGCACGCTCGACTCGATCGCCGCGGCGGCCCGCCTGCTCACCGGCGGCGCGGCGAACGTGCCGGTCTCGACGCTGCCCGCCGTGGCTTCCGCGCCCGCGCCGTCGTCACCCGTGGCGGCCGCCCCGGTGCCGGCGCCCGCGCGCGTGCACACGGTGCAGGAAGGCGACTCGCTCACGCGCATCAGCGTGCGTTACTACGGCACGAGCAGCCGCTGGCAGGAAATCTACGATGCGAACCGCGAAGTCCTCCGCGGCGAAAACGCGCTGCGCCCCGGCCAGCGGTTGAAGATTCCGTGACCGGACGGGCGGGCGTCGCGCGCCCGCACCGGCGTGGTCACACCGGGGCGCATCGCACTTTTCTGCCAGAAAACTGAGATCCGCCCGTGGCACCGGGGCGCATCTCACTTTCGTGCACTGCGGAGGGGCGCTTTTCCAAGCGCCCAAGCCCGGCGGTTGAAAACCGCCGCTCCGTCGCGCTCACCGGGCTGCAAGAAACTGAGATGCGCCGTCGCACCGCGGACCGCATCTCCGCGCTTGCCTCTCTGCGCAGGTTCCGGTTTTGGCCGGGGGCGTGTCGACCACCAACAGCGCTTCTTCCGCCCGGGCCGGCTTGTTTCCGGCCCGCGAGCCTCCGGCCTGGCTGTTCGCCGCGTTCGTGATCGTCGCGCTGGTGGTGGTCTATCTGCCGGTGCGCCAGGCCGGGTTCATCTGGGACGACGACGCGCACCTCACCGGCCACCGCTGCATCGTCGGTCCGCTCGGATTTCCGGAGATTTGGACGACGGCCGAGGCCAACTATTTCCCCCTCGTGCTGACGCATCTGTGGGTCTTGCACGCGATCTTCGGGCTGGAGCCGCTGCCGTATCATGTGGTCAACGTGCTGCTGCACGCGGCCAATGCGTTGCTGCTCTGGCAGGTGCTGCGGCGGCTCTCGGTGCGCGGGGCGTGGCTGGGGGCGGCGCTGTGGGCGTTGCATCCGGTGCAGGTCGAGTCCGTCGCGTGGATCTCCGAGCTGAAAAACACGCAGTCCGGGGTCTTCTTTCTGCTCTCGATCTGGTTTTTTATTTCGTGGCTGAAGCCGGCGGACACCGGCCGCGGCGCGCGGATCCACTACGGGCTGGCCGTGGCGTGCGGCGTGCTCGCGATCCTGAGCAAACCCTCGACGGTGATGCTGCCCGTCGCCCTCGGGCTGGTCGTGTGGTGGGTGCGCGGCGAAATCCGCTGGCGCGATCTCACGCCAGTGGCGCCATTCCTGTTGCTGGCGGTGGTGGCGAGCGGATGGACGATCTGGGAGCAGAAAGTCCACCAAAGGGCCAGCGGCACCGAATGGAGTCTGACGTTGCCGGAGCGGGCGGTGATCGCGGGCAAGGCGATCTGGTTCTACCTCGGCAAACTGCTGTGGCCGCAGTCGCTGTGCTTCATCTACCCGCGCTGGTCGGTCGACGTCGCGCGGTGGTGGTCATGGGCGCCGTTGCTCGGAGCGGTCGCGGTGCCGCTGGCGCTGGCGCGGACGCCGGGCCGATGGGCGCGCGCCGGTCTGCTGGCCGTGCTGTATTTCGGGGCGCTCCTTTTTCCGGTGCTGGGATTTTTCGATGTCTACTTCTTCCGGTTCTCCTACGTCGCGGATCATTTCCAGTATCTCGCGAGCATGGCGGCCTGCGCGCTCGCGGGCGCGGCGGGCGTCACGCTCGCGGCGAGGATGCCGCCGGCGGCCGGCCGCATCTCCGGCGCAGTCGTGGTCACGGTGGTCGCCGGCTGCCTCGCGCTGGTTTCACGGCGGGAAGTCCACGTTTACCGGGATGACCTCACGCTGTGGGGGACGACCAGGGGGCGGAACCCGACCGCGTGGCTCGCGTGCAACAATCTCGCCCTCGAATACGACCGCGTGGGGCGAAGCGCGGAGGCGCGGACCCACTACGAAAGCGCCTTGGCGCTCTTTCCGGACGATGCCGAGCTCCGCACCAACTACGGCAACTCGCTGTTGCGCGAAGGCCGGCGCGACGACGCGGTGCGGCAGTATCAAGCCGCGTTGCGGGTGCGGCCGGACCTGCCGGATGCGCTCAACGCCCTGTGCGTGATTGAAAACCAGGCCGGCCGGCTGGACGACGCGATCGGCTTCGGCGAACGGGCCGTCCGCGCCCGGCCCGACGCGCCGGCCGCGCACTTCAATCTGGCCAACGCCCTCGGGCGCGCCGGCCGCCGCGCCGAATCCGAGGCCGCCTACCGGCGGGCCGTGGCCCTGGCACCGGGCCTCGTCGAGGCCTGGGCGAATCTGGGCTACATGCTGCTGACGGCGGACGAGTTTGACCGCGCGATCGCGCCGTTGGAGGCCGCCGCGCGACTGCAGGCCGGCCACGCCGTCCTCCGGCATGACCTCGGGCTGGCGTGCTGGCGGGCCGGCCGCCGGGACGAGGCGATCGGTCACCTCGACGCCGCGCTGCAACTGGATCCCGCCAACGCCGCGTGGCGCGGCGAACTCGAAGCGTGGCGGAAACAAATGTCGCCCGCGGCGCGGTAATCGTTTTCAGTCACGCCTCGCCCCATGCGCATCGCCGAAATGCACGTCACGCCGATCGTCCTCGGCGATCCTCCGCTCCTCAACGCCGCCGGGCTGCACGCGCCGTGGTGCCTGCGCACCGTCGTCGAACTCGTGGCGGACAACGGCCTCACCGGCCTCGCCGAGGTGCCCGGCAGCGCGGCGATCAACGCCAGGCTCGACGCGGCCCGCGCCGTGGCCGTCGGCCGCGATCCGCTCAACTGGCACGCGTTGCGCGCCGCCGTGCGCGCGCACTTCGGCACCGAGGCCTCGGCCGCGCGCGGCGACAAGCCGTGGGATCAACGCGCGCTTGTGCAGGTGGAGAGCGCGCTCGACGTGGCGTGCCTCGACCTCGCGGGCAGACATTTCGGCGTCCCCGTGGCCACGCTGCTCGGCGGCATCGTGCGGGAACGCGTGCCGTATTCCGCCTACCTCTTCTACAAATACGAGGGTGCCGGCGGCGATCTCGCCTTCGGCACCGATCCGCGCGCGACCGGCTGGGATGCCGCGCGCCAGGCCGCGGCGCTCGACCCCGAGGGCATCGTGGCGCAGGCGCGCGCGATGATCGCCGAGTTCGGCTTCGAATCGATCAAGCTGAAAGGGGGCTGCTTCCCGCCCGGGCAGGAGGTCGCGGCGATGAAGGCGCTGCACAAGGCGTTTCCCGGCTACCCGCTGCGCCTCGATCCGAATGCGCTGTGGACGGTCGAGACCTCGATCAAGGCCGGCCACGAGCTGGAGGGCGTGCTCGAATACTACGAGGATCCGTGCCGCACCCAGGAGGGCATGGCGGCGGTGCGGCGCTCCCTGAATCTCCCGCTCGCGACCAACATGTGCACGACGTCCTTCGACGATCTGCCCGGCAGCGTGCGCACCGGCAGCGAGGACATCATTCTCACCGATCATCATTTCTGGGGCGGGCTGCGGGCGTCGATGGAACTGGCCACATGGTGCCGCATCCACGGCCGCGGCGTCTCGATGCACTCCAACAACCACGGCGGCATCTCGCTCGCGGCGATGACGCACCTCGGTGCCGCGATGCCGAACCTCACCTACGCCCTCGACACGCACTATCCGTGGCAATGGGAGGAGATCATCGTGGGCGGGCGCGTGAAATTTGACCGCGGCTGCGTCGTGTTGCCAAAGGGGCCGGGCCTCGGCGTCGAACTCGACCGCGCGGCGCTGGCGCGGGCGCACGCGAATTTCCAGCGCGCCGGCCTGAAGGAGCGCAACGACGAGATCGAGATGCAGAAGAAAGTGCCCGGGTGGAAATTCGCGCAGACGCGATGGTGAGTTTGGAGAGCCACGAATGAACACGAACAAACACGAATTCATCTGTCTTCGTGTTCATTGGTGTGCATTCGTGGTTGCTTTGATCAGTGGTTGGCCAAGCCGCAGCCACGCCCAGGCCCCGGGTGCGTTGCGGGTCACGCCGAACCTCGAAAGCAACATCGACCGCCCGCTGCGCTACCGGCCGGACGGGACGGACTTCGTCATCGCGAATGGCGCGGAGACCTTCAATCGCCCGCTCTACGGCGGCAACACGGCGTTTCGCGTCGATGGTGGCGACAAGCCCGAGTTCGTGCTCTACCTGCCGGGCCGCGGCGGCAACCTGCGGCTCGGCATGCACCGCGCGGCCGGCACGAAGTGGCTGCACGCTGCCGCGAAGATCGAGACGCGCTACCGGCCCGGCGAGTTGCTCTACGAAATCCGTGATCCGCTGCTCGGCGCGGATGGCGTGCTGCGGCTCGCGGTGCTGGCGTATCACCAGACCGAAGGCGTCATCGTGCGCGTGGAGCTGGGCGGTAGCGGCCGAGGTGACGAGGCCGGGCCTGAGAGGAGCACCAGGGCCGGCGCCAGCCTCGTTACCTCGGCTGCTACACTCGAACTCGTCTTTGCCTACGGCGGCATCAACGGCCAGCGCGGCGCACGCGATGGCGACATCGGCACCGAGCGCGTGCCGATCAGCGAGTGGTTCCAGCTCAAGCCGGAGTTCTGCCGCGACAATGCGATCGAACTCCGCGACGGTGACTTCACGCTCACCGCCAGGGCCGCGACGATCGTCGGGCTCGCGCCCGCCGGCACGCGGTTGCGCGTCGCCGATGCCGCGCAGTGGAGCGATCCGGCGGCGCTGCTCACGGCGCAGTATTTCGCGGCGCCGCAGCTGCCCGTGGTCGTCGGCCGCGCACCGCTCGTGAGCGGACACCCGGCTTTTCTGTCCCTGCAACGCGTGACCGCGACCACGGCCGCGGCCGAGGAACTCGACACCTACAAGGCCGTGACCGCCGATCGTCCGGGCGTGAACCGCCCGGCCCCGCGCTTCAAACTCGCGCCGGCGTTCGCGACCGCGGACTTGCCGCGGTTGTTCGACGAGACGGAAACGCACTTCGCCGCGCTGCGCTCGCGGGTGAGCGTCGACACACCGGACCCGTTTCTCAACGCGGCCGTGGGCGCGCTGAACGTCGCCGCCGACGCCGTGTGGGACGAGCCGCAGGAAGCGATCATGCACGGCGCGATCGCGTGGCGCTCGAAGCTGCTCGGCTGGCGCGGACCCTACGCGCTCGACGCGCTCGGCTGGCACGAGCGAGCGCGGAAGCACTTCGAGTATTGGGCGACGCGCCAGAACCAGGATCCGATTCCGGAGAAGCTCCCGCCGCCCGACGAAAACACCAACCTCGCGCGCAGCGAGAAGGCGCTGCACTCGAACGGCGACATGTCGAACAGCCACTACGACATGAACCTCGTCTACATCGACGCGCTCTTCCGCCACCTGCGTTGGACGGGCGACGTCGAGTTCGCGAAAAAAATGTGGCCGGTGATCGAGCGGCATCTCGCGTGGGAGCGCCGGATGTTCCGGCGCGAGTTCACGGTCGGCGCGGAAAAGCTGCCGCTCTACGAAGCCTACGCCGCGATCTGGGCGAGCGACGATCTGCAATACAGCGGCGGCGGCACCGCGCACGCGAGCGCCTACAATTTTTTTCACAACCAGGAGACCGCGCGCCTCGCCCCGCTGGTCGGCGCCGACCCCACGTCGTATGCGCGCGAAGCGGAATTGATCGCCCGGGCGATGCGCGAGTTGCTGTGGGTGCGCGGAGAGGGTAGGTCGGGGTTTACGCCCGACATGTCGGGCGTAAACCCCGACCTACAGGCTGGCTGGTTCGCCGAGTGCAAGGACTGGCTCGGCCTGCAACGCGTGCATCCGGCCGCGGCGGTGTGGAGTTTTTATCACACGATGGATTCCGGTCTGCCGACGCCGCAGGAGGCGTGGCAGATGACGCGGCAGATCGACACGCAGGTTCCTCACATTCCGGTGCGCGGGCCGGGCGTGCCGGAAGGTCTGCACACCGTGGCGTCGAGCAACTGGCTGCCCTACTCGTGGTCGATCAACAACGTCGTGATGGGCGAGGCGCTGCACACGGCGCTCGGTTTCTGGCAGGCTGGCCGCGCGGACGAGGCGTGGCGGATCGCGAAGGGCTCGCTGACGGCGGCGATGTTCATGGGCATCTCGCCGGGCAACGTCGGTTCGATGAGCTACCTTGATGTCTACCGGCGCGAGTCGCAGCGGGATTTCGCGGATGGCTCCGGCGTCACGTCGCGCGCGATTGTGGAAGGATTGTTCGGGGTGAAACCGGATGCACTCGCGGGTGAACTGCGGGTCGAGCCGGGCTGGCCGTGGCAATGGACACACGCACGGCTGGGGCATCCCGACATCGATTTCAGCTTCCGGCGCGATGCCACGACGCTGCGCTACATCGTGACTCCACGGTTGGCGCGGCCTGTGGCGTTGCGGCTGCGCGTGCCGGTTTTCGGTGCGACGGCGCGCGTGACCATCAACGGGAGGGAAGTGTCGCCGCGGCTGCGTCGGGGAACCGAGCGGCGGCTGGAGATCGAGAGTGCACCGGCGGAACGCCACGACATCGTGGTCGTCTGGCAGGGAACGCCGTCCGGCGATGCGGTGCCGGGCGAACCGCGCGTGACGTGGCCACCGGCGAAGGCGGCGGCATCCGGGGCGCGGCGCGTGGCGGTCGCGGCCTCGGAGACGATCGATCTTGCGGGCCGCTTCAACGACCGCGTGACCCAGATCTTCAAGAACGAGTATCGGGCGCCACGCTCGCCGTTTGTGTCACTCGCGTTGCCGAAGCAGGGGATCGGCGCGTGGGCGGGGCATGTGAACGAGACGGCGGAGATCGACGACACCGGATTGCGCGCGCTCGCGACGAAGGGTGGTGGCAAATTCGCGCTCCCGAACGGCACCGAGTTTGCGACGCCGGGTGAGACGGGAGCAAAAAACGTGATTTTCGTTTCGCAGTGGGACAACTATCCGCGCGAGGCGACGGTGGCGCTCGCGGGAAGGGCCGGCGGCGTGGCGCTGCTCATGGCCGGTTCGACGCATCACATGCAGAGCCGATTCGACAACGGCGAGGTGATCGTGGCCTACGCCGATGGCACGATCGCGCGACTCGCCTTGCGCAACCCCGAGACCTGGTGGCCGATCGAACAGGACTACTTCATCGACGATTTTCAGTTTCGCACCGAGGGATCGCTGCCGGTGCGGGTGGATTTGAAGACGGGCGACGTGCGCGTGCTCGAGCGCGAGACGTTCAAGGGCAGGGGCGGAAAAATTCCGGGCGGCGCGGCCACGGTGCTGGAGTTGTCGCTCGATCCGACAAGGGAGCTGAAGTCGCTTACCGTGCGCGCACTCGCCAACGACGTGGTGATCGGGTTGATGGCGGCGACGCTGGCGCGGTAGGGCGGTGCTTCGGCCCGCACTTTGGCATTGAGCGCGGGCTGAAGCACCGCGCTACTTTTCAGCATGACAACGCTTCCCCAACGTTTCGCCGGCAAACACGCGCTCGTCACCGGGGCGGGCTCGGGCATCGGCCGCGCGATCGCGGTGCGGCTGGCGGCGGAGGGGGCGGGCGTGGCGATCCTCGAACTGCGGGCCGAGGCGGGCGCGGACACGCTGGCGGAGATTCGCGCCGCGGGCGGCACCGCGCGCGTGATTGCGGCGGATGTCGGCAACACGGACTCGATGCGCGCGGCGTTTGCCTCGCTGGAGCGGCTCGACGTGCTCGTGAACAACGCGGGCGTTGCGCACATCGGCAATGTCGTCACGACGGCGCCGGAGGACCTGGATCGCATCTACGGCGTGAACGTAAAGGGCGTTTACCACGGGCTGCATTTCGGCGTGCCAAAGCTGCTCGCGAGCGGTGGCGGGGCGATCGTGAACATCGCATCGACGCTCTCGAAGATCGCGGTGCCGGACCGGTTTGCCTACGGGATGAGCAAGGGCGCGGTGTTCGCGATGACGCTCTCGGTCGCGCGCGATTTCGTGGACAAGAAGATCCGCTGCAACTGCGTGTGCCCGGCGCGCGTGCATACGCCGTTCGTCGACGGCTATCTCGCGAAGAATTATCCGGGGCAGGAAAAGGAGATGTTCGCGAAGCTCTCCGCGGCGCAGCCGATCGGGCGGATGGGCGAGCCGCGCGAGATCGCCGCGCTGGTGGCGTTTCTGGCTTCGGACGAGGCCGGCTTCATCACGGGCTCGGCCTACGATATCGACGGAGGGACGATCCTGTTGCGGTGAGGCGCGTGGCGCGTTGGGCAGCGAGTGCCGCCCTTTCAGGGCTTTGTTTCTTGTTGATCAAAAACCCAGCGCGTTGCGCTGGGCTATCGACTGCCGCCCCGTTGGGGCTGAAGCGGTCAGACGGACAACGGCCCGCCCGCAACTCGCGTCTTATCCCAACGACTGTTGAAGAATGGACTATTGGGTCCCGTGGGTAGGTCGGGGTTTATCCCCGACATCCGCCGTCGGCGGACAAGTGTCGGGCGTAAAGCCCGACCTACGATCATCCAAATCTCAACAGCCGTTGGGCTCACCGCTTGCGGCGGTGCGCGACGAGGGCGAGCGCACCGAGGCCGCACGCGAGCAGCGCGTAGGTGGAGGGCTCGGGGATCGGCACGAAGTTGGAGAGGACGACGCTGTTGCCCGCGTAGTTGACGAGGAAGGAGCCGTCGCCGGCGGTGGTGGTCAGGCGCGTGCCGTTGGCGGCGTTGGAAAACGCCCCGGTGAGCGTGCCGGCGGTGAGGACCGTGAATTGGGTGCCCGCCGGCAGGTTGTAGAGCGGGAAGCTCTGCGCGAGGGAGAGATTCAGGTTGCCGCCGACGGTGGCGGTGCCGCTCACGCTGAGGTGGTCAAAGGTCGAACCCTGGCCGGTGCCAGCCAGATCGATCAGCAGGGTGGAGGTGGCGAGCAGCGTGAGGTTGCCCTGGATGGTGAGCGTGCCGATCGTGTCGCCCGGGGACACCAGCGCCTGGCTGCCGGTGGCGGCGCCCACGGTGACGTTGCCCTGGACGGTGCCGCCGCCGATCAGGGTCGCGCCGGGGTTGACGGTGAGGCCGAGGTCAAGCTGGGTGGTGGCACCGGTGGCGACATTGATCACGCCGCCGTTCAGCGCGAAGGTCGTGTCGAAATGGAGGTTGCCCGCACTGACGATGACGGTGCCCGTGTTGGTGAAGGGGATCTCGACTTTCGTCTCGCCGGCACCGGTTTTCTGATACACGCCGGCGTTGGTGAAGGTGAAATTGCCGGTGAAGCCGCTCGCCGTCATCCGCGTGGCGGTGGTGGTGCCGGTGGAGGAGGCGTCGATGAACTTCGCGCCGCTGGCGTTGAGGATGGCGCCGCCGCCGCCCGAGCGGAGGTTGCCGGCCCCGGTCCAGACGAAGCTGCCCTGGTTGGCGAGGGTCTGGCCGTTGAAATCGTGGCTGGCCGTGCCGCTGGCGGCGAACTGCGCGCCGCTGGAATTGATGAGCTGGCCGGCGCCGGTGATGACGCCGCCGGTCCACGCCGAGCTGGCGTCCTTCAGGGTGACGGTGCCGAGGTTGTTCAGGGTGCCGCCGGCCAGCACCAGACTCTGGAGCGTGACGGAGATGCCGCTGGAAATCGTGGCGGTGCCGCTGTTGATCTGGGCGGCAATGATCGCGGCGCCCGTGGCGTTGGGCACGCCGTTGGGCGTCCAGTTGGCCGCCGTATTCCAGTCGCCGTTGCCGCTGCCGTCGCCGACCCAGGTGAACAAACCGGTCGGGGCGACGACCGATACGGTCGGGCCAGCGGTCGTCGTCGCGGTGTTGGAGTTTACGGTTTCGCGCGTGACGCTCGTCGTCGAGAGCGGTTGGAGACCGGTCAGGGAGCCCGGGTAGCTGACATCGAACGTGAACGACGCCGGGCTGCCCGGGGTGGGCGGAGTATAGAACCAGTTGAGCGTGCCCGAGGTGTTCGCCGGCGGCGCGTTGAGCGAGGAGGGGCCGCTGGTCGAAAGATATGTCCAGCCGGAGGGCAGGGTGGTGGTGAAAGCCAGCACGGCGGGCGGCGTGGCGTAGCTGAGCGTGGCGGTGAACGTCAGCGTGCCGCCGGCCGGATTGAGCACGGGGGTGTTCGGCGTGAGCACCACCGTTTGCGCATGCAAGCCGCCGGCGAGCGCACAAAGCGCACCTAGTAGGACGAAAATCGGCTGACGCCACATGACGGTTTCGAGTCGAAGCACGCGAGGAGTTGCGGCGAGGAGCCGCGATGCAGGTGATTAGCACGAATCGTCTTTGTCACAAGACTGGAATTGGCGTGAAGCTACGCACCCCGCCCCGGAGTTTTCGGGCTCGCAAGGTCTTCCGCGCTGTGGCTAATTACTTTCAATACTATCCCCGGCTGTCCCGCTCAGCGAACGACTCCCGCTGCCTTGGCTGAGGCAATCGGCTGGGAGTTGGATCGGTGGAGCGAGCCGCCCTTCAAATTTCCTCCTTTTTTCGCCATGCGCTCCTTTGCATTTCCGGCTGCACTTGGTCGTTTGTTTCGTGGTTTCGATTTCGCGCGTGGAGGTCCCGGCAGGCCTCCGGCCTGGTCGGCCGCCGTGGTGCTGGCGCTGGCGGCGTCTGCGCTGAACGCGGCCCCGCTGGCGTGGAACCCGGCCCCGGCCCTCTCGGTCACCGCCGGCAATCCCAACGGTCCGTGGAGCTACGGCTACGCCGACACCGGGTTCACGACGTTCACGCCCTTTACCTCGAGCCGCACCACCGGGACCGGATTTCTCCAATGGTATGGCTGGGCCGCTGATTTCACGCCCTGCGTCGCCTACAACGGCCAGACTACAGCCGTGAACGGCGTGCCGCCCGGCTACTTGTTGCTCCATCCCGGCGACGGCAACCAGCCGGCGGTCCTGCGCTGGACGGCGCCCGTCGGCGGCGCGGTGCGCGTGGCCGGCCACTTTCACGCTGGCGACGGTGGCGTGATGCAGGTGGCGGTGCGGCGCAACTCCACGGTGCTGTGGAGTGCGACGGACGCCGGCGCTTTCGATCTCGTAACGACGATCGCGGTTGGCGACCGAATTGATTTTGCCGTCTACGGTGCCTATTTCAGTGGCTCGACCGGGTTGCTGGCGACGATCACGAGCGAGGTCGTGTCCGTGCCGCTGACGACGGCCAGCACCAACAAACTCAGTCTCGGCGCGTTTGCCGGTGGCGCGGTCGTGCAGATCGACGCGAGCGGCTCGGGTGAAATCGCGCCGGGGCAGTGGGCCACGAAGCCGGACGGTTCCCTCGTTTCCGCCGCGAGCAGCCCCTTCACCTACAACAACCCGGGCGCGACCTACACCAGCGTCGCGACGTTCCCGAGCGGCGACGGCGTCAACCGCTTTCCAGGTGGCGGCTCGAACTACGACTACAACGGCACCGGCTGGGTGTTTGCCGGCAAACAGACCACCGACACGACCGACCCGGCGGCGATCCGTTTCGGCGCCCTCGTCGGCACCTTTGCGGCGACGCCGGGCCGCAACGATTGGTTCTACATCGGCTACGGCGGGCTCTTCACCGTTCCCGCCGGCGGTGCCACACTCTATATAGCGGTCAACGAATCCACCAATGCTTCCGCCAACAACACCGGCGCTTACGCGGTCACGGCCAGGGTCGTCACCCCCGGCACCCTCGCGCTGCCGTTGACGACCGACGCCGCCGGCAAGATCGCGCTCGGCCCGTTCCCGGGCGGCGCGGTGGTGCGCCTCGCCGCCACCGGCTCCGGCGATCTGGTGAACTCCACCTACCAGACGTATCCGGACGGCTCGCTCGCCGCGACCGCGAGTGGCAGCTACACGTTTGCCAATGCCGGGGCCACGTTCCCTGCCGTCGCGGGCGGTGACGGGCTCAATCACTTCGTCGGCGGCGGCTCCAACTATGATCACAGCGGCAGCGCCTATGGCTTTGCCGGCACGCAGACGACGGATACGACGAATGCGGGTGCGATCCGTGCGGGTGCGGTGGTCGGCACCTTTGCGGCGAGTCCGGGCCGGGCCGATTGGTTTCTCGTGGGGAAGGGCGGCGCGTTCACCGTGCCGGCGGGCGGTGCGACGGTTTACCTCGCCGTCAACGACAGCTTCAGCTCCGACAACCACGGCAGCTACGCGCTGACCTACGCCGTGACGTTGCCCGGCGGTTTCTCGCTCCCGCTGGCCACCAACGCGCCCAAGAAAATCAGCGCCGGCACCTTTGCGGGCGGCGCCCTCGTGCGGGTGACCGCGGCGGGCACGGGCGACCTGGTCGATTCGCGTCTCCAAACGAACCCCGACGGCTCGCTCGCCGCCGCCGCCGGATCGCCCTGGACCTATGCCAACGCCAACGCGTCGTATCCGGGCGTGTCCGGCTTCCCGGCGGGCGACGGCACCAACCATTTCGCGGGTGGCGGCCTGAACTACGACGGCACCAACTGGGGTTTTGCCGGCACCCAGACCACCGATACGGCCGATGCGACCGCGATCCGCATGGGCGCCGTGGTCGGCACGTTCTCGGCGAGCCCCGCACGCGCGGACTGGTTCCTCGTCGGCTACGGGCGCACCGTCACCGTGCCCAC
Source organism: Verrucomicrobiota bacterium (assembly GCA_016235555.1). Taxonomy (GTDB): domain Bacteria; phylum Verrucomicrobiota; class Verrucomicrobiia; order Opitutales; family Opitutaceae; genus JACRKC01. Next base: position 25,155 of record JACRKC010000014.1, read on the forward strand.
GGGCGGCGCGACCCTGTATCTTGCCGTCAACGAATCGGTCGTCAGCAACTCCGGCGACGACAACCACGGCGCCTACACCGTCACCACCGCCGAAGTCGCCGCGGCCAACGACCTCTTCGGCGACGCCGCGACCCTCGCCGGCGCCAGCGCGTCCGCGACCGCCGTGAGTGCCGATGCGACGAAAGAGGCCGGCGAGCCCAACCATGCGGGCAACGCCGGCGGCAAATCGCTCTGGTGGAAATGGACCGCGCCCAAGACCGGCGTCGTCGCGCTCAGCACGATCGGCAGCACGTTCGACACGCTGCTGGCCGTCTACACCGGCACCGCGGTCGGCTCGCTCACCGTGGTCGCCAGCGACGACAACTCCGGCCCGGCCAATACCAGCAAGCTCACGTTCAACGCCACCGCCGGCACGACCTACCGCATCGCGGTCGATGGCTCGTCCGGCGCGTCCGGCAGCGTGCAGCTCAATCTCGATTACGCGTTTTACTTCCACACCCTCGCCGGCGCCGCGGGTGTGAGCGGCACCACGGATGCCACTGGCGCCGCGGCGCGGTTCAACCACCCCATAACCCTCGCCCTCGACGGCTCGGGCAACCTCGTCGCCGGCGACTACAACAACGGCACGATTCGCAAGATCGCGCCAACCACGGCGGTCACCACCTTTGCCTCGGGCCTGGGCGAGCCCGATGGCGTGGCCTTCGACACCTCCGGCAACCTCTTCGTCGCCGGTCATGGCACGAATGTGCTCTACAAGATCACCGCGGGTGGCACGGTGAGCACGTTCGCGACGGGCTTCAACTTCCCCAATGGCCTCGCGATCGATGCGTCGAACGTTCTTTTCGTCGCCGATGCCGGGAGTGGCAAGGTGAAGAAAGTTTCGCCGGCGGGCGCGGTCAGTGATTTTGCCAGCGGCTTCGTCGTTCCGACGGGCGTCGCGCTCGACGCTGTCGGCAACGTCTTTGTCGTGGACGAAAACAACCACGTCATCCGCAAGGTCACCCCCGACGGTGCGACGACCACCGTGTTCGCCGGCCAGGTTGGTGTGGCCGGGAGTGCCGATGGCCTCGGTGGCGCCGCGCGTTTCAACTTTCCGTCGCGCGCGCGGTTCGATTCCGCCGGCAATCTCATCGTGACCGACCGCGACAACCACACCGTTCGCAAGATCACGCCCGGCGGCCTCGTCACGACCATCGGCGGCCTCGCGGCGACCCAGGGCACGGCCGATGGCACGGGCGGCGCCGCCCGGTTCTTCGCGCCGCACGGCCTCGCTCTTGATGCGTCCGGCGCACTCTATGTCGCCGATTTCGGCAACCACACGATCCGCAAAGCCGTCCCCGCCTACGCGCCCGAAGTCACCTCGGTTTCGCCCGCGAGCGTCGCGGTGGGCGGCACGGTCACCCTCGCGGGGGCGTATTTCGCCGGCGCGACGGAGGTGCGCTTCAACGGCGTCGCCGCCACGTCGTTCACCGTCGTCAGCCCGACCTCCCTCAACGCCGTCTTTCCTGCTGGCGCGACCGCCGGTCCGGTCACCGTCGTCGGGCCGGGTGGCACGAGCGCCGCCACGGTGAATGTGTCTCCGGTGAATCCGCCGACGGTCGCACTGACGAGCGAGAGCGGCACCGGCTACTCGGCCGCGGCCGGCACCGCGTCGATCCGCGTCCGCATCACCTACACGGGACAGACGCCGAGCGCGATCGGCGTCACGCTTCAGCTCCCCGCCGGCTGGACCTTCGCGAGCTACACCGGGCCGAACGCGCTCACCGCGCCCAGCGTCGGCGACAACTTCCTCGAGTGGGCCTTCTCCAGTTTCCCGGCCAACGAGCTGACCTTTGTGCTGACGGCGGACTACCCGGCCGGTCAGTCGGGCAACAAGGCCGTCACCGGCGCCGTCAACTACCGCCCGGGCAACCTCAACCTCACGCTCCCGACCCTGGCCTTCGGCCTCACCCCGGTCGTCGCGAGTTTGAGCGCGACGAACCTTTTCTCCGGAGCATCGGTGACGCTCACCGGCACGGGCTTCACCGGCGCGTCCGCGGTCCGGTTCAACAACGTCGACGCCGCGAGCTTCACCGTCGTCAACGACACGACCATCACCGCCGTGGCCCCCGCGGCGTTGACCTCCGGCGCCGTGACCGTCGTCGGCGCGGGCGGCACGAGCAACGCCACCGTCGTCTATTCCGCGGTTCAGCCCGCGCCGAGCGCGCTCGATGGATTCGATCCCCGCGCCGGGGGCGGCAATGCCAATGTCACCCCGGTCCTCGCCGCCGTGGTGCAGCCCGACGGAAAGATCGTGATCGGCGGCAAGTTCACGACGCTGCAACCCGCCGGCACCGCCGCGGCCGTGACGGCGAACCGCATCGCGCGCTTGAATCGTGACGGGACGATCGATGCCGGCTTCACCGCTTCGGCTTCGTCCGACGTGAACGCGTTGGCGCGGCAGGCCGATGGGAAGATTCTCGTGGGTGCCGGCGGCACCCTCAGCGGCTCCAGCACCACCGGCCTGGCGCGGCTCAATGCCGACGGCACACGGGACGGCACGTTCACGTTCGGCAGTTCCGGCACTGTTTACCGGATCGTCGTTTTGTCCGACGGAAAGATCCTCGCCGTCGGCGCGTTCATCAGCGGCTCGACGCGCTACCCGATCCTGCGCCTCCTCGCCGATGGATCGCTCGATCCGTCCTTCACGCTGGTGCCGGTCACGGGCGTCCTGAGCGCGACCCTCACCTGGGCGTATGATGTGGCGGTGTTGGGCGACGGGCGCCTGCTGCTCGGGGGGTATTTTTGGACCATTGGCGGGCAGGGCATCCACCTGCTCGCGCGGCTCAACGCCGACGGCACACTCGATGCCACCTTCGATGCCGGTCTCACGCACAACAACGGCCCGCAGGTCAATCGCGTCCTCGTCCAGCCCGATGGAAAGATCCTGATCGCCGGGCGGTTTACCAGTGTGGCCGGCCAGAGCTGGGCCCACTTCGCCCGGCTCAACGCCAACGGCACGCTCGATCCCACCTTCGCCGCTTTGTCCGGCTCGGGCGGCATGAGCGACTTCGTGCTGCAGCCGGACGGCCGGATCGTCGTCTGCGGCGGTTTTAGCACGCTCAATGGCCAGCCGCGCAACAGCCTCGCCCGGCTGTGGCCCGACGGCAGTGTCGATGCTTCGTTTGTCACCGGCGTCGCCGATCCCATCAACGAAGGCATCAGCGTTTTGGTCGGCCAGCCGGATGGCGGTGTGCTCGTCGGTGGCGGTTTCAGCACGCTCGGCGGCCTGTCGCGCGGGCGCATCGCCCGCTTGCAACCGGATGGCGCGGTGGAGCGTGCGCTGATCGCCGATACGGACGGCACCATCGAGGTCGCCGTCCGCCAGCCCGACGGCAAGACCCTCATCGGCGGCGCCTTCGGGACGGTGGGCGGCGTGGTGCGCACCAACCTCGCGCGCCTGAATGCCGACAACACCGTCGACACCACGTTCGCCAACGTCGCCCCGCTCGGGGTGGTCCGCGCCATCGTCGTGCAGCCGGACGGCCGGATCGTGATCGGCGGCGGCTTTTCCACACTGACCGGCTTGAGCGTCAACCGCATCGGCGTCGCGCGGCTCACGGCGGCGGGCGCGATCGACGCCGGCTTCGCCGCCGACCTCAACTTCGGCGCGAGCGTCAATGCGCTCCTCCTCCAGCCCGACGGCAAACTGGTCGTCGGCGGCGCGTTCACCGCGGCCGGCACCAGTGCGCGGAGCAACGTCCTCCGCCTCAACGCCGATGGCTCGCTCGACGCCGGCTTCAACCCCGGCGCCAACAACAGCGTGACCGCGCTCGCCCTCCAGGCCGACGGCGCCGTGGTGCTCGGCGGCACCTTCACCAATGCCGGCGGCGCCTCCCGCGGCCGCCTCGCGCGGGTGGATGCCAGCGGCACGCTCGACTCCGGCTTCAATCCCGGGGCCAACGGCACGCCGCGCGCGATCGTGGTGCAGGCCGACGGACGCATTTTGGTGGGCGGGTCGTTCACCGCCATCGCCAACAATGCCGCCAACAACGTGGCGCGGTTGAATTCCGCGGGCGGCTTCGACGGCGGTTTCGCGGCGACCACCAACCAGCCTGTCAACACCCTCGCGCTCGCCGCGAATGGCCGCCTCGTGATCGGCGGCGCGTTCACGACCGTCACGAATCTCACCGACACGCCGCGCGATTACGTCGCGCTGGTGGATTCGACGGGCGGCACCGTCGACCCGCTGTTCAACGTCTATGCCAACGGGGCGGTCAACACGGCGTCCTTCGGCCCGGATGGCAAACTCGCGCTCGGCGGCGGCTTCACCTCGCTCGGCGGCGAGGCGCGAGCCCGCCTCGCGCGGCTCGTCGCGCTCACGCCGACGGAAACGAAGCTCACCGCCACGGCCACGACCGTGACGCTCGTTCGCACCGGACCCGTGCCCGAGCTGGCGTGGGTGACCGTCGAAAAATCCAACGACGGCGCCACCTGGACCGCGTTGGGCAACGCGGCGCGCGTCGCGGGCACCGCCAACTGGCAGCTCACGGGCCAGGCGATCCCGGACAACACGTTGCTCTATTTGCGCGCCCGCGCCGCCGCGCCCGTCGCCGGCTACGGCTCCTCGTCGCTGGTCGAACACGTCCAGCAGATCTTCCTCGGTGTCGCGCCGGTGGTGGCCTCGGTCACGCCGGCCACCGTCGCGCCCGGCATGGGCGTCACGATCACCGGCGCCAACTTCACGGGCGCCACCGCGGTCACCTTCGGCGGCGTGCCGGCCCCGCAGTTCCAGGTGCTTTCCGCCACCCAGATCCGCGCCGTCGTGCCGGCCGGGGCGCTGGCCGGCGCGGTGGTCGTCACCACCGGCGGCGGCGCGAGCGCCGGCGGCGTGACGGCGAACGTCCCGGTGCACCGCTACGCGTTCAACGGCTCCACGGTCACCGACTCCGCCGGCTCCGATCACGGCACGCTCCTGGGCGGCGCCACGCTGTCCGGCGGCCGGCTCGTGCTCGACGGGGTGGACGACAGCGTGGAGTTTGCGACGAAGCTCGTGCCGGCCGGCGGTCCGTTCACCGTCGCGTTGTTCGCGCAGCAGCAGTCCGCGCAGGCGACGATCGTCGAGCTGATCTCGCAGGGCCAGACGGGGACCACCGGGTTCTACCTGGGACACGACGCCGCGCGTGGCATCCGCGCCGGTGATTCCTGGGCGGTCACGGGCGTGCCGTTTCCGAGCGACGGCGCATTGCACCACTACGCGCTGGTGAATGAGACGAACAACGCCCGCCTCTACATCGACGGGGTGCTCGTGGCCTCGAAGGGCTCGCCGCTGGCGCTGGCCACGACGGGTGACGTCACGCGGCTCGGCCGCCAGTTCTCGCCCGCCAACGAGTATTTCCACGGCTCGCTCGACGAACTGTGGATCTTCAACGGTGCCCTGGCCGCCGGCGAGATCGCGCAGCTCGCGGTCGCGGTGCCGCAGCGCCTCACGATCAAGAGCGACGCCACCACGCTCGCGAGCGCGACCGACGACTTCAGCCGCCTCGACTCCGGCAACGCCGCCGGCCTCACGTTTGGCGCGGCCACGGTCGGCGCCCTCGGCACCGGCTCGCCGGTGCCGCCCGGCGCGCCGTCCGGCACCAGCGTGCTCAACGTCACCGCCGGCGGCGGCGCGAGCGGCTTGTTCAAGGCGACGTTTGCGCTTCCCGCCGTGTTCTCCGCTCCGGCCATCGCCGGTGCGGCCAACATGGACGACACCGGCCGCGCGTTCCTCAACGGCAATCCCCTGAGCCCCGGAATCAGCAGCGGCCAGGCCGGCGTCATTTCGCATTCGGGCAACGCCACCTTCGCCGCCGCGAACGCTGCGTGGTTCGTTCCCGGCGTGAACGAATTTCTCGTCAGCGACCTGAACAGCGGCGGCGGACCGAGCGGCGGCTCGTTCTTTGCGCAGGTCGATTATCTCGCGCCCAATGCGCCGCCGATCATCAGCGATTTTGCCACCGGCGCGTCCGGCTGGACCGTGGCCAGCCTCTCCGCACTCACCTCCAACAACTACAGCGTCGTCGGCACCTACGCGCCGACCTACACCGCGACCGGGGGCAACCCCGGCGGCTTCATTTCGAGCACGGATCCGGACGGCGGCGACTTCATGTTCTCCGCGCCCGCGGCGTTTCTCGGCAACAAGTCCGCCTACGTCGGCGGCACGCTCTCCTACGATCTCAACCATCCGGTCGGCGCGGTCGATTATCAGGCCACGGATGTCGTGCTGGCCGGCAACGGGACGCGCCTCATCTGGCAGGCCAGCCCGGCGATCGTGCCGCCGGCCTCCGGCTGGATGACCGTCACCGTGCCGCTCGCCCCGTCCGCGCAGTGGCGCCTCGGCACGAACGACGGACCGCTCGCGACCGCGTCCGATTTCCAGACCGTGCTCGGCAATCTCACCGCGGTCTACCTCCGCGGCGAATACACCTTTGGGGCCGAGACGACCGGCCTCGACAACGTCATCCTCGCCTCGCCGGTGACGCCACCGGCGATTCTGACGCACCCCGTCCCGGCGACGGTCGTGGCCGGAGCCTCGACCGCGTTTTCAGTCTCGGCCACCGGCGTCAATCTGACCTATCAGTGGACGAAGAACGGCACGCCGATCGTTGGCGCGACGAATGCATCGTTGTCCGTCGCCAACGCCGCGCTGGCCTCCATCGGCGACTACGCGGCCACGGTGAGCAACGCCGCCGGCTCCGTCACCTCGCGCCTCGCCGGCCTGTTTGTCACCGGCCTCACCGACCCGACGGCCAGCCTCGTGGTCAACGGTCCGGCGCTCTATGCCGCCGCCGGCGGGAGCGTTTCCTTCACCGCGACGATCTTCCACCCGACGGCGCCCACGGCGCTGGGCTTCACGGTCGTCACCCCGGCCGGCTGGACCTACGCGGGCGGCACCGGCGAGCCCGGCGTCAAGCCCGTCGCGGGCGACACCGGCGCGCTCGGGTGGGCCTTCTTCAGCGGCTTCGGCGCCGGGTCGAGCACGTTCACGTTTACGCTCAATTATCCGGCCGCGCCCACCGGCGGTGACATCGTGGTGCGGGCGAGCGCCGAGTTCCGCACGCCGACGACGGCGCTGGTGGTTCCGTCGGTGACGCTGCTGCGCAGCACCGTCCTCCCGGTTTCGATCACCACGCAACCCGCCGCGGTCGCGGTCGATCTCGGCCAGCCGGCGGCGTTTGCCGTCGTCGCCACCGGCGATGCGCCGATCACCTACCAATGGCGCAGGAACGGCACCGCCCTCCCCGGGGCGACCAACGCGACCTACACGATTGCCTCCACGACGCTCACCGACGCCGGGAGCTTCGACGTCGAGGTGACCAATCCGGCCGGCACCGTCCGCAGCCAGGCGGCCCAGCTCTCGATCAAGCCCACGCTCATCACGCCGGTGATCGCGGCCCAGGCGGTCCCGATCGGCGGCAGCCTCACGCTGTCGGTCAGTGTCAACGCCGTGCCGGCGCCGACGTTCGCGTGGCGGCTCAACGGCGTGCCCATCGCCGGCGCCACCAACCCGACTTACAGCCTTTCCGGCGCCACTGCGGCGCAGGCGGGCGACTATACGGTGGTCATCACGAACGCCGGGGGCACCCTCACCGCCGGTCCGCTGCACCTCGACGTGCTCACCCGCGATCTCCTCGCAGCCAGCACCCGCACCCTCGTGCCGGCCGGCGGTTCGGTGGCGAGCGGTTTCACAATCGAAGGCACGGTGCCGAAAACGATCCTGCTCCGCGGTCTCGGCCCGACGCTGGCCGGCTTGGGCGAGAGCAACCCGCTCGCCGACCCGAAACTCACGCTGCTCGACGGCAGCTACGCCGTGATCGCGACCAACGACGACTGGGGCACGAATGCCAACGCCGCCGCGATCACGAGCGCGGGTGCGGCGGTCACGGCCTTTGCGCTGCCGGCCGGCAGCAAGGACGCCGCCCTCCTGCTCACCCTCGGCCCCGGCACCTACACCGCCGTGCTCGAAAGCGTCGATGGCGCGGGTGGCACCGGCCTGGTCGAGATTTACGACGCCGACACGGGCAACCAGCTGCGCATCGTGATGCTCACCGCGCGCGGTCCGGTGGGCGCCGGCGCGGCCGTGCATGTCACCGGATTCGTCGTGGGTGGCGCGGGGCAGAAGAAATTCCTGTTCCGCGCGCTCGGCGAATCGCTCGGGGAATCGAACGGCCTGCTGGTCGATCCGGTGCTGGCGGTCTATCAGGGCACGACCCAGCTGGGTGAGGACGACGACTGGGATTCCACCACCGAAATCAACACGGCGGTCGGCGCGGCGGGCCTGCGCGCCTTGGGCCCCACGCTCGACTCCACGCTGCTCCTTTCGCTCGCTCCCGGCACCTACACGGCCTCGATCCGGGGGTTCGGCAACTCGATCGGCGAGACCTTCCTCGAACTCGCGCAAATCGACGCCGGGCGGCCGGCGACGATCGCGCCGGCCATCACCTACCTCGTGGCCAACCAGCAGGCCATCGTGGGAACCACGGCGTTTTTCGGCGTCAACGTCCTCGCCAAACCCGCGCCCACCTACCAGTGGCGCCGGAACGGCACGCCGTTGGCCGATGGCGGGCGCATTGCCGGCGCCACCAGTCCGGTGCTGCGCATCTCCGCCGCCGAGGCCGCCGACGCGGCGAGCTACGATGTGATCATCACGCCCGGCACCGTGACCACCGGCACCGCGGGCGCGCCGCCGGTCGCCGCGGTGGCGGTTCCCGGCCTCACGAGCCCGGCCCGCACGCTGACGATCCTGCCGGAGTTTCATGCCGCGGACGTGAACAAGGATCGCGCCATCGACCTGCTGGAGATCACGCGTGTGCTCCAGCTCTTCGCCTACACGGCGGGCGGCGTGCGCACGGGTGAGTATCACACCCAGGCTGGCACCGAGGACGGCTATGCGGCCGGCCCGGGCGCCATCGCCTCCTATCATTCGGCCGATGCGAATCGCGACGGCCGCCTGAGTGTCACCGAACTTTCACGCGTGATCCTCCTCTATAATTACGTCAACAGCGGCGTGCGCACGGGCCAGTATCACGCCGCGGTGGGCACCGAGGATGGATTCGCGCCGGGGCCGGTGGTGCGGAATGACGACTAACACCAGTTACGAGGCGGGTCTGGACTTGGCCGGGCCGCCGCCCGGCGGCCCGGAGGTTCTTCGCAATCGGTATCACCTGGTATCACCCCCGGCCTGCTGATGACGCGACTCGCGTGGCTCGTGCTCCTCGCGTGGCGGATCGCCGTCACGCCCCTGGCGGGCCAGACCGCCACGCTCTCGGCTGCTCCCACCGCCCTCAATCCGGCTGGCGGCCAGGCCACGTTCACCCTTGCGTGCAGTTTCCCGGGCGCCCCCGCGATCTTCACCCTCGAGGTCGCGCTGCCGCCGGGCTGGATCTACCTCGGCGGGAGCGGCGAGCCTGGCGTGAAGCCGGCCGCCAACACCCAGGCCGCACCCGGCAGCCCGCTCGCCTGGACCAGCATCGCGGTGCTCGCGAGCCCGGTGCGGTTCAGCTTTCAGGCATCGTATCCCGCCGGCCTGAGCACCGCCACGGTCACGTCCGCCGTGTCGTTGCGCCAGACCGTGCAGGTCACCGTCACCGACAAGAACGGCGTCCAGACGGTCGAGAATCGCGAGGTGCGCACCGACTTGCGGCCCGCCAATGTGCTCTTGGGCAACCCGCCTTCGATCACCCTGCAACCGCAGGGCGCGACCGTCGCCCCCGGCGGCAGCGCGACCTTCCGCGTCACCGCGACCGGCAGCGCGCCGCTGGCCTACCAATGGTTCAAGAACGGGGTGGCGGTGACCGGTGCGACGGCGGACACGCTCCAGTTCAACAACGCCCAGACGGCCGATGCCGGCAGCTACTCGGTCGTGATCACCAACGCGCTCGGAACCGCGACGAGTTCCGCCGTGGCCTTCACCGTCACGACCTCGACCGGTGGTGGCTCCGGCGGGGGCGGGGGAGGGGGCGCCGGCGGTGGCGGTGGTGGCGGCGCCATCGGTGGGGGCGGGATTTCCGGTGGTGGCGGCACCGCCGCCACGGCGCCGACGATCACGACGGCGCCCGCCAATGTCCTGGTGGTGCCCGGCGGCTCGGCGACCTTGTCCGTGGTCGCCGCCGGCACGGCGCCGCTCGCCTATCAATGGTTGAAGAACGGCGCCGCGATCGCCGGCGCGACCGGCGCTTCGCTGGCGCTCGGCAATATCCAGAATGCCGATGCCGGCGCTTACGCCGTCGCCGTGACCAACGCCGCGGGCTCCGTCGTCAGCGCCGCCGCGGTGCTGGCCGTCTCCGCGCCTCCGGCCGCCCCGCCCGAGCCTCCCGCGATCGCGGCCCAGTCGTCGGGGATGACGGTGAGCGAGGGCGGCAACGCGAGTTTCGCGGTTTCCGCCACGGGCACGGCGCCGCTGACCTACCAGTGGCGCCGCAACGGCGAAGTGCTGGCCGGCGCGACGGGACCGACGCTGGCGCTCACCGGAGTGCGCGCGACCGAGGCCGGCAGCTACCGCGCGGTCGTGACGAACCGCGTGGGCTCCGTGTCCTCCGCGGCGATGATGCTGACCGTCACGCCGGCCGCCACCCGGCCGGTGATCACCGCGCCGCCGCCCAGCCTGTCGGCGCTTGCGGGCGCGAGCGTGAGCCTGTCCGTCGGCGCCGGCGGCACGCCTCCGTTTACCTACCAATGGTTGAAAGATGGCGGCCCGATCGCCGGCGCGACCTCGGCCACGCTCGGCCTCTCCAATCTTCAAGCCGCCCAGGCGGGCGCCTATTCCGTGGTGGTGAGCAATGCGCACGGCTCCGCCACCAGCGCCGCCGCCACGGTCAGCCTCGCCGCCGCGGCGGTCGCGCCCGCGATTGTGACGCAGCCGGCCGGTCAGGCGGTCGCGCCCGGCGCGGAAGCGACGTTTGCCGTCGCGGTCGGGGGCACCGCGCCGTTCACCTACCAATGGCGGCGCAACGGGGCCCTGCTCCCCGGAGCGACGGGGGCTTCACTGGCGCTGACCGATCTTCGGCTCTCCGACGGCGGCAGCTATTCCGTCGCCGTCACCAACAGCGCCGGCACCACCACCAGCGGCACGGCGACGCTCACCGTGGTGCCGCCGGCGGGCGCCCCCTCGATTCTGGCCGGGCCGGCCGATGTCACCATCGGCGCGGGCGCGCGGGTCACGCTCCGCGCCACCGCCACCGGCCCGGCGCCGCTCAGCTACGAATGGCGTCGCAACGGCGCCACCGTCGCCACCTCCGCCTCGCTCACGCTGCCGGCCGTCCAGGCCGCGGATGCGGGCGTTTACACGCTCGTGGTGTCGAATGCCCTCGGCTCCGTCACGAGCCGCGCCGCCACGCTCACGATCCGCGGTCGGAGCTACGTCGGCAGCTATTTCGGTTCCCTCGGCGACGGCGGGTCCTTCGCCCTCACGGTGCGGGATGACAACACCGGCGTGTTCCTGGGCTACGCCGCCGGGTCGCGCACCGCGTTTGTCAGCCGCGACGTCCTGGTGCGCGAAGACGGTCGCTTCAGTTTCGTGTCGGTGGCGGCGGCGCCGCCGCTTGTTTCCCGGATCGCCGCGGCCGCCACCGAATTCACGATCTCCGGCACCATCGACCCGGACGGCCGCCTCGCCGGCTCCGTCGCCGCCGCCGGCGCCGCGGCCACACCCATCGCCGCCGCTCGTGCGGCCTCGACCGGCGCGTCCCAGGCCGTCGCCGGTTTTTATCAGGCGGGGGCGGCCGGTTCCGCGGTGACCACCTACACCATCGTCGGCGCGGCCGGCCAGGCCTTCGTGCTCACCGTCACTCCGACGGCCGTCGACGCCGGCACGGGCGCGGTCGATGCGGCGGGCCGCGTGGCGGTCACCACCGCCAACCAGGCGACCGTGTCGGGCACCCTGTCCGCCGCGAGTGCCACACTGTCCGCCAGCGTCGTCACCGCCGCGGGCGTGCGCTTCGAAGTCGCGGGGGCGAGCGACTCCCGGGATACGGCCGAAAAGCTCGTCAACATCGCCACGCGCGGTTCGGTGGGCGGCGAGGCGGGGGCGCTGATCGCCGGCTTCGTTGTCACGGGGGCGACGCCCAAGCCGGTGCTGGTGCGCGCGGTCGGGCCGACGCTGGCCGCGTTTGGCGTGGGCGGGGCGCTGTCGGCCGCGCGGCTCGAGTTGTTCAGCGGCCCGTCGTCGATCGCGACCAACACGGCGTGGGGCGCCTCCTCCAATGCCGCTGAGATCGAAGCGGCCCGCCGCCGCGCGGGGGCGTTTGAACTGCCGGCGACGAGCCAGGACGCCGTGCTGCTCGTGACGTTGGAGCCGGGCGCCTACACGGCCGTGGTGTCGGGCGTTGGCGGCGCCGCCGGCGTGGCGCTGGTGGAAGTCTACGACGTTTCCGAAGACGCCGCGCCGGCCCAGAAAGTGGTCAACATCGCCTCGCGCGCTTTCGCCGGCGGCGGCGACCAGACGCTCACGGCCGGCTTCGTCATCAGCGGCGTCGTGCCCAAACGCGTGCTCGTGCGCGGCGTCGGCCCCGCGCTCGCGGCCTTCGGGGTGGGCGGCGCGCTCGCCGATCCGCAGTTGCGCCTTGTCGACCAGGCCACCGGCGCGACCGTCGCCACCAACGACAACTGGGGCGCCGCGCCGGACGCGGCTGCGATCGCCGGCGCCGCGGGCAGCGTCGGCGCCTTTGCCCTCGACGCCGGCAGCAAGGATGCGGCGCTCTGCCTCAACCTCGCGCCGGGTGCCTACACGGTCCAGCTCAGCGGCGCCGGCGCCGCGACGGGCACGGCGCTGATCGAAGTCTACGAGATGCCATAGGCGGAGTGTGACTCAAACCAACGCCGGCGAACCGCGTGGATCGGCTGGCGCGCCGCGCCTTCCCCGCCGCTGCCACGGACGGAAACAAACCCGCTGGCGCGAAGCCACGGCGGAGGAGTTTGTAATACCGGGGCTGTTGGTATTTGGACGATCGTAGATCAGATATTAAACATTAAAACCTGACCCCTTCGGCCCTTCCCAACACAAAGCGCATAACCGCGCCCGTCGCCGCGGCTTTCACTCGTTCCCGGGCTTGTTCAACCCGCGTCCCGCTGCGCGCTCCGGCGCAGCAGAACGCTCAGAGTTCGGCACTTTCTTTCCCTGGGATAACCGCCAAAGGTCGGTGATGCTTAAGCGAAGGAACAGTGAAGTGGCAAAAATCAGGTGAAGTGCGCTGGCGACACAAAGCAGAAGCCCGGCCATTAAGGACTCGAAACTCACTCGCTCCAGATGCGCCTGAAAGCGCCTGAATCCCTCCTCAAGGTCTTTCTTCTTTTGGGCGTCGCCAGCTACAGATGACGCCAAAACCTTCTCCTCCCACATACCGTATACCGGCTCACCAAAATGCCCACCGACCGTGACAACGCGAACGCCCTGCCACCCGAAGAGAAGGCCAGTAATTGCGAAGTAAATGGCGGCGGCGTAGCGCATCTTTGCCGAACGTTAAAGATGAGCCACGACGCTGGCTGGCGCGAGCCGTGCGCAAGCACGGATCGTGACAGACAGCGGCGTTGGCTCTGGCGTCTGGTTCGGCCTTTTTTCGCTCCGCAGTCGCATGGTCACTTCGGAGTTCATCGGCGTGCAGAATCGCTGCCACCGCTCTTCTTCTTCGTGAACGATACGACCAGCCAAATCGGCCACAGCAGCGCGATGAAGAAAAGCAGACCGGCTCCAGGTGCCGTGCCATCGATCAACGGATCAAGCGCCATCGCTCTTTTCCTTTTTTGGCCGGCCGCCATCGCAACCGACATAAGAAGAAGTCCGACGATCAGATAGAGCGTAAACAAGGTTGCCTGCGTGCTCATCTTTTTTGCCGAACAGTGTTATTCGGCCTTACTCGATGGCCTTAGCGGGAGAGGGTTCATGGTGGGGACTGAGTGACGGAAATCACGCAAAGGCAACGGCCAAGTCGGGAGGGTAAGTTTTCGGAGGTGGCTGGAGGCGTCGGCGGAAGGCCTTACTGGCGGGAGTGAAAGCCTTACCTTATACCAAGCCTGCGGCAGAATGGACTATTGGGGCCCGTGGGTAGGTCGGGGTTCATCCCCGACATCCGCCGTAGGCGGACACGTGTCGGGCGTAAAGCCCGACCTACGACCATAAGCCAGCCGAGGAGGGTCAAAGGCCAGCCGAGAGAGGCCAGCCGAGAGGGTCAGAAGAGCCGAGAGGGTCAGGTCTTGACTCTTGACAGACGCCGTCGTCGCCGGAGGGGACGCGTCTCGGGGCGGGCGGTCCGCTCGCTGGCGCTTGCGGCTGCCTGGCGCCAGGCCTCCGGGTCGCGACTCTGCGCTGCGCCTGCTGGCGTTCAACCGGGCGGACCGCCGGCTCGCGCGCGCCGCGACGAGGCTGCGCCGCGTCGCGTTTCCTTCGGGGGCCGTCCTACGCCGCGAGCGAGTATTCCCCGTTCATCCCGGGGGTCTTCAGCTTGATCGCGCCCGTGGCGATATCGAGGTGCACGGTGCGGTTGATCGTGCCGCCGACGTCAGAGCGCGACACGCCATAGCCGTTTTGATTCAGGTAGCTGGCCGTGGCGCGGATGTTGCGCTCGCCGATCTTGAAATTGTCGGTGCCGCTGCCGAGGACGTTGGCGCCGCCGGCGACGAACAGGCGCAGGCGGCTGCGTTCCGCGCGCAGACCGAGCAGCGCCCGGAAGAGCAGCGGCAGGCCCGTGTCGGCAAACATCGCGGGCTGCGCCGCGGCCTTTTCCGGCGCGAGGGACGACTCCGGCAGCATCAGGTGCAGGAGGCCGCCCACGCGCGCCACCGGATCGTAGGCCACGACGCCCACGCACGAACCGAGGGCGTAGGTGCTGAGCGTGATCGCGGTGTTGTTGGAGACGCTCATGTCCCCGACGCCGATCACGACGCGTTGCGCGAACAGACCGGCGATGGTGGGTGAACCGGCCATGGGTTAGAGGCCGACGGCGGAGCCGTCGCGGTTGGGATGGACGAGGAGAATCATGCGTGCGCGCCGGTCTCGGGCCGGGGCGACACCGTGTGATTCGGTTCCGGGGCGGCGAAGTTGAGGTGATTCGGGGCGGGGCCGGTGGATTTTGCGGGGTCGCGCGCCGAGTGCAGCACGGTGGCGGTGCGCGTGGCCCCCGACGCGCTGGGATGGTGGCGGGCGTAAATCCCGACGACGTGCCGGCCGCGGCTGCACTTCAACCGATGGCGCACGAGTGTCGCGACACCGGGATTTCGTGGGGTGTAGCCGCGAGCGTGAGCGAGTGGCTTCCGGGCGAGCCACTCGCAGCTACCCGGCGTTGCGTGTCACGTTTCTTCCGGGGCGCTGCGCTGGTGTCGCGACACAAAAGAACCGCGACGTTGCAAGGCCTGGTAGCTGCGAGCGCCAGCGAGTGGCTGGCACAAGCGGTCCACTCGCTGGCGCTCGCGGCTACCTGTCACGAGATCTCCGGGCCGCGACACTAGCGGCCTTGACCGGGCAAAGTTTGACGACGGAAGGCAAGGTCTTGAACCGCTGATCCGCGCTGATTTTGGGCAGCGATGGCGACACCTCCGTGCGTGCTCCGCCTGATCGGCGGAGCGCGGCGGGACGTGGGCGTGGGCGGGGATTTCATCAGCGAAGATCAGCGAGGATCAGCGGTTACTGGTTTGGGGTTGACCGCTTGACCCACGTCTCGTCGGGCTGGGGCGGAGCCCCGTCAGGAATACACGAGCAGCCGCTGGCTGATCGGGGTGACCTGGTTGTGGCTGCGGATTTTGGAAATCGTGCCGGGGCTCAACGCCTGGCCTTCGCCGATGAGGAGCAAGCCGTGCGGACTGTAGATGCCGTTGGCGAGGACCATGCCGGGCTCGAGTTCGTGCAGCATGATTTCGCGCACCTGCTTCGGCAGCTGCACCAGGTTGCTGATCTTGAGGAAGAGGCGCACGGCCTCCGGGTCGTAGACGGTGCCGGATTTGGCCAGCAGCGCGTCGATGGCGGCGCTCTTGGAGAGGCCGGATTCGAGGAAGCCGACCGCCACGGCCAGGCAGCGGGCGGGCCAGGGGATGGCATCGCCGGCGAGGCCGTCGGGGAAGCCGCGGCCGTCGTAGCGCTCGTGATGGGCGCGCACGACCTCGCCGACATCGCTGCGATTGTCGACCAGCGCGGCGAGCGTCTGGCTGTAGATCGGATGGTTGTGCAGCATCGCGGTCTCCCGCTCGGTGAGCTGCTCGGTCTTGGAGCGGAAGGCGCGGAGCATCTCGCGCGGCACGCCGATGAGGCCGAGGTCGCACAGCCACGCGGCGGAGCGCAGCGCGTGGCGTTCGGCGTCGGTGAACTTGTCGGTCCCGGCCATCTGGGTGGCGAATTCCACCAGCGCCTTCGCCTGCCCGCCGAGGATCGGGTCGTAGGTGGTGAGGATGCGGCGGCAGAGTTCGATGGAGTTCTCGTAGCTGCACGCGAGGTCGCGGTTGGCGGCGTCGAGCCGCTGGCGCTGCAGTTCGAGGTCGCGGACCTTCGCTTCGAGCGCGGCGTTGGCTTCGCGGAGCCGGCGGTTCAGCTGCTGCGTCTCGGCCTGGAGCGCCTCGTTGTGGGTGACGAGGTCGTGGCGCTGGACGGCGTTGCGGACGGTGGCGACGAGTTCTTCGCGCAGCCAGGGTTTCGCGACGAAGCGGAAGATTTCGCCCTTGTTGATCGCGTCGACGATGGTCGGCAGCGCCAGCACGGCGGTGATCAGGATGCGCGAGGCGGTGGGGCGCAGCCGGCGGCTTTCGATCAGGAAGTCGAGGCCGAGCATCTCGGGCATGCGCTGGTCGGAGATGATGACGGCGAAGTCGCGTTCCTCCAGCATGGCCAGCGCCTTGAGGGGGCTGGAGCAGGCGGCGATGTGAAAGCCCTCGCGTTCGAGCGTGAACTTCAAGGCGGTGAGCACGACCGGTTCATCATCGACGATGAGGATGGTCGGGGTGTTCGGCCCGGCGGGCGGGGGGGCGAGGTCGGAGACGCTCATGCGTGGGCGGCCGCGGGCACAGGCGCGGCGTTCGGGGTTTCGATGTGGCGGACAATATACTCGGCCGCGCGCTCGAGGGGAACTTGATGCTGGGCGGCGCCGTTTTCCCAAGCGGCGCGGGGCATGCCGTAGACCACGCTGGTGGCCTCGTCCTGGGCAAAGGTGCGGGCGCCGAGCTGGCGGAGCCGGAGCAGGCCGTCCGCGCCGTCGCGCCCCATGCCGGTGAAGACGCCGGCGGTCGCGTGCGGGGCGGCCCCGCAGTCGGCGGCGGATTTGAACAGGAGGTCGACGGCCGGGCGTTGGTGCCACACCGGGGGGCCGCCGACCACGCGGGCGCGATAACCGTCGCCGCTCCACTGGAGCAGCAGGTGAAAATTGCCCGGCGCGATCAAGGCGAGGCCGGGCAGCAGCTTGTCGCCGTCGACCGCCTCCCGCACCTCGAAGGCGCAGAGTTGGTTGAGCCGGTCGGCGAAATTCTTCGAGAAGACCGGCGGGATGTGTTGCACGACCGCGATTGGAGGCAGGCCGTCCGGCAGGCGCGTGAGCACCTCGCGCAGCGCTTCCGTGCCGCCGGTCGAGGCCCCGAGGAGGATGAGCCCGCGCGGGTGGCGGGTCGCCGGGCTGGAGGCGCGGACGAGCGGGGCGGGGCGGCTGAAGTCAGGCGCGGCGACCCGGCCCGGCGGTGCGGCGGCTGGCGGTGGCACGTGGGCCGCGGCCTTCCGGACCGGGGAATCCGCCCGCGGCCCGCGGATTCTGGCACCCGCGCAGGCCTTGATCCGCGCGATGAGCTGGGGGCCGAGGTCGCCGAACGAGTAGGGGCCGCCGGGTTTGGCGAGCACATCCACCGCGCCGAGGCGCAGCGCTTCGAGCGCATAGTCGGAGCCGCGCTGGGTGAGCGAACTCATGATGATCACCGGCAGCGGCCGCTGCTCCATGATGATCTTGAGAAACGTGAGCCCGTCCATGCGCGGCATCTCGAGATCGAGCGTGAGCACGTCGGGCTGGAGCTGCTGGATCTTGTCGCGGGCGGCGTAGGGATCGATGGCGGTGCCGACGACCTCGATGTCGGGGTCGGTCTTCAGCGCGTCGGTGACGAGCTTCCGCACGACGGCGGAGTCGTCGACGACAAGCACGCGGATGGGGCGGGCGCACATGGCAGATCAGGAACCGGGCGGTTTTTGGTAGATGGCGGGGCGCACCATGCGGAGCCCGTGACGGATGTGAGTCAGACTTTCGGAGTGTCCGACCAGCAGGTAACCGCCGGGCACGAGGCGGCGGGCGAGGCGCTGGACGAGTTCCTCCTGCGTCGGGCGGTCAAAATAGATCATGACGTTGCGGCAGAAGATCACCTGAAACGGTTCGGTGAAGCGCGGCTCGCCCTCGAGGAGATTGAGGTGATGGAAATCCACCCGGTCCCGCAGGGCGGGCTTGATGCGATAGAACCCCTCCTGCGGGCCATAGCCGCGCTGGAAGTGGGCCTTCACCACCTCGGCCGGGAGCCGGGCGACCGGTTCCTCCGGATAGATGGCGGCGGTGGCGCGCGCGAGGATGCGGCGCGAGATGTCCGTGGCCTCGATGTGCCACGGCCAGGTGGGCAGGGCGCCGGCCAGCGTCATCGCGATGGAGTAGGGCTCTTCGCCGGAGGAACACGCGGCGCTCCACACGTGGAAACGCGGCCAGCGTTCGATCCGGGCGCGGGCCGACATCTCGGGCAGGATGGTCTGGCGCAGGAAGTCGAAGTGCGCCTGTTCGCGGAAGAAGAACGTGTGGTTGGTCGAGATCGCGTCGATGAGGTTGCCCAGTTCCTCCTCGGCGCCCGGCGACTGGAGCAGCTCGCAATACGCGCCGAGGCTCGGCGCATTCGTGGCGCGCAGGCGCTTGCCCAGCCGCGCCGAGACGAGCTCGCGCTTGTCAGGCCCGAGGCTGATGCGGCTGCGTTCGTAGACGAGGCCGCGGATAAACTCGAACTCGCTGTCCCTCATGAGTGTTTTGGCGGACTCCATCGGCACGGTTCGGCGGAAATGAAGCGGCGGAGCGGCGGAAAACACGCAGGCCGTTTCCCGGCGGGCGCAAAAAATCCCGGTCCGCCGGCGCTGTGGTCATCGGTTGCGGCCGGGCCCGGTTGAGTGCTTTCGGCGGTGGCCGGCAAAAAATTCCGCCTCGTCGTCGCGCCGGTTGACCGGACGTGCGGCGTCGGGCGGAAGAAACTCTATTTATTTGTCCGGCAATATATTGCGTCTGCCTGAAAAAGCGTGGCACCGGCTTTGCTAAATCAGGGCAACGTGCTCGATCCCATCTTCCAGACCGACAACTACCAGCTTTCGCGGAAACTCCTCGACGCTGCGGCGCTGCGGCACGAGGCGATCGCCACGAATATCGCCAATGCTGAGACGCCGGGCTTTCGCCGGCTCGATCTCGCCCCCGACTTCTCCGTGCAACTGAAGGCCCGCATGGCCGCCGGGGATTTCGCCCGGACCTCCGACCGCCTCCGTCCGGTGCTCGCCGAGGACCAGACCGCCCGCAGCATCCGCCCGGACGGCACCACCGTGGAAATCGAGCGCGAGCTGCTCGCGATGAACCGCAACGCGGTCGAATTCGATTACCTCTCCGAGGTGGTCTCCAACAACCTCAAGCAACTGCGGATCGCCATCACCGGCCGCAATGTGGGCTGACCCCGGGAATCCCCTCCGCATGAATCTCATCTCCGGCATCGATGTCACCGCAGGGGCGCTCAACGCCAACAAGACCCGGCTCGACATCGTCGCCCAGAACATCGCCAACGCCCAGACCACGCGCACGCTCAACGGCGGCGCGTATCAGCGGCAGATCGTCTCCTTCGAGACCGAACTCATCCGGCGCGTCGCCGGCGGCGGGCCGTCGCTCCAGAGCGTGAAGATCGGCGCGATCTCCAACGACCGCACCCCCGGCCAGCAGGTCTACAACCCGCAGCATCCCGACGCCACGCCGGACGGCCTCGTCACGATGCCCAACGTGAATCTCTCCTACGAAATGGTCGACCTCATCACCGCCTCGCGCGCCTACGAGGCCAATCTCTCGGTCGTGAAAAGCGCCCGCGAGATGGCCATGAAGGCCCTCGCGATCGGGCGCTAGTTCATAGCTGAGAGTTGAGAGCTGAGCCGCGAACCAACCAACCACCAACCTACCCAAACCCGCGTTGACTTCCGCTCAACTCTCAACCCTCCGCTCTCAACTTTAACCCATGACACCCGTCGGCTCCGTCCACCCCCTCCAGTCAGGCGCCCTCCAGCGCATCGACGCGCCGCTGCCGAAGATCAGCCTGCCGTCCGCCCTGCCCCAGACCGGCGCGCCCACGCAGGGCTTCGGCGCCATGCTCGACGGTCTGGTCGCCACCGTGAGCGACAAGCAGCAGGTGGCCACCACCATGACGCGCCAGGTCCTGCTCGGCGATACCGACCAGCTCCACCAGAGCGTGATCGCGATGCAGGAGGCCGGCGTCGCGTTCTCCATGATGGTCGAGGTGCGCAACAAGCTCGTCGAGTCCTACCAGGAACTCATGCGCATGCAGGTCTGAGCCCGCCTCCTCTCACTCTTTCCTCTTTCTCTTAATCTTTCTCTCCGCCCGCTCCCGCGCTCCGTCCCGTGAAGATTTTCGCCAATTCCCTCCTCGAACTCTGGAAACAGCTCGGCCTCAACCAGCGCGTTTCGCTGGTCGTCGCCGCCCTCGCCGTCGTGGGCGGCCTGATCGGCGTCGTGCTGTGGTCGCAGCGGCCGGATATGCAGCTCCTCTACGCCCGCCTGAGCGAGAAGGACACCGCGGCCATCGTCAGTCATCTCCAGACCCTCAACATCCCGCATCAGGTCGGCGCCGGCGGCACCTCCGTGATGGTGCCGTCCAACATGGTCTACAAACTCCGCATGGACCTCGCCTCGAAAGGCGTGCCGAGCGGCGACGGCGTGGGCTTCGAGATTTTCGACAAGAGCCAGTTCGGCCTCAGCGACTTCATGCAGCGCACGAACTACCTGCGCGCCGTCCAGGGCGAACTCGCCCGCACCATCACCCAGTTGCAGGGCGTCAAGGCTGCGCGCGTCATGATCGTGCAGCCCGAGAGCCGCCTCCTGCTCACCGAGCAGGGCGTCAAGTCCACCGCCTCCGTCTTCGTCGACGTTGGCGGCGGCCGGCTGGAGATCGATCAGGTCAACGCCATCCGCCACCTCGTCGCCAACGCCGTCCAGGGCCTCGCGCCCGACCAGGTCGCCGTGGTCGACAACCGCGGCCGCACGCTCTCCGAGGAATTGAAACAGGATCCCACGCTCGGCTCCGCCTCGTCGCAGATGCGCTACCGCCAGCAGATCGAGGACTACCTCTCCAAAAAGGTGGAGACGATGCTCTCCGCCGTCATCGGCGCCGGCAACGCCGTCGTGCGCGTCTCCGCCGAGATCGACACCGAGGCCGTCACGCAGACCGCCGAGAAATTCGACCCCGAGAGCCAGGTCGTCCGCCAGCAGACCCAGACCGACGACACCACCAACTCGCAGGAATCGCGCGCCGCCGGCGGCGCCACCGGCGTGAGCGCCAACGTCCCCGAGAAAACCCAGGGCGTCGCGGCCGAGGCCCGGCCGGTCAACATCTCCGAGCAGAATCGCAAGAACAAGACCATCACCTACGAGATCAACAAGGTCGTCACCAACACCACGCGCAGCCCCGGCACCGTGAAGAACCTCACGGCCGCCGTCTTTGTCGCCCCCCGGCTGGTCACGCCCGCGCCCGGCCCCGATGGCAAGGTCGGCGAGCCGCAGGCGCAGAAACGCTCGCAGCAGGAACTCGACGCGCTCCGCCAGCTCGTCGTCAACGCCCTCGGCCTCAAGGTCGCCGCCGGCCAGCCGCTCGACTCGCTCGTCTCGCTTCAGGAGATGCCGTTCCAAAACGCCGAGCGCCTGCCCGCCGCCCTCGTCGCGGCCACGGCCGGCGAGACCAAGCTCCAGGGCTGGTTCGAACTCGCCAGCCGCTGGGTCGCCGTGGCGGGCGCCGCCATCGTGCTCCTCATCTTCCTCCGGATGCTGTCGCATCAGAAACCGGAACCGGTGCCCGTGGAGGTGCTCTCCCTGCCGCCCGATGCCCAGCAGCGCGCGCTCAACTCGCCGAACTCCATCACGCCCGAGCTGCTCAACGAACTCATCCGCCAGAAGCCGGCCAACGTCGGCGTCGCCCTCCGCGACTGGGTCGCCGCCGGCTCGACCGCCACCGCGAGCAAGAATTGACGCCCGCCATGTCCGCCGACCTCGATTACCCGAAACTCAACCGCCAGCAGAAACTGGCGGTGTTTCTCATTGTGCTCGGCCCCGAGGCCGCCGCCGAGGTGCTCCGCCAGTTCGACGATCCGGAGATCGAGATGCTGTGCCGCGAGATGTCCACCTTCACGATCATCCCGGCGCCGGTGCAGAAGCAGGCCGTCGAGGAGTTTTCGTCGCTCGTCGCGCAAAGTGCCGGCTCCGCCCTCGGCGGCCTCGGCTATGCCCAGCGCACGCTCGAGATCGCCAAGGGCGACTACAAGGCCTCCGCCATCGTCGGCCGCATCGGCCCGGTCGGCACCTCGATCGATGTGATCAAGGACATCTCCGAGATGGAGGGCCGCCAGATTTTCAACCTGATCAAGCACGAGCAGCCGCAGACCATTTCGTTTCTCCTCTCCTATCTCGATAGCGCGAAATCCGCGGAAGTCTTCGCCCTCCTCAGCCCCGACTTGCGCGAGGAAGTCGTCGAACGCCTCGGCACCATCGAGAGCACCTCGCTCGAGCTCGTCGGCAAAATCGCGAAATCCCTCGGCAAACACTACGACACCAAGGTCCGCCCCGCCTTCCACCGCAGCGGCGGCGTCCGCGCGGTCGCCGATCTGCTCAACCAGCTCGACAAGGAAACCTCGAAGAACCTCCTCGCCCGCCTCGAAGAGCGCAACGCCACCCTTTCCTCCGCGATCCGCAAGAAGCTCTTCAGCTTCGAGGACCTCAACCGCCTGCAACCGGCCGACCTGCAGCGCGTGCTGCGCGAAGTCGACTCGTCGAACCTCGCGATCTCGATGAAGTCCGCCAGCGAGACCCTGCGCGGCAAGATCTACGCCTCGATTTCCAAGCGCGCCGCCGAGAGCCTCAAGGAGGAACTCGAGCTGCTCGGCCCCGTCCGCCTCAAGGACGTCGAGGCCGCGCAGGACGCGATCATCCAGGTCGTCCGCCGCCTCGAGGAGGAGGGCCAGATCAGCCTCGAATCCGAAGGCGCCGAAAGCGTCGTCGCCTGACCGAATGAAAACCAAGGACCAAGGACCAAGGACCAGAGACCGCCGCCAGACCGCTGGCGCGCGCGGCCGGCCGGCCCTTCGATCTTTTGTCCCTGGTCCTTGGTCCTTGGTCCATTAGCCATGGCCTACGCGAAACTCATCCCCTTCGACCGTCCACTCGCCGGTGCCGTGCTGCCGGGGCAGAAAGGCCGGTTCTATAACGAGACTGAACTCGCCGCGCGCGATGCGCAGGCGTATGGCCGCGGGGTCGATGCCGCCCGGGCCAAGGTCGATCAGCAGATCGTCGAACTGCGCGCGGATATGCAGCACCTCGGCGAGGGCGTGCTCCAGAAGCTGAGCCAGGTCGAGCCGGCGCTGGTCGCCCAGCTGCGCGACGCCCTGCCGGCGCTGGCCCACGAGATCGCCCGCCGGCTGCTGGCCGGCTACGAGCCGTCGCCCGAAATCGTCGGCCGCCTTTGCGAGGAAGCCCTCAACGAACTTTTCCCCGAGCGCGAAAACCTCGAATTGGTGGTCTCCGCGCGCGACGCCGCGCTCCTCGAAAAACTGAATCCCGCCTGGCTCGCGCGCTACCCGGGCCTGCGCATCCGGTCCGAGCCCGCGCTCGCGCCCGGCGACTGCCAGGTGCGCAGCCGTTTCGGCCTCACCGACGCCCGCCTCCAGACCAAGCTCACCGCCCTGGAGCACAATCTCCTCCACGCATGACCTCCGCCCCCGCCAATCCAGTTTGTAAGGTGATACGTTACAAACGTCCGCCCCGGGCCCGGGGCCGCTCCCCGCTGCTCCGGCTCGAAGGCTCGCTCGCCGCCGTCGCGACCCTCGCCCCGGTCATCCCGATTTTTCCGGCCCTCGCGCTCGCCGCCGAACACCGCGCCACGTCCGCGCTCCCGCACCGATGCCACCTGTTGGGTGACATGCAGCCCGGGCGCCGCGTCGGCGAACTGCCAGCCGGCTGAACCCACCGCCCTCCCCAACCGTCGCTCCACCATGTCCGCCGTCGCCCCCCTCGTCGAAACGCTCCGCACGCAGATCCGCCATCTGCCGCCGGTGCAGCGCGTCGGCACGGTCACGGGCGTCGCCGGCCTCATCATCGAGTCGGACGGCCCCAATGTGGGACTCGGCGAACTCTGCCTCGTCCGTTCGCTGCGGGATGATTTCACGGTGCGCGCCGAGGTCGTCGGCTTCCGCGAGCACCGCGTGCTCCTCATGCCGCTCGGCGACACCATGGGTCTCCACGTCGGCTGCGAAGTCGCCGCGACCGACCGCCCGCCGCTGCCGCGCACGGGGCCCGAGATGCTCGGCCGCGTGCTCGATGCCCTCGGCCGCCCCTTTGACGATCTCGGACTCCTGCCGGTCGATCGCCTGGCCAAGCAGCACTCGCTGCCGCCGCACCCGCTGCGCCGCCAGCGCATCAAGCACGCCTTCGTCACCGGCGTGCGCGCCATCGATGCGTTCATCCCGTTTGGCCGCGGCCAGCGGCTCGGCCTCTTCGCCGGTTCCGGCGTCGGCAAGTCCACCCTCATGGGCATGATCGCCCGCGCCTCCGAGGCCGACGTGGTGGTCATCGCGCTCGTCGGCGAGCGCGGTCGCGAGGTCCGCGAGTTCATCGAAAAAGACCTCGGCCCGGAAGGGATGAAACGCGCCGTGGTGGTGGTCGCGACGTCGGACACTCCCGCGCCGCTGCGCCTGCGCGCGGCGTTTACCGCGACGTCGATCGCCGAGGCCTGGCGCGATGCGGGCAAGAACGTGCTCTTCATGATGGACTCGGTCACGCGCTTCGCGATGGCCCAGCGCGAAATCGGCCTCGCCATCGGCGAGCCGCCGGCCACGCGCGGTTACACCCCGTCCGTCTTCGCCTTGCTGCCGCGCCTCCTCGAACGCGCCGGAGCCGGGGAGCAGGGCGCCATCACCGCCCTCTACACGGTGCTCGTCGAGGGCGACGACATGAACGAGCCCGTGGCCGACGCCGTGCGCGGCATCCTCGACGGCCACATCGTCCTTTCCCGCCAGCTGGCGCACTTCAATCACTACCCGGCCATCGACGTGCTCGAGAGCGTGTCGCGGCTGACCCGCGACGTATGCACCCCCGACGAAGTGACGGTGGCCGGCCGGGCGCGCGAGCATCTCGCCCTTTATCGCAAGAACGAGGATCTGATCACGATCGGGGCGCACCAGAAAGGCGTGAACGCCGCCCTGGATCAGGCGATCGCCCTCCATGAACCGCTCCGCAGCTTTCTCCGGCAAGCCGTGCACGAGCACTCCGCCCGTGCGCTGACCTTCGCCCAACTCAAGAAAATCGTCGCATGAAACGCTTCCGCTTCCCCCTCCGTCCGGTGGCCGTTGTGCGCGCCCACCGCGAATCCCGCGCCCGCGAAGCCTTCGCCGTCGCCGTCCACGCCTACGTCGAGTCCGAGGAAAACCTGGCCGCCTCCCGCGCCCGTGTGGCGCATTTCGAGGCCGCGCTCTGCTCCGGCCGGCGCGACAGCTTCAACGCCGCGGAAGAGACCCACCATCTCCAGGGCTACCGCCGCGAGGCCGCGGCCGAACTCGCCGCCGAACGCGCGATGATCGCGGCCCGTTCCGCCATGCAGCAGAAACGCGCCGATTATCTCGAGGCCCACCGCCAGCTCGAAGTCGTGCGCCGCCTCGAGACCAAGGCGCGCTCGGCCCACCGCCATGAGACCAATCGCGAGGAGCAGGCCGAGTTCGACGATTTCGCGACCCGCCGCGCCGGCCGCGAGGCGGTCAAACCGGCCGCCCGCCGCGAGCCGCTCTTCTCGTCATGATCGCCAAACTGCTCAACCCTGTGTTCGCCGCGGTCGGCGGCATCCTGCTCAGTGTCGGCATGGGTGTCTTCGTCAGCGTCCGGACGCTCATGCCACTGCTCGAAAAAACCCTGATCGTCCCGGAAAAAAAGGCGCCCGAGGAACTCAAGCAGCGCGGCTGGGATTTCTGGACCATCGAAATCGACAACCTGTCGAACGAACTCAACGAGGAGCGCGCCCGGCTGCGCAAGCAGACCGAACTGCTCGAACAGCGGGCCGCCCGGGTGGGCGCGGAGGAGAAGGAACTCGCCAAGGTCCGCGCCGACGTCGAGCGCCTGCGCAAGGAGATCGCGGAAAAGGTGGTCGAGATCGCGGCCGACGAATCGAAGAACCTCCGCACGCTCTCGCAGACGTATTCCGCGCTCACGCCGAAAGCCGCCGTCGCGATCTTCAAGGAACTCGATGACGCCACGGCCGTGAAAATCCTCTCGCTGATGAAGGCCGAGATCGTCGGCCCGATCTTCGAGGAGATGGCCCGGACCGCGACCCCCGACGGCACGCTCGCCCGCCGGGCCGCCATGCTCTCCGAGAAACTCCGCCTCATGCGGGCCGCCAAGACCGCCACCGCCTCCAACTGATCCGCCATTTTCCACCGCGCCATGGATCGGCGCGGTTTCGCCCGCCCTGACGCGGGTTCGTGACCACGGAGGGTTCACACTCCCATGCAACTCTCCGCTCCGACCACCTCCCTCGACTCCCTGCTCAATCCGGCCGGCCCCGGCGCCACTGGCGGTGTCCCCGTCCTGACCGCGGGCGCCACCGGTTGCGTCGATTTCGCCGCGCTGCTTCCTCCCGCCCCGACCGCCCCCGAGGTCGCGGCGATGGTTCCGACGCTGCCAGGCGCGACCGCCCCGGCGCCGTTTTCGCCCGCGATGCCGATCAGCCCGTCGGCGCCCGTTTCCGCTCCGGCTCCGGTCGGAGGCGCGGCGATCGCGACAGGCCCGACGCCTTCGGCAGAATTGCCGGTCGCGGCACCAGCCGCGCTGGCGCGCCCGGCCCGGCCCCTGACGCTCGCACCGCGCAGCGCCCGTCACGTGGCGACCACCGCCGGCGGCGACGCGGCGGCGACCGCACCGGCCGCGTCGGAACTTCCGGCCCCGCGACTGACGCTCGCGCCACGCGGCGCCCGTCACATGGCGGCCACCGTCGGCGGCGACACCGCGGCGACTGCGCCGGCCGTGTCGACGCGCGCCGGATCCGCCGCGCAAAATCTCCGCCGTGGCGGTCGCGTCCCCTCCGCCGGATCGGCCGCGACCGGGACCAGCCCGGAGGCCGTCGCGGAAACCCCCGTCGCACCCGCACCGGTCACCCCGTTGGTCAGCGAAGCAGTGGTCGCTGCCTCGATTTTGCTCCCGACGGCCACCCAATGTGAAAGCACCCCACCGACGCTGCTCGAAGCCGCGGCCTCCGATGAACCGGCTGCCGAACTTTTCGCAGAGCAGGGTGACGAGCCGGAAAGCCACGAGGCCCCGGCGCCTTTTGAGCCGAATGCGGGAGGCGCCGATCTCGCGGGTAGGCGGATGGATTTGGCCGGTTTCGCCGCCTCCGCCCACCGCGCCACGGTTGCGACCGCGCCGTTTTCGCTGGCCGGATTGCCGGCCGTGACTGAACCAGTCCAATCGCCCGGGACGGCGGCCCCGGTCGCTGTCCAATTTAGCGGCGTCGCGAATGCGGGATCAGCAACACCCGCCACCGGCGATGGGCGTTTGCCGCCGGCCCCCATCGCGCCGCCGCGCGCCCCGTCCTTCGCTGCGCGTGAGTTCCTGCCAATGGCGTCGCACGCCGAGACGTTGGATTTTGCCGGTCCGTCCGGTGAGTGGACCACCCGGCTGCCGGCCGGGCTTGCCGTCTTCGATCAGGCAGTGATCAGTCCTGGCGTTGAGTCAGGAGCGGTCGTGTCCCCGACGCTCGAGTCAACCTCCCGCGTCCTGCCGGGGCGTGAGCCGTTCATCGCGCGGCTGGTCCCGGAAACGAATCACCTTTCGCTCCCGTTGACCTCGGTCGCGGCTGAAGCGGCGCCGTCGCTGGAGGCGGAAATCGCCACCACCGCAACGAGTCGGTCGCTCACCGCCGAATCGTTCGTTCAGGAGCGGTCACCCGTGTCGGCACCGGCGGAGAATCATCGCCCCGGTGACGCGACGATCACGGAGGTGGAGTCGATCGAACTGTCGCCGGAGCGGTCGGAAACCGCGCCGTGGCGCCCGCGGACCGTGGCGGCGCGCTCCGCCGCGAGGACGGAGGAAAATTTTGCCGCCGTTTCGCGCGAAGCGGCGGAGGCGCCGGAATCCGTCCGGTCGATGTCAGATAAAAATTTTCTAAACGCTGATTCGGAGTCGGTTGCAACGCATCGGTCGGAGCTTGGCACCGGCATTGCTAAATCCGAGCCGACCATGCCTGATTTTCATTCCACCCAACTGACATCGCCCGAAGCCGTGCACTCGCGCGCCGCTTCGGTGAGCGTCGAACAGGCGGGCTCCGGGCGGCTCCACGCGGCCGACCTCCCGGCCACGGCTCCGGCTCCGATGCCGGCCACGGCGCATCGCGCCGTCGAGGCCGTGCTCACGGCCGTGGAGCGTTTCGGCGCCGCCGAGCGCCACGCGGTGAATCTGCAATTTTCCGTGGGGGGCGCGGACCTCGCTGTCCGTGTCGAACTCCGCGCCGACGAGGTTCGCGCCACCTTCCGGACCGATTCCCCCGAACTGCGTGCGGCACTGGCCCACGAATGGCAGGCGGTGGCGGGCGATGCCGGCGACCGGCCGTTCCGGCTCGCGCCCGCGGTCATCACCTCGAACCAGACCGACGGCGCCGCGTTGTCCGCCTTTGTGGGCGACGGTTCGCCGCGTCAGCGCGACGGTCAGGCCCGCCGCACCGCCAACGAGGTCTTCGCTTCGATCGCCTCGCGCTCGCGCGGCTTCGCCTCCCACGCGGCGGCGGAGATCGCCGCGCCGCTCGCGCGCGCCGCGCTGCTGCCCACGTCGCTTCACCTGCATACGCACGCCTGAACCCATGGCCTCCGTCGCTTCCATCACGGCCCGCGCGGCCACCACCGCCGCCACCGATTCCACCTCCGCCGTCTCGCGCACGCCGCAAAAGACGCTCGGACAAAATGATTTTCTCAAGCTCCTGGCCACCCAGTTCAAGACGCAGGATCCGATGAAACCCGTCGAGGACACGGCGTTCATCGCCCAGATGGCCCAGTTCACCGCCCTCGAGCAGTCCGGCACCATGGCGAAGGAGATGGCGCAGCTCCGCGCCGATCAGCAGCGCGTCACCGCCAATTCCTATCTCGGTCACCGCGTCACCGTCGACGACGGCAACGGCGGCACCGCCTCGGGCGACGTGTCCGCCGTGGATGCCTCCGGCACCGAGCCGCTGCTCGTCATCAATGGCCAGACCTACTCCCTTTCCGCCGTGCTTCGCGTGGAGCCCGGCGTTGTCACCGCTCCACTGCCTGCCCCCACCGGCGGCGTCTAAACCTCAACTCCACTCAGGATCACCATGTCACTCATCGGCACAATGGGCAGCGGCGTCAGCGCGCTGCGAACGTTCATGAAAGGCCTCGAAGTCATCGGCGACAACATCGCCAACGTCAACACGACCGGCTACAAGGCCTCCGAAGCCAAATACGCCGACAGCTTCAGCAACATCCTGCAGCGTTCGTCGCCGTCCAACAGCAACGCCGGCAACACGTCCGCCATCGGCGTCGGCACCGGCGTGCAGCTCACGGGCATCAACACCAATTTCAACCAGGGCTCGCTCGCCTCCACCGGCAAGGTCACCGACCTCGGCATCTCGGGCAACGGCTTCTTCCACGTGAAGAACCCGATCGACGGCACCGAATACGCGACGCGCGCCGGCGATTTCCGCTGGGATGACCAGGGCTATCTCGTCACCGCCCAGGGCTTCCGCGTCCAGGGCGCCACCGGCTCCAGCCTCGGCACCGTCGACGACATCAAGCTCGGCACGCCGCCCACCGGCGCGCAGCGCCAGTCCGTCTCGATCGACAAGCTCGGCAACGTGATCGAGTTCTATTCCGACGGCACCTCCGCCACGACCAACCAGCTGCTGCTCCAGAATTTCACCGACCCGACCGCGCTCGTGCGCGAGGGCAACAACCTCTACTCGGGCCTCCTGGCCGCCGGCCCCGTCGGCGCCGCCAGCGGCGGCTTCGCCCTCGACGCCACGAAGAACACCCCGGGCGCCAACGGCCTCGGCTCGATCCAGTCCGGCACGCTCGAACTCTCGAACGTCGATCTCACCGACCAGTTCGCCAATCTCATCACCACCCAGCGCAGCTTCCAGGCCGGCTCCCGCCTCGTGACCGTCTCCGACACCGTGCTCGAAGACATCGTCAACCTGAAGCGCAGCTAAACCACTCCTAGTTGAGAGTTGAACGCTGAGAGTTGAAAACCCGCGCCAGCGGGCCGCCCTCTGCCAACTCGCCACATCGGCTCCCTCGACTCTCAACCAGATTTTCCGCCCCCGCCATGGCCGCCAAAGACGCCCCCGCCGCCCCCGCCAAAGACGCCGCCGCTGCCCCGGCTGCTCCCGCCCCCGCCGCTTCCGGCGGCGGCGCCAAGGCGTGGATCCCCGTCATCGCCGCGCTCCTCCTCGCCCCCGCCGCGACTTGGGCGACCGTGGAGTTCGTCATGCTCCCGCGCCTGCAAAAGAAGATCGCGGCCCTGCCCCCGGCCGAGCACAGCGCCGCACCCGCGGCTGAGGCCGCCAGCGGCGGCCACGGCGGTGGCAAGGGCGGCAAGGAGAGCAAGGGCGAAAAGGGCGGCGCCCCCGGCGCCTACGAGTTCCAGAACGTCGTCGTCAACCTCGCCGGCACGATGGGCACGCGCTACCTCAAGACCACGTTCCTCGTCACCGGCGCGCCCGGCACCGACGTGAAAGGGCTCTTCGAAGGGGCCAAGCCCCGCCTCACCGACGTCACGCTCAACGTCCTTTCGTCGCTGACGCTCGCCGACCTCGAGGAGCCCGGCGCGAAGAACATCATCCGGGAAAAACTCGTCGGCGCCTACAACCAGGCCCTCGGCAAGAAGGTCGCCGATCAGGTCTATTTCTCCGACTTCGTGATCCAATGAACCACGAAGGACCAGCGACCAAGGACCAAGGACCAGAGACCTCGAAGTCTCGCGGCCTGGTCGTGGGTCCCTGGTCCGTTGTCCCTGGTCCTTGGTCCCTCTGACATGGCCGACGATCCCCAAAAAGCCACGAGCGATTTTCTCGATCAATCCGAGATCGACAAACTCATCGCGCAGACCGTCGAAACCCAGGCGCCCAAGACCGCCGTGCTCGGGGTCGCGGGCGATCTCGGCGCCGCGACCAAGATCGAGGCCTACGATTTTCGCAACCCGGCGTTTCTCTCCGAGGCCGAGTTGCGCCGCCTCCGCCTGCTGCACGAGGATTTCATCCGCTACCTCAGCGCCCGCCTCTCGCTCTTCCTGCGCATGGAGTTCGGCCTCAAGATGGCCAAGCTCACGACCGTCACCTACTCGAAATTCTGCGAGTCGCTGCCGAACCCCACCCACCTGTCCCTTTTCAAGGTCGAGCCGCTCACCGGCGTCGGCATCCTCGACATCAACCCCCGGCTGGCGCTCACCATCGCCGACCGCCTGCTGGGCGGCCGCGGTCACTCCGTCAAGGCCGAGCGGTATCTCACGGAGATCGAGATCGCGCTGATCGAGGACGTGATCGTCGTGTTGCTCGAGGAGTGGTGCGCCCAGTGGAAAACCGAGCAGGAACTTCGTCCGCTCATCATCGGGCACGAAAACAACGGCCGCTTCCTGCAAACCTCGCCCAAGGACGCCATCGTGCTCGCCCTCACGCTGGAGTGCAATTTCGGCGATTGCTCCGAGCAGCTCCAGATCGGCGTGCCCTATTACACGATCGAGCCGGTGGTGAAAAAAATGCAGGCCCGCCGGCAGAAGGACACCGCCGTGACCCCGGTCGCCCGGCGCGCCGAGTGGCAGGCCGCCTACGATCGCATCACCATCCCGGTGCGCGCCGAGTGGCAGGCGGTCGAACTCAGCGTGCGCGAAATCGCGAGCCTGCGCGTCGGCGATGTGATCGAAATGCCCGCCGCGTTGTGCCACGACACACGCGTGCTGCTCAGCGGCACCGCGAAATTTGTCGGCACCGTGGGCCTCGATACGGACCACGTCGCCATCCAGCTCACCCGCAAACTCCCCGCGGAGGAATTTTCCCATGCCAAATCTGACGGAAGAAAAGTCTCTTGATATCGTCCTCGACGTAAAGCTGAAGGTCACCGTTCAGCTCGGTTCGGTCCATCTGCCCATGCGCGATGTGCTCGAGCTCTCGCCCGGTTCGATCGTGCAGCTTCAGCAGCACGCCAGCGACCCCGTCGGCCTCTTCGTCAACGACAAGCTCGTCGCCTACGGCGAAGTCGTCGTCGTCGAGGATAACTTCGGCATCAAGATCACCGAACTCGTCGGCAGCGCGAAGCCATGAACCTGCTGTCTGGTAGCCGCGAGCGTGAGCGAGTGGGTTTGGGGCGAATCGTCCACTCGCTCACGCTCGCGGCTACGGTTTTTCTGAGCCTTGGCTTCGCGTCGCTCACGCATGCCGCCGACGACAACAAGATTCTCTACCCCTCCAACTCCGCGCCCGCCAGCGCCCCGGCGACCGGCGGTCTCGGCCACGTCACCCTCGTCGTGGGCCTGGTGCTCGCCGCGGCCGGCGGCTGGTTCGTCTGGCGCGGCCGCACCAACCCGGCCCGCGCCGCCGATGGCCGCGTGCTCGCCATTGAAGAGACCCGCTCGCTCGGCAACCGGCAGTTCCTCGTCGTCGCCTCCTATCAGGAAAAAAAGTTTCTCCTCGGCGTGTGCCAGGGTCGCATCGACCTGCTCGCGCCGCTGCACGACGAGAAGCCGCGGACATGACGCCCGGAGGTCCAACTCCCGCGCCGGTGGCGGCGGTCACCGACCGCCGAAGCTTCGGGCGGCGGTCGCCGACCGCCGCCGCACTCGTCATCGCCGCGCTGATCCTGTTTTTCGTGCCGCTCTCGGCGCCGGCCCAGACGGCCACACCCGTTCTCCCGGGCAGTTCCCCGATCACCGCGCCGACCGCGGCTCCTGCGACCACGCCTGCGTCCACCTCCGCGCCGTTCCGCCTCAACATCGGTCTGGAAGGGCAGGGGCAGGCCGGCGAAGTGAGCGTGGCGGTGCAGATCGTCATCATCATGACGCTCCTGTCCGTGGCTCCGTCGATCGTGCTGCTGATGACGAGCTTCACCCGCATCGTGATCGTGCTGGGTTTCGTGCGCACGGCGCTCGGCACTCCGTCAGCTCCGTCGAACCAGATTGTCGTCGGCCTGTCGCTCTTCCTGACGTTCTTCCTCATGGGCCCGGTTGTCGACCGGGTGCACAACGAGGCGCTCCGGCCCTATCTCGACGGCAAGATCACCTCGATCGAGGCGCTGGACAAGGCGACGGTGCCGTTGAAGGCCTTCATGCTGAAGCAGACCCGCACGCGCGACATCGAGTATTTTCTTGAGTTGGGCGGCTTCCCGCCGACAGCCGTCAAGGATCTGCCGATGCGCATCGTGATTCCGGCGTTCGTCGTCAGCGAACTGCAGACCGCGTTTCAAATGGGTTTCCTCCTCTTCCTGCCGTTCCTCGTCATCGACTTCCTGGTTTCCAGCGTGCTGATGGCGCTCGGCATGATGATGATGCCGCCGATGACGGTCGCCCTCCCGCTCAAACTGCTGCTCTTCGTCCTCGTCGACGGCTGGCAGCTCGTCGTCCGCTCCCTCGTCCAGAGCTTCGCCTAGTTTTTTGCGGAGCAAAAAACTCATGAATCCCGACCTCGCCATCGATCTCTTCAAATCCACCGTGATGTTCGCGCTCTACGTCGTGGCGCCGTTTTTGGGGGTCACGCTCGTCGTCGGTCTGCTGGCGAGCGTGATCCAGTCCGTCACCTCGATGCAGGAACAGACGCTCACCTTCGTGCCGAAACTCATCGCGCTGGCCGGACTCGCCCTGGTGCTGACGCCGTGGCTGCTGCGCACGCTGTCCGAGTTCACGATCACCATCCTGACGCGCATGGGCACGCTGGGGCACTGATGAAGACCAAGGACAAAGGACCAAAGACCAGAGACCCCCGGCCACCGGTTGGTGCGCCTCGGCCTTTGCTCTGAAGTCGTTGGTCGCAGGTCCTTGGTCGCTGGTCCGTTTCAACCATGTCCCTCGACTACCTCATCGCCTGGCTGATGATTTTCCTCCGCTCGATCGGTGTCGTGCTGCAATTGCCGGTGATCGCCGGCCGGCCGATCCCCATTCCGGTGCGGATCGGGATTTGCACCTGCCTCGCGACCCTGCTGGCGGGGATCGTGCCGGCGGCGCCCATGCCGCTGGCCTTGTGGCCGCTGGTGACGGCGATGATCAGCGAGGTCGTCGTCGGACTGGCGTTGGGCTTTGTCACCCGGCTGGCGTTTGCGGCCGTGGAAATGGCGGGGCGCCTGATGGCGTCCGAGATCGGCCTGCTGGCGATGCCCGGCATGGGGGTGCCCGAGCCGGCGAGTGAGCCGCTGGCGGCGCTCATGCTGGCGTTCTCCGTGGTCTTGTTCTTTTTGTTTGGCGGCCATCATGCGGTGATCGCCGCGCTGGCCCGGAGCTTCCATCACGCCGCCGCCGGCCGGGCCCTGCTCGATGTCGGGGCGGGCCTGGCGCTGATCAACGGCACGGCCCGCGTGATCGAGCTCGGGTTGCGGATCGCGGCGCCGTTCATCGCGATGAACTTTCTCGTCACCCTGGCGTTCAGCGCCCTGGCGCGTGCCGTGCCGAAGACGAATGTCTTTATCCTGAGCCTGTCGGCGCGCAGCCTGGTCGGCTTCGGTCTGCTGGGCAGCGCCGGCGCCCTGATCGCCCGTTACCTTTACACCGAGTTCGGCGACATGCCGCTGAAGATGCTTCAGCTGCTGCCCGGACGCTGAGCCAACCACGCAATCGGCCGTAGCGGCCGACCCCTCGGCCAGCCCAGGGCGGGCCGTGAGGAGGCAGGGATCAGATGATGGTCGCACCGCCGCCTCGTGACCGCGGCTGCTGCTGCGCTTCGGGGATTTCGACTGCACGGTTACGGGCGATGCCAATGGCTTTTGATATTTGGACGTTGGCCGTAGGTCGGACTTTACGCCCGACACTCGTCCGTCTTTGGCGGATGTCGGGGATAAACCCCGACCTACCCTCGCAACCGTAAGATCCAAGATTCATGTGACGTTGGTATGAGGGCGGTCCCCTGCGATCCGGCGGGTGGGTCTCGGCAATTTTTGCCGCGCCTTCCTGTCCGTTTTGTGTTCCGCGGTTTTGGGGGGCGGGCAAGCGAGCGTGATAACTTTAATTCGTTGGCCTGTTTGATTTAGCAAATACACGGCGAGCCTTGGCATCGGCATTGCGATACAGCGCGCGACCCATGGCTGATTCGCACGATCAAGACCAAAAAACCGAACAACCGACCGAGAAGCGGTTGTCGGAGGCGCACGAGCGCGGTCAGTTTGCGAAGTCGCAGGAGATCACGGTCCTCTTCACGTTTGCCGCGGTGCTGGGCGTCCTGGGTTTCACGGCCCGCACCGCCGCCCGCGACATCGGCGAATACGCCGTCAGCATTTTCACGCACTTCTCCGTCACGACGATCCAGCGCGATACGATCACGGTCCAGCTCGGTCAGATGATGCTCGTGATCGGGCAGGCGCTGGTTCCGATGCTGGTCGCCTGCGTCGTCGCGGTGCTCCTCGCGGGTGGCGTCCAGAGCGGGTTCCGGCTCACCCCCAAGGCGGCGGCGTTCAAGATCGAGAATCTCGACGTGGTCGCGGGCTTCGGCCGGCTGTTCAACAAGTCCGTCTTCGCGAAGACCGGCATCGACCTCCTGAAAATCGTCGCCATCGGGTCCGCCCTCTGGCTCGGCGCGCGGGGTTTGATGTTTGACCCGATGTTCAGCGCGCCCGTCGAGGCCGCCTACCTCGGGCAGTTTCTCAGCCACGCCACGGTCCTCTTCCTCAGCCGCCTCATCGTCGCCCTCGGGGTCGTCGCCGCGATCAGTTACGGCTACGAGAAGTTCCGCACCCACCGCCAGATGATGATGTCGCGCGAAGAGGTGAAGGAGGAGCGCAAGCAGGCGGAGGGTGACATGCACACCAAGATGCGCATGCGCCGCATGGCCCGCCGGCTGATGCAGAAACAGATGCTCTCCGCGGTGCAGACCGCGGATGTCGTCGTCACCAATCCCACGCACTTCGCCGTCGCCCTCAAATACGAGCGCGGCCAGGACAAGGCGCCCGTCGTCCTCGCCAAGGGCGAGAACGGTTTTGCCAAGCGCATCAAGGCCCTCGCCGCCGAACACGGCGTGCCGATGGTCGAAAACCGGCCCGTGGCCCGCCTCCTCTTCGCGCTGGGCAAGGTCGGCGAGACGATTCCCGCCGAGCTTTACCAGGCCGTCGCCGAGATCCTCGCGGTCGTCTACCGCACGCACCGCTACTACTTCCACCGCCTGAAGGCCCGTCGCATGGAGGCCGCCGCATGAGCGCAGCCGCTGCCAGCCCGAGCCCCGTCAACGCGCTGCTCAAGCGCGCCGACCTCCTCTTCACCGGCGGCCTGTTCGTGATCGTGCTGCTGCTGATCATGCCGATCCCGACGATCCTGCTGGACACGTTTCTGGCGCTGAATCTCGGGCTCTCGCTGCTCGTCCTCCTCGCGATCATCTACGTGAAGGATCCGCCGGAGTTCTCGGCCTTCCCGACGCTGCTCCTCGCGCTCACGCTCTTCCGCCTCGCCCTCAACATCAGCTCGACCCGCCAGGTGCTCGTCAACGGCTTCGCGGGCCACGTGATCGACGCCTTCGGCCACTTCGTGATCCAGGGCAACTACATCGTCGGCGCGGTGGTGTTCCTGATCCTCGTCATCATCAACTTCGTCGTCATCACCAAGGGCGCCGGCCGCATCGCCGAGGTGAGCGCCCGGTTCACGCTCGATGCGCTGCCCGGCAAACAGATGGCCATCGATGCCGAGCTCAACGCCGGCATCATCGACGAGGTCACCGCCACCGCCCGCCGCGTGAAGGTGCAGAAGGAAGCCGACTTCTACGGCGCGATGGACGGCGCCTCGAAGTTCGTGCGCGGCGACGCCATCGCCGGCATCATCATCACGCTCATCAACGTCGTCGGCGGCTTCGCCATCGGCGTCCTCCAGATGGGCCTCTCGCTCGGCGAGGCGCTCCAGAAATTCACCCTCCTCTCCATCGGTGACGGCCTCGTCTCGCAGATTCCCGCGCTGATCCTCTCCGTCGGCGCCGGCCTCCTCGTCACGCGCGCCTCCGAGAACAACAACCTCGGCACCCAGCTCGCCACGCAGCTCTTCCGCTACCCGCGCGCGCTCAAGATTTCCGCCGGCATGCTCGCCAGCTTCGGCCTCATGCCCGGCATGCCCATGCTGCCGTTCTTCGGTCTCGCCGGTCTCGCCGCGTTCCTCGCGAAAATCATGCAGGAGCAGGAAGACAAGACCGGCCATGCCCATGGCGCCGAGGCGGCGACCGCGGCGGCCAGGGCCGCGGGAGCCACGAAGGCCGGCGCCAAACCCGACGCTTCGGCGGCCGCGGGCGCGGCCACGACCTCCGGCACCGCCGAGGATGTCCGCAAGCTCATCGACATCGACATCTTCGCCATCGAGATCGGCTACGGGCTGCTCTCGCTCGCGGATGCGAAGGCCGGCGGCGAGATGCTCGCCCGCGTCACGGGCGTCCGCAAATCACTCGCCCGCGAAAAAGGCATCGTGGTCCCGCCGGTCTCCGTGCGCGACAACCTCGAACTCGAGGCCAACGACTACCGTTTCCTCCTCCGCGGCAAGCCCGTCGCCCGCGGCACGCTCCATCCCGGCCGCTGGCTCGCGATGAACGTCTCCGGCAGCAAGGTCCGCCTCAAGGGCGTCCCGACGCGCGAGCCCGTCTTCAATCTCGAAGCCACCTGGATCGACGCCGCTGAAAAGAAGACCGCCGAGCTCAACGGGTTCACCGTCGTCGATCCCGCCTCGGTGCTCATCACGCACCTCTCCGAGACGCTCAAGGTCAACGCCCACCACCTGCTCGGGCGCCAGGAAGTCCAGCAACTCGTCGATCACCTCAAGCAATCGCAGCCCGCCCTCATCGCCGAACTCCTGCCCGACCTCGTCACCCTCGGCATCATCCAGCGCGTGCTGCAGAATCTCCTGCGCGAGAACGTCGCGATCGGCAACCAGCCGCTCATCCTCGAAGGCATCGCGGACTTCGCGCCGCTCTCGAAGAATCCCGACGATCTCAGCGAGCTCATCCGCCGCCGCCTCGGCCTCTACTTTGTGCCGGAATACGAGTGCCGCCCCGGCGTCATCCGGGCCGTCACGCTCGATCCGCGCCTCGAACAGTGGCTCGCCCAGAAGGTCCATCGCACGCCCACCGACGTTGGCCTCGCCCTCGACCCCGCGACCGCCCGCCACCTGCTGGAGGAAATCAGCCGCCGCACCGGCGAACTCGTCGCCGCCGGCCAGCCGCCCGTGCTCGTGGCCTCGACCGAGATCCGCCTGCCGCTGAAACGCTTCTTCGAATCATCCTTCCCGCGCGTGACGGTGCTCGCCTACCAGGAGCTGCCCTCCGCCACGGAAATCGAAAACGCCGGCATCGTCACGCCGCCCGCGCATCTCGCGCGCGCCGAGATGCCGCTCAAAGCCGCCGCCTGACATGCGCGAATCACCAACCAGTTTCCGCAGCGTGAAGGTAGGAGCCTGCTTGCAGGCGATTTCAGGAGCCACGCCTACAGCCCATCGCCTGCAAGCAGGCTCCTGCCTGCACGCAACCTGAGCCATGTCGTCCTCGGACCAACGCCTCGCGCCCGGCGCCTACAAGTTCACGGTGAAATCCACCGACGAGGCGGTCGCGCTCATCCGCGAGAAACTCGGCCCGTCCGCGCGGGTGCTTTCCGTGCGCAATGTCGAGCCCACCGGCCTCCGGAAACTTTTCTCCGGCCCGCGTCTCGAAGTGGTCGCCCAGGTGGATGCCCCGGCGTCTGGTGCGCCCGCCGTGCTTGCCGCCACGTCGTCGGAGCCGGCCACGCCGGAGCCAACCCTTGCCGAAGGCGCGGCCCCGTCAGCGCCGCTCCCCGCGCGCCGCGGCGCCGGAGCGCCGCCCTCCGGGAACAACCGCCTCACGCAGTTTCCGTCCTCCCTCGGGCTCACCGGCCTGCTCCGTCGCTCCGGTATCACCGAGACCGCCCTCGAACGGCTTCAGTCCGGCGCCAACTGGTCCGAGCTCAATTCCCTGCCGTTGCACCGCGCCCTCGCCGAGACCTCGCGGCTCCTCCGCACGCAGGCCGAGGCCCGCGCTCCGCGTCCCCCCATTTCCCGGGCGGCCTTCCTCGGCACCGCCGGCGTCGGCCGCACCACCGCGCTGTGCAAGTGGCTCGCCGCCGATGTGTTTCGCCGTGCGCGTCAGGGCCACGTCGTGAGCGTCGAGTTCGACCGCCCCAAGTCCCTCGGGCCGCTCCCGGTGTTCGCCGAGGCGCTCGGTGTGCCGCTCGCCCATTTTCCGTGTGAGACCCAGCCCGCCGTGCCGGGTGGATTCGTTTACTTCGATCTGCCCGGCATCTCGGCGCGCTCACCCGCCGCCAACGCCGCGCTCGGCGCCTGGCTCGACCGCGAGCAGGTGCGCGAACGCGTCCTCGTGCTCAACGCCGCCTACGACCGCGCCTCGCTCCGCGACGCCTACGCCGCCGGCCGCGATCTCGGCGCCACGCACCTCGTGTTCACCCACCTCGATGAAGTCCCGCAATGGGGCAAGCTCTGGGACTACCTCTTCGACGAGGACCTCGAGCCGCTCTTCCTGGCCACCGGCCCGTCGCTGACGGGCGACTGCGAAGAGGACGTCCCCGGCGCGATCGTGCGCCGCACGCTGCCCGACGACGCCACCTGAACCGCCATGCCTTTCAACGCCCAGGTTTCTCCCAGCCCGAAGGTGGAGCGCGTTGCCCTCGACGCGCTCTCCGGCGCCGCGCCGCAACCCGGCGCGCCGCGGGCCGCCCGCTCCACCTCGATCACCTTCACGCCATGAAATTCATTTTCCTCCTCGGCGGCTTCGCCGGATTCACGCTTACCACCGCGGCGAGCTACTTCGCCGGCCATGCGGCGGACCGCGTCTTCCTCGACGCCGCCGTCGGCTGCCTCTGCGGCGGCCTGCTCTTCCGCTGGTTCTGGACCACCGTCGTGAACGGCATGCGCGAAGTGATCCTCCAGCGCCACGCGGCCAACGCCGCTGCCGCCGCCGCCGCGAGTGCGGCCACTCACCCCAGCCCCAGGCAAAAATAACCTTCTAGCCCCCCGCCAACATGAACACCGCCACCGCCACGATTCCCAGCACGGATGCTTCGCCCGCCACCGCCTGGCGCGCGTATCAGGGAGTCTCGCCGAGCGCCGTCGATGAAAAGGAATTGATCGAGCGTTATCTGCCCCTCGTCCGCAACGTAGTCGACCGCATCAAGCTCAACGTGCCCGCGCACGTCGACGCCGACGATCTCTACAGCGTGGGCATCACGGGCCTCATCGCCGCCGTCCGCAAGTTCGACCCCGAACAGGGCAGCACCTTCGCCAGCTACGCCGCCACCCGCATCCGCGGCGCCATCCTCGACGAACTCCGCCGCCTCGACTGGTGCCCGCGCCGCGCCCGCGCCCGCTCCCGCAAACTCAAGACCGCCATCAACGACGTCGAGCAGAAGCTCGGCCGCGCCGCCACCGACGCCGAGGTCTGCGCCTCGCTCGGCCTCGACCGCAAGGAATACGAAAAGTGGGTCGAGGAATCGAAGCCCGTCACGTTCCTCGCCATCGACCAGCACGCCGAGGGCGAGGAAGGGGAGGGGGCTTCGCTGCACGAACTCCTCGCCGATGAACACGATACCACCGGCCGCGACAGCCTCGAGAAGACCGAGCTGCTGCAACTTCTCACTCAACGAATCGCGGAATTGCCCGATATACCCAGAAAGATTCTCGCGATGTATTACTTTGAAAACATGCGCCTGGCCGAAATCGCCGCCGTCTTCGGTCTGACGGAGTCGCGCATCTGCCAAATCCACGCGCAGACCATCCTCGGTCTGCGGGCCTACCTGCAAAGGATGCGCGAGCGCTGACCGCGCTCCCCGCGGGAGTTCCCCCGATGCTCATCATCGTCGGATCGGTCATCGTCTTCGCCTCGACCCTCGGCGGCTTCATGCTCGCCGGGGGCTCGCCGCTCGTGCTCCTGCACGTGTCGGAGTTCGTGGTGATCCTCGGGGTCGCGGCCGGCGTGCTCGTGATCGCGAGCCCCGGCCATGTGCTCAAGCACATCATCCACAAGGTGAAGGAGTGCATCACCGGCAAGGCCGCCGACGAGAAGGACTTCACTGATCTCCTCAAGCTCCTCTACGAGATCTTCATGATCGGCCGGCGCAACGGCCTCATCGCCCTCGAAGAGCACATCATGAACCCGCAGCAGAGCTCCATCTTCCAGCGCTACCCGTCGGTGCTCAATCACCACGAACGGCTCGAGTTCATCTGCAACGGCCTCAAGCCCGTCGTCGACGGCAAGATCAAGCCCGACCAGCTCGAAAGCCTCATGGTCGCCGAACTCGAAGCGAAGAACGCGGAGGCGCACCACCCGGTGCACATCCTCCACCTCGTCGGCGACTCGCTCCCCGGCATCGGCATCGTCGCCGCCGTGCTCGGCATCATCAACACCATGGCCGCCATCGCCGAGGGTCCCGAGAAAGTCGGCGAGAAGGTCGCCGCCGCGCTCACCGGCACGCTGCTCGGCATCTTCGTCGCCTACGGCTTCGTCAACCCGCTCGCCAACCGCGTGCAGTTCAACAACCAGTCCGACGCGCAGTTCCTGAAGTGCATCATGCAGGCCATCGCCGGTTTCGCCAAGGGCCTCGCCCCGCTCACCGCCGTCGAAGTGGCGCGCCGTTCGCTCGACAGCGCCGTCCAACCCGGCAGCGCCGAACTCGAGGCCGCCTTGAAGGGCCTCGGGCCCGCCAAATAGTTTATAGTTGAGAGCTGAGAGTTGAGAGACCGAACCACCACCATGCGCTCACTCCGCCTTTCCGCACCGCCCTGTCCGCGGTTTTGGGCTCTCAACTTTCAACCCTCAACTCTCAACTAACACATGTCCGGCGGTGCATGGAAGGTGGCTTATGCGGACTTCGTCACCGCGATGATGGCGCTCTTCATGGTGCTGTGGATCTCCGCCCAGGACGAAAAGATCCTCATCGCGACTTCCCGCTACTTTCAGAATCCGTTCCACTCCCCGATGAACGCCACGTCAGGCGTGCTGCCCTTCAACAACAACAAGACCTCCCAGAGCGAGGGCAAGGAGAGCGGCTCCGAAAAGGAGCAGGACCGCAACAAGCAGATTCAACTGACGTTCCTCAATTCCGTCGCCGCCGATTTTCACCGCCTCCTCCACCTCGACGAGAATTTCAAGGACAAGCCCATCGACATCCAGGTCACCACCGACGGCCTGCGCGTCACGCTCTTCAATCGCGCCAACCGCCCGCTGTTCGTCGATGACACGACCGAATTCACCGAATGGGGCCGCTTCATCCTGCAGAGCCTCGCCTGGACGATCGATCGCCACCGGTTTCACGTCACGATCGACGGGCACACCCGGCGGGGCCTCGAGTTGCGGGCGGACTACGGCGGTTGGGAACTCTCGGCCGACCGGGCCAACGCCGCGCGCCGCAGCCTCGTCCACTACGCCGTCGACTCCAAGTTGATCGAGCGCGTGAGCGGCCTCGCCGACAGCAAGCCGCTCGCCGGCGAGAAACCCGAGGCCGAGGCCAACCAGCGCATCACGATCAGTCTCACGCTCGGCGGTAAATCGAAGCTCAAGGACGCCGCGCTGGTGGAAAGCAGTCCGCCGGGATCGCCTTCCCCGCCAAATGCGGCGCCGCCCACCAAGCCGGTGGCCTCGCCCGAGCCCCCCAAGCCGCGACCCACTCCATGAAATCGTTTCTCCACGGAAAGAGCGCCCTCGCCACCCCCGCCCTGCGCCTGCCACCCGGTTTGGTGGCTGCCACCGGTCCGCGCGCGACTCCGTCCGTCCACAAGGGCCA
The DNA here is from genome assembly GCA_016235555.1 of Verrucomicrobiota bacterium. Classification (GTDB taxonomy): domain Bacteria; phylum Verrucomicrobiota; class Verrucomicrobiia; order Opitutales; family Opitutaceae; genus JACRKC01. Next base: position 68,350 of record JACRKC010000014.1, read on the forward strand.
CGCGTCGACCGGCCATCACGGCGAGCCGTTGGTCGAAACCGTCAAGGAAGGCGACAAAGTCGTCCGCCTGGTGATCACCTGTGGCTGCGGCGAGCGGATTGAGATCGAGTGCCTGTATCCCGCCGGCGGCTGAGCCCCGGTAGGTCCGGTCTCCGACCGGACCCTGTCGGCGCGCCACCATCCGCGCGTTGCGCCGTCACCCGCCACCTCCGCTCCAGCGTCGCGACCCGGAGGTTTCGTGACCGGTGGCCGCGAGCACCAGCGGGTGGTTTTCGATCAGTCACCCGCGGCAAATCCTGCCGGGCATCCGTTTCCGGGCTGGAAAACTTTTCCGGCCGTTTTGTAGAAAACTTTAGTGCGCTATGGAGCAATGACTTAAGAGGCGCCTAACGAGCCCGGCACGCAGTTGGCTTAAGTGCCAGCGCCCATGAACGTCGGACTCTACCAATCTGCCTCGGCCCTCTCCGCTCTCGAGCGGTGGCAGGACACCGTATCGCAGAACATCACCTCGAGTCAGACGGCCGGCTATCGGAAGCGCACCGTCAATTTCTCCACACAGCGGGCCGGCGAACTCCAACCGAATCCCAAGGCCCGCATCGGCACCGAAGGCGCCATCTCGATGGTGTTCCCGAAGATCAATTCAGGGATCAATTTCCAGAACGGCGAGATCCAGCCCACTCGCCGCGAACTCGACTGCTCGATCCAGGGCGAGGGTTTCTTCGAAGTGCAGCGCCCCGATGGTTCGCACGTCTACACCCGCAGCGGCGAATTCCGCATGCGCCCCGACCGCACGCTCGTCACGTCCAGCGGCGACGAGATTCTGAGCGACGCCGGCGCGCCCATCCTGCTCGTCCCGAACGGCGGCCCCGTCGTCATCAACCAGAACGGCTCGATCTTCCAAGGCGCGACCTCGCTCGGAAAATTCGCGGTCAAGAAATTCGCCGACAACTCCCAGCTCCGCCCCATCGCCGGCGGCTTCTTCGTCCCGGCGCCCGGCTCGCCCGCGCCCGAGACGGTCGACGATCCCGAACTCCTGCAAGGCTACCTCGAAGCCAGCAACGTCACCCCCCTCCGCGAAATGGTCGACCTCGTCCTCATCTCGCGCGCCTACGAGGCCAACCAGAAGATCATCAACACCGTCGACCAGCAGATGCAGAAGACGCTCGAAGCGCTTGGCTGAATGTAGCCGCGCGCGCCAGCGAATGAACCTCTCCCTCTCCATGATTTCCCCAGACAGACAACCGCAATCACGACTGCATGGCCGAGCCCGGTATGGGGCCGGGCCGGCCCCAGTCGCGGTGTCTGCTGACTTTCACCACCAACCCTCCGCCGCATGAATCTCTCGCTCTATTCGGCCGCCACCGGCATGGAGGCCCAGCAGCTCAACCTGAACACCATCGCGAACAACCTCGCGAACGTGAACACCCCCGGCTTCAAGCGCAGCAAGATCGAGTTCCAGGATCTGCTCTACCAGAAGCCCACACGCGCCTCCGGCACCGACTCCGGCGGCGGCAATCTCGTCCCCACCGGCACCGAGGTCGGCAACGGCTCCCGCGTCGCCGCGACCTCGAAGGTCTTCACCCAGGGCCAGCTCAACCAGACCGGTGAGAAACTCGACATCGCGATCCAGGGCGACGGCTTCTTCGAAGTGCAGCGCCCGGATGGCACGATCGGTTTCACGCGCGACGGCTCCTTCAAGCGCAACGCGCAGGGCCAGGTCGTGACGATCGACGGTCTGCCCGTCCTCAGCGGTTTCCAACCCATCCCGGCCGGCGCCAGCTCGATCAGCATCGCCGAAAACGGCCAGGTCACCATCCAGGGCACCGGCGGCACCCAGAGCTTCCGCGTCACGCTGGCCCGCTTCGCCAACCCCTCCGGCCTCCGCTCCCTCGGCGGCAATCTCTACGAGGAAACCCCCGCCAGCGGCACGCCCGAACTCGGCCAGCCCGGCGAACAGGGCTTCGGCAGCACCATCCAGGGCTACGTCGAGGCCTCCAACGTCAACATCGTCGAGGAAATGGTCGCGCTCATCGTCGCGCAGCGCGCCTACGAGATCAATTCCAAGTCCATCCAGACTTCGGACGAGATGCTCCAGAACGTCGCCAACATGAAACGCTGATCGCGATGCGCGCCCTCCGTCCAGTCTTCGCTTTTCTGTTCGCCGCCGCGCTCGGCGCCCTCGCCGCCGATGGTGGCGCGGGTCTCCCGACCCGTGCCCCGGCGATCGCCCCCGCGGGTCAGGACGCCCGGGGCACGACCGCCCCGCTCACCCGGGAACAGTTCCTCGCGGCCCTCACGCGCGATCTCGCCGCTCACTTCAATCTCGATGGCGACCTCCAGCTCGAACTGCTCCGGCCGTGGTCGCCGCCCGCCCGCGTCGCCGCCGCCTGGTCCGTCCAGGTGGCCGAGTATCCCTCGCTCGCGGCGTCCTCGATGCTGGTGCGCTGCCGCGTGCTGGCCGACCAGACCGTCGCGGCCGAGTCCACGCTCGTCCTCCGCGCCATGCACTGGCGCGACGCCTGGGTCACGCGCTTTCCGCTTTCGGCCGGTGCCGTCTTCGATCCCACGCAACTGGAAACCCGCCGCGTCGATCTCCTCCGCGAGCGCGATGCCGTCCCCGCCGCCGTCGGCGACCGCACCTACCTCTTTGCCCGCGCCCTCACCGCCGGCCGCCTGCTCACCTGGCACGACATCGCGCGGCGCCCGCTCGTGAAAAAGGGCGAGGTCGTCGAGGTCTCCGCCGCCGAAGGCCGCCTGCTCGTCACCATGAAGGCGCTCGCCATGGAGAATGGCGCCCAGGGCGACACCGTCACCGTCCGCAACCCCGAGTCGCAGAAAAATTTCGCCGCCACCGTCATCGATGAAAACCGCGTTCAAGTCCGCTTCTAAGCACGGCCACGCCGGCTTCCACCAGGAGACCGACCGCTCGGCGCTCGTGGCCGCGGCCATCTTCGCGCTCCTCGGTCTCGGCGCGCTGCTCATCGTCCTCGGCACGACCGCGCGGGCCGATTCGCTCTGGCCCGCTTCCGGCACCGGTTCGCAGGCCAGCATGTTCGCCGATCGCAAAGCCTCCGCCAAGGGCGACATCCTCACCATCGTCGTCGCCGAGTCCGCGGTCGCCTCGAGTTCGCAGAGCACCAAGTCCTCGCGCGAATCCAGCCTCGACGACGCCATCTCGCGCTTCATCTACGCCAACCTCGGGAAAAGCGGCGGCCAGCTCCCGTCCACCTCCGGCGGCGGCAAGGCCGGCTACTCGGGCGGCGGCGACATCAGCAATTCCCAGAGCATCTCCTCCCGCGCCGCCGTGCTCGTCACCGACGTGCTGCCCAACGGCAACCTCGTGATCGAGGGCGTGCGCGTCGTGCGCTTCTCCGGCGAGACCCAATACGTCGTCCTCCACGGCCTCGTCCGCCCCGACGACATCGCCCGCGACAACAGCGTGATCTCCACGAACATCGCGGACGCCCGCGTCGAGTTCTACGCCGAGGGCGCGCTCACCGATGCGCAGAAGCGCGGCTGGCTCGCCAAAGTCTACGAAAAGCTCCGGCCGCTGTGAAAAAAGGGCTGAACAACTGAACGACTGAAAGACTGAAGGACTGAAAATGAACGCACGGATGCGCTGCAATTATTCCACCCGCTTTTTGATTCGGGCGCTTTTCTGTTTCAGCCTTTCAGCCCTGCCGCTTTTCAGCCCTTCCCTCCACGCCTCCCGCGTGAAGGACCTGACGCTCATCGAAGGCGGCCGCGACAACCAGCTCGTCGGTTACGGCCTCGTGGTCGGCCTCGCGGGCGACGGCGACAGCAACGCCGCCGCCACGCTCCGCGCCGTCGCCAACGCCCTCCAACGCTACGGCCTCACCATCAATCCCTCCGACATCAAGGCCAAGAACACCGCCGCCGTGATGATCACCGCCGACATCGGCGCGTTCCTCAAGCCCGGCGCCCGCATCGATGTGAACGTCGCCTCGATGGGTGACGCGAAGACCTTGCAGGGTGGGGTGCTCCTCCAGGCCCCGCTCCTCGGTGCCGATGGCCGCGTCTACGCCGTCGCGCAGGGTCCGGTCGCCATCGGCGGTTTCTTCGGCGGCAGCGGCGGCGCCGGCGGCGCGACCGTGCAAAAAAATCACCCCACGGTCGGCGTGATCAGCAACGGCGCGATCATCGAGCGCGAGATCACGGCGTCGATCGTCCGCGACAACACCCTCCGCCTCCTCCTCCACAATCCCGACTTCACCTCCGCCGCCCGCATGGCCGACGCCATCAACACCAAGTGGCCCGGGACCGCCAACCCCGCCGACGCCGCGACCATCAGCGTGGCGCTCCCCAAGGAGTATCGCGGCCGCGATGTCGCCTTCATCGCCGACCTCGGCCAGATCGAGACGACCGCCGATACGCTCGCGCGCATCGTCATCAACGAGCGCACCGGCACGATCGTCGCCACCTCGACCGTGCGCCTCTCGCAGGTCGCCATCGCGCACGGCTCGCTCACCATCACCGTCACCAACAACCAGGGCGTCAGCCAGCCCGGCGCGTTCAGCGGCGGCCAGACGCAGCAGGTGCAGAGCACGCAGACCGCCGTCAACGAGGCCAAGGGCGGCTTCCAGGTCTTCGCCGAACAGCCCTCCATCGAGCGCCTCGCCGCCGCGCTCAACGCCCTGGGCGTCTCCACCCGCGAGATGATGGCCATCTTCCAATCGCTCAAACGCTCCGGCGCGCTCCAGGCCGAGCTCGTGATCAATTAAGATGAACCTCTCCGCCCTCAACGCCGCCGGTCCCGCGGTCGCTCGCGCCAACGAGCTGACGCCGATGGCGCGCGCCCGCGCCACGCAGCTCAAGGGCCCCGCGCTGCACACCGCCGCTCCCGCCGAGCAACGCGCCGCCGTCGCCGGGCAGTTCGAAGCCATCCTCGTCCGCCAGCTCCTCGGCAAGACCATGACCAAGATGCTCGGCTCGGGCGAAGGTGCCGCCGCCTCCGTCTACGGCGATCTCCTCACCGAGACCATCGCCACGCAACTCACCGCCGGTCCCGGCCTCGGCCTCGGCCGCATCATCGAACAGCAACTCACGCCGCGCGGAAGTGACCCGGGTCTCCCGACCCGCGAAGCCGCTTCGACCACGGATCAGGCGACCCGTGCCCCCGCCACCCAACCCCAGGCGCTTCCATGACCACGACCCACTGGGAATTCATCGCGGAATGCCTCCGCGCCGAACTCGCCGACTACGGCGGACTCCTCCAGCTCTTCGAGCAGCAGCAGCAGAGCCTCTTCAACCGCGACGCCGACGCCGTGCTGCATCTGGCCGGCGAGATTGAAGCGCAGGCCCGCGCGCTCGCCGAGTGCCGCACCCGGCGCGAACTGGCCGTCGCCGCCTTCGCCGAATCCTGCGGCCGCCCGCGCTCGAATTCGCTCCGCTCCCTCCTGCCCGACATCGAACCCGACGCCCGGCCCCTGCTCGAAGCGCTCATCAACGAAGTCAACGCGCTCCTCCACCGCGTGCGCCGCACGAGCCGCCACAACCACTCGCTCCTCTCCCGCGCCGTCGAGGTGCACCAGGAGACGCTCGCGCAGCTCCGCCCCAACGCCTTCACGAAAACCTACTCGCCCGCCGGCCGCGTCTCCGTCGCCTCCACGCACAGCGCCTCCACGCTCCGCGCCGCCGGCTGACCGGAACCCGAGACCCAAGAACCTAGACCCTAAACCCTAGACCCAAAACTCTCATGGCCGGTCTCTATGCCAGTCTCAACTCCTCGGTGATGGCGCTCAACGCGCACAGCCGTGCCCTCGAGACCTCCGGCAAGAACCTGGCCAACGTCAACAACGCCGCCTACGCCCGCCAGCGCGTCATCTACGGCGATCGCGGCACGGTCGTCACGCCCGACGGGGCCGAGAGCCTCGGCATGGAGGCGCTGGGCGTCGAGCAGCTGCGTAATTCGCTGACCGACCGCCAGGTCATGCGCGAGGCCGCGCTCTCCGCCTCCTTCTCCGCGGAACAAAGCGGCTACCAGCGCGCCCAGGCCGCCCTCGGCCAGAGCATCAACCGCGCGACCGTGACGAACGCCAGCGGCGAGAGCGGCATCGCCGCCGCCCTCGACGATTTCTTCAACGCCTTCCAGAGCTTCGCGATCCGGCCCACGGACGCCGGCGAGCGCCAGTCGCTCCTGCAAAAATCGACCATCCTCACCGACCGCGTCCGCCTCACCGACGGCCGCCTCGGCCAGGTGCAGACCGATCTCGCCGCGCAAATCGGCGACGACATCGGCACCGTCAACCGCCTGCTCGACACCATCGCCGAACTCAACGCGCAGATCGGCCGCTTCGAAGTCAACGCCCCCGGCTCCGCGGTCGATCTCCGCGACCAGCGCCAGGCCAAGCTCGAGGAACTCGCGACCAAGCTCCCCGTCGAAGTCCGCGATCTCGTGGGCGGCCAGGTCCAGCTCTACGCGAAGGACGGGTCCGGCAACGATGTGCTCCTCGTCGATGGCACGCAGGTTCCCGGCGCGGTGGCCTTCGATGGCACGCAGCTCACCGGCGGCTCCCCCGCGGTCGATCTCGCGCCGGCCTCCGGCGCCATCAAGGGCGCGCTCACGGCCCGCGACGGCGCGGTGCAGACGCTCCGCAACGATCTCGACCTGCTCGCCCGCCAGCTCGTCACCGCCGTCAACTCCGCCTACAATCCCACCGGCGCCACCGGCGATTTCTTCGCCGCCGCCGGCACGACCGCCGGCACCCTCGCGCTGGCGGCCGGGCTCACCGCCGTCAACCTGAAGGCCAGCGACGGCGGCGCGGCCGGCGACAACACCCTCGCCCTCGCGGTCGCCCAGCTCGGCCCCCGGGAGTTTTCCACCGCGGCGGGCGACTCGATCGACGGCACGTTCGGCGGCTTCTTCAGCCAGGCCGTCAGCAAACTCGGCCAGGCCCTCGCCGGCGCCAATGCCCGCGTCGACGATCAGGCCAACATCGAAAAACTCGTGCGCTCCCAGCGCGACTCGCTCAGCGGCGTCTCCCTCGACGAGGAGATGGCCGACCTCATGAAATACCAGCGCGCCTTCCAGGCCTCGTCCCGCGTGTTCCAGACGATCGACGACCTGCTCGACGTGGTCGTCAACCGCCTCGGCCACTGAGCGCGCGGCGCGCCAACTCCAGAATTCCCAACGTCCAGACGCCAGAAAACGATCCCATGGCCACGCTCCAACATCCGACTCCTCCTCGCGCCTCAGCGCCGCCGGCCATCTGGGTTTTCTTGGGCGTTTGGGATTTGGCGTCTGGGATTTTCCAGCCATGAGAATCGCCACCTCTTCCATCTCCGACACCATCGTCCGCCAGATCCAGCAGCTCTCCTCGCAGCAGGCGCGTCTGCAGAACCAGGTGGCGACCGGTCAGCGCATCTTCGAGGCCGAGGACGATCCGAGCAGCGTCGGCCGCGTGCTCAATCTCGCCACCGAACAGCGCCAGCTCACCCAATACGTCCGCAACACCGACCGCGCCCTCGAAATCAGCCAGGCCACCTTCTCCGGCCTCCAGGGCCTGAAGAAGATCTCCGACCGCGCCACCGAACTCGGCACCCTCGGCGCCGGCGCCGCGACCGGCGAGGCGATCCAGGCCTACGCCTCCGAAGTGGACCAGCTCATCGAGCAGACCCTCCAACTCGGCAACTCCAAGCTCGGCAACGACCACCTCTTCGCCGGCACCGCGGTCGACACTCCGCCCTTTGCCGCCACGCGCGATGCCGCGGGGCGCATCACCGCCGTCGCCTTCGTCGGCAACGACGGCCAGACCGCCATCCCCCTCTCGGCCAGCTCGACGGTCTCCCCCGGCGCCACCCATGAGACCAACCTCGGCACCCGCGACTTCCTCAACCACCTCGTCGCCCTCCGCGACGCGTTCGCCGCCAGCGATTCCCCCGCCGTCACCGCCGCGCAGACGGGCCTGATCGCCACCGAGGACGGCTTCGTCTCCGCGCTCGGCGAGAGCGGCGGCGTCCAGACCCGGATCGAAGCCAGCAAGGCGCAGAACACCGACCTCGCCACCAGCCTCGAGTCGCTCATCTCGAAGGAAACCGATGCCGACCTGCCGTCCACCGTGGTGAAACTCAACCAGACCCAGACGGCCTACCAGGCCGCGCTCCAATCCGCCGCCAAGATCATGCGCCTCTCCCTTCTCGACTATATCAATTAACCACCTCCGCCCATGCCAATGAAAGTGCTCCCCGATCTCCTCCCGACCGATTTCGACACCCCTCCGTCGAACGAACTCCTGCTGCCCCACGGCATCATCGGCTTCGGCGGCTACAAGCGCGCCGAGCTGCTCTACCTGCCCGACCACCTCCCGTTTCTCTGGATGAAACTCCACGGCGCCACCGATCACCTGCACTTCGTCGTGATCGAGCCCGGCGGGATCGTGCCCGACTACCAGCCCGAGCTGTTCGACGACGATGCCGACGCCCTCGACCTGCGCGATCCGGCCGAGGCCATGATCCTCAACGTCGTCACGCTCCGCCGCCAGGACCCCGTCGAGGCCACGGCCAACCTGATCGGCCCGATCGTCGTCAACCGCCGCACGCGGCTCGGCCGCCAGCTGGTCATCTCCAACTACTCGCGTTACAGCGCCCACCATCCCCTCGTCGAAAACGCGCAGTCCCACACCCTCGCCCGCTCGGCCTGAGCCCCACCATGCTCGTCCTCTCCCGCAAAATCAACGAGGCCATCGTCATTGGCGACTCGATCGAGATCCGGATCACCCGGATCGAGGGCGACGTCGTCAAGATCGGCATCTCGGCCCCCCGCGACGTGCCCATCTTCCGCAAGGAAATCCTCGCGGATATCGCCGCCAGCAACCAGGCCGCCGCCGTCCGCGGCCCGCGCCCCGGCTCCCTGCCCATCCTCCCGGCTGCGTCAGTGTCATCGATCAAATGACCCTCCGTCGGCCCGTCGGTCCGTCCCTTCCTCCCTCATTCCCTTAATCCCTCCCTCCCTCCCCACCACATGAGCGTCATCAACACCAACATCCAGGCGATGGTCGCCGCGCGGAATCTCAACCAGAGCCAGGAAATGCTCGGCCGCTCGCTGACCCGCCTTTCCTCCGGCTCCAAGATCGTCAACCCGTCCGACGACGCCGCCGGCCTCGCCGTCTCCGAGAAACTCGACGCGCAGTCCCGCCGCGTCAAAGCCGCCATCACCAACGTCCAGAACGCCGTCTCCTACGTGCAGACCGCCGACGGGTTCATGAGCGGCATGACGAAGATTCTCTCGCGCATGAGCGAGCTCGCGATCCTCGCCAAGGACGTCACGAAGAACGCCAGCGACGTCGACCTCTACCAGAAGGAATTCACCGCGCTGCAGGACCAGCTCCGCTCCACCATCGGCGGCACGACCACCGACATCGGCGGCACGGCGAATATCGACACACCGCTCGGCGCCTTTAACGGCATCACGCTCTTCGGCGCCAGCAGCGGCCTCACCGCCACCATCGGCCAGGCCGTCGGTCAGGAGATGAACATCCCGGCCTCCAACCTGCGCGACGGCGACATGCTGGCGATCATCAATCAGGACACCGCCGGCGCCTATGCGCTCACGGCGAGCGACTCCGACTCGATCGCGAAGATCACCGCGGCCATCCAGGACATCGCCGCCGAGCGCGCCTCGCTCGGCGCCTCGCAGTCCCGCCTCGAACTCGCCGCGACCACGCTCGCCGTCGAAAACGAAAACCTCGGCTCCGCCATCTCGCGCATCCGCGATGTCGATGTGGCCGAGGAGTCGACCCAATACGCGAAGTTCAACATCCTCGTGCAGTCCGGCACCGCCATGCTCGCGCAGGCCAACATGTCGCCGCAAAGCGTGCTGAAATTGCTCCAAAACTGATTTTCCGCCCGCCGGACTCGCGGCCCGTTCCCCGGTCCCGGCCGGCGGCGCGCCGCGCCCGGCGGGGTGAGGGCGCGGCCCGGACGCCCGGCCCCGCGCTGTCACCGCCCCGTCCGACGGTGCGTCTTGTCCGGCAGTCCGGTCCTTCTCACCCGCCACCTGATCTTTCATCACCGCCCGGCTGATCTTTTCACCTCGTCAACCGCCTCCGTTCCGCCCCGGTGGCGTGCCCACGCGCCGCCCGGGACAATCGACCCACGGCTGCGCGCCGCTCCGGAACCCCGTCGATTGTTCGCTTTCGTCCCATGCCACCAACCTTCCCGTCGTTCTTTGTGGGTTCCACGCGGCAGTTGCTGCGTTATTTGCTCTGGGCCTGGGTGCTGGCGGTCGTGCTCTCCCTCGCGTGGAATCTGCGCGAGGAATATCGCCAGATGCTCGAGCGCGCGCGCATCGAGGCCCGCGCGAGCTTCGACAAAGACATCCTGTTTCGACGGTGGGCGACGAAGCACGGCGGAGTCTATGTGCCGCTCACGGCGGACACGCCGCCGAACCCCTACTTGAAAGTGCCGGAGCGGGATGTCGTCACCACCGGGGGCCTCGCGCTCACGCTGATGAACCCGGCCTACATCACGCGCCAGGTCTTCGATCTGCAGGATGAGCAGCACGGAGTGCGCGGCCACATCACGAGCCTGACGCCCTTGCGGCCGGAGAACGCCCCGGATGAGTGGGAGCGGGCGGCCCTGGTGTCGTTCGAGCAGGGCGTGAAGGAGGCCTCCGCCCGCGCGGCGATCGATGGCGGGGATTTTGTCCGGTTGATGCAGCCGATGATCACCGAGCAAGGGTGCCTGAAATGCCATGCCCAGCAGGGTTACAAGGCCGGGGATATTCGCGGCGGCATCAGTGTCGCGGTGCCGCTGGCGCCCTACTGGCGGAGCCTGGCGCCGCACCTGTGGACGCATGTGCTCGCCCACTTGATGCTCGGCGGCCTGGGCGTCGGTTTCCTCGTCGTGGTGGGACGGCGGCTCGAAACCACGTGGCACGCCCGGCTCCAGGCGGAGCGCGACCTGCGCACCGTCGAGCAGCGCTGGCATGTGGCGCTCGAAGCGGTCGGCGACGGCCTGTGGGACTGGAACGTCGAAACCGACGAGGTCTTCTTCTCCGACACGTGGAAAGCCATGCTCGGCTACGGGCCGGAGGAATTGCGCAATCAGGCCGACGAATGGGAGTCGCGGGTGCACCCGGACGATCTCGCCGAGGTCATGGCGGCGGTGCGCCGGCACCTCGCGGGCGAAACGTCCAGCTACGTGTCCGAACACCGGATGCGCTGCAAGGACGGCACCTACAAGTGGATTCTCGACCGCGGTTGCGTGATCAGCCGGGCGCCGGACGGCCGGGCCCTGCGCATGGTGGGCACGCACAAGGATCTCACCGAGGCGCGGCAGACGCTGATCGCGCTGTCCGAAAGCGAGCAGCGATTTGCGACCGCGTTCACCGACGCGCCGGTCGGGATGGCGATCCGGGACATCGAAGACGGGCGCTATATCGAGGTGAACCGGGCCTGCCTGACCATGACGGGCTATGCCCGCGACGACGTGATCGGCAAGACGCCCGCGGAGGTGGGGTGGGCGGTGGCGGCGGCGGACGGAGAAAATTCCCGCGATCCCTTGCTGGCCACCGGGGGAGTGCGGGATGCGGAACTGTGCCTGCGCCGGAAGGACGGTCGCGACATCCGCTGCGCCTATACCAACAGCGTGGTCCAGATCGGCGGGCGCCGCTGCCTGCTTTCGACCACGATCGACATCACCGAGCGCCGGAAGGCCGAGCAGGCGTTGCGCGAAAACCAACGCCTGCTGCTGGAGACGCAACGCGTGGCCGGCTTGGGCAGCTACGTGTTGGACATCCCCGCCGGCCGCTGGACGAGTTCCTCCGTGGTCGATGCGGTCTTCGGCCTCGCTGCGCAGGCCGACCATCCGGTCGAAGACTGGCTGGCGATCATCCACCCGGCCGACCGGGCGGCGATGAGCGACTATTTTTTCCACGAAGTGATCGGCCGCGGCGCGCGCTTCGATCGCGAATACCGCATCGTCCGCCGGCAGGACGGAGCCGGGCGCTGGGTGCATGGCGGGGGCGAACTCGAGTTCGACGCCGAGAAGCGGCCCGTGCGCATGATCGGCACCATCCAGGATGTGACCGAGCGGCGCCGGGCGGAGACGGCCAAGGCCCTCGACACGCGCACCGCGCAGTTCCTGGCCGATCTCTACGCGTCGTCGCTCACGGTCACCGACCAGGAATTGTATGACCGGGTCGTCGAGTCGGCGGTGGCGCTGACCGAAAGCGCGATCGGCTTCCTGCACCGGGTCGCCGAGGATCAGGAGACGATCATTCTGACGACTTGGAACAGCGGGGCGAAGGAGCACTGCACGGCCGGCAGCGAGACGCACTATCCGCTGAGCCAGGCGGGCAACTGGGTCGACTGCGTGCGCGAGAAGCGGCCGGTGATCTACAACGATTTCGCCCGCTCACCGCACCAGCGCGGGCTGCCGGAAGGCCATGTGGCGGTCCGGCGGTTCATGAGCATTCCCGTCCTGGCGGCGGGCAAGGTGCAGGTGATCTTCGGCGTGGGCAACAAGGAGGCGGACTACGACGACGCCGATCTGCCCCGTCTGCAATTGATCGCGACCGAACTCCAGAAGGTGCTCGAACGCCGTGTGGCCGAGCAGGCCCGGCAGGCGGGCGAGGCCCGCTTCCGCCGGCTGTTCGACGGTGCGGTCGATGCCATCTACATCCACGATCCCGCCGGCCGCATCGTCGATGTGAACGACGAGGTGAGCCGGCAGATGGGTTACTCCCGCGAGGAGCTGCGCCGGATGAATGTGGGCGACATCGAGGTCGTCGTGGCGGACCCGACCCGCCGGGAGCTCTGGGCGCGGGTGCTGGCGGGCGAGACCGTGACGGTCGAGGGCCGGCATCGCCGGCGCGACGGCACGACCTTCCCGGTCGAGGTGCGCGTGGCGGTCTTCTCGGCCGACGGCCAGTCGCTCATCTTCGCCTCGGTGCGCGACATCACCGAGCGGCATCGCGCCAGGCGGGAACTGGCCGAGCGCGAGCGCCAGTTGCAGGCGATGCTCGATGCCTCGCCCGCCTGCGTGAAGCTGGTCGCCCGCGACGGCACGCTGCTGTCGATGAACCAGGCCGGCCTCGCGCTGCTCGACTCCGGGCCGCTGGAATCGGTGCTCGGCGGCTGCGTCTACGAGTTCATCGCGCCCGAAAACCGCGCCGCGTTCCGGCGGATGAACGAACGGGTGTGCGACGGGGAGAAAGCCACGCTGGAATTCGAAATCATCTCCCGCACCGGCGTGCGCCACTGGATGGAGACGTGGGCCGTGCCCTTCCACTCCGACCGGCACGGCGGGGTCGTGCAACTGGCCGTGACCAGCGATGTCAGCGCCCGCAAGGCCGACGAGTTCGAGCGCCGGCGCCTCATGCGGGCCGTGGAACAGAGCCCGGTCACGGTCGTCATCACCGACGCCCAGGGCACGATCGAGTATGTGAATCCCCGGTTCACCCGGACGACGGGCTACACCTTCGCCGAGGCGCGCGGGCAGAATCCGCGGGTGTTGAAATCCGGCGTGCACTCCGCCGCGGTCTATCGCGAGATGTGGGCCGCCCTCAGCGCCGGGCGGGAGTGGCGCGGCGAGTTGTGCAACCGCCGCAAGGATGGCTCGCTCTACTGGGAGGACGCGAGTATCTCGCCGGTCGTCGACGACGCCGGCCGCATCACGCACTACCTCGCGGTCAAGGAGGACATCACCGACCGCCGGGAGGCGCAGGAACGCATCCGGGAACAGGCGACACTGCTCAATCTGACCCGCGATGCCATCATCGTGATCGGGCTGGACGGGCGGGTGCAGTTTTGGAACCGCGGGGCGGAGCAGATCTTCGAGTGGACCGCGGAGGAAACGATGGGCCGGCCGCTGTTCGACTTTGTCTACGACGAGTCGCGCCCCGCGCCACATGCCGCCCGCCAGGCGATCCTCGAAACCGGGGAGTGGGCGGGCGAACTCCGCCACCGCACCAAGGCCGGCGCCACGGTCGTCACGCGCGCCTACGGCCGGCTGGTGCGCGACGGGGACCATGTGCCGCATCGCATCCTCCTGACCGCCGCGGATGTCACCGAGGCCAAGCGGCTCGAGTCGCAATTCCTGCGCGCGCAGCGCATGGAGAGCCTCGGCTCCCTGGCCAGCGGCGTGGCCCACGACCTGAACAACGTGCTCACGCCGATCCTCGTCGCCACGGAACTCCTCAAGCCGATCGCCCGGGAGGCGCACGAGCGCGAGGTGGTGCAGCTCGTCGGCGACAGCGCGCGCCGCGGTGCGGAGGTCGTGCAGCAGTTGCTCCTGTTCGGCCGCGGCAGCGACACGCCGCGCACGGTGGTCGACCCCGCGGCGGTCGCGCGCGAAGTCGAGCGGATGATGCGGGAGACCTTCCCGAGGAACATCGCGATCCGGTCCGCGATTCCGAAGGACCTCTGGTCGATGGAGGCGGATCGCACGCAGCTCCACCAGGTGCTGCTCAACCTGTGCGTGAACGCCCGCGACGCGATGCCGCGCGGCGGCGAACTCCTGCTCTCGGCGCTCAACACGCATGTCGACGAGGCCTTCGCGGCCCGCCACCTCGGGGCCAAGCCCGGGCCGCACGTGGCCCTGGGCGTGGCCGACACGGGCACCGGCATCCCGGCGGCCATCGTCGACAAGATCTTCGATCCGTTCTTCACGACCAAGCCGCTCGGGCAGGGCACCGGGCTCGGGCTGGCCACGGTGCTGGGCATCACGCGGTCGCACGGCGGCTTCATCAGCGTCGATACGACGGAGGGCGACGGGGCGCGCTTCACGGTTTTCCTGCCCGCCCGCCAATCGGCCGCGCTGCAGGAGGCCACCGAGGCCCAGTGGCAGCAGTTGTCGGGTCACGGCGAACTGATCCTGCTGGTCGACGACGAGCCGACCATCCGGCTCGTCACGGAGCCGGCGCTGATCAAGGCCGGCTATCGCGTCGTGACCGCCGCCAACGGCGCCGAGGCGCTGGCCGCGTTTACGCGCGCGGCCGGCGAGGTGCGGCTGGTGTTGAGCGATGTGATGATGCCGGTCATGGACGGACCGCAGTTGGTGCACGCCTTGCGCCAGCTCAGCCCGGCCATGCCCATCGTGCTCATGAGCGGCCTGCGCGATCTGAGCGAGGATCTGGAAAAGCGGCACGGGGACCGGCTGCGATTCATCCAAAAACCCTTCCTGATCGAGGCGGCGTTGCGGGTCGTGCGGGAGTTGCTGGATGAAACATCGCCCGCGGGCGGGCCGGCAAAGCCATGACGGCGGACGTTCCCTGCGTCGGCCGCTCGGGACTTCGCCCGCCACCAACTGCCCTCCGACAGTGGATTCCCCCCTGTAGGGCGGGGTCGCCGAACCCCGCCGTTTGCCCGGTAATAACTCA
>JACRKC010000123.1 GCA_016235555.1 Verrucomicrobiota bacterium
CCCCCGACGCTCTTCGACTCGCTGGCGCTCGCCGCTACAATGAGTGGTCGAGGGTTGCATGGTGGGATTGGTCTAATGCCCCGGGGGCTTGCCCCGAGGATCTTTACTTGTGTCGCCGCACCAGTTCTGGCGTCCGCTACGCCGTGGGTGCCGGACCGCCCCTGACGGCGGAGTGCAGGCGAACGAACCGCCGCAAGGCGGATCGGCTCACGTCCACGACTGGATGGCGCTTACAGTTTTTTCGTCACCTGCAACGAGTAGGTGCGGCCGCGCGCGATCACATTGTAGAGCCCCACTTCGTAGCCGCGGGAATCGGCGGTGACCGGCGGCTTGAGGTCGAAGAGGTTGTTCACGCCCACCCGGAGGCTCGTTCCGTTGAACCAACGGTTTTGCGCCGAGACCCGGTAACCGACGAAGAGGTTGTAGGCGTTCGAATCGTGGACAATGTAGCGGTAGGACCACGCGCCGTTGTTGAAAATCGGCTGGATGTAGCCGGGCCGGCCGAGCGACTCCCACGTGACCTGCGAGGTGGTCGCGTTTACATCGGTGTAGTGGCCGATGTAGTAGTGCCCGAGGCCGGCGTTCCATTGCTTGTGGCGCCAGGTGAGCGTGGTCGAACCGCGCCAGATCGGAGTCGCACCGCCGACATTGGCGCTGTTGCCGTTGCGGTATTCCGTGCGCTGGGCGCCCGCGGCGGTGTAGGCGTGGAAATCATTCAGATAGGTCCAGTTCGTCGCGATCTGGAACTGCCCGAGCGCGAACTGCGGGAAACGGTAGCTCACATCGAAATCGAAGCCGTTCACGAACTGCCCGGATTTGTTGAAGTAGCTGGACCGGATGATATCGATCGCGCCGACCACCGCGCGCTGGTTACCGGGGGCCTGGCGTGCATTGTAGGCGGCGAAAAGATCGCGGTCGGCCTGCGTCTCGGGAAAGCGGACGACCGACGGGTCGCCCTTGTAGTTGGGGCCGCCGGAATCGAGGTTGATCTGATCGATGCGCTGTCCGGCCGCGAGCGCCACCTGCGTGGCCGCGAGCAGGGCCGCCGTGTCGTCGGCGATGCCGCCACCCGAGGCGATCACGTCTTTCTGCCGGATTTCCCAGTAGTCGATGCCGATGGAGAGACCTTTGATCCGCGGGACGTCGATCACGAGGCCGGCGGACTTGCCGGTGGACGACTCGGGTTTCAAATTGCGGTTGCCGGAGGCCACGCTGCGGCGGTTCGACGGACCATCGGTGGTCAGGCCGGTGACCGTGTTGCGATAGGTATCTGTGCTGCCCGTGACCGTGCGGATCAGCGTGCCGGTGAAGAGCTGCGCGAGGTTCGGCGCGTGGAAACCCTGGTTGTAGGAACCACGGAACATCGCCCACGAAAACGGCCGCCAGGCGACGCCATACTTCGGCTTCGTCGTGTGCCCGAAGTCGGTGTAGCTCTCATAACGCGCGGAGGCGGAAACTTCGAGCGACTGGAACAACGGGAGCTTCCGCTCCCGGTTGACGAGCGGCAGCACGGTCTCGGCGTAGAGGGCCGCGACGTGGCGGTTGCCGTGCGTGTCGGAATTGGGCGAGAAGCCGAGAAAATCGTTGGTCGAAAGGTCGAGGCCGGCACCGGGTGGATTCAAGCCGGCATAGGGCGGCCGGTAATCGTCGTAGGCCTCATAGCGGAACTCGCCGCCGAACGCGCCGCCGAGGGTCGTGCCCCCCCAGAGCTTCATCAGGTCGCCGCTCGCCCGGAAGTCCCCGCTGCCGAGTTTGGTGATGCCATTCCGGATGAAGCTGGAGCGGAAGGTCGAGGTCACGCTGGCCGGATTTTGATAAACGCCGGTCGCCACGAGCTGACCGTTTTGCACCGCGAACGAGCGGGTGAAAGGGTTGAAGGCCCGCGCCGGATCCGTCTGGTTGATGGCGGCGACCAGCAGACTTTTGCGCGTCGGACCTTCTTCGTTCTCGATCACACGGCCGGTCGAGTAAAGCAGCGCGGCCTCCCAGGACCAGGTCTTGAACAATTTGCCGCGCACGCCGGCGACGCCGCGGTAGACGGCATTGTCCACCCAGTCGATCCGCAGCGGCAGATCGAACAGGCGCTTGTTCGTGATCGACACCGCGGACGGCGTGCCGGTGAGCCGCGGAGTGCCGTCGGCGTTGGGGGCGCCGGTGAGCGACCAGAACCGGGTGCCGAACGGATTGAACGGATTCGAGGCCGGCACGATGATGAACCCGTCGGTGCTCTGCGTGATGCCGTCCATTTCCCGGTAGGTGACCGAGTGCGCGCGATACATGCTCGCATCCACGAACGCGGTGACCGAGTCCGTCAGATCGTATTCGACGCTCGCAAAGACATTCGTCCGCGCCGATTTCGGCTGGATGACGCGATACTGGTTGTTGTTCCAATACCAGTCGCTGGTGACACCGGCACGGGCCGGGGCCGCGGTGCCAAACACGGTGCCACCGGTGCTGGTGGGCTGCAGCACGAACAGCCCGGACGCCGCGGCCATCGTGGTCGGCACGCCCGCCGGGCGGGCGCCGGCGACGCCGGTCACGTTGCCGTCTTGGTCGACGGCCGTCACGGTGCCGAGCAGGTAATTGCCGTAAGGCGTGGTCGCGGACCGGGAGTTGAACGCATTGGCCGCGGTGAGCGAAGTCGCCGTGTTGGGTGTGTTCCACGGCGCGGGCGCGAGGTAGCTGTGATCGTTGTCGGCGGCAAACGATCGTTCGCGCGCATGCATCGCCGCCCGGTTGTAGTAGTCGGCCGTGATGAGCGCGCGGCCCCTGCCCTTCGCAAACTGCAAGCCATGCGTGAGCGTGCCCCGCCATTCCTCCCCGTCGTGATACTTCGTCTCGCCGAGACGCATCGACAACTCGGTGCCGACAAAGCGGCGTTGCGTGGAATAGTTGATCACGCCGGCGACGGCATCGGTGCCGTAGACCGACGACGCTCCATCGCGCAGGACGTCGACCCGGTCGAGACCGCGATTCGGCAGCTGGTTGATGTTGGTTGAAAGCGTGGGCACGCCGGCTTCGCCCTGACTGATCGAGTGCGGCACCACGCGCCGGCCATTGAGCAACACGAGCGTGTTGCTGGACGGGATGCCCCGCAGCGAGACCGAGGCGTTGTCACCACGCGCGGTCGCGCCGAGGGTCGCGGTTTCGTTGCCGGGCAGACCGGTCACCTGCGGCAACGCCGTCAGCAGATCGGACGGTTGCGCGGCATCGCGCACTTCGATCGTCGAAGTGTCGAGCACGGTGACCGGCAGGACCTTTTCGACTTCGATCCGTCTGACATTGGAACCAGTGACGGTGAAGGCCTCGAGTTTCACGGCCTCCTCCGCGCCGGGCGTGGCGGTCGGAGCAGGGGCGGCCTGCGCAAACGCCGCGGCACCGGTCAGCGTCAGCACCGCGAGCGGAATGAATGAAGGTTGGTTGGTCATGGTGAGTGGAGGTCTGCGATCCGGGTCGGGGCGCCGTCAATCTGCGAAGGCGCCCGACAAAAATCAAACCCGTCGTGCGGCCACCCGCACGGACCGACGCGGGCCTCGTCCACCAATCGCCCTGATCGCCCACACCATGAGCTGGCCGCCCGGCGGGTTCCGCAAGTCGTGCGAGCCGTTCGTGGCGACCAGTCGCTTAACGATGAAGTTTTTCGACGTTGCACCCGGGCCGAGCCTCGGCATTCACACAAAAGTGTGCCGCCCTCCCCCGCGGAGTGACCAAGATCAAACTCGACCTCCCGATGTATCTCGACGCTCCCCTGCCCCACGACGCCATCGTGGTCAAAGGCCGCCCCGGGTTGAACCTCGTGCTCGACGGCGGTGTGGCGGGCAGTGATGCGACGGTGGCCGCGCTCATCAACATCGGGCCGCGGTTGCTCGCCGCCGCGCCCGGCCTCCGCCTGAGGACCGGGCGCGCCGTGCCGTCGTGGCGCAACCCCGCCGTCGCCTGAGCGCGCGCCGGGGCGAATTTCCGAATGAAGCAACGTCTCACTCCACACCGCCCCGGTATTCGCCTCGCTCTCGCCGCGTTCGCCTGCCTCGCCAGCCTCGCGAGCGCGGCCCTCACCTCGCCGAAGGAGCACTTCGGCTTCGCGATCGGCGACGACTACCACCTCGCGAACTACACGCAGACCGAGGCGTATTTTAAAAAACTCGCCGCCGAATCGGATCGCCTGCGGCTGGTGGACATCGGCCGCACCGAGGAGGGCCGCACGCAGTGGATGATGATCGCGAGTGCGCCCGAAAATCTGAAACAACTCGCGCGCTACCAGGAAATCGCCCGCCGGCTCGCGCGGGCCGAGGACTTGACCGGGGAACAGGCGAAGGTCCTCGCCGCCGAGGGCAAGGCGGTCGTGTGGATCGACGGCGGGTTGCACGCGACCGAGACGGTCGGCACGCACCAGTTGATCGAGACCGTCTGGCAGCTCGCGAGCGCCAGCGACCCCGAAATGCTCCGCATCCTGCGCGATTGCATCGTGCTCTGCGTGCACGCCAATCCCGACGGCCAGGAGCTCGTCTCCAATTGGTATATGCGTGAACCGAAGCCCGAGCTGCGCACCGCGTCGATCGCCCCGCGCCTCTACCAGAAATACATCGGCCACGACAATAACCGGGACTTCTTCTACTCGGCGATGAAGGAGACGACGAACATGAACCGCCAGTTGTTCATCGAGTGGTTCCCCCAGATCGTCTACAATCATCACCAGACCGGACCGGCCGGCACCGTCATTTTCGTCCCGCCCTTCCGCGATCCGTTCAATTACAACTACGATCCGATGGTCGTCGTCGGCGTCGAGACGCTCGGCAACGCGATCCAGAGCCGCTTTCTACAAGAGGGAAAGTTCGGCGCCACCTCCCGCAGCGGCGCAAACTACTCCACCTGGTTCAACGGCGGCCTGCGCACCGTGTCCTATTTTCACAACATGATCGGCCTGCTGACCGAAATCATCGGCAGCCCCACCCCGACGCGGATCCCGCTCATTGCGCGCCGCCAGCTGCCCTCCAACGATCTCACCGCGCCGATCGCGCCGCAGGAATGGCGCTACCGCCAGTCGATCGATTACGAACTCGCGGCCAACCGTGCCGTGCTCGACTACGCGTCGCGCCACCGCGACACGCTGCTGCTTAATATCTACCGCATGGGTCGGAACTCCATCGAGCGCGGCAGCCGCGATTCATGGACGTCGCGCCCGGGTCGCATTGACGAAGTGCAGCGCCAGGCCAGCGCGGCGGGCGACGGCGTGCTGACCGAGGAGCCATCCGAGACGGGCGAAGCCCCGCCCGCCACGTCGCCGCAGCGCCTCGCGCTGCGCTATTATCAAGTGCTGCGCAAACCGGAGTGGCGCGACCCGCGCGGCTTCATCATCCCGGCCGACCAGCCGGACTTCCCGACCGCGATCAAGTTTTTGAATTCGCTCGTGAAGACGGGAGTCGCAATCCACCGCGCGACAGCGGAGTTCACGGTGGCCGGCAGAACTTATCCCGCGGGATCGTTTGTCGTGAAAGCGGCGCAGGCGTTCCGGCCGCACGTGCTCGATATGTTCGAGCCGCAGGATCATCCGAACGATTTCAAATACGACGGCGGCCCGCCGAACAAACCCTACGACGTCGCCGGCTACACCCTCGCCTATCAGATGGGCGTGAAGTTCGACCGCGTGCTCGAAGGCTTCGAGGGGCCGTTGGAAAAATTGCCGTATGGCGTGCTGATCGCGCCGCCTCCGGGGCGAATTTCCGGCGCCGTCACCGGCGGCTATCTCGCCGATCATCGCGCCAACAACAGCTTCATCCTGGTCAATCGACTCCTGAAAGCCGGGGCCGAGGTGTTTTGGCTCAAAGAGCCGGCGATGGAGGCAACCGCATTCGGTCGCGGCGCGATCTATGTGCCGGACCAACCCAGGACGCGTGAGATTGTGGAAAAAGCGGCCGCCGAACTCGGGCTCGACATCCGGGCGGTGGCGGCACGACCCGGCGGCGAAGTGCTCAAACTCGGCCCCGCCCGCATCGCCCTGTGGGATCGCTACGGTGGCTCGATGCCGTCGGGCTGGACGCGCTGGATCCTCGAGCAGTTCGAGTTTCCCTTCGAGGTGATCTACCCGTCGCAAATCGACGCCGGCAGGCTGCGCGAGAAATACGACGCGATCATTTTCCCCGCGGGGGCGATTCCGGCGGTGGGCGCCCGGGTTTCCGGCATGCCCCGCCCGCGCAATCTCACCCCTGAATACGAAGGCCGCATCGGCCGGCTCACGCCGGAGAAATCGATCCCGGCGTTGAAGGAGTTCTTGGAGAGCGGCGGCACCGTCGTGACGCTGGGCAGTTCCACGAGTCTCGGTCACCACCTCGGCCTGCCTATTAAGAGCGCGCTGACCGAGAAGAACACCGAGGGCAAGGAGCGCAACCTGCCCGACGAAAAATTCTACGTGCCGGGCAGCATTCTCGACGCGAAGGTCGACAATGCATCACCCTTGGCGTGGGGCATGGACGAGCGCGCGGATGTTTACTTCGAACGCAGCCCGTCGTTCACCCTCGGCAGCGACGCGGCCGCCCGCGGTGTGAAGGCGATCGCATGGTTCGACCGCGACGCGCCGCTGCGCAGTGGCTGGGCGTGGGGACAGAAATACCTCAAGGACAGCGTGACCGTCGCCAGCGCGCCGGTCGGTTCCGGCACGCTGTGCCTGATCGGAACCGAAGCCGCCTTTCGCGGGCAGACGCACGGCACCTACAAATTTCTGTTCAATGCGCTGCTGCTGGGTGCCGCCCGCAGCGAAAAGTAGGCGAAGCGCTCATCCGAGCCGGGTTGCACACGGCTTTCCGGTTTTGATTTCGGGACTGTAGGTCTGCGCGCTGGCCTACGCGGTAAACAATTTGTGCATTCACCCCGGAAAGCCGGGCCGCGGTTGCAACGGAAAGCGGAAATCGCGTTGACAACGCCGGGGGGTTCGGGAGTTTTTTTCCCTCTTGGTTATTGGCTTCCTAGCTCAATGGTAGAGCAGCTGACTCTTAATCAGTAGGTTCGGGGTTCGAGTCCCCGGGGAGCCACCAGCCTTCGCTCGCAATGCAGCGAGAGTGAAGGCTGTCAGTTCGCAGCTCCGTCAGGAGCGGCGACGCACCAGGAGCCGCTGCCAGCGCCGGTTCGCCGGGCGCCGTCTCGATCTTTCTGTTTTTTCCCAGTCAATTCCTGGTCGGTTGCGATGGTTGGTCGCCGGTGTAGCTCAACGGTAGAGCACCTGTTTTGTAAACAGGCGGTTGCGGGTTCGAATCCAGTCGCCGGCTCCAGCGGCCTGTCGCCTCCTCCTTTTTCTGCCCGATGGTGTAATGGTAGCACGAACGACTCTGACTCGTTCTGTCTAGGTTCGAGTCCTAGTCGGGCAGCCAAAAAAAACGCCACGCCCGCAAACAACGCGCTAAGATTTGCAAGACTCGCGCGTATTTTGGAATGGCCCGCCTCCGGTCGAACCAATTTTTTCCCCCAGCAAATGATGAACTCGTCGCAGCCCGGCGCCCGTGCAAACAAAGTAAGTTGACACTCAAGAATTGATCACCCCTATTTTCGATTTCTCCCTAGTTATCACCCCGAAATTTCACTCAGCGACATGCTGAAAAACAAAGTCCCCCCCCATCCGAATAGCTGCTGCACCGGGCCCGAATCTTGCAAAGCGAGTTCACTGCCCGCGGTGAAATCGGAAATCGGGCGCAACGAAGGAAATTTTTGAGCGCATCCGACGCGATTGCGTCCTTCTCGCAGCTGCGTCGCCCGTCCCCATCAACCTCCCAACAATCTGAAGCAACCAACCCAAACTTCCTTATCACTATGATCACTCAAAGCCTCCCCCTCGCATTCCTGCTTGGCGACGCCACCCCGATGGATCTCTTCATCAAAGGCGGCCCCGTCATGTGGCCCGTCTTGCTGGTGTCGTTCGTCGGCATCACCGTCGTCATTGAACGTCTGTTCTTCGTGATCCGCGAAAACGGCGCGCGTGAGCCGGAAGTCGTCGAAAAGATGCTTGAGGCCGTCGAACGCCGTGACACCGAGGGCGCCCTCGCGATCGGCAAGCAGAGCAAGGATTTCATCGCCC
This sequence comes from Verrucomicrobiota bacterium, assembly GCA_016235555.1. Taxonomy (GTDB): domain Bacteria; phylum Verrucomicrobiota; class Verrucomicrobiia; order Opitutales; family Opitutaceae; genus JACRKC01. Next base: position 8,063 of record JACRKC010000123.1, read on the forward strand.
GCATCCTCGTCTACACCCTGACCAACAAGGAATACTCGCTCTCCAACGCCTTTGTGCGCGCCTCCGGTCAGGAACTCTCGCGCTTCCAGCAGGGCATGGCGACCCTCGATACGGTGATCACCGCCGCCCCCCTCCTCGGCCTCCTCGGCACGGTCACGGGCATGATGCGCACCTTCGGCGCCCTCGGTGGTGGCGATGTCTCCTCAGCGGCCGGCACGATTACCGGTGGTGTCGCCGAGGCGCTCATCGCAACCATGTGCGGTCTCGCCATCGCCATCATGGGACTTCTCCCCTACAATTACCTCAACGCCCGTTCCGAGCAGGCCAAGCAAGAGGTCTCCGACGCCTCGCACGCGCTCGAAATCCTCCTCAAGAAGGCCGAAACCAACGCCCCCTTCGGCAGTCGCGGAAGTCGCGGCCGCGGGTTTTCGATTCCGCGTTGCGATCACCAACCTAAGCCCTCCCTACCATGGCCGGAACCAGTGTTTCAGGCGGCGGCGGCGTCAAGAAAGCCCGCATCGAGATCATCCCGCTCATTGACGTGATTTTCTTTCTGCTGGCGACCTTCGTGCTCTTCACCCTTTCGCTCAACAAGTCGAATGGCGTGAAGGTCATGCTGCCCCAAGCCGAATCCTCCCAGCCCCGCGATCCCAACGGCACCATCACGATCTCCGTGACGGACACCGGCACGATCGCGTGGGAGCACGACTTCATCAGCCTCCAGGAATTCATCAACCGGCTCAAAGCCTATCACCTGGCCGAGCCCGAGGGCCGCATCCTGATCAACGGCGACGAAAATGCGTTGTTCAACTCCGCCCTCTACGTGTTCGACGAAGCCCGCAAAGCCGGCTTTCAGAAAATCTACATCGAGACGAAACTGCGTCGGAAATCCTGACGCACCTCGCCTTCCTCTCCTTTAACTTCCTGACACCCTTACCACATGGCTGGCTCAAGTGCTAGACCGAGCGGCGACGGCCCCAAAAAGGCCCGCATCGAGATCATCCCGCTCATCGACGTTATCTTCTTCCTGCTGGCGACGTTCGTGCTGTTCACGCTCTCACTGGACAAGATTGCGTCGCTGCCCGTGCAGTTGCCTGCCGCGGTTACCAACCCGGTCAACAACACGAAGGACGAGAGCACCATCTTCCTGCAGGTCTCCGATGAGGGCACCTATTATTGGAAGAAGGGCGCGTCGGGCTCGCCCGAACTCATCTCGGTGAGCGAGATCGTGCCGCGACTCCAGTCCTACAAGCAAAGCGAGGCCAACCCCCGCGTGCTGGTCCGCGGTGACAACAAGGCCAAGTTCGGTGCCGCCGTGTTCGCCCTCGACGAAATCCGCCGTGCCGGCATCGACCAGGTCTCTGTCGAGACCGTGGTCAGCCAGACCGGTCGTTAACCACCCGCCCAATCATGCGCCGCGACCTCATTCTTGGCATCATCGTTTCTGCCCTCCTGCACAGCGGGGTGCTGTTCTACGACAAGCTCGTCAAGTTCAAGCCCAAGCCACCTCCCCCGAAGGAAGAGGAGCCCAAGATTCAGCTCATGGAAATGCCGAAACTTGATCCGGAAGAGCCGGAGAAAGTTGAAGCCACGGACGAACAAAAGCCGCTCGATCTCGCGCCGCCGATGCAGACCGACGTGCCGCAGATCGCGACCGACACCTCCTTCGTCCAGAAGATCCAGCCGCCGCCGCCGGAAGGCATCACCCCCTCCGCCAGCGTCAACGTCATTCCCGAAGTCCGCGACACGTCCCAGTTCAGGGGCATGCAGGTATTCGACATCTCGAAACTCGATCAGACGCCGGTGCCAAAGTATCAAGCGCGTCCCCAGTATCCCTTCGAGATGCGCCGTGCCGGCATCGCCGGCGAGGTCTTGGTCGACTTCCTGGTCGATACCAACGGCGATGTGCAAAACGCCTACGCGGTTCGTTCGTCCCAACGTGAATTTGAGGCCGCTGCCGTTCAGGCCGTGAGCAAGTGGAAATTCAAACCTGGTCGCAAAGGCGGCCGCGACGTCGTCACCCACATGCAGGTGCCGATCGTGTTCACCCTTAACGAGGAATAAACCATGTCCTCCCGCCCCTTCCGCCTCCCCGCTGCCATTCTGGTGGCGTTTACCCTCACGGCCGCCGCCAGCATCGCGCAGGAGCCGCCGCCACGTCAGTTCAGCGAAGCCACCAGTCAGGCCTTCGCCAAACTCAAGCCGCTGCAGGATGCCAAGAACTGGGACGGCATGATTGCCGTGCTCGATGCGATTCCGAATGTCGGCGCCGAGAGCTATGACCGGGCGCAGATTCAGGACATGAAGGCCAAGCTCTATCTCGCGAAGGAGCAATACGCCAAAGCCATTGGTCCATGGGAAGACGCGGTCCGACTCGGCGACAAATACAAATTCTTTGATGCCCGCGACATGCTCGACAAGGTTTACTACCTGGCGCAGCTCTACTCGCAGGAGGCCACCAACGAGAAGAATCCGGTCAAACAGGCTGAGTTCTTCCAAAAGGCCACCAGCTATTTCAAGCGGTGGTTGAACAATACGAAGAAGCCCACGCCCGAGGCGATGGTCACCTATGCGTCGATCCTCTACTACCGCGCCGTGGCCGACCCGAAGAAGCCCGACATGGCCCTCCTCAAGGAAGCTCAGGCTGAGGTGGAAAAAGGCCTGCGCATGACTGTGGTGCCGAAGGACAGTTTCTACGCCCTTCTCCTTTCGATTCTGCAACAAGAGAACGACTTCGCCCGCTCGGCCGAAATCATCGAACTGCTTCTTAAACAGAACCCGCAGAAAAAGGACTTCTGGGCGGTGCTGATGGCGACCTATCTCAATCTCGCGAATGAGAAGGAGAAAAACGACCCGGAGGAATATCGCTCCTATCTCTGCCGGACGATCGTGACCGTTGAACGCGCCCAAGCCTTGGGCTTCCTCAATTCCCCCAAGGACTGCATGAATCTCGTGTCGTTCTACCTGATGGCCGGCCAAGGCAACGCCGCCACCGACTATCTCTACAACGGCCTGAAGTCCGGCAAGATTGAGTCCGACCCGAAGACGTGGATGAACCTTGGATTGATCTATCAGCAGAACAACAAGGAACTCCAGGCCATCTCCGTCCTCAAGGAAGCGGCGAAACTCTATCCGAACAACGGCCAGTTCGACTACCTGATCGGCGAGATTTATCGCGCCGTGGAAAAGACCCGTGAGGCGTTCAACCAATATAAGGAAGCCATCCGCAAAGGCGGCTTGGACAAGCCCCACGTCGTCCACCAGCTCCTCTCCTACTCTGCCTTCGAACTCGGCGATCTCGATGAGGCCCTCAAGGCCGTCAAACAGGCCGAGACCTTCCCCGAAGGCAAAAAGGACGCCCAGTTGCCGCGTCTCAGGCAAGCCATCGAAGACGCGATCAAGGAGCGCCAATACAATCTGGAACAAGCCCAAAAGAAGGCCAAAGCCACCCTCTGATCCCCACCCGCACCCTCTCCAATGAAGAAGAATCGCTACCTCTATTTCATCGCGCCGCTTGCCGGCCTAATCGTGTTCTTCGGTTTCTACTGGAAGGCCAGCAAGGAATACGACGACCGCGAAGCCGCCATCGTCCGCAAGGCCCGCGAAGCCAAGGAGGCCAAACTCAAGCAAGAGGCCGTCAATCGAGAGCTCGCCGTCAAACAGGCGCTCGAACAGCAGGAGCGGCGTCGGGCTGATAAAAAGGCGAAGGACGAAAAGGAGGCGAAAGAAGCCGAGGCGCGTGCCGCCGCTGTCCAAGCCCGTTCCAAGGCATCCCGCGACGCCGACAAAGTCGAGGCTTCGGTCAAACGCCTGCAAAAGGAGGTGGGAGACGAACAGAAGGAAATCGCCAAGATCAAGGGCGACAAGAAGCGGTTCGGGGACGATCAATCGTTCCTGATGGAGTATGTGAAGCAGGCGGAAGCCAACGTGAAGAATCTGCGCGGCGTGCTCGAAAAGATCAATGAGGCCGACCGCAAATGGGAGGAAGCCCAGCGCGAAGCCGCCGCTCGCGCCGCCGCCGCCGCCAAGAAATCGTAATCCCCAGCACCGAATTACCCATGAAAAAATGGATGTATGTGATTTTCCCGGCCGTCATGCTCGCCGGATTCCTCGTGATTTATTTTACCCACGCCAAGGAGTCCGAGGCCCGCGAGGCCCAGCACGCCAAGCGCATCGCTGACGAACAGGCGGCGGTCGCAAAGAAAAAGAAGGAGGCCGAGGACAAGGCCGCCAAGGACGCCAAGGACCGCCAGGAGGCCAATGCCAAGGAAATGGCCGACAAGGAAGCCGCCCGGATTGCGAAACAAGCCGCCGCGGACAAAGAGGTCAGAGACCAGACCGACGCGTTTCTTACCCGCATCGACAAGGCCTCCAAGGACGTGGCCAAACTCGAGATCGACCTCGATGCGATCCGGAAGGAAAAGGACAAACTCAGCCGTGAGTCGTTTGACGCCGCCAAAAAGGTCGAACTGGCCCGGATCGCCAAACGCACCGCCGAACTCGAGATACAGCGCATGACGGACATGGTGCAGAAGCGCACGCAGGAGAGCTTCCTCCTCCGGTTGCCGCCGCCGCCTCCCCCGCCGCCGGCCCAGGCTGCGCAGAAGCGGTAAGTGGCCACGCGATCGTCATCTCTCTCGCCCCGGAATTTTTCCGGGGCGTTTTCTTTTCCGGACGCGCTTCGCGCCGGCTGGGCTCAGGTCGCTCCGATCCGGTTCGCCGCCACGCCTCATAATACCAACGGCTGTTGAGATTTGGATGATCGTAGGTCGGGCTTTACGCCCGACATCGTCCGACCGCAGGCGTCGGGGATAAACCCCGACCTACCCACGCGACCCAATCGTCCATTCTTCAGCAGCCGTTGGTATGACAACGTCCCTACGCATTTGGATTTTGTAGGGCCACAGCTTGTCGGCGGGCCGCGACCCGGCCACGAGGGCCGGTCCCCCACAGTCCAGCTGCGAAGAGTGAGTGGTATCAATACGCCGACTTCGGCGGCGCGATCACCTGCCACAGCGTGCGCAGCGTGATCTGCAGGTCCAGCCACACGGACCAGTGCGTGATGTAATGCAGGTCCCATTGCACGCGGCGGCGTAACATCTCCTGTTCCAGCACCTCACCCCGGAAACCCAGGCTCTGCGCCAGGCCGGTGATCCCGGGTTTCACCAGATGCCGCGTCCGGTAGCCGCGCGCCTGCGCCCGGAATTCCTCATCGAGCAGCGGCATGTAAGGCCGCGGTCCGACCACGCTCATATCGCCCCGCAGCACGTTCCAAAATTGAGGAAATTCGTCCAGACTGTGCCGTCGCAGGAGGCGCCCGAAGGAAAACACCCGCTCGTCCTCCGCCGTCGCCTGACGCGACTCCGCCCGCGCATCTGTCACTTCCTCATACATGGAGCGGAACTTCAGCATCCGGAATATCTCCCCCTGCTGGCCCCGCCTCTCCCGCACATGAAACAACGGGCCGGGGGCCTGCACACGCTGCATCAGCCAGACCCAGAGGCAGAGCGGCGGGAGCACCAGCAGCACGACTGGCACCGCCAGTGCGAGGTCGAAGGCCCGCTTCACGAGCCGGTTCAACGGATCCTCGAGCGGTTCCTCCTGCAAGGTGTAATAGTGCCGCCCCTCCTCGATGATCGGCACCAGCGGATGGGTGTAACGCTCCGCCAGATTGTTCAGCATCAGGAGGCGGCAGCCGTGATGTTGGCACGTCTCGATCACGCTGCGGGCCTCCGCATCGGTCTCCGGCAGTTCCAACAGGATGACCTGCCCCACCTGGCGCTCGCCCAGCACCCGGCCGAGTTCTCCCACCCGGCCGAGCCACGGCACCGAAGGCGGCGTCGATCCGCTCGGCGGCACGTCGTCCGACAGCACACCCAGCGGCGCGATACCGAGCGGTTCCTTGTGCTGGATCCAATCGTTAAGCCGCCTGAACGAAGCGAGGCGGCCGATAAAAACCGTCGGCAGACGATGCCCCCGCTGAAAAACCAGCCGCGCGAGAAACCGCGGAAACCGGGCGTTCAGCGCCGCCAGTCCGAGCCAGATCCAGACGAAAAACGTCCCCAGAAACAGACGGCTGATCCGGTGATCCTGGGTGGCGAACATCATCGAAAACGTGAACAACGCCATCAAGGCCACCTGGCGCATCGCGAGGCGCGCGGCATCGCCGAGTTCCAACAAATAAAACTGCTCCGCGAGCCGCGCCAGATCGCGCGCCGAAAACACCATGCCGGCGACCACGCAGAGAAAATACGGCAGCAGATTCACCTCCCGGCTCAGGCGCACGATCGGCACATAGCGCATGATGAACTCCGCATAGACCCAGAAGAATACCCCCACGAACAAGGTCGTCACGCCAGCATGGAGCGTGGCGAGTCCGCGGGCCCGGGTGGTGATCATGCCCCGTCGTTATGGTTTGCGCGGCAGCGCGGTGCAAGCACCACGCCGCCGGCTCCGGGTGCAACAGCAAGCAGCTGTAGCGGCGGTCTGCGACCGCCGAACGAGAACCCTTGGCGTTTCGCCGGCGGTCGCA
>JACRKC010000124.1 GCA_016235555.1 Verrucomicrobiota bacterium
ACGTCCCGAACGATGTTGGAGGCGACCCATGGCGTTTTTTCCGATATCGCGGAGGGGGCGCAGGGAAACTCGTACGTCGAGGCGGGGATGGCTTTGATCACCGCGGCGTCGACGGAGTGGGCGATGCGCTGGCCAGGCTCGACGATGAGGAAGCGAGCGGAGTCCCAGTCGCCGGTGAGCAGGTCGCGGAGTAGCGACGGGTCGCCGGGCTGGTGGTCGAATTTCCAGCCGAGCGCGGCGGCGCAGTTTTTCGCGTGGGCGAGATGCGCTTCGTCGCCGGGCTGGGCGAGGTCGGTGTAGATCGCGGTGGTGTAGTGAGCGCGAGTTTCGCGTTCGGCCTCGAGCAGATCGGCGGCGGCCTCGGGCCCGTAGCGCTGCGTGAATTCCTCGCGGAGGCGGGCGTCGCGGTCGGGTCCGGGGAGACGGCCGGCGCGATCCCAGCCGGGCGCATACCAGTAGGCGGCGGGCTCGCGTGCGAGGCAGGCGGCGTAGCGCTCCTTGCTGCCGAGGAAGAACGTCATGCAGTCGTGGGCGCGCGGCACGATGAGGCGGCAGCGTTTGGGCGCGAGATCGACGAGCGCGAGGCCGCAGAGGCCGTAGACGAGGACGATGTCCTGCACGGCGGGGTCCGCCTCGGCGCGGGCGATGGCGGCGGCGAGCGTGGCGCGGAGTTCGCCGGGACGGTCGTGCAGGCCGATTTCGAAAAACTCGCGGCGAACGAAATGCGCGGTGTCGCCGCCGAGCGCGGCGATCTCGGGCTCGACGACTTTGCAGGCGATCAGGGCGCAGGGAGCGCGAGGCGTTGCGGACATGGCGGGGGCGAATTCGGGTGGTGGGCGGGCACGTCCCGGTGTCCGCACGGTGTGGCCCGGTGGAGGCGGAGAATGCGGGCGCAGGGACGCGCCTGCCCACCCGCTGAGGTGGGGTCGATCACTTTTTGTTTTTGCCGGCTTTGCCTTTGCCGCCGGCCTTGCCGGCGCCAGCACCCGCGCGATCGCCGAGGTCGGGGAGCGGGAGGTAGTCGAAATCGAGGATCATCTTTTCCGCGAGGGCGGTGCGCAGCGCAAACTCGACGTCGTGCAGCGCGGGCTGGCCGCTGAGGTTGGTGAGTTCGGACGGGTCGGCTTCGAGATCGTAGAGTTCGTAGACCGGGCGCGGGGTCGTGAAGTAGGTGGTGCGGAGGCCGGCGGCGAGTTGGCCGTCGGCGTTGGCGGCGGTCATCTCGCGCCACGCGGCGCCGCCGGCGGAATCGACCGGCGAGTAGGGAATCCACGGCGTGCAGTTGTAGATGAATTTGTAGCGTTCGCTGCGCACGGCGCGGCTGAGATCGTAGCCGCTGTTGGCCATGTTGACGGTGACGGGGGCGCTGCCGTGCGGGCCGCGCTCGAAGAACACGTGTGCGCGGGGGATGTGGCCCTCGCCCTTGAGCAGGCCGAGGAAGCTGAGGCCGGACATCTTGGGGCCGGCGGACACGCCGGCCGCGGCGAGGATGGTGGGGGCGATGTCTTCGTTGCTGAGGAGTTCGCGCGAATCGCCGCCGGGCTTCACGACGCCGGGCCAGCGGACGACGAGGGGGACGTTGCAGCCGGGATCGTAGAGGGAGCCCTTGCCGTGGGGGAAGGCCATGCCGTTGTCGCCGGCGAAGATGACGAGGGTGTTGGGCGTGAGGCCGCGTTCGGCGAGCAGATCGAGCACGGATTTCATGCTGCGGTCGACGCGGTTGACCTCGCCGCAGTAGTCGGCGAGTTGCGCGCGCACGCCGGGCAGGTCGGGCCAGTGGGCGGGAAGCTTGAGCGTGGCCGGATCGGGGCGGAACTCGGGTTCGGGCGTCCACGCGTGGTGCGGATCGCTGAAGTTGAGCCAGAGGCAGAACGGTTTGTCGGCGGGTTTCTGCGCGAGGAACTCCCGCATCTGCTCGATGGCTTGTTTGTCGGAGCCCTGGCGGAGGAAGTCGACGCGCCGGTCGAACGTCTTGAGGCTGTTTTTCTCGAGCAGATTTTGCATCGTCGGGCCGGCGTTGGCGGAGTTGGAGCCGTCGAGATGATAGGCGCGGCCGGCGATGCCGGTGTGGTAACCGCCTTTTTCGCGGAGCAATTCCATGAACGTGACCTCGTCGCGCGGGAGGGGCGAGGAGAAGCGCGTCATGCGCGCGGCGACGGCGGAACGGCCGGTGAGGTAGGCCGCGCGCGACGGCACGCATTGGGGGGCGGCGGTGAAGAAGCGGTGGAACTTCATGCCGTCGGCCGCGAGGCGGTCGAGGGTGGGCGTGCGGACGTTGGTGTCGCCGTAGCAGGAGAGAAACGGGTAGCTATGATCGTCGGAGAGGACGAAGAGGATGTTCGGTTTCGACGGGCTCACCGCGGAGGGGCGGGCGGGGGCGGCGGCGTGGAGAAGCGCCGCCAACGGCCAGACGACGAGAAACGCCAGCGGGGAGAGAAAACGTGGTTTCATGGGCAGTGGGTCCGATACCGCGAAGCTTGCTTCGCCTGGGTTGGAAAGTGGCACGGGTCTCCCGACCCGTGGAGAACGGGATCACGGGTCAGGAGACCCGTGCCACGAAACGAGCGAGGTTGGGGGCGAATCATAGCGGTTTGATCAAATTGACCCGGAGCTTGCTCCGGGGCATCTTTACGCGGCCTGAGAGACGAAGTGACGGCCGGAAGTGGAAATGGTCACGGCCAATTCTTCGGCGTGCCGAACCAGTCGTGCATCTCCTTCGTGAAGGGCGTGACGATCTCGCGCGGCTCGGGGATCGCGCCGCGGTCGCCGGTCTCGGTCATCCAGGTGTCGAGCGCAGCGCGGAGGCGGTGGGTGGCGGCGCGGTGCTCGGCGAGCGGGGAGTCGATGAGGTTGTCGACCTCGTGGGGATCGGCGGCGAGGTCGTAGAGTTCCTCGCCGGGACCGCGGCGTTCCATGAGCGCGAGCGGGGCGCCGGTGAGTTTGCCGGCGCGGTGGAGTTCGCGCATGAGGGGCAGGATGAGGAAGCACTTTTCCTTGTAACGATTGAGCGAGGCGAAGGTCGGGCCGGACGAGAAGGTGCGGACGTAGTGGTAGCGCCGGTCATGCACGGAGCGGATGCGCTGCTCGGTCTCGTCGATGCGGTCGCGGGCGGCGAAGGCATACTGGCGCGGCGGCGCGGCGTCGGCGTCGAGGAACACGCGGCCGTGCATGAGCGGCTGCGGCAGGCCGGCGGCGGCGAGCGTCGTGGCGGTCACGTCGAGGAGGCTGAGGAGGCGGTCGTCGACGGCGCCGGGTTTGAGCTGGGCCGGAGCGGGAAAGTTTTTCGCCCAACGGATGATCAGCGGCACGCGCAGGCCGGAGTCGTAGCACCAGTGGATGCCGCGCGGATCGAGGCGGCCGTTGTCCCCAAAGAATATCACGATGGTGTCGTCCTCAAGTCCGTCGTCGCGGAGCTGGGCGAGCACCTTACCGAGGCGGAGATCCATGCCGGAGATGGAATTCAGGTAGCGGGCCCACTCCTCGCGCACAATGGGGTGATCGGGATAGTAGGGCGGCGGCGTGACCGTCTCCGGTTTCGCGTGGCGGACATGGATGTCCTCGCCGACCCATTTGACGCGCTCCTTCTGTGCGCTCTGGCGGTCGTAGATGTCGTATTCGCTCTCCTCGGAGTTGACGACGGCGAAGAACGGCTGGCGGGATTTCAACGCGGACCAGTCGCTGGAGTTTTCGTGGTAGATGGGGCCTTCGTTGACGAAATTGAGGTCGAGCTTGCCGGTGCCGACGCTCGCCGAGCCGATCGTTTTGATGTTGGCGGTGAAGTAGCCGGCGTCGCGCAGTCGGTGCGTGATGGGCCGCACGCCGGCGGGCAGGCGGAAGCTGTCCGTGCGGTGCGAACGCATGTGCTGCGTGTCCGTCGTGGTCTGATAGAGCCCGGTGAAGAACGCGGAGCGGCTCGGCGCGCAGGCGGGGTTGGTGGCGAAGACGTGCGTGTAGCGCGTGCCGGCGGCGGCGAGGGCGTCGAGGTTGGGGGTGTGGACGTGCCGGCCGCCGTAGCAGGCGAGATCGGCCGGCGTGAGGTTTTCGCCGATCAGCCAGAGGATATTGGGCGGGCGCGGCGCGGCGGCGGAGAGAGTGGACGCGAGGGCGAGTGCGAGGAGCAGGAGGTGCGAACGGGGCGGCATAGGGGGCGGACAGTGGACGCGAAAACCCGGGTGGGGTCGAGCGCGGCGCCGCCCGGCTGCGAGGCGGGCCGCGATGGGCGAAAACTGGTTTGTCATCTAATAGATGACAAACTCAGAGGGATCGGCTTCCGCACGCCGGCCGCTACCGCCGACGAAACACGGGGTTCAGACGAGGACGGTATTCTTCGCGAGGGTCTTGAAGCGGTCGCCGTTGGGCTGGACGACGGTAAGGGTGGTGAAGCCGGACTTGCTGACGTTGATGTCGCGGACGACGCCCGACTTCCCGGCGTGCGTGCCGGCGACGACTTGGCAGCGGGCGCCGTCCGTGAGTTTGGCGGGGGGATGGTCTTTGGGTTTCATGGAAAGTGGGACTTGTTGGGTTCAGTCCTTCTCCGCGGATTCACGAAGTAGGCGTAACAAGCGGTGATAGGCGTTTGGCACTGGCTGTCCGGTCAATAATTCGGTCTGCAATGTTGGATCACCAATCGGTGAGAGTTTCGGGTATACATTATTTCCTCCGCTTTTCTTTTCGGCCTTGCCGTCACGAAAGGTGACCCACCATTGCGTGCCATCGGAGATCTGCATATTGAGGTCCTTCGGGGAATACTGATCCTTCCAATCAAGAATGCGCAGTTCTTCGATGCGCTTCCAAACCAAGGATGCGGTTTGCGCATCCAACTTCGTCCATCGCTGCCGCGCGATCACGTAGTGAGTTTCGCCCGGCTTTACTGGTTTTGGTCTGTAGACATCGAACCCGACGTGATGATCTGCGATTACGAACAAGTAATTCGTGGAAACCGCGCCGCCGTCATACAGCATGAGCACGCGGCGGCAGGACGAGAAATCACGTGTGTCGATAGGGCGGAGACCGAAGGCACAACCGCCCAACACGAGCAGAAGCAGGGCGAAAAGTGACGTTCGCTTCATGCCTTTGTTTGGCGCCAAAAAATTCGCACAGCCTGTCGATATCAAGCGCGTTGACCGCAACGCGCTCCACCTCACCCAAACGCCTTGCGCAGCGTTTCGAGGCTTTTCGGGACGGCGGTGTTGGGGTCTTCCTTGCCTTCCATTTCGAGGCCGATCCAGCCGGTGTAGTTGGCGCGGGCGAGGATTGCGGCGATGCGGGGGTAGTCGAGATCGAGCGTATACCACTCGCCGCCGCCGTGGTAGGTCTTGGCTTGCACGTAGATGGTGTGCGGCGCCATCGCCTCGAGCTGGGCGTAGGTGTCGTCGAGGAAGTTGCCGGTGTCCATCAGGCCGCCGAGCCACGGCGACTTGATCCGGCCGAGGATGTGCAGGAGGCCGGCGGCGGTGCGGGCGAGGCCCCAGTGGTTTTCGAGGGCGAGGATGACGCCGCATTTCTCGGCGGTGGGCAGGCAGCGCTCGATGCCATCCATGCACCACTTGAAGCCTTCGTCCTCGGTGCGGCCCGGGAGCACGGGCTCGATGCCGCGGTTTTTCCTGAGTTCGTCGAAACTGCGGGTGGTGCCCCAGCGGCCGGTGTTGATGCGGATCGACGGGCAGCCGAGTTCGTAGGCGAGCTCGATGCACTTGTTGGTGTGCTCGACTTCGGCGGCGAGTTTCTGCGGGTCGGGCTGCACGAAGCTCTGGTGGGTGGACACGCAGCAGATTTCGAGGCCGTTGCGGAACGCGTGGCGTTTGAGCTTGTGCAGATAGGCGCGGCCCGCGGCGTCGAGCGGGGCGCGTTCGCCGAGATCCATCTGGCGGTGCAGGATGTCGACCCCCTCGACGCCGAGCTCGGCGGCGCGATCCATGACCGTTTCGATCGGGACCTTGGCGGTGCGGAAGTGCCAGTAGGAGTAGGAAGCGACGGCGAGCTTGAGGCGCTTGCGTTTGGCCGGCGCGGCGGCGTCGGCGGCCAGGGCGGGCGCGCGGGTGAGGGCGAGCGCGGTGCTGGCGGCGAGGGACGAGGTGAGGAAGTTGCGGCGGGTGAGCATGGGGAAATTGGGTCTTGGGTTTGGGGTCTTGGGTCTGGGGGGGCGGGAGATGGAGTGGAGCGTGGGGGCGAAGGCGGCGGGTCGGGTTTGGGGTGGTGAGTGTTCGAGGGCGGGTCACAGACCCGCCCTACCGCCCTACCGCGCTGATACGGCGTGGGGTGCGGTGGCTACTTGTTGGCCTTTTTCTTGCCGCCTTTCTTTTTCGTGGCGGGAGTGTCGGGCGCGCTCGGCGGGGCTTGCTCGGCGCTCCATTTGTCCCACAGCGCCTGGAGCTGGCGGACGGTGTCGGGCTGCGCGGCGGCGAGATCCTTGGATTCGCCGATGTCAGTGGCGAGGTTGTAGAGTTCCGGCTGGCCGCTGCCGCCGCGCGAGACGACGAGCTTCAGGTCGCCGTGGCGGATGCCCCACTGCGGGCCGTAGCGCCAGTAGAGCGTCTGGTGCGGGCGGCCGGAGTTGGCGCCGGTGAGGAAGGGCAGGAGATCGACGCCGTCGAGCTGCCACGAGGCGTCGGGCTGGGCGCCGGCGGCGACGAGGGCGGTGGGGAGCACGTCGAGGTTCATCACGGGATGGTCGTAGACCTTGCCGGCGGGGAGGCGGCCTTTCCATTGGGCGAGGAACGGGACACGCGGGCCGCCCTCGAAGGTCGTCATCTTGAAGCCGCGCAGCGGGCCGTTGTGCGAGGTGGTGCTGGCGGTCGGGCCGCCGTTGTCGGCGATGTAGAAGATGAGTGTGTTTTCTTCCTGCCGGAGTTCGCGCACTTTCGCGAGGACGCGGCCGACGGCGTCGTCCATGCCGGCCATCATCGCGGCGAAGAGTTTGCGTTTCTCGTCGGTGATTTTGGGGAAGCGATCGAGGTATTTTTGCGGGGCTTGGAGCGGGGCGTGCTGGGCGTTGAAGGGGAGGTAGAGGAACCACGGTTTGGTCTGGTTGCGCCCGAGCCAGTCGACGGCGCGGTCGGCGTAGGCGTCGGTGGTGTAGAAGGCGGGATCGGTGACGGGGCGGACGTCGTTGTTGATGCGGGAGTCGACGAAGTTGGTGGGGTGGAAGAACGGCGTGTTGTTGAGCGTGCCGTAGAATTCGTCGAAGCCGCGTTTCGTGGGGCGGTAGTCGGGGCCGCCGCCGAGGTGCCATTTGCCGATGGCGACGGTGGCGTAGCCGCGCTGCCTGAGGCGGTCGGCGAGGGTGACCTGGTCGAGGCGGAGGCCGGTGGCGTTGGCGACGCTGTTGAACTCGTGGCCGAAGCGCGTGGGGTAGCGGCCGGTGAGGAGGCCGGCGCGCGACGGGCTGCAATACGTGGCGGCGACGTAGCCGTTGGTGAAGCGGATGCCGTTCCGGGCGAGGGAGTCGATGTGCGGCGTGGGAATCTCGGGGTTGCCCTGGCAGCCGAGTTCGCCCCAGCCGAGGTCGTCGGCGTAGAAGATGAGGAGATTCGGTGGCGGCGCGGACGCGGCGCGCGCGGAGGTGAAGGCGACGAAAAGCAGGGCGAGCGAGGCGAGGCGGAAGATGGTTTTCATGCGGGCGGGGGAGGATTTGATGGCGCGGGGTGCGAGGGGCGGCGGGCTGCGGGGTCAGCGGATTTTTTGATCGGGGAGTTCGGCTTTCACGCCTTGATCGAGCGGCATCGGGTCGCGATCGGGCGTGAGATTGGCCGCGGCGAGCAGGGAGGCGAGTTGCGATTCGAGGGTGCGGCGCTGGGCGGCGAACGTCGGATCGGCGGCGAGGTTTCGCCGTTCCTGCGGATCGGATTTCAGGTCGTAGAGTTCGGGGAGGTGGCGGTCGGGGGAACCGTCGCCGTGCGGGTAACGGATGAACTTCCACGCGTCGGTGCGGACGCCGCGGATGTTGGGGGTGTAGGGGAACTGTTTCTCGTAGTTGTATTCGTAGAACCATGCGGTGCGCCACGCGGAGTCGCGACCGTGGGCGAGGGCGCGCCAGGAGCGGCCCTGGAGGCCGGCGAGCGCGGGTGCGCCGCAGAGGTCGAGCAGGCTCGGGGCGAGATCGATCGTGAGCACCTGGCCGTCGACGACGCGGCCGGCGGGCAGGCCGGGGCCGCGGGCCACGAGCGGAATGCGGATGCTGGGCTCGTGCATCGTGCGCTTGTCGACCATGCCGTGCTCGCCCTCGAGCAGGCCGTTGTCGCCCATGAACACGATGAGGGTGTGGTCGTATTGGCCGGTGGCCTTCAGGTGGTCGACGAGGCGGCCGACGCTGTCGTCGACGCTGAGCACCGTGCCCCAATACGCGCGCACCATGGCGGCGAAATCCTTCACGGCCGCGGGCGACGAGTCGGGGAATTTCTTCCGCCACTCGAACAGCGGACCGTAGATGCCGTGCCAGGTGGTGAGCCGCTGGCGGATCCAGTCGGGTTTGCCGTCGAGGGCGAAGGCGCTCGCTGGGTAGGGCACCGGGACGTGATCGAAGGCGGTCCGGTATTTCTCCTCGGGAAAATAGAACGAGTGCGGCGCCTTCTGGCCGAGGCAGAGCGCCCACGGCTGGCCGGGCCGGGCGGCGGCGTGATCCTTGAGCCAGCCGAGCGCGTAGTCGGTGACGACGTGGGTGTAGTAGCCCTTGGGCGTTTCGCGGCGGAGGCCGTTGACGTTCCACTCGGTGTCGAAGTATTTGCCCTGGCCCTTGTGGGTGGTGAACCAGTCGAAACCGGGGCGCGGTGCGTCGTTGTCCTCGCCCATGTGCCATTTGCCGACGTAGGCGGTGGCGTAGCCGTTGTCGTGCAGGCGGGCGGGCCAGTGCGGGAGGTGCGCGGGCAGCTCGGTGAAGTTGTCGCGCACGCCGTGGCGGTGGGCGTAGAGGCCGGTGAGGATGCTGGCGCGGCTCGGCGAGCAGAGCGACGTTGTGCAGAACGCGCTGGCGAACCGCACGCCCTCCCGGGCGAGGGCGTCGATGCGCGGCGTGCGCACATGGGCCGAGCCGTAGCAGCCGAGGGCGTCGGGGCGCAGGTCGTCGCAGAGGATGAAGAGGATGTTCGGTTTCGACGGGCTCACCGCGGAGGGGCGGGCCGGGGTGGAAGCGGCGCGAGCGGTGGCGTTCAGGCCAAAGGCGGAGGCGGCGGCGAGGAAACCGGCGAGGATGAAAAAGCGACGGGGGAGCATGATTCGGAGGACGGAGACCAGAAACCGGAGAACGGAGAGCAGGGCTGGGGGTGAGGCGGAGCGTGAGGCGGAGACGGCGGATGGGCGAACACGAAAGCGGGTCGGGCTGGGGCGGGGGGCGGGTCTGAAAGCGACGGGACGCTGGCATTACCCGTGGCCGTGCGCGGGACTTGAGGCGTCATGAACCTGGCGAGGAGTGGCGAACACTCACCGCGCGAAAGGGCAGGTCACAGACCTGCCCTACCTCGGAGCCCGTGCGTCTTCTCGGACGCAAGCGCATGACCGCCTCTAACCGCGGTGTGACCGGGCGGTGCGTTCGATGAGTCTGGCCCAAGCCTGCAGCGTCCCGGCGGTGGCGGCGCGGAGTTCGTCCGCGGCGAGGCGGTAGATGAAAATGGAGTAACCCACATGGGCGTCGGCGCCGCGGGCGCGGAGGTAATGGCAGAGGCGGGCGAGGCGGAGCCACTCGTAGCGTTTGATGACGCTCTCCCATTTTTCCTTGGAGCCATCGCGCAGCAGTTCGTCGCGTCGCGCGGGATTCTGCTGGTAGTCGCGCATCGCGCGTTCGAGGGAGCGCGCGGCCTGGAATTCCTGCTCGAGCTCCAGCGTCCACGGGCCGCGCACGGGACTGTAAACCTGTTCGAGGATCGTCGCACCGAGGCAATACACGCCCGGCTCGAGCGAGGCGAGCGGGGGCTGCGGCAGCTTGAAGCCGTTGACGAACATCAGCCGCCGGGCGCGGATGCCGTAATAGTCGGGCTCGCCCGTCCCGAAGTAGGAGAGATAGACGGGCTCGCCGGTCTTGCCATTGGCGTCGAGCCAGCGTTTCAGGCCGGGCAAATCCTGGCCCCAGTCGAGCGAACTGTCGACGAGGTGCCGGTGGCCGTTGATCGGACCGCCCGCGAGTTGGTTGAAGTAGGCGAGGAAGTGGGGCGCGACGCGCAGCGATTCCGCGCCGTGCCAGGCGAGCAGCGCGGCGACCGCGGCCGCGGCCCACCAGCGGCGGGACCGGAGCCAGGCGCCGAGGGCGCCGGCGGCGATGAACAAAACCGGATACGTCGGCAGGATGTGCCGGTGGCCGATGTTCAGGTGCACCGTGATCGAGTAGGCCCAGTAGACGACGAAGAGGGCGGCGAGCGGGGCGAGACGGTGGCATTCGTCCCGCCAGCGGCGCGCCAGCAACGCGAACGCCGCGAGGCTCGCGCCGAGGAGCGGCAGCGTGGTTTTGAGCGCAAACGTCCACAAAAAGAACGTCGGCCAACCCGTGGTGCTGAACTCGCCGTTCAGGAAGGCCGAACGGATCTGCGCGGTTTCGAGCACGTAGGCCATCCCGTAGAGGTAGCCCTCGGGCAGGAGGTGGATCGCCGCCATGGCGCGAAGAATTTTGCCCTGGGTGCCGAGGTTGGCGTCGATCCACTCCCACGGCCGGATGAAATGATCGAAGGGCGGGAGCGCGGGATGGGCGGCGGAGAAGCGAAAACCGAAAAACACCCAGATGATGACCACTGCCACGAGCCCCTGGCCGAACGCCGACAGCGCGGCGGCGCCGATCTTGCCGGAGCGGGATGTCCAGCGGCGACCGAGCAGGGTGAGGGGCTCGGCGGACCAGGCGCGCACCGCGGCCAGTGCCACAAACATCGGCAGGAGGAGCGGCGCCGAATATTTTGCCACGCACGCGAGGCCGAATGTGACGGCGCTGAGCCACCACCAGCGCTGGCGGCCGTCGTGCAGGTGTTTCCACCAGGCGGCGACGCTCGCGATGAGGAAGAAGCTCATGCACGCATCGCTGGTCGCGAGGGCGCCGTGCGCGAGGAAGTTGGGCTCGAAGACGAACAGCAGCAGCGAGACGAGTCCGCCGGCGTCGCCGAAGAGCCGGCGGGACCACGCGAAGACGAGCAGGCCGGTCGCCACGTTGAAGAGGGCGATGAGCGCCCGGCCGGCCATCAGCCGCGGAAAATGGTCCTCGCCGGTCTCGTAGAAAAACTGGTGCGCCAGCACCCACGCGTCGCTCTTGCGCCAGTAGATTTGGTCGAGCGAGGGAAACCTGGCGCCGGCGAGCGTCGCGGGCAGCGCCGCGACCCGCTGCGGCAGGATGCCGTTTTCCGGGTGGAGGCGGTAGTCGTGAAAGTGGTTGAAGTTGAAACCGCCCGTGACGTGCACGATCTCGTCGGAGGTCGTGCTGTGGCTGAACTTGCTGCCGACCGCCAGCGCGTAGTGCAATGCGAGCAGGGCGGCGACGAGCGCGAAGAGCCAGGGCCGGCGGACGGGTTCGGTCATGGAAAATAAGGTGGCGGCCCATCGAGCAAGGCGCGCACCTCGGCCTCCGTCAGCCGGAAAATCAAAATCGAGTAACCGACCAGGTGGTCGGGGGCGCGGGGTTGCAGCCCGGCGCACAGCCGGCCGAAGCGCAGGTGCTCGAGGTCGACCATGCGTGGAATCGCGGCGTCGCGGGGCGTGCGATCCCGGCCGGCACGCCACTCGGCGACCCAGCGGGTCAGGTCCGCGTAGCGCCGCTCATGGTCGGCGGTCCAGCCGTGGCGCACGTGCGTGTAGATCTGCTGGAACATCGTTGCGCTGATGCAGTAGAGGCCGCCGGTCATCTCGGGCAGCAATTCCCGGCCGCGCAGATCGAAGTAGCCGTCGGCGAGGCGCGTGGCGCGGATGCCCTCGTGAGCGGGCGAGCCGGAACCGAAGTAGGAGAGGAAGATTTTTTCGCCCCGCGTATGAGGGTCGAGCCAGCGCTTCAATCCGGGCAGGTCCTGGCCCCAGTCGAGGGAGCTGTCGACGAGCCGGCGATACGCCACGGCGGGTCCGCCAAAGAGCGGGTTGAATTGCGCGAGGTAGTGGGGGCGGATGGCGCACGACTCGAGGACGTGGGCGAGCCCGAGCGCACCAACCGCGACATAGACCCACGTGCGGCGCGGCAGCCAGACGACGGCGCCGGCGAGGACGTAAAGCGCGGGGAAGACCGGCAGCAGGTGGCGCAGCCCGATGTTGAGACGGCTCGTGAGCGCAAACCCGCCATAGACGACCAGGAGCACCGCCAGCGGGGCGAGGCGGTAGGCGTGGCGCCGGGCTTGCGGTGTCCGCAACAACCCCCAGCCGGTGAGCGCCAGCAAGCCGAGCTGGCCGACCGTGGCTTTCAACACGAACGCGACCGGGAAGAAAAGCAGCCAGCCTTTCGAGCCGAATTCGCCGAGGAAAAAGGCGGGCCGGCCCTGGGCAAAAAAGGCGGTGTGGGCGAGCCCTTGCAGCCAGGGCTCGGGGAGCAAGCGGAGATCCCGGGCGAGGGCGGCGGCGCGCACGGTGAGGCTGGTGCCGTAGTCGTTCCACGGGTGGTTGTAGGCGCCGGGCTCACGCAGTCCATCGAAACGGAAACCGTAGGCGGCCCAGACGAGGACGAGGGCGAGCAGGAGGGCGGCGGCGGACCCGGTCGTCACGGCGCCGATCCGGCGCCGACTCCGCATCAACCGGATCGCGGCCATCGCCGCGAACATGGCCGCGAACAGCGGTGCGGAGAATTTCGCGAGCGCGAGTCCACCCCACGCCAGTCCCGCCAGCATGATGCGCTCCGGAGTGGCCCGGTGCAGCAGGCGCCAGCCGGTGAGCGTCGCGGCAAAGAAGCCGAGGGTCGCCGCCATGTCCGAAGTGGCGAGGCCGGCGTGGGCGAGCGTGAGGGGGCAGAAGGCGAACAGCACCACCGACACGAGCGCGCCCGCGGGGCCGAAGAGCGAGCGCGCCCACGCAAAGACGAGGACGCCGCACGCGACGCCGAGGAGGGCGATCGCGGCGCGGGCGGACGCGAGCATCCGCGGCAGGTCGTTGCCCGATTCGTGGAAGAACTGGTGGCCGATCTCGGCGGCGTCAGCGGTGCGCCAGGCCGGTTGATCGCGCTTGGGGAAGCGCAGGTCCTGCGTGAGCAGCGGCAGGGCGGCCAGGCGTTGCGGGAGGTTGCCGTTCTCGGGCTGGAGGCGAAAGTCGCCGAAGGTCCAATACGAGTGGCCCGCCGTGACGTGGAAGATCTCGTCGGCGGTGGTGCTGTGTTCGCGCGACACGCTCGCGGCCATCCACCAGAAGAGTGCGAGCAGCAGGCCCGCGGCGAGCGACGGAGCCGTGCGGCGCATGAGTCACGCCCGCCCGCGGGGCGGCTTTACGAGGTAGATGGGGCGTTGCTTCACCTCGTCGTAGATGCGACCGAGGTATTCGCCCAGCACGCCGATGGCGATGAGTTGCACGCCGCCGAGAAACAGCACCAGCGCGGCCAGCGTGGTGAAACCCGTGGGCGCGGTCTCGATGTCGATGAGGCGCTTCACGACGTAGTAGAGGCCGAGGCAGAAGCCCACCGAGCCGACGAAGATGCCGGTGTAGGTGAGCACGCGGAGCGGCAGGTAGGAGAAGCTGAACAGGCCGTCGAGGGCGTAGCGCACCAGGCGGCGGAAGGTCTGCTGGGGTTTCCCGGCGGCGCGCTCCTGGCGGTCATAAGGCACATCGGCCGTCGGGAAACCGATCCACGCGCGCAGGCCGGGGAAGAAGCGGTTGCGTTCCGGCAGGCGGTGGAACGCCTCGATCGCGTCGCGCCCGAGCAGACCGAACGTGCCGGCATTGGTATCGACGGTCACATCCGACAGCCGCCCGAAGACGGCGTGAAACGCGTCGAAACCCACCCGGCGCAACCCCGTCTCGGCGCGGCTGCGGCGGGTGGCGCGCACCACCTCGGCGCCGTTGCGCCACGCGGCGATGAGTGCGGGGATGAGTTCGGGCGGATCCTGCAGGTCGGCATCCATGGTCACGACGGCATCCACCGGCCCGCCGGAGGCGGACGAGCGGGCGTGGGCGAGGCCGGCGGCGAGGGCGGCCTGGAAGCCGAAGTTGCGGGAGAGTTCGACCAGCTCGAACCGCGGGTCGCGTTGGGTCTGGGCGCGCACGAGGGCGGCCGAGCCATCGCGGCTGCCGTCGTCGACGAGCACCGCGCGCCACGTCAGATCGCGTTGCGCCTCGAAGAGCGCGGCGAGTCGTCCGAACAGCTCGGGCAACACAGCCTCCTCATTGAAAACCGGGATGACGATGGCGACAGTTGGGGCGGGCATCGAAACGGTGGGTAGGATTGGGCGGAGGGGCGGATTCGCGAGGAAAATTGCGGGCGCCCGCCGCCACGTCGAGGAGGCGCGGGTGGGCGCGCCTCTTTGGCAGGTTTTTTCGACGCTTTCTCAGGGAGCGGCGGTGCGGCGGACCCGCCACAGGGCAAGGCCGAGGCAGGTGGCGAGCACCACGAGCACGAGCGCCAGCGGCGGCGCGTAAACGTCGGGGAAGAAGTCGAGGCGGTTGTTGATTTTTCCGGCCAGATTCATGAAGGCCGGACCGCTGTAGCTGCGCAGGGTGTCGTCGGGGCTGCGGCCGGCGGCGAACCAGCGGTCGAACGCATAGTTTTGCACGCCGAAATGCAGGATGATCCCGAGCGCCACGTCCGTGATCGCGCCGGCGATCGCGGCGAGTTTCCACGGGCGGCTCAGTTCCGGCCACCGCGCGGCGAGCACCGCGAGGCCGAGCAGCACGAACGCCTGCAGGCAGATGTGCGCGAGGCCCCAGTGGTCGCGGGCGCCGTGCGTGGCGACGCCGAGGACCACCACGACCAGCGAGAACCAACCCCAAAAGAGGCGGCTGGCACGCGGGGCGGCCCGGCCGCGTTGCCAGAGTATGCAGGCGAGGGGCAACCACGCGACGCTGCCAAAGGCGAGCAGCAGGTTGAGCTGGTAGCTCTGAAACAACCAGTCCCGCCACGCGCCCCACAGGCTCCGCTGCGTGAGCAGCGACTGGTCGAGCGGGCGCAGAAAATGGGGCACGAGGGTGTCGCGCAGATTCAGGCCGATCGTGACGAGTTGGTGGAGCGGCCGGGCGTCGGAGGTGGTGACGCTGGTGTTCGAGAGGAACGTCGCGTGCGGGCCCAGCCGGGTGAGCGCCCAGCCGAACCACAGGGCCAGCACGGCGAAGCCGGCGAGGGTGGCGAAGGCGGTCGCCCGCCACCACGGGGCCTCGCGGCGGCGCGCCCAACACAGCGCGAGCCAGGCGCCGGCGAGTGCCACGGCATAGGGGCCGGCCGAGTAATGGGCGAGCACGCCGGCGGCGAGACTGGCGCCGAAGAGCGGCGCGGCGGCCGGCGGTGCATCGGCATCGCGGGCGCGCAGGAAGAAGGCGAGGGCCGCGAGCACGAAGAACGCCGTGGGCAGCTTCGTCCACGCGAAGGTGGAGTTCTGCACAAAGAGGGGATTGACCATCACCAGCACCGCCAGCACGGCGATCGCCCGCGGGCCGCCCCAGCGCCGGGCCAGCAACGCGGCGGGCAGGAAAGCCAGCGTCGAGAGCAGCGCGGTCATCAGTTGATAGTGCGCGTAGTCCACGCGCGTCGCGTGCAGGAATGCGCCGGTGACGACGTTGACCAGCGGCGGACGCGCCCCGAGGCCGTAGGCGGCGACGAACTTGTGGTCGAGCGGCCAGCGCTCGAGGAAGAAGCGGGCGCGTTCCCAGTGTTCGAACCAGTCGCCGGCCCAGCCGCCGCCGGAGTAGCTCGCGATCGTCGCCATCCAGCCGAGGCACCAGCCCGTCACGAGCGCCTGACCGAGGAGGAGCGCCCGGGCGTCGGCATCCTGCCACCACTCCCGGAGCGTCGTGCGGCCGAGAACCAAGCCGGCGGCACCGAGGACGGGCAGCAGCCAGGGCCCGCCGTTCGGCAGATCGGAGACATAGAGGGTCCAGCTCAGCAGAAACGTGCCGAGCAGTGAGAGCGCGACGCCCGCAACCAGTTTTTCCGCGGGAGTCAGCACCAGGCGGGCGACGAACGGCGCGCCGAGGCCCAGCACGACACCGGCGACGAGCAGCAGGCAGGCGAGGAAAGAATGCAACATGGCGCGCCAGTCCGGCGGGGCACCTAGAGGCGGTCAGGAACTCGGCGCGGAGCAGCGGCCGGGAGCACGGCAGAACTGTGACCTGCCTTGCGAACACGCATCGCGCGAAAGGGCAGGTCACAGACCTGCCCTACCTCGGAGCCCGTGTGTCTTCTGGGACAAAAGTTCATGCCGGCCTCTAGGTGCCGGTCCGCTCCATCGCCGGCAACGACATAAACGCCGCCGCGGGTTTCCCCGGGTGTGACAGGAAGTGAGGTCAGTAAACCGAGGCCTTGGTTGTAGCGGCGGTCTGTGACCGCCGAACGAGAACCCTTGGCCCATCGCCGGCGGGCGCAGACCGCCGCTACAGCTGGCTGACCTCACTTCCGGTTGCACCCGGTTTCCCCGGGGCGCAGCCCGGTTTCTTGCCGTCCGGTGAGAGCGACGGAGTGGCGGTTTTCAACCGCCGCGCGAACCGCGGGGGCGCGTGCGGCGATGCCGTGTCTCAGCGGGCGGATCCTGCCGAACGACTCACGGCTTCCACGTGCCGCGGGCGACGGCGGGGACGAATTTTTCGAGGTCGGCGGGCTTCCACGCGAGCGTGCGTTCCTGCTCGGCGCTCATGTAGGCCGCCATGAGCAACTCGACGACTTCGAGGCCGGCATGGAAATCGAGCTCAGGCTGCCGGCCGGCGAGGAAGCAGCGGACAAAATGACGGTTCTCGGCCTCGTAGCCGTATTCCGCGACCTCGTTGCCGACCACGGGCATCAGGCCCTGCTCGGCGTTTTGTTTCTCGACCAGATCTTCCCCGGAGGGGCCGGCGACTTTGCGGCTGAAGAAAAGGCGGCCGCCGGCGTCGAGCGAGTTGTGGGCGAAGGAGTATTCGGGGCCGAGCAGTTCCGTGCTGAGCCGCAAGCCGGCGCCGACGTAGCTCCAGGAAGTGGTGACCTCGGCGATGAGCGGCCGGCCGGCGGTGTCGGCGAATTCGATCGTGGCGCGGGCGAAATCCTCGGACGGGCGCTGCGTGTAGTCGACCTCGGCGCCCATGCGCGCGGTGAGGTCGCGGGCGTATTCGGGGCGCGACCATTTGAGGCTGTGGATATGGCCGGTGACTTTCTTGATGCGGATGCTGTCGCGCGGGGCGCCGGGTTCGGTGAGGTAAAAGCGGGCGACTTCGACGCTGTGGCACATCATGTCGTTGAGCACGCCGCCGCCCTGGAGGTGGCCCTGCCAGAACCACGGCATGTGCGGGCCGCTGTGTTCCTCGGCCGCGCGCGCGAGATAGGGCCGGCCGCTCGTCGCGGCGCCGCGTTTCCACGCGACCTCGCGGCCGCGCGCGATGGTGGGGACGAAAATCTGATCCTCGAGGTAGGCGTGGAGCACGCCGGCCTGCGCGATGAGTTCCACGCAACGGCGGGCCTCGGCGACGTTGCGGGCGAGGGGTTTTTCGCAGGCGACGCCGACGAGCCGGCCGTGGCCGGATTTCAAGGCGGCCACGATCTCCTCCAGGTTTTCGACGCGGCGGTGATTCGGGCCGCACAGCCAGAGGGCGTCGATCGCCGGATCGGCGACCATGTCGGTGATCGACGCGTAGGCGCGGGCTTCGCCGACTCCGAGCGAACGGGCGAGCGCGGCGGTCTCGGCGGCGTGCGCGGCGTTGGGACTCCAGATGCCGAGCACATCGGCGTCGCGCACCGCGAGCCACGACTGAAGGTGAAACTTGGTGATGAAGCCGCTGCCGATGAAGCCGACGCCGAGACGTTTTTTGCTGCTCATGGGTGAAGTGAGACGCGATTCAGGCGCGGTGCAGGGCAAAGAACAAGCCCCGGCGCGGCGGCCCGTTTGTAACGTAATACGTTACAAACCGGCGGGCGGGCACGCGGGTGGTCGGGGCGCGCCCGTCCCGGCGCCTGCCTTCCGGACGACACGTTTCGCCCTGCTACGGGAGGTGGCGCGCGTTGAACCCAATGCGCTGGGTTTAAGGTGGGAGCGGGGTTAACCCGCGACTCGTCGGGGGCGTAAAGCCCCTCCCACAAAAGCGCGTTGGGGGCAACGCGCGCCACCTCGATCCAATCGTTTCACCGCGAAAGCGGGTTCGACTGCGAGCTTCCGGCTGAGAAGGCGTCGAGATGGGTGCCTGGGTCGGAAGGCAGGAGCCGGCTGGCTGGCGATCGTTCCGCCGGTTTGCTGGCGACGCGCCTCCCACCGCGCGCAAGCGCGCTCCTCTCTCAGGATTTTTTCGACGGCCGCTTAGACCAACGTCACCTTGCTTTTGGACTGCAGGCCCGGCCGGAGGTCGGGCCCTACCTTTTTTCGACGTCCTCTCAGAGAATTTGTCATCCATTAGATGACAAACTTGCTCGGCTTCGTCATGTCTGGTGCCCCGGCCGATATTGCCTCGCGTCACTGATGGCCACCGGGGACGCTCGGCGCCGACTGATGACCGCTGCCGTCCTCTTCATCATCATCGCGCTGGTCGCCGCTGGTTGTCTGGCGGGGTGGGGGCGTGTGGCGGCGAGTTTCACGGGGGCGGCGTTGTCGCCGTGGCCGTTGCGCCTGGCCGTCGGAATCGCGACGGTGATTTTCGTTGGCGGGTGTCTCAATGCGTTCCGCGTCGCCGTTCCGCTGGCGATCGACCTGATCGTGGTGGCGGGCGTGGTCCTCGCGTTGGCGGGCGTGTGGCGCGAGCGGTCGAAGGCGATGCCGAAAAGGAGCTGGTCCGCGGCGGGGAAAGGCATGGCGGTTGTGGTCGCCGGCCTCGTGGTGGCGCTGTTTCTGACGCCGCAACAAACCTTCAACTGGCAGGACGATTTCGAACGCTATTTTTCCTACCCGGTCAGGATGCTCGCGACGGGCACGCTGGGCGGAAATCCGCTCGGCTACATCGGTGTCGATACGCTGGGCGGGCAGGCGTTTCTACAGGCACTGGTGGTGCGATACCTGCCGCTTGAATACCTCGGCTCCGCCGAGACGGCCGTCGCGTTGCTGCTCTGTCTTCTCCTGGCGGTGGACGGCACGGCGGGCTGGCGCGGTGCGGTGGTGACGGTGGCCGCACAAGCGACGCTGCTGGTGATCGACCCGCAGATCGCCAACGTCTCCTCAGTTTTCACCACGGCGGTGCTGGTGATGGCGGCGTGTTTCCTCGGGAGGACGCTCTTCGAGCCGACGGTGGGGCGGTGGTCGCTGCTGTTGCCCGGGCTGGTCTATGCGGGGCTGATCGCGCTGAAGACCATCAACGTGATTTTTGTCG
Source organism: Verrucomicrobiota bacterium (assembly GCA_016235555.1). Taxonomy (GTDB): domain Bacteria; phylum Verrucomicrobiota; class Verrucomicrobiia; order Opitutales; family Opitutaceae; genus JACRKC01. The sequence goes on from JACRKC010000124.1 coordinate 19,336, forward strand.
CGGGTCATCTCGGCGCGCTGGTGATTGTCGGCTTGGTAAACGGGCGGAGTGCCCGGGAATTGGTGGGGAAGATCGCCGGGATCGCAGGCTGGACGGGTTTCGCCCTGCTGCCGTGGTGGGTGGTGCATGCGCCGACGTATCTGGCGGCGATCGGAGTGCGGCACGAGGTGCCGGCAGCGGACGTCGTTCGCGAGCCGTTCGGGTTGTTTTCGCTGACGAGTTCGGTTTACGGCGTGCCGCCGATCCTTTTCACCGTGGTGGCGCTGGGCGGACTGGCGGTGGTGAGTGCGTGGCAGATCGGCGTCTGGCGGAAACGGGAATCCGCGGAGCCGGCCGTGCTGGCGGGGATCGCGGCGGGCGGGGCCGCGTTGGTGGCCTATGTTGGTTTGGTGGCGGTGCTGGCGCCGTTGATCTTCGGCCAGGTGGCGTCGATTCGCTATTGCAGCCCGATGCTCATCGGTGCGGTGCCGGCCATGGTGGTGCTGCTCGGTGCAGTCGAGACGCGCGGCCCGATGCGGCATCATGGGGCGATGGCGGGCGCGCTGGCGCTCACCGCGCTGGTGGCGTTTTTGCCGTCGGCGAAGCGGCGGTGGGAACAGATCGTCGGGCGCGGGTCGCTGCTGGTGTTCGCCGATCTCGCCGGGAGCGACTACTACGCCGCCTACAACGACTGGGTGCTGCGAGGGAAGGTGCGGCAGTTTCACGAAACCATGCAGGCGCTGGTGCCGGCGGGCGAACCGATCGTCGTGTGGACGACGGCGCCGTTCTGGCTGAACTTTGCGCGCAATCCGATCTACAACACGAGCCAGCACGGGCTGGGGCTGCCGCGGAAAACGTGGCCGCAGGCGCGCTACGTGATATGGCAATATCGCGGCGCGGCGGTGTTCAAGCGCGAGCAGTATGTCGAGTGGTTGCGCGCACCGGGTGCGAGCGACCGGATTTCGGCGGCCCGTGCGCTGGAGTTTATCGACCGATCCGAGCGCCGGAAAAAAGAAGCCGAGATTCTGTTCGACGATGGCGGCTACGTGCTGATGCGGCTGCGCGAGTGAGCGGGGAATGCGGGCGTTGGAGCGGTTTACCGGGTCCCGCGAAATAGGGTATCACGGCGCTTGGCGGTTCGGGGAGCGCACCCGTCTCGGGTGCTGGTGTCGGCGTCTCGCCGACACCGCTGAAGACCTCGGCGAGACGCCGAGGACAGCCCGCGGGACGCGGGCGCTCCCCGGACCACCCCTCATGTTACTCAATGATGCGAACTTCAGTAGCTTGAAGTGGAGCCGCGGCCGCCATGGAGGTCGGGGTTTATCGGTTTATCCCCGACACTTGTCCGCCTGCGGCGGGCGTCGGGCGTAAAGCCCGACCTACGGATCCGGCCACGATAGTTTTGAAACCGCGCTATTTCTTCAGCTTCTCGAGAATCTCGATGGCGGCGGCGTTCTTATATTCGCGGGCGAGGTCGAGGGCGGTGACGCCGGGCTTGGAACGGATGTCGGGCTTGGTGCCGCGGGCGAGGAGGAGGTTGACCATGTCGGCGCTCGCGCCGGCGGCGGCCTCGTGGAGCGGCGTGCCGCCGAGTTCGCTGATGAAGTTTGGATCGGCGCCGGCGTCGAGCAGGGCGCGGGCGATCTCCACCTTATCCTTGGCGGCGGCGTGGTGGAGGGGCGTCCAGCCGTTGCGATCGCGGATGGTCGTCGCGGCTTTCTTCGCGAGCAGAAGTTTGACGATGGCGAGGTCACCGCGTTCAACGGCCATGTGGAGCGCGGTGCGGTTGGCGGCTTCGATCGCATCGATGGGGGCGCCGGTATCGAGGAAGAGGGCGACGAGGTCGGCTTTGCGGCGGAGCGTGGCTTGGTGCAGCGGGAGCATCTTGCCGGCGCCGGGTGTGCGGATGAGTTCGGGTTTGGCGGCGAGGTGGCGCTTCACCTCGGCGGTGTCGCCTTTGGCGATGGCTTCGTCGATCGTGGCGGTCGGCTCGGCCGCGAGTGCGGAGGAGAGGAGGAGCAGGGCGAGAAGCGTGCGCGATTTCATGGGGGCGCGAAGGAGCAAAAGGCCCTGGCGGGGATTGGCGACAAAAAGTCACCGAGCGGTGAGGCGAGGCGCTTGCTTGCCGGAGCGAATTTCCGTCAGTGTCCCGGCCATGTTTCTCCGTCGTTGGACCCTCCTTGTTGTCAGCCTCGCTCCGTTCGCGCTGCGCGCGGTGGAGCCTGCGCCGCCGAAACTCGCGGTGTTCATCGCGGTGGATCAGTTGCGGGCGGATTATCTGGTGCGATTCCGGCCGTATTTCGCCGAGGGCGGGTTCAAGCGGCTGCTCGAGGGTGGCGCGGATTTCCGCAACGCGCACTACCGTCACGCGATCACGCACACCGGGCCGGGGCACGCGCTCATGTTGAGCGGCGTGTATTCGAATGTGCACGGCATCGTCGGCAACGAGTGGATCGATCGCACGACGTGGGAGAGCGTGAACTGTGTCGAGGATCCGGGCTCGCCGCTCGTGGGGATCAACCCGGCCGAACTCGGGCCGACGCAGGCCAAGGCGCCTCAGAAGACCGGACGCTCACCCCAAAACTATCTGGCCACCACGGTCAGCGACGTGCTCAAAGCCCGCTACGGGGAGAAATGCCGGGTGTTTGCGGCTTCGGGCAAGGACCGCGGCGCGATCCTGCCGGGCGGACACAAGGCGGACGGCGCGTATTGGGACGAGAACGGGCGGTTCGTGACGTCGCGCTACTATCGGGCGGAATTGCCGGCGTGGGTGGTGGCATTCAATGCCGAGCACCCGGCGGCGGCGCACTACGGTGCGGTGTGGGACCGGTTGCTGGCCCCGGAGATTTACGAGAAAACGCAGGGGCCGGATGCCGCGCCCGGTGAATTGGACGGCTCGGGCTACACGCCGGTGTTTCCCAAGAAGGTGACCGGCGGTTCGGCGCCGAACTCGCACGCGTTTTTCGTTGCCTATGAAAACTCGCCGTTTGCGACCGTGGCGCTGGGCGCATTTGCCGAGCGCGCGGTCGTCGAGGAAAAGCTGGGACGCCACGAAGGGACGGACCTGCTGTCGGTCAGTTTCTCGCAGGTTGATGCCATCGGCCACAACTACGGACCGGACAGCCACGAGGTGATGGATTCGGTGCTGCGGCTCGATCGCGTGCTGGCGGCACTCTTTGCGACGATCGATCGCGAGGTGGGGCTGAAAAACTGCGTGATCGTGCTCACGGCAGATCACGGCGTGACGCCGCTGCCGGAACATGACAGCGGCGTGCCGTCAGGTCGCGTGAAGGTGACCGATCTCGACGCGGCGGTGAAGAAGGCGCTCGACGCGAAGTTCGGCGCGCTCGCGAAGGGGGAGACGTGGTTTGCGCGCGACAACGCGACTTACCACCTCCGTCCTGCCGCGATCGCGGCGCGCGCCACGACCGCCGAGGCGGCGGCCGAGACCGTGAAACGGGCGTTGCTCGCGGTGCCGCAGATGGGGCATGCGTTTACGCGTGCGGAATTGGTCGCTGCGCCGATTGAGGGCGATTCGGTGCTGGCGATGGCGCGGAGAAGTTTCAATCCGGAGCGCCCGCGCGATGTGCTGTTTTTTATGAAACCGAATTTCATGACCAAAGTCGCACCGGGCACGAGCCACGGTGCGCCTTACGAGGACGACACGCATGTGCCGCTGGTGTTTTGGGGTCAGGGTGTGCCCGCCGGGGTGCGCACTGAACGCGTGGGCGTGGAGTCGCTCGCGCCGACGCTCGCCGGGTTGCTGGGCGTATCGCTCCCGCCGGTGGCGAATGGGAAGAAGTTGTTCTGAACAGAGCGCCAGAAGTCGCGACGTAGCGGCGGGCGTCTCTGCCCGCCGAAGGATCGGGCGAACGTCCTGAACAGGCGGGCAGGGAGGCCGGCCGCTACGAAATTGACTTCGCCTTGTGAGAAAAGGGTGCGGACGAGCCGCACCCCTACTTGCCCAGGCGTTTCACGATCTCGTCCACGTCGTAAACGCAGCCGCCCCATGTGCCACCGCTGGCGTTTTGCAGCGCGGCCCAGAGACGGGTGTCGGCGGGGACGCGTGGGTCGGGCGTGAGATTCGGATGCGGCGGGCGTGCGGCAAGATCGGCGGCGGAGAGCGAGACGACATCGACGGTGCCTTCGAGGCGGCGGGTGTCGACGACGAGGCGGATGGTGTCGCCGTCGCGCACGCGTGCAATCGGGCCGCCGGCCCATGCCTCGGGGCTGGCGTGGCCGACGCAGGCGCCGGTCGAGACGCCGGAGAAACGGCCGTCGGTGATGAGGGCGATGCGCGAGCCGTTTTTGATGTGCTTGAGTGCGGAGGTGATCTGGTAGGTTTCGGGCATGCCGATGCCGGGCCCGAGGCCGATGAGCACCATCGTGTCGCCAGGCTGGACGCTGCCGGACTTGAGCGCGGCGATGGCCTGGCCCTCGGTGGTGAAGACCCGCGCCGGACCCTCGTGGCGAAACACGCCGTCGGCGCCGACGACCTCGGGTGCGATGGCGGTGCTCTTCACGAGGGCACCTTCGGGAGCGAGGTTGCCGCGGAGAAACGTGATCGTGCTGGTGAGGCCGCGCTCACGGGCACGCGAGGGGGACATGATCACGTGGTCGGGATCGATGCCGTCGAGGGCGCGGAGTTTTTCACGGAGGCGGGTGCGGCGTTCGGATTTTTCCCACCACGCGAGATTCTCGCCGAGCGTGCGGCCGGTGACGGTGCGGGCGTCGAGCTTGAGCAGGCCGGCGTCGCGCAGGTGGAGCATCACCTCGGGCACGCCGCCCGCGAGGAAGACCTGCACGGTGGCGTAGTGCTTCGGGCCGTTGGGCAGCACGTCGACGAGGCGCGGGACCTCGCGGTTGACGCGCGCCCAGTCGTCGACGGTCGGGCGGCGCAGGCCGGCGGCGTGGGCGATGGCCGGCACGTGGAGCACGAGATTGGTCGAACCGCCGAACGCGGCGTGCACGACCATGGCATTGTGGATGGAGTCCTCGGTGAGGAGGTCGCGCGTGGTCGTGTTTTGCTTTTCGAGCGCGAGCAGCGCGTGGGCCGAACGGCGGGCGAGGTCGCGCCAGATTTCGGCGCCGGAAGGACTGAGCGCGCCATGCGGGAGTGAGAGGCCGAGCGCCTCGGTGACGACCTGGCTCGTCGCGGCCGTGCCCATGAACTGGCAGCCACCGCCGGGCGAACCGCAGGCGCGGCAGCCCATGTCGGCGGCGTAGTCGAGGGTGATTTCGTCGCGGGCAAAACGGGTGGCGAGGGTTTGCACTTTTCCCGCATCCTCGGCGCCTTCGGCCAGCAGCGTGACGCCGCCGGGCACGAGCACGGTCGGGAGGTCGGGCGTGCCGGCGAGGGCCATGAGCATCGCGGGGAGGCCCTTGTCGCAGGTGGCGACGCCGAGCACGCCGCGGCGCGTGGGCAGCGAGCGGATGAGGCGGCGCAGGACGATCGCGGCATCGTTGCGGTAGGCGAGCGAGTCGAGCATGCCGGCGGTGCCGTTGGTGCGGCCGTCGCACGGATCGCTCACGTAGCCCGCGAACGGAACGGCGCGTTCGGCCGCGAACACGCGTGCCGCCTCCTCCATGAGCAGGCCGACTTCCCAGTGGCCGGTGTGGTAGCCGAGGGCGACCGGCGTGCCATCGGGTGCACGGATGCCGCCCTGCGTGCTGAGAATGAGAAACTGTTTCCCGAGCAGCGCGGCGGGTGACCACCCCATGCCGGCGTTCTGCGTCCAGCCGAAGAGATCGCCGCTCGCGATGTTGCGGAGCTGGTTGGGCTCGAGCGGGAGCTTACCCGCGGGACCGGGCGCGGTGGTGCGGAGGTCGTAGATGGTGGCGGGGGAATCGAGGAGGGGATCGGGCATAGCAGTTTGTGACGGCCTACGACGGCTGAGTAGCAGGATGATTGAGCTACTTTTTAAAAACCATGTAGCCAATTACCTCTCTCAAGGGAATGGGTCCATGATACCTGCTGTCGGCCGAGTTAGCGGTGTTGTCGCCTAATACGAATACGGCATCACGAGGAATTCTGACATCGCACGGCTTCAAATGAAGCCCGACAATGCTCAAGGGGCTTGGCAGCGTTAGCTTTCGTCCATCAACAATCACACCTTGAGGACCAATTACAATATGCTCGCCGGGAAGGCCGATGGCGCGTTTTCCGTAGATCTCTTCTGATCCTTCGAATCGACTCCGATGTATCACAATGTCGAAGCGAGCGACTTTGTTTCGATAGCTTTCAGATAGGCGGCCAATCGCTTTCTCGCCTTTCATGATTGTCGGCTGCATCGCTGCCGTAGGGAACCGATAAACCCGATACCCCGCGAAATAGAGCAGGCCGAAGCAGGTGTAGTAAGCAGCTACGAGACAAGCGACGCCGATGGTAATCCGCCTCAGGAATTTCATCTTCGTTGGGTCCGATACCGCGAAGCTTGCTTCGGCTTGGTTGGGTAGCGACGAGCGCCAGCGAGTCGAAGAGCGTCGGCTCGCTGGCGCTCGCCGCTACGATGCGTGGTCGAAGGTTGCATGGTGGGTTTGGTCTAATGCCTCGGGGCTTGCCCCGAGGACCTTTACTGAAGCTCAGGCAGAATCGCGCGAGGGCTTGCCTTCCACGAGGCGCACAAGGCCGAGCGGGTTCGCGTTTTTCACGGCGTCGGGGAGCAGCGCGTCCGGGATGCTCTGATAGCACACGGGGCGGGCGAAGCGGAGCATCGCGGCGGTGCCGACGGACGTGTAGCGGACATCGGTCGTCGCCGGGTAGGGGCCGCCGTGGTTCATCGCGTGGCAGACTTCGACGCCGGTGGGAAAACCGTTGAGGAGCACGCGGCCGGCTCGTTGCTCGAGCGCGGCGAGCAGCGGGCGGGCGTCGGCGTGGTCGGCGGGGTCGGCTTGCACGGTGGCGGTGAGTTGGCCTTCGAGCGCGGCGGCGCATGCGGCGAACTCCGCGAGCGTGTCGGCCATGATCACGAGCGTGAAGGGGCCGAAGGCCTCGGTGGCGAGGACAGGGTGGGCGAGGAAGTGTTTGACGCTGGTGATCGCGACGCTCGGCTGGCCCTCGGTCTTGGCGGGATTGGCCGCGTGGGCGCCGGCGGCGAGCAGCGTGACGCCGGGGACGGAGGTGATTTTTTCGCGACGCTCGCTGAACGCGTCGCAGATGCTGCCGGTGAGCATGGTCGCGCTGGGGGCGGTGCGGACGAGCTCGGAGAGTTTGGCGAGAAACGCGTCGGTGTCCGGGCCGCGCAGGGTGAAGATGAGGCCGGGCTTCGTGCAGAACTGGCCGACGCCGAGCGTGAAGGAGGTGAGCAAACCCTGCGCGATGGCGGCGCCGCGGGTGCTCATGGCCGCGGGCATCAGGAAAACCGGGTTGAGGCTGCTCATCTCGGCGAAAACGGGAATCGGGTGCGGGCGTGACGCGGCGGCATCGAAGAGCGCGCGGCCGGCGGCGTGCGAGCCGGTGAAACCGACGGCGGTCGTGGCGGGATGTTTCACCATCGCGATGCCGACGGTGGCACCGCCGCCGTGAATCATCGAGAACACGCCGCCGGGCAGGCCGCACGCGGCGACGGCGCGCGTGATGGCGCCGCCGACGAGTTCGGCGGTGCCGGCGTGGGCGCGGTGGGCTTTCACCACGACGGTGCAACCGGCGGCGAAGGCCGAGGCGGTGTCGCCGCCGGCGACGGAGAACGCCAAGGGAAAGTTGCTCGAGCCGAACACCACCACGGGTCCGAGCGGGATCAGCATGCGGCGCAGATCGGGGCGGGGGAGCGGCTGGCGGTCGGGCAGCGCGGGATCGATGCGAGCGTCGACCCACGAGCCTTCGCGCGCGACCGAGGCGAAGAGGCGGAGCTGTCCGCAGGTGCGGGCGCGCTCGCCGGTGAGACGCGGGAGCGGAAGGCCGGTCTCGGCGTGGGCGCGTTGCAGGAGGGTGTCGCCGAGGGCTTCGATCTCGGTGGCGATGGTTTCGAGGAATTTCGCGCGGTCGGCGCCGGAGAGGGTGCGGTAGATGGCGAAGGCGGCGGCCGAGGCGTCGAGCGCCGCGGAGACTTCGGCGGCGGAGGCTTCGTGGAAATCGGGCGCGAGGCGTTCGCTCGTGGCCGGGTTGATGGCGTGGAAGGTTTTTCCGCCGGTGGCGCCGTGGGCGCCGGCGAGGAGGGAGAGACCGTGGAGGGACATGGAGCTGGGGAGAGTTGTGGCGGCGGGCTGTGACCGCCGAGTTTGTAAGATAGGAATTCGGCGGTCATAGACCGCCGCTACAGAATTAGTCGACTGAGTTCACGAGCGTGCCGACGGCTTCGATCGTGATGCGGATTTCGTCGCCGTGCTGGAGGGTGAACGTGTCGGGCGGGACGACGCCGACACCGGTCATGAGGTAGCAACCGTGGGGAAAACAGTTTTCGCGGAAGAGCCAGTCGGCGAGCGAAGGGAGCGGACGCTTGATCTGGCCGACGGTGGTCTGGCCGGTGAAGACGGCGGCGCCGGCGCGGTGGATGGCGATGGCGATGACCGTGTCGGAGGCGGGGAGGGTGTCGGTGACGACGAGGCAGGGACCGATGGCGGCGGCGCGGTGGTAGGATTTGGCCTGCGGGAGGTAGAGTGGATTTTCGCCCTCGATGTCGCGCGAGCTCATGTCGTTGCCGATCGTGTAGCCGAAGATTTTTCCCGCGGAGTTGATCGCGAGGGTGAGTTCGGGCTCGGGGACATTCCACTTGGAATCGGCGCGAATGCGCACAGCCCCGCCGGGGCCGACGACACGATGGGGCGTGGCCTTGAAAAAGATCTCGGGCCGCTCGGCCTCGTAGACTTTGTCGTAGAACGTGCCACCGCCGGCGTCCTTCGATTCGGCCATGCGGGCGGTTTTGCTGCGCAGGTAGGTGACGCCGGCGGCCCAGATTTCCTGCGACTGGAGCGGGGCGAGCAGGGGCCACTCGCTGGCGCTCCCTGCTTCGCCAAGGCTTCGCAGGGCAGGCGCGGCGATCGGCGTGGCGGTCGCGAGCGCGCCGCGCACGAGGACGCCGGGATCGGCGACGGCGAAAAGGGCGTCGAACGCGAGGGGCGAGGCGGGTTGGAGGAACCGGCCCGACGCTTCGAGCAGAGTGCCGGCGGAGGTGGAGTAGACGCGGATCATGCGAGGTGGGAAAGAAGATGCTGCCGCGGAATCGGGGCCAAGTCCAGCGCCCGGCGCGGTGGCGATGTCCGGACGATTGAGCGAGTCGCGGTGGTTGAGTCAAAAAGCCGCCGCGCCCGAAAGGGAGCGGCGGCGGAGGAGAGGCGGTGCAGGCGCCTCAGAAACTGACCGTGGTGGTGAATGAGATCTTCCGTGGGTCGAAGTAGTTGAAGCCATTGTTGACCATGCCGCCGACGAAGGGATTGGTCGCCTGGCCGAGCTCACGATAGGTCGTGTAGCTCTGGAACAGGTAGTCGTCCTTGTCGAAGACGTTGTTGATGTTCACCTGGAACCTCCAGTTGTGCTTGCCGATGCGGCGCGTGTAGGAGGCGTTCATGTCCTGGACCCAGTAGGTCGTGGCGTAGACATAGGCGAAGGAGGCCTGCTTGTTCTGGTCCGGGGTGGAGGTGGTGCCGACGGGGAGGTTGAACAGGATGTTCGGATTGACGGAGCCGACCTTGCGCCGTCCGCGTCCGCTGACGGCCCAGCCGGCCGACCAGCCGCGCAGCTTGCTTTCACGGGGGAAGGAGTAGTTGGCGTTGAGCGAGCCGGTCCATTTGTTCGTGCCGTTGTTGACGGTGCCGGGCGCGACGCCGGCGAAGTTGTTTTGCAGGTTCACAATCTGGTTGCGGATCTGCGTCTGGTTGTCGGTCGTGAGGACGTCGCCCTTGTCGTTGCGGAGATTGTTCGCCCAATCGGTCCACTTCGGGAGAAACGCGGCGAAATACCCTTGGGTCACGGGGCGGATGGCGATGTTCTCGGTCTTGGGCAGGGCGTAGTTGGCGCTGACGCGCCAGCCCTTGTAGTTGCCGGTGACCTGGATCTCGTAGCCGTTGGTGTTGAGGGCGGCGACGTCACGCCACGATACGCCGGCGTAGTCAGGGTTGGTGTTGTAGGAATTGCCGGCGTTCTGCCAGAGGGAGTTGAAGTTGCCGGTGGGCGGGCCGTCGATGCGGTCGACCTGCTGGTTGTCGTAGTGGCGGATCTCGCCGTAGAGCGCGCCGTCGAGAAGGCTCAACCGGACGCCGTATTCGGTGCCGTTGCCGGTGGTCGCGCCGAAGGCCTGGCTGATGATGGTGCCGTCGGCGTTCCAGCCGGTGATCTTGGCGGCGCCCGAGGTGGGCGGGGCAAAATTTTCCGAGTAGTTGTAGAACAGGCCGACGCGCTGCTTCTGGTCGAGCCACACGACGGTGCCGACGTTGCCGGTGATCGGTTTGGCTTTGCCGATGTTCCACGCGCCGGGGCGGTTGCCCAGGCCCGGCACGAAGCCGCCGTAGCTTTGGAGGCCATGGGCGTCGGGGAATCCGCCGATGTTGCCCTGCTGCCGGTTCAACTGGTCGTCCCGGCGGAGTCCGAGCACGAGCGAAACCTGATCGTCGAGGAATGAGGTCGCGGCGACGCCTTGGAGATATTTGATGTCCTTGAACTCAGTCGACGCGAAGCCGGTCTGGACGTAGCCGTAGGTGAAACCTGGAGTGGGAGGCGGCAGGAACCGGCTGCCGTAGCGGCTGGGTTCATCGGCGTAGTAGCGGTAGCGGAGCGTGTTTTCCGCCGCGAGCCAGTTCTGGTTCGGGCCGTCGAGCCGCGCGGGGCTGAAGGCGCGGGCTTCGAAGCGTTCGTTGCGTTCGCCGACGATGGCGGAGAACTGGCCCTTGCCGCGGAAGGGCAGGCGGGTGTTCCAGCGCAGGAGGCCGCGCCATTCGTGGACCCAATTGTCCTGATGGCTCTTGCCCGGAGTCGCCTCGCCGTAGGCGATGCCGACCTTGGGGTTGAGCTGGCCGTTGGGGAGGTAGCGATTGATGTCGAGCTGGAGCGAGCCGGCGCGCGCGTTGGAGCGCTCGTTGCGGTCGTTGTCGTAGTGGTAATAGGAAATCTGGCCGAAGAGGTTATCCGTGATCCGTTGGTCGAGGTAGAAGCTGTAGACCTGGTTCTTGAACCGACCGATCGTGTCGTTGGCGCCGAGGTTGAATTCCCGGCTGGGGAGGCGCGCGGCGGTCCTGACGCCGGGCAGGTCGGCGCGACCGTCGGGCTGGATGGGGAAGCCGTGGCCGGTGGAGCGATAGGAGCGGAGGTTGGCGGCCGAGCCGCCGGTGTTGAGGAGCCCGAACTGGGCCAGGGCGGGGATGAACGTCCAGTTCTCGGCGTTGGTGCTCATGGCGGTGATACCGGCGAGACCTTGGTTGGCGGGGAGGTTCGGGTTGGTGCGATCGAAGATGAAGCCCGGTGTGTAGTAGGCCATCTGGTCGCCGTAGGTGTTGGCCCACGTCATGCGGTTTTCCCGGCCGAATTCGACTTCCGTGCGGAACTTGGTCCGCGGCGTGAACGCGTGCGCCAGCGCCACCGTGACGGCCTGGTCCTCGTTGTGCGCGTTGTCGCGCCACGCGCTGGCGACCGTGTTCTTCTGGTATTTGCCGTTGACGCGCAGCGCGGTCATGTCGCCGAGCTTTCGGTTGATATCCACGGTGGTGCGGAGCCCGCCCCAGTCATCGACGCGCGCCGTGCCGACGTAGAAGTTGCCATCGAGGCGCGGCACCTTGGTCGCGGTGGTGGCGACGCCGCCGATCTGGCCGTCGCCGAAGAGGATCGAGTTGGGGCCGCGGGACATCTCGAAGCGTTCGGTATTGTAGGAGTCGCTGACGCCGTAGAACAAAAAGTAGTTCCGGGTCGGGTAATTGCCGGAGGAGCCGACGCCGCGGAAGTTGAACTCGAACTCGCCGTAGGGCGTGCCCATCTGCGCGAGGTTGCCGGCGTCGACATTCATCGCGTAGCGGAACGATTCGCGCATGTCGGTGACGTTCCAATCCTCGAGGAATTCCTTGGTGAAGGCCGAGGTCGCCGAGGCGGTGAGCTTGAGCGGCATGTCGACGCGGCCGCCCGAACCGGCGTTGGCCGCCTGATAGCCGCGGTCCTGGTCCGTGCGGACTTCAAACGGCGAGAGGCGGAGCACGGTTTCCAAATTCATCCGCTCGAGTTCGTCGGGATCGAGCACGCCGTTCTTGTTGGCGTCGTATTTGGCGAGGGCGGCTGCAGCGGCGGGCGCGGCGGCCGTCTGGGCGTGTGATAACGAAACAGCTGCAACAAAAAGCGCAGCCGGCAGGGTGAAGTTACAAAGCTTCATGTTGGGGCGGGGAGTTAAGGTTGGACACGACCGGGGGCTGAGCCGTGGACAAACGGGATGGGGTGGTGGGGAGGGTGGCAGAAAGCCGCGCGAAGCTGGTCGCGAGGTCAACGACGGAACGAACAACCACCCGCGACCGGCGTCGCAAAAAGTTCGTCAGTCTAACAATTGCGACTATGCCTTAAGGCATAGTCGCGGGCCGCGCTACTCCAGCAGGCTGAGCGCGTAGGGCGCGAAGAAGGTCATCTGCGCGAAACCTTTGCCGAAACTTTCGCCGCTGCCTTTCGGAATCGCGGAGCGGATGCCTTCGCGGAGGATGCGCGCGTGCTCGCGGTTGCCGGTGAGTTTCGATTCGTAAGCGATCGCCTCGGCGCAGAGCATGAAAAGGCCGTAGGAGGTTTTCGACGAGAGCGGGCAGGCGGTGTAGCGGAGGGTTTTCGTGTCTTCGAGCCAGCACTCGCGGATCATCTGGTCGATGCCGACGGTGATGGCCTTGAGCACCTCGGGATCGCCGGTGTGGCGGTGATAGCGGGCGAGGGCGCAGAGCGTGAGGCCTTCCATGAACGGCACGTTGCCTTCACAGCGCTGGTCTTTGTAGATGGTGTTGCGCTGCGCGGTCGTGCTGCCGGCGGGATGCAGGCAGTGATCGGAGGCGAGCTTGACCACCCAGCCACGCTGCGGGTCGAGCGTTTGGCGGAGGGTCTTCCAGTTGTCGGTGGCGGCGCGGAGGTATTTCGGGTCGCCGGTCGCCTCGTAGGCGGAGAGCACCAGGATCGTCGGCCAGCCGAGGGTGCGGATGTGCGTGCCGACATTGCCCACCATGTTGGCGGCCATCATGTCGGCGACGGAGAGCGCGACCTCGCGCGCGCGGCGGTCGCCGGTGAGGTAGTAGTAGAGCAAGTCGCCGGTGACCCAGATGTGGCCGTAGTTGGAGCTGTGGCCCATCTGGTAGGTGCGCTCGACGGGGAGTTCGGGGGTGTTGAAGTAGCCGCCGGTGTGCGCGACGCTGTGGAGCCAGATCTCGCCGATTTTCGGCGGGGCGCCCCAGGGATTTTTGAGGTGGGCGTTGGTGGCGTGGACGACGTCGACGTCGATGTGGTGGCGGGCGGCTTGGGCGCCGCGGAGAAAATAGCGGCGGTCGCCGGAGCGGAGGTATTGGACCAGCATGCCGCTCTGGAGATCGTATTCGAGGTTGCCCCAGTTGACCTGGCGCTCGCCATACCAGTCGCCCCAGTTGAGCAGGCCGTATTCGCGCACGGTATCGCGGCGCTTGAGGTGGTCGACGAGGGCGCGGTCGAACCACGCATCGTAGCCGAGGAATTTCTTCGGATCGGCGGCGGGAAACTCGCCGGCGGCAAGGGTGGCGGCGGCGTAAGCGGGCTCGGTGCTGGCGAGCAGCGGCTCCTCGGCGGCGGCGAAGAAATGCGTGAGGCGATCGGCGGGCGTGTCGGCGCCGAAGAAGAACGCGGTGAACTCGTGCGTCTTGGCGAGGCCGACCTTGAAGGTGTGCACGCCGCGGTGGAGGGCGTAGTAGAGCTTGTTGTCCTCGGTGAGCGGCTTGCCGTCGTAGAGGGCGGCGGGGAGTTCGGGGCAGAGGCCGAGGGTGATCGCGCCGTCGTGGGTGGAGATGGATTTCGGCCATTGCTGCCAGAATTCGCGGACGCCGAGACCGAAGCCGGCGCTCGCGCCCGTGACAGAGGTCCAGCCCGGGGCGCGCGTGCCGGCGGCGCGGCCATCGAGTTCGAAGTGATTTTCGTCGAGTTGAAAAACGCGGTGCGCGGGCGTGGTGGACGGCGAGGCGAGCTGGGCGGTGACGCCGAGTTCCTTGACGCTGGTCATGACGACTTCGGGCGCGTCGTTGATGAACGTGTAACTGCAACGGACGAACGACTGCCCGGCGAAGGCGTGCAGGCGAAGAATGTAGCGGAACAGCGTGCCATCGGTCGCGCCGTGGCGGCCGGTCACGCGCACGCACGCGCGCAGCGGGCCGGACTCCTCGACGACGATCTCGGCGGGGGCTTGCGTGGACTCGAAGCGTTTGCCGGTGGCGTCGCGCACGAAAAAACCGCCGGCAGGGCGCGTGACGCGTTCGTCGTCGGCGAAGCGGCCGTCGGCGTTGCGATCAAGCCAGACGGCGCCGAGCGGATCGAGACGGGCGGGGTCGAGTTCGAGGCGGAGTGGGCCGGTGACGATCGTGGTGACGTTGCGTTCGGTCGTGACGCGCAGAGGCGAGGTGGCGGGTGCGGCCTGCGCGGCGGGATGTTGCGGATCGTGGCGCAACGTGAAGGTGTGGATTTGCTTCGCGGCGAGCGGATCGGTTTGGAAATCGGTGAGCAGCCAGCGCACGGAGCCGTCGGGCCAGCGGGCGAGGATGTCGGTTTGAAGCGGGACGGTGCGGCCGGCGCCGTCGAGGAGCGTGAGGCCGGCGGGGTCGCGCAGCGCGCCTCGTGCGAAGGGGACGCCGGAGGTGACGGGCCAGCGCGGGCGGCCGGAGGCGGTCGGCTCCTGGACGGTGAGTTTTACGTCGAGGGTTGCGGCAGTCGCGGCGGCGGCGAGCGTGAGAAACGCGAGGGCGAGGCGCGGGGTGGTCATGGACGAAGCGTTGTGGGCCATGACGCGCATGGGCGGGCGCGGTTTCCGCGCCGATGGGAAACGAGGCGGGACGCCTCGTCCACGACTCGATCAATACCCGGCGTCGGCCATCTGGCGGCGGAGCTCGGCGACGCAGGGCTTCGCTTGCGTCGCGATGTCGGTCCAGACGGGTTCGAGGGCGAGGCGCTGGTCGTAGCCCGCGCGGCGGAGCGCGCGGAGGAACGGGCGGAGATCGTCGCCGTAGGTGCCGAGCGGGGCGCGGTCCTTGTCTTCGGAAATGTGGGCGTGGCAGATCGGGCCGACTTTCAGGATGTCGTCCCACGACTCGCCATTGCGGACCATGTGGAAGGAATCGACGAGCAACTGCACCGCGGGGTGATTGACGCGGCGCACGACCTCGGCGCCTTCGACGATGGTGTTGCAGATGGTGCTTTCACCGCGTTGCAGCGGCTCGACGGCGATGACGACATCGTGGCGTTGGGCCTCGGGCGCGATGCGTTTGAGAAGATCGACGAACTGCTCGAAGGCGGTCGTGGCGGAAAAGCCCGCCGGGGCGGTGCGCGCGGGGCCGCTGCCGAACACGATCACCGTCATGCCGAGTTCCTTCGCCCGGCGCGTGGCGATGGCGGCGTGGCGGTCGAGGCGCGCGGCATCGAGGTCGGGGCCGATCACTTTCAGGTGCGCGGGGTAGAAACGGTTCGAGGCCGGCATCGGGATCCGGTGCGAGCGGAGCGCTTGAGCGACGGGCGCGAACGCAGCGTCGTCCTTCTCCGGCATCAGGCATTCGGCGACCCAGCCTTCGAGGAAATCGACCGCGATGTCGGCGGGGAGTTTGGCGAGATTGGGGGCGTCGGCGATGATTCCGATTTGCATGGTGGAGATGGAAGAGGTGATCGCGGCTTGAGTTCGTAGCCCCGGCTTCAGCCGGAATCGGAGTTGGTTTCCGCGATCATGCCGACTGAAGTCGGGGCTACAAACGTGAAGGCACGAGGCGGGACGCCTCGTCCACGACCCGAACGGCCTTACTTGTTAAACGATTTGGAGAGATCGGCGACGGCTTCGACGGCGGGTTTGGCCTTCGGTTTGGAGGTCGCGATGCGTTGGTTGAGTTCGCGCTCGTAGACGGCGCTGTCCATCGGCAGTTCGACGGCGCGACCGGTCCACGCGGAAAGGAGCACGGCGTTGGCGAGCTCGATCGAGTGAATGCCTTCTTCCGCGGGGGAGAGGAGTTTGGCGCCGTCGAGAATGGCGTCGGTGAAGTTCTTGAGGATGTCGACGTGCGATCCGCCGTGATCCTTGGGGGAGATGTCGACGGTGGTGACGGGGGGGCGGCCGAACGCTTCGCGCGTGGTGCGGCTGAATTCGGTCATCGGCACTTCGTTTTTCTCGAAGATGATCTTCTCGTTTTCGTAGACGACACGGCCGCGTTCGCCGGCGATTTCAAAGCGGTTGGTGCCGGGCGCCTCGCCCGTCGAGGAGATGAACGTGGCGTGCGCGCCGTCGGCGAACTCGAGGTAGGCGGTCACGTCGTCCTCGACTTCGATGTCGTGGTAGCGGCCGAAGGAGCAGAAGCTGGTGACGCGCTTCGGCATGCCAAAGATCCACTGGAACATGTCGAGGTTGTGCGGGCATTGGTTGAGCATGACGCCGCCGCCCTCGCCCTTCCACGTCGCGCGCCAGCCGCCCATGCCGTAGTAGGCGTAGGTGCGGAACCAGTTGGTGATGGTCCATTGCACGCGGCGCACCTGGCCGAGGTCGCCGCCGCGCACGAGGTTGCGAATGACCTGATAAAAGGGGTCGGTGCGCAGTTGGAACATCGCGGCGAAGACGAGTCGCTTGTCGGTGTGCGCGGCGATGAGGCGCTCGGCGTCGGCTTTGTGGACGGAGATGGGTTTCTCGACGAGGGTGTGCAGGCCGGCCTTAAGCGAGGCGATGCCGAGGGTGGTGTGGGCGAAGTGCGGCGTGGCGATGAGGACGGCATCGCAGCACTGGGCGGCGAAAAGTTCCTCGGGCGTGGCGAAGCCGCGGAGTTGCGGGAATTTCTTCAGGTTGGCCTCGACGGCGTCGCACGCGGCGACGACTTCGCAGCGCGGGACCTTACCGTCGAGGAGATTGCGGGCGTGGGCCTGACCCATGCCGCCGAAACCGATGATGCCGAGGCGAACTTTGTCCATGGTGGGGGGAGTTAGGGATAGAGAGGAGGGGAGGGAGGAAAGGGGAGAGGAACTTTTGGGAATCGGTGGACAGGGGCGAGCCGATTGTTTCCGGCTAGAACTGAAAGCTTGCAGGGCGTGACGACGGGGCGGGCGCAGAAACACGAAAAAGCACTTGCGTCGTCCCGGGCCATGTCGCTTTGTGACCCCTCTCTTGTTCGGGCCGTAGCGTAGCCTGGTAGCGCGCTTGCATGGGGTGCAAGAGGTCGTGAGTTCGAATCTCACCGGCCCGACCAATTTCCCCGAGACGCATCATGCCGAATTGATGCGCCTCTTCGTGCATAAGAGTGTAGCATCAGCCGGATTGCAAGTGCGGCCTCGATTGCACCGGCGCGACCTCCCCGGACTCGACGAGCACCGCCGCGGACAGCGTTTGTGTGTCGTCGTGTGTGTCGTGGTGTGTGTCGTTCCGCAGCGGAACTTTGGGCAACTTGTCCAGCGCCGCCGCGAGCGGGAGCTGTGACGTGTCCGTGTAATTTTTCATCGTCAGCTTGATGTCGCTATGCCGCATCAGCTCTTGCACGACCCGCGGGTGCACCCCGGCGTTCAGGAGATTCGTGCAGAACGTCACGCGCAGCCCGTGCAGGTCCATGCGCCCATGTTCGTTTTCAAACGGAATGCCCGCCTGCCCGAGATCGCGCTTGATCGTCGAGATGCGCGGCACGCGGCTGCGAAACACCCACTCGCAGTCAAGCGCGTGGGGTGGCAGCACCGACCGCACCGCTTCGACGACGTGGGGCCGGAGACGAAGATGCGCCTCCCGCCGGCCCTTCGCAATGGCCGCCGGAATGCGGATGAACGGCGCCGGCGTGTCGAAATTCAGGTCCCCCACTTTCATGTTTTGCAGCTCGTTGCGCCGGATGCCCGTTTCGAGCACGAGGAGGTAAATCACGTTGCGAAAATCCCGCGCGCCCCCCGCGCGCCCCGTCTTTGGCCCGGTGCCGCCCAGCAGTCGCGCCTGCTCCGCCTCACTCAGCGCGCGCCGGAAACGCGGCACCAGCCGCGTGTCGACCCGACCCACGTTTTCGAGCGGGTTGTCCAGTGTCATGCGCTGACGTTGCAGCCACCCGAAGAATCCGCAGGCATTCGCCAGCGTGTCGTTTTTCGACTTCGGCGACAGGTCGCTGGCGGTGCGCCACTGGCAGAACGTCCGCGCGGTTACGCTGCGTAACTCCGTCCAGCCACACGCCGCAAACAGGGTGCCGACATTGCTCCGGTATTTGGCGAGCGTGTTCTCGGAGCGGCCCTTCGCCTTGAGATCATCCAAGAATGCCTCTAGCAGCTCGTTTAGCGGCCTCTCCGCGGCTTCTCTCGTCTCGCGAGGGGCTAATTGCCCCAAGCGCTCCTGATGGCGTTCTTTGACCATCTGGTTCAGCGCGTCGACGGCCACGCGCTTGTCCGTCGTGTCCAGGGCGATGACCGACGGTCCGCCATGCTCCCACGGCATTTGCAGCTTGCCGAAATAGGTTTTCGACACCCGCAGCACGCCGTGGACGCGCCGCTTTGGCTTGAAGACGAAACAGATCATGCGTCGTTGCGGGCACGAATCAGCGCCGCGAGATAACCCTCGATGTCCGATTCGAGGACGAGGGACTTGCGACCCACCTTCAACGGCGGCGGCAAGTGTTTCTGTTGAACGAGGCGGTAAAACATGCGCTTGCAGACGTGCAGGCGCGCCGCCGCTTCGTTGAGGTCGAGTAACTTTGTTTGTGTATTGCTCATTGTGATATTCGTGCGGGTTGAGTATCTCACCCGCATCAAGCACAATCGCTTTTCACATTCTGCGCTTTCGTGGCGTTTCTGCCTGCAAAGCACCGTCTGCACCCAATTCGCGTAGAAATTGTGGTGACTATAAACAAGGGAAGAGCAGGCCGCGGGCCGCTCCGCGGCCCTGCGGCCTGCGCAAGCCCCAATTTATTTATTTTCGCACCCGGAACGCGCAGCGCGGCCCGGGAGGTTTTCGCACCCGGAACGCCGCCGGCCTGCGTTGAACGGCGCGCGTGGTTGAGAGCAGCGGGACGAGTCCGACACGAATCGCCCAAGGGCGCGCGCCTGTTGCGCAAGGCAGCGCCCTTGTTCGATTCTAGGCCCCGCGCCTTTGTCTCTCCGTCCTCATTCGACGCCGCCCGCGATCGCGCGCGCAGGGGTGCCCGCCGCGCCGCGTGTGTGTTGGTTTGTGTGTATCCCATGCCCCCGGTCTCCTATGTTTTTGACTCGGCATGGACTTGGGAAATGGCTTATGTGAGTTCGAATCTCACCGGCCCGACCACTTTGATTTTCGATTTTGGATTGCCGATTTTTCGATTGAGAAACCCAACCGAAACCGAAATTCGCCGGCGTCAATGGCTGTGGCCGCTGCTCGTGGCCGGGTTGATCTTCTATGCCTCCAGCCGGTCGGTCGTGGCCGGGCCGGAGATTCCGAACATCGACAAGGTGGTCCATTTTCTGATCCACGGGCTGTTGGCCACGTTGTTGTGCCGGATGGGAACGGGTTGGCGCGCGGCGGCGTGGGCCTGGCTCGCGGCGTCGGCATATGGCGCGAGCGATGAGTGGCACCAGTATTTTGTGCCCGGGCGGTCGTGCTCGCTGGCGGACTGGATCGCCGACACGACCGGGGCGGCGCTGGCGGTGTCGCTTTATCGCGGCGTGGCGTTCTATCGACGGGCGCTGGAGGCGCGGCTGGGACGGCCGCGGCCCGGGGTTGAAAGCAGCGACCTGGCGGCCACAGTCGGCGCCAAATGAGCCAGCCAAAGTCCAAACCGGCGAAACCGGGCGCACCGGCCGCCGCCTCGCCCGTCGTCGCACTTTCCGGCGCACGTCCGATGGCGACGGGGCAGGCGACCCGGCAGGCGTGGCTGGTGATGGCGGCATTGTTTTTTGTGACGCTGGCGCTGTTCTGGCCGGCGACGCGGTGCGAGTTTGTCAACTACGACGATCCGGATTACGTGACGGCCAACGATCACGTGCGCGCCGGGCTCACGGCGGAGAGTGTGCGATGGGCGACGCTCAATCTGAATATCTCCTACTGGCACCCGCTGACCTGGCTTTCGCACATGTTCGACTGGCAGGTCTTCGGCGACCGACCGGCAGGGCACCACGCGACGAACGTGGGGTGGCACGCGATCAACGCGGTGCTGGCGTTTCTGCTGCTGCGGCGTCTGACCGGGCGGCTGTGGACGAGCGCGATCGTGGCGGCGGTGTTTGCGTGGCATCCGCTGCGCGTGGAGTCGGTGGCGTGGGTGAGCGAGCGGAAGGATGTGCTGAGCGGATTTTTCTGGCTGCTCACGTTGTGGGCCTACGCGGGTTACGCCGAGGCGCAGCGCGACCAGAAGGGTGGGGCGGCCTGGCGCTACGTCGCCGCGCTCGCGGCGTTTGCGGCCGGCCTGGCGAGCAAGCCCATGGTGGTGACTTTGCCCGTGGTGCTGCTGGTGATCGATTTCTGGCCGTGGCGCCGGCACGAACGCGAGGCGTGGTGGCGGTTGCTCGTGGAGAAGATTCCGTTCGGCGTGCTGTCGCTCGCGGTGAGCATCGTGACCATCGTCGCGCAAAAAGGCGTGGGCACGCTCTCGACGGTGCTCGCGTGGGACGCGCGGCTGGCGAACGGCGCCGTGGCGGTTGCGCGCTACTTCGGAAAGTTTTTCGCCCCCTTCAATCTCGCGGTGCTCTACCCGCACCCCGGTTACTGGCCGGGCGCGGCGGTGGCGGCCTCGGTGGTGTTCATCGCGGGCTTGAGCTGGCTGGCGTGGACGCAGCGCGCGCGTCGGCCGTGGATCGCGGCCGGTTGGTTGTGGTTTCTCGTGGCGCTGCTGCCGGCGAGCGGCGTGGTGGCGCAGGTGGGCATTCAGTCGATGGCCGACCGCTACACCTACCTGCCGATGCTGGGCGTGACGATCGCGGTCGCGTGGACGATCGCGGACGCGGTGCATGGGCCCGGCGCGCGGCGCGCGTGGGCGTGGGCCGCGGCGGCGGTGCTCCTCGCTGGAGCGGCGCGCACGTGGGATCAGCAGCGGCACTGGCGGAATTCACTCGCGCTGTTCGATCACGTCGTCGCGGTCGCGGGGAAGGAAAACTACCTCGCCTACAACAACCGGGGCATGGCCGTCGCGCAGGCGGGCCGGCTCGACGACGCCGAGCGCGATTACCGAAAATCGCTCGAAATCGCTCCGGCCTACCCGAACGCCAACAACAACCTCGGGCACCTGCTCGAACAGCGCGGCCGGCCGGTCGAGGCGATCCCGTTTTATCGCGCGGCCATCGCCGCGAAGCCCGACCTGTTGGAGGCGCACAACAACCTCGGCAACGCCCTGTCGGACGTCGGCCAGCCCGACGAGGCGCTCAAGGAATACGCCTTCGTGCTCGAACGTCAGCCGCGGCACGTCAACTCGCTCGTCGGTTCCGGCGTCGCGCTCGCCATGAAAGGCGCCGCGGCCGAGGCGCAGGCGCGCTTCGAGTCGGCGCTGCGCATCGACCCGCACAGCGCGTCGGCGCTCTGCAATCTCGGCATCCTCTGCGCGATGTCCGGCCGGCGGGACGAGGCGGCGGGCTACTTCGGGCGTGCGCTGGCGGTGAGCCCCGACGATGCGCGCACGCTCTACAATTTCGGCAACGTGCTGACCGAACTCGGCCGCTACGAGGAGGCGGCGCAGCGGCTGCGGCGGGCGGTGGAGCTGTCGCCGATCAACCCCGACGCACTCGCCGCGCTCGGCAACGCCCTCGCCCGGCTCGGCCGCCGCGCCGAGGCGATCGCAGCCTTGCGCACGGCGCTCCAGCAGCGGCCGGATTTTCCCCAGGCGCGCACGCAGTTGGGCCAGCTCGAGGCGGGCAAGTGACCGGCAATTCGCGGGCTCGACTGCGGTCCACGGCTGGTTGAAATCACGGCATGTCCCCTTCGGAGGCCCAGCACCGCATCGCCCAGCTCCACGCCGAGGTCGCGCGCCACGAAGAGCTTTACCGCAAAGAGGCCCAGCCGGAGATCAGTGACTTCGCTTTCGATTTGCTGGTGCACGAGCTCGGCGAGCTTGAGCAACGGTTTCCGCAGTTCGCCCGCGCCGACTCGCCCACGCAGCAAATCGGCGACGATCGCACGGAGGGTTTCAAGGAGGTCGCGCACCGGCAGAAGATGCTCAGTCTCGACAACACCTACAACGAGACCGAACTGCGTGCGTTTCACGCCCGCCTCGTGAAGCTCCTCGAAACCGACGACCTCCGCTACACCGTCGAGCCGAAGATCGACGGGCTGGCCGTGAGTCTCACCTATGAGGACGGCAAACTCGTCCGCGCCGTCACCCGCGGCAAAGGCGATCGCGGCGACGACATCACGCGCAACGTCCTCACCATCCCCGAGGCGGTGTTGCCGCGGCAGCTCACGGGTGTGGCCCCGCGCCTCGTCGAGATCCGCGGCGAGATCTACATGACGCAGGCCGAGTTCGAGCGGCTCAACGCCGAGCGCGCCGCCGCGGGCGAGGAGCTTTACGCCAACCCGCGCAACACCGCCGCCGGCACCATCAAGCAGCTCGACCCCACCGAAGTCGCGAAGCGCCGCCTCTCAATCGTGCTCTACAGCCTCGGCTACTGCGAGCCCGAGATCGTGCGCTCGCAGACCGAGTTGCAGGAGAAAATCCGCGCCTGGGGACTGCCGGCCGTCGAGAAATACTGGACGGTGCGCGGCATCGACGAGGCGTGGGCCGCCATCGGCGGACTCGACCAACTCCGGCGCACGTTTGCCTACGGCACCGACGGCGCGGTGGTGAAACTCGATTCTGTGGAACAGCAGCGCACCGCCGGCGCGACGGACAAATCGCCGCGCTGGGCCATCGCTTACAAATACAAGCCCGACACCGCCCGCACCCGCCTGAAGTCGATCACGATTCAGGTTGGCAAGACCGGCATCCTCAGTCCCGTCGCGGAACTGGAGCCGGTGTTTCTCTCCCTGAGCACGATCAGCCGAGCGACGCTGCACAACGAGGACGAGATTCGCCGCAAGGACATCCGCGTCGGCGATCTCGTCGAGATCGAGCGGGCGGGCGAGGTGATCCCGGCGGTGCTGCGATCGTTCCCCGAGGAGCGCCTTGCGGGCGCACCGGAGTTTGATCTGCTCGCCGCCGTGGGCGGCAAGTGTCCGGTGTGCGGCGGAAGAATCGCCAGGGTCGCGGTCGACACCGAGAGCGGCGTCGGCGCAGCGTGGAAGTGCCAGAATTACGACTGCCGTGCGCAGCGGGCCGGCCGGCTCGGTTTCTTTTGCAGCCGCCGCGCGCTGGCGATCGACGGGCTCGGCGAGACCGTGGCGGCGAAGCTCGTCGAACTCGACCTCGTGCGCGATCCGCCGGACCTCTACGATGTTTCGCTTGAAACCCTCGCGACACTCAACCTCGGCACCGCCGATGAGCCGCGCGTGTTCGGCGAGAAAAACGCGACGAAGCTCGTGGCCGCCCGCGACGCCGCGCGGACGCTGCCGTTGGAAAAATGGCTCTACGCGCTGAGCGTGCCCGACGTGGGCGAAAGCACGGCGCGCGAACTTGGCCAACGGCACCGCAACTTCGCCGAGCTCGTGGATTCGAAACTCCTCCGCGCCGTGCTGCAAAAAGCCGCCCTCGAGGAGGAAAAGGAGCGCGACAGCCCGAATTCGAAAAAGAATCCGGCCAAGGACGAGGCGGAGAAGGAGCGCCGCAAGGCGCGTCGCGTGGAGATCGAGGCCGAACTCGCCGCGCTCAACGGCGGCGTCCTCGCTGGCGTTCCCTCGGAAATCGGGCCGGCGGTGGCGGCGAGCGCGCTGGAGTTTTTCGCGAGCGAGCCGGGCCGGCGGTTGCTGACGAAGCTGGACCAGCTCGGCATCGATCCGCAGGGCACGGTGCTGGAGGCGGGCCGGTTTACCGGAAAGACCTTCGTGCTGACGGGCACGTTGCCGACGATGAAGCGCGAGGAGGCCGAGCAGAAAATCCTCGCCGCCGGCGGCAAGGTGAGCGGCAGCGTGAGCAAGAAGACGAGTTACGTGCTCGCGGGTGCCGAGGCTGGCTCGAAACTCGACAAGGCCCGCGACCTCGGGGTGCCCGTGATCGATGAGGCGGAGTTTCTCCGGCTGCTCAGCGGCGCGTGATCAAGTAGTAACCGGACGGCGGAATCACCCGGCCATCGTGCCGGTGCTCGGCGACGCTCTCCTCGAACCGACGGAGGATGCGGTGACGCGAGGCGATGTGCTCGGCGAGCACCACGAGCGGCACGAAGGGCATGGCGAGCACGTAGAGCCGAAAGACCATCGGGTAGCGCACATGGTTGAGGATCGCGTCGACGGTCGCAGGTGGTAGCGACCCAAACCCGAGGATGGCGGCGGCGTCGGGGAGAGTGGCGGCGACGGCGCTGCCACAGGTGAAGAATCCGGCGATGCCCGCGAGCATGTTGCGGCGGTAGAGCAACCAGCAGGTGATCGAGGCGCCGCCCAGCCACGCGAACCAAGGCCAGCGCGCACCCGGAGCGAAGAAACATCCGGCCAGCGCCCATACGTAAAAAAGAAACCACACCCGAAAGAGCGGGTCGCGGGGCATACCACCGAGGGTCGTGGTCGCTTTCATGAGCGGCGGAGACGATAGCTTGTTCGCGACAGCGCCGTGGAGCAAGCGGGCAAATCCCCTACATTGGGCCGGGGGATGCAAGGCAAGCGATGTGCGTAGGCCTGTTTCACCGACTGAAACGAAAACCGCCCGGTGCTGAAGCGCGGCACGATTCCCGCACCGCGTTCAGCGGTTGCTCAAGCGCTCCCTTGCGCCGTCGGATCGGAGAACGGTCCTATCACGGTTCGTCCGTTGTTCAGCGCCCCAGAAGCAACGTGACAGCGCAACGCCGGGTAGCTGCGATAAGCGTGAGCTAGTGGCTCGCCCGGGAACCACTCGCTCACGTTCGCGGCTACTCCCCACGAAATCTCGGTGCTGCTGCACTGGCGGGAGCACCTCTGGCGTGCTTGGCGAAGTCGTTTGCGATCGGCGAATTTCGCGCGGCGGTCGCGAAGATGGCGGGCGCGGAGGCTCAGTAACCGCGCTGCTGGAGCGCGCGGCTGAGTTCCTGCATGAAGGACTGGGCGTCCTCGGGCGTCGGCCGGTAGCCGGCCTGGCTGATCTTGGTGAAGCCGGGGCGGCCGTATTGATCGACGACCCACTGACCCGTGACACCGTCGCTGAACGTCACGCTGCCGCTGGCGATCGCGCCGGGGATGAGCGTGGCTTTGTCGACGGCCACGGACACGGTGCTCGCGCCGGCGGGAGGGAGATCGTCCGCGAATTCGGCCTCGGCGTCGGCCGCGGCTTCTTCCGGCACCTCGTCCTTGGCGAGTCCGAGCTTTTCCTTGGCCTTGTCGAAAAAGCCCTTCTTCTCGGCGGACTTTTCCGCTGCGGGCTTGGGCGGCGGTGCGGCCTTGGTGACATCCGAGGCGTCAACTTTGGGCGCGGCGTCCTTGAGCGTGAGATCGAGGTCGTCGACGAGGAAGCGCACGTCGCGGTAGGTGAGCGAGAGTTTGAACTGCTCGGCGAGTTTCTTCTGGACCACGGAGAGGTTGTCGCCGGCGGTGACCCAACTGGCGACGGCGGCTTTTTGTTCGGGCGTGAGATTCATGAAAGTTGAGAAATGAGTGTTGAGAGTTGGGCGAGCAAGGCAAGCAGCGGGCGTGGGCGCGGCGATCCCCGGGTGTAACAGAAAGTGAGGTCAGCACGCGGATGCCCTGGTTGTAGCGGCGGTCTGTGACCGCCGAACGAGAACCCTTGGCGCATCGACGGCGGTCACAGACCGCCGCTACAGCCGGCTGACTGCACTTCCTATTGCACCCGCGAGCCCACTCTCACCCCCAGCCACCGACTCTCAACTGCGGCGCCCCGCGCCACGCTTACTTCGCGAGCTGCGCCTTCAGGAACTCGACGGAGCCCCGGGCGGAAGAGTCCTGCTCCATCATGTTGTCGACGGCCTTGCAGGCGTGGATGACGGTGCCGTGATCGCGGCCGCCAAAGGCGTCGCCGATCTCCTGGAGCGAGTGCTTGGTGAGCGTGCGGGCGAGATACATCGCGATCTGGCGGGGAATGGCGATGTTGTTGGGCCGGCGCTTGCTCGTCATGTCGCTGTGGCGGATCTGGTAGTGATCGGCCACGCGTTTTTGAATCGTCTCGATGGTGAGGATCGTCTGCGCCTGCTCCATCAGCACGTCGTGCAGAAGGCGCTCGGCGGTCGCGAGGTCGAGGGTCTTGCTCGTCAGCGCGGTGTAGCTGGCAACTTTGATGAGCGCGCCCTCGAGGCGGCGGATGTTGCGCGTGATGTGCTGCGCGATGAAGGCGAGGACGGGCTCGGGCACCTCGCATTTGAGGCTGGCGGCCTTGGCGCGGAGGATGGCGGAGCGGGTCTCGAAATCGGGCGCCTGGATGTCGGCGGGCAGGCCCCATTCGAAGCGGGAGACGAGGCGCGACTCGAGTTTTGAAATCTCGCTGGCGCGGCGGTCGCTCGACAACACG
Source organism: Verrucomicrobiota bacterium (assembly GCA_016235555.1). Classification (GTDB taxonomy): domain Bacteria; phylum Verrucomicrobiota; class Verrucomicrobiia; order Opitutales; family Opitutaceae; genus JACRKC01. The sequence continues at coordinate 45,886 of JACRKC010000124.1, forward strand.
ATCTGCTTTCCGGCTTCGAAGAGGTCGTTGAAGGTGTGGAAGAACTCCTCCTGGATGCCTTCCTTGCCGGACAGGAACTGGATGTCGTCGAGGAGCAGCACATCGGCGTGCCGGTAACGCTGGCGGAATTTGACGAGGTTCTTCTCCTGCAACGCCTGGATGAACTCGTTGGTGAATTTCTCGGTGGAGAGGTAGGCGACGCGCGCGTCGGGGTTGTGGCGGAGGATGGCGTGCCCGATGGCGTGCATCAGGTGGGTTTTGCCGAGCCCGGTGTCGCCGTAGAGGAAGAGGGGGTTGTAGGCCTGGGCGGGGGCCTGCGCGACGGCGAGGGCGGCGGCGTGCGCCATCTGGTTGTTGGAGCCGACGACGAAGGTCTCGAAGGTGTTGCGCGGGTTGAGTGAGCCGGCGGCGGGGCCGCGTTCGTCGTAACGGGCGGCGCGACGGGGCGCGGCGGGAGTGGTGGAGCGGGACCGGGCGGCGGCGGAATCGGCGGCGGAGCGATGGCCGCCAGCGTGGTTCTGGGCCTGGCGGCCAGCCGCGCCGTCCAGCTTGCGGAGCGTGACATTGACCATCCGCCCAGCCGTGAGGCGCAGGCGCTGGGTGATCAGGTCGAGGTAATTGTCGTGAATCCAGATCGCCGCGAAATCGTTCGGGACGCCGAGCGTGATCGAGTCGAGGCCGGCATCCAGGCACACCATGGGCTCAAACCACATTTGGAAAACGTCGTCCGGAAACAGCGACTTGAAGTCGCATTTGACGGTTTCCCAGATGCTGGGAGAGAGAGACGGAGCTGGCATGGGGACGGGCGAAAAGACGGATTTATTCACATAGCGCTGCCGGGGCATCCCCGACCTGTCGAGCATCGCCTCATCCTCCGCCTCCTGCCGCAAAGAAATTCATGTCCGACCATAGCGCTGGAGACTGAAAAATCGCCAGATTATAAACGACTGATGGCCAGCTAATACCGGGGGTGCGACACGGACAGCGCCGGATGGGGCTGATTCGACATGGGAAGGAACAACCTGACGACCGCAAACAACTGAACGAGGGCGCAGTAACTGTGAACCAAAAAATTTCTTCAAGCGGAACTTCCCCGCAACTTATTCACAACCGGACTGGGCATAACTTTTTTGGTTTTTAGGTTGCCAGCACCGGGTGCGTTTAGGCGAAGAAAAACTCCGGCGCGCCCGCGTAATCTGACCGGCGCTACATCGCCGCGGAAGTGGCTTGGCAAGCCGGCTGGCCGGTGAATTTCCGGTGACAATACGGTGACGGCGCGTGCATTCGTGAATACGCGGCGCGGCGTGCTCACGCGTGGGCCGGGTCGGGATCGACCCACTTGCCGTGGGCTTGGATGAGCGCGATGAGCCGCGCGTCGGCGTCGGCCTGCGGGAGGTTGTATTGGACGCAGTTCTTGCCGACGTAGAGGTTGATCTTGCCGGGCGCGCCGCCCACGTAGCCGAAGTCGGCGTCGGCCATCTCGCCCGGGCCGTTCACGATGCAGCCCATGATGGCGATTTTCACGCCCTTGAGGTGGCCGGTCTGGGCGCGGATGCGCTGCGTGGTCGTCTGGAGATCGAAGAGCGTGCGGCCGCAGCTCGGGCAGGCGACGAACTCGGTCTTGGAAATGCGCGCACCGGCGCCCTGAAGGACGTTGTAGGCGAGCTTGGTCGCGCGCACGGGGTCCGCCTCGGTCTCGATGCTGAGGAGGTCGCCCAGTCCGTCGCACAGGAGGGTGCCGGAGAGGAATGAGGCCTCGAGGAGTTTGGAGAGAAAACTGGGATCGCCGCGCACGGCGGTCGCGGTGGTGTTGCGGATCCAGATCGGCGCGCGCGAGCCGAGTTGGGCGAGCGCGTCGGCCAGCTGGCGGTAGGCGCCGATGGCGTGGGCGGGAGAGTTGGGCGCCGGAGGCTGAGTGCTGAGAGTAAAAACCAGGTTTGCGTCACCGAGGCCGCGCAGCGTTCCCTCGAGGGCGGGAAAATCTCCGGGCAGGATATCGGCGGCGAGGAAATGACCGTGTTGACGAACCAGGGCCGCGAACGCCGCGAGCGCCTCGTGATCGTCGGTGCCGAAACGCCGCACCAGCACCATGCGCCCGCGGCTCATCGCAAGCAGCGGTTGCAAAAAATCGGGCGTGAGTGAGGGACCGAGTTCAAGGACGAGAAACTCGACCGGTAGTGGCGCGCGCGCCGCCGTCTCGCAGAGGGCCGCGAGATCGCCGGCGGTGGCGAGGGGGATGAGCAGGCCCTCGGGCGGCGTGTCTTTCAGTTTGGGCGAGGCGAGGGCCTGCGCCGCCTCGGCCAGCCGGGCGACCGACTCGATGCGCACGATCACACGGGGCGGCTGCTCGGGGCCGACGTGGCAGTGATCGCTGAGGGCGAGCGTCACGGTTTCACGTTTGGTGAAATGGTAAGGATCGAGGCTGTCGAAGCGTGCAGGTAGGAGCGCGCTTGCGCGCGATGGATCGGGAGAATCGCCTGCAAGCAGGCTCCTACCTTCCCACCGGCTCATCGCTTTGTCCGCGATCGCGCGAGCGACAGGGATTTCGTAGACGCTGTCCTCGGTGAGGGAGACGCGGATGGTGTCACCGAGGCCGTCGAGCAGGAGCGAGCCGATACCGATGGCGCTCTTGATACGGCCGTCCTCACCGTCGCCGGCTTCGGTCACCCCGAGGTGGAGCGGATAGTGCATGTTTTCCCGCGCCATGCGTTCCACGAGCAGCCGGTAGGCCTGGATCATCACCTTCGGATTCGAGGCCTTCATCGAGAGGATGATCTGATTATAGGAGTGTGATTCGGCGATGCGGAGAAACTCCAGCGCGCTTTCGACCATGCCGAGCGGCGTGTCGCCGTAGCGGTTCATGATGCGGTCGCTGAGGGAGCCGTGGTTGGTGCCGATGCGCATCGAGCGGCCGAGCTCCCGGCAACGCTTCACCAGCGGCGAGAAGGCCTCATGCAGGCGCTGGAGCTCGGAGTCGTAGTCGGCGTCGGAGTATTCGCGAACGGAGAATTTTTTCTTGTCGGCGTAGTTGCCGGGATTGACGCGGATTTTTTCGACGTGCTCCACCGCTTCCATCGCGGCGCTCGGCAGGAAATGGATGTCCGCCACGAGCGGGACGTGCGCGAAGCCGGCAGCCGAGAACTTCGCCCGGATGTCCTTCAGGCATTGCGCGGCGGCGACGTTGGGCGCGGTCACGCGCACGATCTCGCAGCCGACCTCGGCGAGCGCGATCGATTGCTGGACGGTGGCGGCGATGTCCTGCGTGTCGCTCGTGGTCATCGATTGCAGCCGGAGCGGATGGCCGGCGCCGACGCCGACGCCGCCGACCATCACCTCATGCGTGCGGCGGCGGATCGTGTGAAAACGGGAGGCGCAATACGACATGGCGCGAAGGTGATGCGCTCCAACGGCGCGTGCAAGACGCGCGCCCGACAAAATCACTTCGCCGGTGGCGTGGTGGCGGCCGGAGCTTCGTTGCGCTCGGCCCGCTCGGCCTTCATGTCACGCGCGATGCGACGCACATCGAACACGCTCACGTAGAGCATGACCGACAGGATGAGCACGAGAAACGCGCTCTGCGCCGCGACGATGAAGTTGGCCGGGAGGGCCCGCCCGCGCAGCCGGCCGATGGTGGCGAAGAGCATCTGGCCGCCATCGAGCACGGGGAGCGGCATGAGGTTGAGCACGGCGAGGTTGACGTTGACGAGGATTGTGAACCAGAGGGCGAAGGGCAGGCCGGCGCGCGAGGCGTCGACGAAATTGCTGATGATGCCGATGGGGCCGCTGAGATGGGAGAGCCCGATGTCGGAGCGCGGGTTGACCTGCGCCCAGAGGTAGCGGAAGGTTTTGACGACGCAGTCGGCGATTTGCGCGAAGGGCGAGGGATGCGTGTAGGTGACGCCGGTTTTCAGCGCGACGCCGATGTCGGCGCCGTCCTTCTGATCTTTGGGACGCTCCAGGGTGAGCGACTGTTTCTGGCCGGCGCGCACGACGGTGAGGGCGATGGGCTTCTGGGCGCCGGCGCGGAGCGCCTCGACGAGCTGGTTGACGTTGCGGGTGGGCGTGTCGTTGACGGCGACGATTTCGTCGTCGACGCGCAGGCCGGATTTTTCCGTGGGGGTGTTGGGCGCGACACGGCCGACGAGGAGTTTCTGCACGGGCGAGAACCCGACCATGCGCACTTTTTCCGGCCCGCTGATCACGGGGGTGATGGGCACATCGAGGGTTTCGTTGCCGCGCCGGATGGAGAACACGGTCTGGCGTTCGCCCTGCTTGTTCCAGCCGCTGCTGAGCGCGAGCGCCTCGACGATGTCGGTGAAGCCCTCGACGCGCTTGCCGTCGACGGCGACAACCGTGTCGCCGGCCTTGAGCCCGGCTTTCACGGCGGGGCTCACGACTTCGTGGCCCTCGGTGGTGCGAATTTTCGGCAACACCTCGGCGATCGTGGTGGTGGAGAGGCTGGTGGCGACGGGCTGGCCGATGACCCAGACGACGCACGCGAGCGCGAAGGCGAAGAGGATGTTGAACACCGCGCCCATTACGAAAACGATCATCTTGGTCGCGTAGTTGACGGGCGGGAGTTTCGCGACATCGGCGGTGCTTTCGCCCTCGATGGCGCCAAGGTCGGCGAGTTGGGGGAGCAGCACGTAGCCGCCGAGCGGGAACCAGGAGAGGCGGTATTCGACGCCATCCTTCCCGCGCCAGGACCAGATGGCCGGGCCGAACCCGATCGAGAAACGCTCGACATGGGCGCCGCGGCGGCGGGCGGCGAGGAAGTGGCCGAGCTCGTGCACAAAGATCGAGCCGCCAAACAGCACGATGACGAGGATCGCGGGCCAGACGTAGGCCGTGAGAAAATTAGTGAGATCCGAAATCACGAGTAAGGGTTGGGTGGCGGGTTGGTGTTATCCGAGGTGGCGCATCGCAGCGCGCCGGGCTTCGGCATCGAGGGAGAGGACGGCTGTCAGGTCGGCGGGTTCAATATTTTTGATCGCGCCGAGAGTGTGCTCAACGACCCGCGGAATCGCAAGAAAGGGAATACGCCCGTCGAGGAAAGCGGCGACTGCGACTTCGTTAGCGGCGTTAAAGACGGCGGGGGCCGCGCCGCCCGCGCGCATGGTCTCGCGGGCGAGACGCAACATCGGGAAGCGCGCCTCGTCGACCGGCCGGAATTCGAGGCCGAGCAGCTTCGTGAAATCCAGCGTCGAGTCGACGCCGGGCGCCCGGGTCGGATGGAGCAGGGCGTGCTGGATGGGGAACGTCATCGACGGGGGGGAGAGCTGCGCGAGCATGGCGCCGTCGTTAAACTCGACGAGGCAGTGCACGATGCTCTGCGGATGCAGGACGGCGGTGCATTGCTCGGGGCGGAGGCCGAAGAGCCATTGGGCCTCGATGAGTTCGAGGCCCTTGTTCGCGAGCGTGGCGGAGTCGACGGTGATCTTGGGGCCCATCGACCAGTTGGGATGTTTCAGCGCGTCGGCCGGGGTGACGTGGGCGAGGCGCTCCGCGGGCCAGTCGCGAAACGCGCCCCCACTGGCGGTGAGGACGATGCGGCGCACCCCGGATTGCGGGTGGCCTTCGAGGCACTGGAAGACGGCGTTGTGCTCGCTGTCGACGGGCAGGAGTTTCACGCCGTGCCGTTTCGCGGCGGCCATGACGAACTTGCCGGCGAGCACGAGGATTTCCTTCGAGGCGAGCGCGAGGTGTTTGCCGGCGGCGATGGCGGCGAGGGCGGGCTCGAGCCCGGTGGTGCCGACGACGGCCACGAGCACGATGTCGGCCTCCGGGAGCTGCGCGAGTTCGACGAGGCCGGAAAGGCCGCCGACAAACTTCGTGCCGGCGGGAAAAGTGCCCGAAGCGCGGGCGGCGGCGAGCGCGGTGTCGTCAAAGATGCCGACATGGCGGACGCCAAACGTGCGCGCCGTGGCGGCGAGTTTTTCCCAATTGCCGCGGGCGGCGATGGCGACGAGTTCCAGCTTGTCGGGATGGGCGGCGATCACGCGCAGGGTGTTTTCGCCGATGGAGCCGGTGGCGCCGAGGAGGACGACGCGTTTTTTGGGAGGTTTGCCGGAGAGGGGAGCCATCTTTCGCTTGATCGTTCGCGGGAGTCTTCGTCGAGAGAACGAAAAACGACGATGAGAACGAGAACGATTTCTAGGGCAGGCCGAAGAAGAAATAGCCCACCGGCGCGGCGAGGATGAGGCTGTCGCTCATGTCGAAAAAACCGCCCAGGCCCGGGATGGCCACGCCGGAGTCCTTGAGATTGGCGCGGCGCTTGATGACCGATTCGATCAGGTCGGCGATGATGCCGAGGATGGCGATGGGCACGGCCATGACGGCGGCGACGAGCGGCGTGAGGTGCGGGGGAAAGTGTGCCCGCGCCAGCCATGCGATCGTGGCACCGATGGCCATGGAGAAGACCACGCCGCCCACGGCGCCTTCCCAGGTTTTCTTCGGTGAGATTTGCGGCGACATCTTGTGGCGGCCGATCGCCATGCCGGTGAGCAGCGCGCCCATGTCGCAGAATTTCGCGGTCGCCACGACCCAGAGGCACATCAGCAACCGGCCGTCGGGCGAGACGGTGTCGCCCGGCAGCACGACGATGATGCGCGTGAAGAATCCGAGCATGAACGAGACGTAGGCCAGGCCGAAGAGCGTCGAGCACAGGGCCTCGACGCGCGTCTCGGGCGTGCGTTCGCGCAGCAGGCGGATCGAAAACGCGATGACGGCGAACGCGAGCCACAGGTGGGCGGGCAGGCCGAGGCGTGCCTCGAACCACGGGCTCAGCGTGATGAAAGCGCCCACCGAGACGCCCAGCCGCATGAACGGCATGTAGCCCATCGCGCCCATGAGGCGGTAGAATTCCCACAGGGTGAGGGCCGAGACCACGGTGAGGAGCACGAGCGCACCCCGCGCGCGGAAAAACCACAGCGAAACGAACACGAGGCTCCACAACAGGAAGGTGCTGACGATGCGTTTGGCCACGGAGCGAGGAGACTAGGAGACGGTTGCGAACCGTGTGGGAGGGGCTTTACGCCCCGATGGGTTCCGGCACGCACCCCAAGTCGGGGCATAAAGCCCCTCCCACAATTTTCCGGAGCGCGATTTCATGAGTTTGAAAACATACCGTTGGCTAGAGGTGCGTCACAGCAGCGGGCAGCCTGGTCGTTCTGAGCAGAGTGAAGAATGACAGGGCAGGGAAAGTGGCATCTTATTTCGCAACAGTCTTCACCGGCCCTGTCACCTGTTCGCTCGTCTGGCCGAACCGCCGCTCGCGTTTGTTGAACTCGGCGATCGCGGCGGCGAGATCGGCCTTGGTGAAATCGGGCCACAGCACCGGGGTGAACACGAACTCGGCGTAGGCGGCCTGCAGGAGCAGAAAGTTGCTGATGCGCGTCTCGCCCGAGGTGCGGATGACGAGATCGGGGTCAGGCATGTCGGCGGTGTAAAGATAGCGGTTGAAGGTGGCCCACGAACCGTCGTTGAGCTTTTCCTTGCCGGCGGCGACGGCGGCCGCGTAGGCGCGCGCGGCGTCGACGATCTCCGTGCGGGCGCCGTAATTCAGCGCGAGGACGAGGGTGTAATCGGTGAAATGCTTCGTCTCCTCGATGGTGGTGCGGAGGAGTTTTTGCACGCCGGGCGGCATCTCGTCGGTGCGGCCGATGGTGCGCAGCCGCACGCGGTCGCGGACGAAGGTCTCCAGCTCCTTTTTCAGGTAAAACTCGAGCAGCCCCATGAGCGCGCCGACCTCGTCCTGCGGGCGTTTCCAGTTTTCGACCGAGAAGGCGTAGAGCGTGAGCATCTTCACGCCGAGGTCGCGGGCGGCGAAGGTCGTGGTGCGCACGGTCTCCACGCCGCGGCGATGGCCCTCGATGCGCGGGAGGCCGCGCTGCTTGGCCCAGCGGCCGTTGCCGTCCATGATGATGGCAACGTGTGGTGGAATGTGCGTCGGCGCCCGTTCGGCAGGCTCAGGGCGGAGATGCGTTCGGCTCATGCTCAAACGGCAGAGTTAGGGTGCGGGCGCGGGTTTTGACAAGCCGCCTTCGCACTCAGCCGCGAAGAGGGGTGTAACTCAAACTGATGTCAGTCCTCGAGTGCCTCGGTGGTAGCGGTGGGCGTCCCTGCCCGCCGGTTAAGGACTTCCGCCCGATCCGGCGGCGGGCAGGGACGCCCGCCGCTACCACCCAGCCGGCGCGGGCGAACACGCGCCAAACCGCGTGTCCGATTCCTGATTTACGCCCCGCGAGGAGGTGAACCGCGGGTTGGCTGGCGTGCGTGATCGGCCAAAGAACCCGATGCAGCGGCAACGACGCCTGGCCGGACTGACGATGCCCATGCCGAACCGAGACCGAGCGCGTGAAGACCGCAACACCTGGAGATTGTCGTCGATTGCCACGATGAGAGCGAAGCGTGGCAGGGCTGGTGATGCTACCTCGACGGCAAGCTGGGGTGTCCGTTTGAGGCGGAGTGCATCCGCGAGCGGCCGGCGTCGCCGCTGAAGAGGGGAGAACGGGTGACCGTTGCCGGCCTGCTCGACGACGATGAGGCGGCGGACGCGCTCGGCGAGATGGAGGTGAAATCGCGTGGCCGGGCCGGACACTGGGGGAGGCCTTGGCACAGCTCATACCAATGGCGGTTGATATTTGGACGTCAGCCGCAGGTCGGGCTTTGCGCCCGACCTTCGTCCTACCGGGTGGCGCAAGGGCGACGGTTCTGCTTCCGCCGGTTCAAAGCCGCCGGAAAGAACTTCAACTTTGACCGAGCTTCTTAGCGCATTCGCAACCCTCACGCAGACGACCGGCCGGCTTCCTGGTGCAGCGACACCGAGATTTCGTGGGGTGTAGCCGCGAGCGTGAGCGAGTGGTTTCCGGGCGCGCCACTCGCTCGCAGCTACCCGGCGTTGCGCTGTCACGTTTCTTCCGGGGCGCTGCACTACGTCGGATCAATCAGCGACCCCGGCTTGGCCGGGTGGCCGTCCGGCCCCACCCGGCGAAGGCGGATGGCCATGCCGGGCTTGCCGGGCAACGTCACGGCGCGGCCCTGGGCGTCGACGAAATAGTAGTTGTCCGCCTTAACCGCCCGAAACTCGCCCTCGATGGGGGTGATCGTCATCGCCCAGGTGTCAATCACCTCGGCTTTGAATTTCATGCCGGCCGTCACGCCATTCTTGTAGACGCGAAACGGCCATGAAGTCGGAGCCTCGCGTCCGAAATAGATCAGATAGTAGTCGCCCGGCCGGCCGCCGACCCGGGGATCCTGCCAGCGGTCGATCGGATCGAGGCCGCCGGCCGGACCTTCCTCCATGATCTTGCGCAGAAACGCGAGGCGCGGCGCGCTCGTGCCTTTGAGCCTGCCGCCGAACGACGTCCAGGTATCCTCGTTGACGAGAAAATAATCGCCGTGTCCGACGTAGGTGCCGGCCACCGTGCCGCACCAAAAGCGGTGCACCAATTCCTCCCCGGACAGGTTGCCCCAGCGATACGGGCTTTGGCCCTCGTATTTCACCTCGTCGTAGACCACCGGCTTGCGAAACGCGTCCCGGTAGAGTTCCGCGCGGCCCGGCTCCTCGACGGCCGAACCGTTCTGCATGCTGACGTGCGTCACCCACGCCCGGCGGTGGTCGTAGATGAGACTGCCGTTGTGGATCGATCGGAGGTGGTGGAACGGATCGCTGGCCTGCACGAGCGCGCCGAGGCGATCCCAGTCGGCCTCGGTTTTCGTGCGGAGGAAGTCATACTCGTTGGCGAGCGACCACCAGACGTTGCGATAGGCCGCGAAGCGTGCGACGACGTAGCGCACGAATGCGTCGTCCCGCTCCGCGCTCATCGTCTCGAAGCCCCACTTGCCATACGGGTTGAACAAGATCACGTCGGCCTCGACGCCGAGATCGCGGAGCTGCGCGAGGCGTTTTTCGTAGTGCTGGAAATACCCGGGATTGAAGCGCGTGTAGTCCCAATCATGCGGCGGCTGGCCGGCGAAGGGCCAGCGTGGCGGCGCGAAACGCTTCTGATACGGGGTCGGCTGCGGCGTGAGCAACATGCGCGCCTTGTTGAACGGCGCCGTCGCCAGCGTCTTCAGCGTTTCCTCCTGCACTTCCTCCGGCGTGTCGGTCCAGTTGTAGATGGTCGTGCCGACCGGCTGGAACGGCGTGCCGTCCGCGTAGGCGAAATGATAGGTGCCATGCACGCGCACCGGACCGTGATTGCCCTTCGCGGCGGGCGTGACCTCAAACGTCCCGCTCTGCCCCGTCAGCGGCCAGCGATTGCTCTTCGTTTCGTAGCGCCACACGCCGGTTTCCGCGGGCATGAAACGCACGCGGTAAATGCCGCCGCCATCGTAGAAGCCCGGCACCTCGACGCTGCGCCCGCCGTTTTCAAACACGGCGGAGACCCGCACCTCGACGAACGGATTGCCGTCACCCGGCCCGGGCAGTTCGAGTTGGAAAACATCCCAGCGCTGCACGGAGCGGGGGGTGTCGGCGGCGGCAACGGACGAAACGATCGCCAGTACGAGCGCGCCGGCGCGAAGGTGGAAGTGGCAGTTCATGCTTGTTGGGTTCGATCCCGCGAAGCTGGCTTCGCCTTGGTTGGTGTAGCCGTGAGCGTGAGCGAGTGGACGAGAAACCACTCGCTCACGCTCGCAGCCACCGGAGCCGGAAATCGTGGGAAGGACATGATGGATGATTTGATCAAATGCCCCGGAGCTTGCTCCGGGGCTATTTACGGGAAAAATCGGGCCTCCGGCACGGTGCCGGGTCCGCGCTTATGCCGACTCGGCGCGAGGGAAAGTCCACGGAAAATCGAGCGGGACCAGACGCATTCACGACATGAACAACCCGCCGTCGACGTTGATCGTCTGGCCGGTGATGTAGGCGGCGTCGGCGGAGGCGAGGAAGGCCACGAGGCCGGCCACGTCGTCGGGCGTGCCGACGCGCTGCATCGGGATGTTTTTCACCCACGACTGCATGAGCTCGCCGGGCGCGTAGTTGCCGAGGAGCGCCCCCCACGCGCGGTCGTTGTAGGCCCACATGTCGGTGTCGATGATGCCGGGGCAGATGGCGTTGACGGTGACGCCGTCGGGGGCGAGTTCCTTGGCGAGGCTTTGCGTGAGGCCGACGACGCCGAATTTGCTAGCGGCGTAGTGCGGCGTGTAGATGAAGCCCTGCCGCGCCTGGCCCGACGCGGTGCTGATGATGCGGCCGGAGCGCCGTGGTTTCATGCAACGCGCGGCGGCCTGCGCGCAGAGGAAGACGCCTTTCGTGTTCACCGCCATGATGCGGTCCCAGTCCTGCTCGGACAGTTCCTCGAGGCGCGCGATGGTGATGACGCCGGCGTTCTGGATCGAAACATCGACGGCGCCAAACGTGATCATCGCGGTGTCGTAGAGGCGCGTGACCTCGGCGTGGCTGGTCACATCGCAGAGGCACGGCAGCGCGCGGGCGCCGGTGGCGCGGGTGATCTCGGCGGAGGTGTCGTTCACCGCGGGTTCGTTGGCGGAGAGGACGAGGTTGGCGCCCTCGCGGGCGAAACGCAGCGCGAGTCCGCGGCCGATGCCGCGGCTCGCGCCGGTGATGACGACGGTTTTGCCGACGAAGCGGCGCAGCGCGGGCTCGGGCGAAGTGGTGGAGGCGGCGGTGGAGGAGTTCATGGAGAATCGGCGTCCGGTGCGCGGCCGGAGACGATCGCCTTCGTCTGCGCGCGCACGCTGGCGGGATCGAAGAGCGTGCGCCAGTCGGCTTGCAGCATGCGGCCGCGGCCGTAGCGGGCGATGAGCGTGCAGCCGTCGCTGAAGGGAAAATTCACGCGGCCGAACGCGATGCCGAGGGCGACTTTGATGTGGCCGAACATGAAGTCCTCCGCCGCCGCGCGCGGCACGCCGCGGTGCACGGCTTCCTCCAGCGCCTCGCGCATCGTGATCGTCAGGCCGATCGCGATCGTCTCGGCCATCGTCGGCTCGAGGAGCGCCATTTGCTCGAGCGTGATGCGGTGCGAGCGCGTGACGGGCGCGTAGATGTCGCGGGCCACGCGTTCGCCGAGGGCGAAGTGCGCCTCCGGCCCCTGGATCAAAGAGCACACGATCGCCTGCCGCGCGTGCGTGCCGCCGAAGAAGTCGTCGATCTCCTCCTTCGTGGAAAACTGCTCGAAGACGCTCGGGTGGCACGGATGGCTGGCGAAATACGTGACGTCGGCGCGCGCCGGCAATTCGCCCGCGTGCGCCGCGGCGGGGTCGAGCAGCATCACGATCGTGCCGGGTCGCACGAGCGGCACGGCCTCGCGCGCGATCGCGCCGAGGATGCGGTCGGGCAGCGCGAGGATGACGACATCGGCGCGCGCCAGCGCGGCGTCGCGGGGCACGGGCGCGAGGCCGCGCTCGTGCAAATTGGCGAGGCCGCGCTCACCGGTCTCGACGCAGAGCACCGTGTAGTCCGCGCGATCCTTGAGGTGATCGGTGATGCGGCAGCCCATCTTGCCGCCGGCGCCGAGCAGCGCGATCGTGAGGGGTGGGTTGGTCATGGGGATGCGGTTGCCGTGTCGCGCGGGGCGCACTCCTGAAGCAGGATCACGCGAAAAGCACCGGGCGGAATCCTAGCGGGAGGCCGGAAAGTTTCCACCGCTCCCGTGCCTGGTTGTTCCGGGAAAATAACCGTGGCGGCGGGGTGAAGCTCCGCCAGCCGCTGGAAGGCGCGTGGCCGCTCAGAGGGCGTCGAGAAGGGCAGAGCGCGACCTCCGGGCGGGCCGAACGCCGCTTCGCGACCCGCGCGCAGAACGGCCGGCCCGGAGGTCCGGCCCTACCTTCGAACAATCTTTTTCGCCGCGCTCTCGGACAACACGTGGCAGTCGAGGTGGAGCGCGGTGCCCTCAACGCGCGGGGTTGAAGGTGGGCGCGGGTTTACCGCGCGACTCGTCGGGGCGTAAAGCCCCTCCCGTCAAAAGCGCGTTGGGGGCAACGCGCTCCACCACTTACACTGCGGTTTCGAATGCGCGCGCTCAACTGCACGATTCCGGCTGAGACCGGCGGAGGTTCATCGCGGGGCGGGCGCGAGTCCTTCCAGCACGGCGACGGCGGCGAAGCCGAGCGTAGGGGCGCCGTCGCGGCCGGCGGCGTTGACGGAGGTGTTGAGCGCGTCGCGCCACTTTTGATTTTCGCCGATCCAGCGGAGGGCGGTGGCGAAGTTGTCGGTCCAGGTGCCGGTGTAGCCGCGCGCGAGCGTTTCGGCGGCGGCTTGGTCGAGGCCGCGGGTGAGCGCATCGAGCAGCGGGGCGCGAAACGCGTGCCGGGGCGGGAGCGCGTGGTAGAGGTGGAGCAGTTCGCGCAGGAGGATGTTGTGGTAGACGGCGCAGGCGTTGTGCGCGTCGAACCAGCGGCCGCCGGGCAGCTGACCGGGCAGCACGCCGACCTCGGCCTTGGCGATGGCGGCGGTGAGGAATTTTTCGTCGCCGGTGGCATTTGCGAGATGGGCGAGGAAGCCGACGCTGAAGGCGTTGTAGTTCCAGTTGGTGACGAGCGGACGGCGTGCGGCCCACTCGCCGGCGCGGCGGGCGGCGGCGAGGTAGCGCTCGTCGCGCGTGAGCTCCCAGGCGCTCAGCAGCGCGTGGCCGCAGAGGCCGTGATCGAATTGCAGACCGCCGTCGGTGGCGTCGTCGGGGATCCAGTCATCTTTCACGATCTCCGGGTGCTGCTCGATCGCGCGGGCGACGATCTGGCCGACTTTTTCGCGCGGGTGGAGCGCGGGGCCGATGGGAAACGGGAAGACACCGCTCGGATGCTGGAGTTTGACCAACCAATCGGCGCCGGCGCGCACGTGGCGCGTTAGAACTGCGCGATGCTCGGGGACGACGAGTGCGGTGCGAGCGAGGCTGTCGAGCGGCCAGGCGGCCTCGCGCAAACCGGCGTTCATCTCGCGCGGGTTGCCCGTGGGATTCTTCGTCCAGGCCAGCCCGCGCACACCGCGCTCGATTTCGCGCAGCCACCAGGTGCGGAGTTTCGCGGCGTCGAAGGGTGAGGCGCTGACGGGAGGAAAGTAGCGCGTGGCCGTCTCGGGGTTGCCGGCCCACGAGCCGAGGATGGCGGTGGCATCGGCGGCGGCGGCGCGGACGGCCGGCGCGTCACCCTGCGCGAGGGCGCGGCGACCGGCCTCGAGCGCCGGGCGAACGCGGGCGGTGAGGTCGGCGGGCGGACGGTCGCCGGGAGTTTGGGCGAGGGCGTGCGAGAAAACGGCGCCGGTTGCGAACAGGACGAGGGCAAGGCGGAGAAGCGTCACGGGGCGGGATGGAGATGGATGACGGTGTCGCGCGGAACGTGCGCGAGTGGAGCACGAATTCAGCGCCCGGAGTAGAGGCGGCAGGTGGATCACGGGCTGGCCGGGATCGGCCAGACGTAGCCGACGGCGGTCTTCTCGCGCTCGATGCGCGCGGTGAACTCCGCAATGCGGGCGGCGTGCGCGGGATCGGCGGAGAGGTCACGGAGTTCGCGCGGGTCGGTCTGCAAGTCGAAGAATTCGATCCGGCCGTGCTCGGGGTAGCGGATGAGTTTCCAGCGCTGGTCGCGCAGCGCGAACTGCTCGTGGCGGAAGTGCGTGAACGCCACGTCGCGCACCTGCTCGCGTTCTCCGCGCAGGATCGGCGCCAGGCTGAGGCCATCGACGCGCGCAGGCGGCGCGAAGCCCGCGAGGCGGCACAGCGTGGGAAACACGTCGATCAGGTGGACGAAGGCGCGGCTCTCGCGTGGCGCGATGCCGGGGCCGGCGATGAGCAGCGGGATGTGCAGGCCGCCGTGTTCGTAGACGTCGGACTTGGCGAAGCGCCCGTGATGGCCGAGGGAGAATCCGTTGTCGCCGAGGAAGACGACGATGGTGTTGGCGTCGGCCTTGGTCTCCGCGAGCGCGGCGAGGATCTGGCCCACGCCATCGTCAAGAAACGAGATCGAAGCGTAATACTGGGCGAGCGCCTCGCGAGCACGCGTCTCGGTCCAGCCGGCGGCGTCCGCGGCCTGCTTCGGTTCGCGGCCCCGCTTCTTCGCGTTTTCGGCGGCCTCGTCGGCTTCGGCCCGGAGGAACGGATGCTGCGGACGAAACTCCGGCGGCAGCGCGATCTTGTCCGGCGCGTAGAGCGCGCGGAAGCGGTCGGTCGAGGGATAGGGCGAGTGCGGCACGCGCGGCTCGACCACGAGGAGGAACGGCCGCCGGCCGGCATGTTCGCGGATGAAGGGAAGCGCGTTGGCGAGATGCGTTTCGAGGGGAATCGAGCTGCCCTCGACGTTGCGCTCGAACTGGGCGTTGAGGGGCGAGGGGACGTTGACACCCTTGCCGGTCCGCAGCGTGGCATAGCCCGCGGCGCGAAACGCGCGGCCGAGCGCGTAGCCCGCCGGGTCGGTCTCGGCCGGCCGGGTTTGCGACCAGTGAAAGAGGCCGCGGCCGGAGTGGAGTTGCGTGCGCGCCGGCGTGCAGACAGCGGAGCGATCCGCGCCGGAGACGTAGGCGTGGCGGAAAACGACGCTGCGCCGCGCGAGCGCGTCGAGGTGCGGCGTCTTCAAGTCGGGGTGGCCGAAATAGCCGAGGGCGTCGGCGCGGTGATCGTCGGAGACGATGAGGACGATGTTGGGCGGCGCGGCGGGGGTGAGGGCGGCGAGCGCGAAGGCGAGGAGCGGAGCGAGCCAGGGGAAGAGCTTCATGGCAGGGGAACGTGACGGATGGGCGCGGCGATGGGGAGGAATTTTCCTCGGCGACGCGGCGGAGGAAAACGGCTCGGGGTGGAGCGGGTTGACCGCAACACGCTTTCAGGATTTTCGCACGTTCCCCAAACCAGCGCGTTGGGGTCAACGCGCTCCACCTCGATCAGAAGACCGGCACACTACCGGGCGACGGCGGCGGGGCGCAGGTGCGGCGGTTTTTCGCGGACCTCGCGGAGCGGCTGCGTGGGATCATGGTGGGGATTGGGTCCGGGGAACTCGGCACCGACGCTTTGCAGCCAGTGGCGCAAGGTGGCTTGGAGGGTGCGGGCGCGATCCGGCTCGCGCTCGGCGAGGTCGGTCGTCTCGGCGAGATCGGAGCGGAGATGGAAGAGTTCGAGGCGTGCGCCGGGGCGGTAGCGGTTGGCGGCGTCGAACGAGTCGCCGAAGTAATCGATCAACTTCCAATCGCCCTCGCGGATGACGGCGCACGGCGTGGCGGCCCAGCGCAAATCGTAGAGCGGCAGGTGCCAGAAGAGAGCGCGTGACGGGAGCGATCCGCCGCGCAGGAGCGGGCCGAGGTCGACGCCATCGAGGTGGGCCTCGCGCGGCGCCGCGGCGCCGGCGGCGGCGAGAAGCGTCGGGGCCCAATCCACGACGTGGACAGGCGTGGCGACGGTGCGGCCCGGGGCGACGACGCCGGGCCAGCGCACGAGACACGGCACGCGGATGCCGCCTTCGTAGGCGGAGCCCTTGCCGGCGCGGAGCGGGGCGTTGCTGAACTGTGCTTGTTCGACGCTGAGTTGCGTCGCGGTGCCGGGACCTTGGGTGAAGGGTTTGACGTCGAGCCCTTGGTAGATGCCGCCGTTGTCGCTGAGAAAAACGACGAAGGTGCGTTCGCGCTGACCGAGTTCGTCGAGCGCGGCGAGGAGGCGGCCGACGGAGTGGTCGAGGTGCTCGATCGCGGCGAGGTAGGTCGCGTTGTGCAGGCCGGTGGCGGGGGCGCCGCGGGCGCGGTATTTTTCGACGAGGGGCGCGGGCGCCGCGACGGTGTTGTGGATCGTGTGGTGCGCGAGGTAGAAGAACCACGGGCGCGAGCGTTCGCGACGGATGAACTCGATCGCCTGCGCGGTGAGATAATCGACGTGTTTGTCGCCTTCGTTTTGCGAGCCGGGGCCGGGCGGGGCGGAGAAATCGAAGCCGTAATGTGCGGCGGCCTCGGGCTTGAGGGAGACGTAGTTGCCGTCGGCGCTGGTGGTGAGGTGCCACTTGCCGGCCATGCCGGTGGCGTAGCCGGCGGCGCGGAGCGCTTTCGGAAACGTGAAGGCGTCGCGCGAAAGTTGTTCGGTGAACGGCGGCTCGCGCACGGGCGCCCACGGCGCGCCATACCACGGGATGACGTGCCACAGGCCGTTGCGCGCGGTGTGCTGGCCGGTGAGCAGCGCGGCGCGCGTGGGTGTGCACTGCGGCATCACGTAGGCGTCGGTGAAGCGCGCGCCCTCGGCGGCGAGCCGGTCGAGGTGCGGCGTCGCGACGAGTTTGTTGCCGTAGCAGGAGAGCGTGGGCCAACCTTGGTCGTCGGTGAGGATGAAGAGGAGGTTGGGGCGGCCGGCGGTGGCGGCGCCGGCCGGGGCGCACATCAGCAACGCGAGGAGCAGCCGCTTCATTCTCTTTGGGTCCGATACCCCGAAGCTTGCTCCGGCTTGGTCGGGTAGCGACGAGCGCCAGCGAGTCGAAGAGCGTCGGCTCGCTGGCGCTCGCCGCTACGATGAGTGGTCGAAGGTTGCATGGTGGGATTGGTCAAATACCCCGGAGCTTGCTCCGGGAATGTTTACATCGCCGGGAGTTTCCAGTCGCCGCGCAGGGGGCGCGGCTGGAGCAGGGCGTTGGCGGCGTCGTCGTTGAGGAAGCGCTCGGCTTGCGGATCCCAGCGGAGAGCGCGGCCCTGTTTCACGGCGATGAGGCCGAGCTGGCAGAGGGTGTCGGAGCGCAGCGCGGTCTCGACGTCGCAGATGGCGCGGCGTTTCTGGCGGATGGCGTCGAGGAAATTGCGCGTGTGATGCACGCTGATCGGGAGCGTGACCGGCATGGTGTCGACTTTGTTCTGCGGGTCGCGGAGCACGGCTTCGTCGGAGGCGGTGATGACGCCGCGGCGGACATGCACCCAGCCGGACTCGCCGAGGAACTTGATGCCGTGGTCGAAACCCGGCGCGCCCTCGTGGGCGAAGACGAGCGGGGCGCGGCCGGCGTATTCGTAGCGCACCTGCCATCGCTGGATGGCGTCGTGGTCGCCGGCGGCGGCGAATTCGCCGGAGCCGGTGATGCGGGTCGGTCCCGTGGCATCGGCGCCGTTGCCCCACTGCGCGATGTCGAGGTGGTGGATGCCCCAGCAGGAAATCATGCCGAGGGAGAACGCGGCGATGTTCTCGTGGTTGTCGCGCTTGAGTTTCTCGACGTGAAACGCGGTGGCGCGGGCGGGGCCGACCCAGCGGTCCCAATCGACGTAGTCGGGCACGGGCTGCGTCGCGTATGCGGGGCCGGGCTTGCCGCCGGGGGCGCAGACCTGGATTTCTTTGATTTTTCCGAGGCGACCGTTGAGGGCGAGTTCGCAGGCCCAGCGGAATTTCATATCCGAGCGCTGCTGGGTGCCGAACTGGAAAACGACGCCGGTTTTTTGCACGGCGGCGCGCACGCGGCGGCCTTCCTCGAAGGAGAGCGCCATCGGTTTTTCGTGGAAGATGTGCTTGCCGTGGAGAATGGCGTCGAGCGACGGGATGCTGTGCCAGTGCACGGGGAGCGCCATGAGCACGGCGTCGATGGAGGGATCGGCGTTCAGTTCGCGAAAATCGGAGAACACCTTCACGTCGTCCTTGCCGTAGCTGGTGGCGATCGTCTTGCGGGCGCGGTCGAGATTGCGGCGGTTGACGTCGCAGAGGGCGGTGACGCGCACGTCGTCCTGCGCCAGGAAATTCACCATGTCGCCGTGGCCCTGCGCGCCGACGCCGATGACGCCGACGGTGAGTTTGTTCGAGGGAGTCGTCTGACCGCTGGCGCCGAGGACGCGAGCGGGGATGAACCACGGCGCGGCGCCGGCGACGAGGATCTGTTTCACAAACGAGCGCCGGGGCAGCGCGAGGCGGGGCGAACGGGTTTTCATAGAAGCGGAGCTGGCGCTGAGGCGGGACGCCTCAGCCACGACTAGAAGGCGAGCGTGCTGGTGAGGTTCCAGCGGCGCGGGGTTTGAAAGACGTAGCGATATTCGCGGATCTGGTCGGCATCGGTGACGATGAGTTTGTCCTCACCGAGGACGTTGTCGACGTTGAGCTGGAGACGAAGATTCTGGCGGCCCTTGAGGCGGAGCTGGGTGGAGAGCATGGCGTTAACGAGCGTGTAGGGGCGGCCGTAGAGCGGCGCGTTGTTGCGCGTGGTGTCGTAGCCCGTGACGGCTTTGCCGCGGTAGTTGGCGCCGGCGCCGAGCGTGAGGCCGTTGAGGCGGGCGAGTTGCATGGGGAGACGATAGGTCGTGAAGAGGTTGCCGGTGTATTCGCGGAGCTGGCGGCGGCTCTGGCCCTCGGCCTGTTTGAAGCCGGCGTAGAGCGCATCGATGAGAGTGACGGCGGAGCCGATGGTGGCGTTGGCGGGCAGGCCGGTGCCGGTGGCGGTGATGGGCAGGGCGGCGCTGCGCAGCCAGAGGGCGCGGTTGGCGTCGACGTAGGCGCCGTTGTTGGGCTGGATGTGGGCGGTGACCTGCCGGGTCTGTGCGAAGTTGACGGCGAGGCGCCAGTTGGGCGTGGGGTTGGCGGTGAAGTCGTATTCCCAGCCCTTGCCCTCGGTGTCCTGGCCGTCCTGCGACGCGGTGGTGACGGATTTCTCGGGCTGGTTGAGCGTGCCCCAGATGCCGTTGATGTAATTGATGAAGGCGTTGTCGCGGCCGACGTTGCGGTTGGTATCGGCGGTCTTGTAGTAGGCGACGGAGCCGCTGATGCGGCCGTCGAGGAGGCTCACGCGCACGCCCATGTCCTCACCCTCGCCGTGGCGGTTGCCGAGGAGACGGCCGTTGATGTCGACGGAGGACTGCGGGATGAAATTGTTGGCGTTGTTGTAGTAGAGGCTGAGCTGCTTGGTGGCGTGGTAGACGACGCCGTAGGTGCGGGTGTCGCCCGCGGAGTAGTTGGCCTTGGCGAGGCGGACGCGTTTGGGGAAGAGCCGCGTGACGGGGTCGCGTTCGTCGGCGGTGGAGCCGTTGCCGTTGAAATCGGCGGTGCTGAGCCAGGCACGCTGGCGGTCGTTGCGCAGGCCGCCGGTGAGGATGAGGCGGTCGGCGAAGAGGCGGCTCTGGAAAGCGGCCATCATGGAATCGGTGCGGGTGACGTCGTTGGTGGTCGAATCGGTGATGCGCGCGAGGCCGGAGGTGACGCCGTTCTGGCCGGTGAGCCAGTATTTGAACGGATCGTGGAAGCCCCGCTTGGCGGGATCGCTGCTGGAGAAATCGATGGTGTTGCGGCGGGTGATCGCGTTGGCGCCTTGGGTGAGGTCGGCGATGGTCGCGGCGGCGGTGCCGGGCGCGAAAAACGCGGCGGAGGGCGTCGTGTTGACTTCGGCGAGCGTGTCGTTGTGGCCGCGGTTTTCGCGTCGCGCCCAGAGGCCGGCGAATGTGTGCTGGCCGAGCCAGCGGTGGGTCTGGCGCAAGTCGAGCTCGTAGGAGGCGGTGGCGCGGCCGTCGTCGCGGATCTGGTCGAGGTAGTTCACGTTGAGGCGGCCGGTGGTGTAGTATTTGCCGACGTTGGGGTTGGGCTGGCCGCTGGGGAGCTGGACGTTGGGGTCGATGTAGAGGCTGGTGTCGTTGAACACCTGCGGGCGGGCGGTGGCGCGCTGCTCGGTCTGGCGGTTGACGGCGAGTTCGACGGAGAGATGGCCGAGGCGTTGTTCGAGGAAGAGACCGTAGTTGTAGTAGAAGAAATTGCTGGTGAAACCGGGGCCGGAGACGGTGGCGTTGCGCGGCAGGATGGCGGGATCGGTGATCGCGGCGGTGTTGTTGCCGAGGGCGGGCGAGGCGGGGCCGGCGTTGGTGACGCGGCTGTTGAAGAGCGAAATCGGGCCGAGGCCGCTGAACGGATCGTAGAACGGCTGGCGCGCGGTGCTGGCGCCGGTGCCGGCGGCGGCGGCGCCGAAGGTGGGCGAGAGCACGCGGCCGGCGTTGACCCAACTGACGTAGCGTTCCTGGGCGGGCCATGGCTGGGCGACGACCTGGCGGACATCGCCGTATTCGCCGTCGAAGCGGACCTCGGTGTTTTTGAGCGGGCGGTAGGTGAGGGCAAGGGCGCCGGCGAGGCGGCGCATCGAGTCGAACTCGCGCCAGCCGTTGCGGTCCTGCGCGAGGAGATTGACGCGGGCGGCGAGCTTGCCGGGGGCAAGTGTGCGCTCGAGGTCGATCGTGCCGCGATAATCTTCCCAGCTCGCGACGCGGAGGCCGACGGTCTCGGCGGTCTTGCCGATGCGGGCGCGCTTGGTGGTGGTGTTGAGGATGCCGCCGGGGCCGCCGATGCCGAAGAGGATGGAGTTGGGACCGCGGGAGAAATCGAGGCGCTCGATGTTGTAGCTGTCGCTGGAGAGTGACCACGAGAAGTAGTTGCGGCCGAGGGAGGCGCCGGTGAAGCCGCGGAACTGGAGCGGGAGGTCGTTGCTCGTGATGACGTTTCCGGTGTTGTCGGTGGTGTCGATCGCGCCGTTGAGCGAGTAGACGAGGGCCTCGGTGACGTTGATGGCGCCGATGTCGTCGAGGAATTCCTTGGTGAAAACGGAAATGGCGGCGGGCGTGTCGCGCAGCGCGGTGTTGAGGCGCGAGCCGGCGAGCGTGCTTGTCGCGGTGTAGCCGGTGTCCTGGTCGGAGCGGACTTCGAAGGGCGAGAGCGTGACGGCCTCGTCGCCGGTTGGTTTGGCGGCGGCGGCAGTCTGGGCGACGGCGGGCGACGAGGTGGTGAACAGCGCCGCAAACAAGGCGGCGATGCTGAGTTTACGGGTGGCGGAGGGCGCGGGCGGCATGGTGGGGTGACGTGAAGCTGGGTCGTGCGGTGCGTGATTGGTCGGGTGAGCCGGCACGGTGGGCGACCGGCCTACGCTCAGTCCGCCGGTCCGGGAATCGATGCTCACGACGAGCGGTGTGCCGGCGACGAGCCGGTCGAGCGCGGCGCGCATCGTGAATTCGCCCTGCACGGCCGGGGTGCGGACGCCGCGCACGACCTCGGTGAGGAAGACGATTTCCGCCCCGCCCTGGCGTGCGACGAGCCGGAGCGTTTCGAGTGCGTCGCCCGCGGGCACCTGGAACGGCCTGACCGCCTCGGCGGCACTCACGAGGCATGCGGCGAGGGCGAACAGCAGCCATCGCGCTAGACGGCGGGTGCGCGAGCGTGGCCACCGGGAACAGGTCTTCAACCGCATGGAACTTCGGAGTTGGGTCAGGAATAATGGCAAGACGGATGGGGTCGCGATTTCCCCCAAAGCATCGCGGCAAAAAAGCCGCCCGTCGCTCACGGCCCCGCGCGCAGCACGATGTGGTAGTCGCCCTGGTTCTCGGCGCGCAGGCGCGCGGTGGTGGCGAGGAGTTGGACGAAGCCGTCGAGGTTGTCCGATCGGATCGAGGCGCCGATCGTGATGCGGCCAAGCGCGGGATCGGTGAGCACGAGTTGGCGGCGGTTGCGACGGTTCAGTTCGGCGACCACGTCGGCGAGGGGAGTGGCGGCGAACTCGAGCAACTGCGGCTGCCAGGCTTGCAGCCGGGCGCGCTCCGCGTCGGGAGCGGGACCGATCTTCGGAGTGGACGAGGCCGCGAGGGACACTTCGGCAAACTCGCCGGCATCCACCGTGGGCGCCGGTGGCGGAGCGGACGCGGATGGGGCGGGCGGGGTGACTTGCACGCGTCCCTCGGTGACGAGCACGGCGACGTGGGTGGACTCGAGACGGACATTGAACGCGGTGCCGACGGCGCGGACGTTGACGCCGCCCGCGCGCACCATGAAGGGGCGCGCGGGATTCTTCGCGACGGTGAACAGCGCCTCGCCGCGGCGCAGGGTGATGCGGCGCTCGGCCGCCGTGAAACTCACCTCCAATTCGGCGCCGCCGGTCAGTTCGACCGTGGAGCCGTCTTCGAGCGTGCGGCGCTCGTAGCCGCCCGTGGCGACCGGAGTGGTGTGATCGGAGGACGCACGGGTCGCGATCGAGAGCCGCCACGCGAGACCGCCGGCAAGCAACGCGAGCGCCGCCGCGGCGGCGAGCACGACGGGGCGCGACCACCAGCGGTGGCGCGCGGGTTGGGCGAGCACGTCGGGGTTGGGCTCGGCGCCGTGCTGGGGCCGCCACGCGGCGATGGCATCGAGGCGCGTCCAGCCTTCGCGGTGCCGCGCCAGCCAGGCGCCGTGGCGGGGATCGGCGGCGAGCCATTGGAGAAACTCGTCCTGCTCCGCCGCGGTGAGGCCGCGATCCTGGCGGGCGAGCCAGCGGGCGGCTTCGCGTTGCGCGCGATCGTCGAAGGGATTGTCCGCGGAGTTCATGTGATACCAGCTACGTGGTGCTTCGGCACTTTGAGTTCGGTAGGCCCGCCCGTTGGGCGGGCTGCCTGGCCACCGGCCGGGCCTACAATGTCAGACCGCAACGTAACTGGTATGAGGCGGCTCCGATACGCCGGGGCTTGCGACGGCTGGGCTGGTGCAGCGACACCGAGATTTCGTGGGGTGTAGCCGCGAGCGTGAGCGAGTGGTTTCCGGGCGAGCCACTCGCTCACGCTCGCAGCTACCCGGCGTTGCGCTGTCACGTTGCTTCCGGGGCGCTGCACCAGGAAGTGGCACGGGTCGCCTGACCCGTGGCGCGGAAGATCACCGGTCGGGAGACCGGTGCCACGAGACGAGCGATACTGGGTGCGGACCATAACGCTCCTGGCGCGACGCTCCGGGGCTGCTGCGGGGAAGTTCACGGCGAGTCCTTGCCCGCGCCGTGGGCCGCGAAATACGCGGTGCACTTCTGCACGCCGATCGTGATCTGGTTTTCCACGGTGCTCTCGGAGATGCCGAGCCGCCGCGCAATCTCGCGCTGCGAAAGGCCGTAGAGTTTGCGCAAGGTGAAAACCTGGCGGCAGCGGTCGGGCAGGGACTGGATGGCGGCGGTCAAAAGTTCGAGTTCTTGTTGGCGGGCGACGGCCTCGGGAATCGCCGTGCCCTCATCCAAGACGTCCAGCGCCTCGATTTCCCCCAAGCTCTCCGTGTGAATCACCTCGTGGCGCCGCAGGCGGTCGAGCGCGAGGTTGCGCGCGGTGGCGAAGAGAAACGCCTTGGGCGAGCGGAGTTCGCCGGTGTCGCGGGCGCGGAGCACACGCAGGAACGCCTCCTGCACGAGGTCGTCCACGTCCACGCGGCCGGCGAAGCGGGCGTGCAGCCAGGCGCGCAGCATGGATTCGTGCGGTTGCACGTGCTCGGCGAACCAGCGGGCTTGGTCGGATCGGGGCGAATCCACGGGCGCGACCATGGGCGGGACGTGGCGGTCGCTTCAAGGCGGAAGCGCGGCGCGGCGGCCGCGAAACACCCTTCGAATGTGAAATTCCTGCGGTAGGGCGGGGTCGCCGAGCCCCGCCGGGATCGGGCGGCGAATCGAGAGGCGCACCGGCGGCGCGTTCGCGGGTTTTTTCGGCCGGGTCCGGCGGCTCCGCCCTACATTTTCTGCGCCAGCCAGAAACGGCACTCGTCGGAGAAGTCGCGAACGGCTTTCGACTCGCGGGCGACTTCTGTGCGGAGGGCGTCGAATGCGTGGCGCCAACCGGTCGCGGCGAGGTCTTCGAGGATCTCACGGCGATCGGGCAAATGCATGAACGTGCGTCCGACCTCGTCCTCGAAATAGCGGTCGCCGAATTCGACGAGCCGCGGGTCCTGCTGGCCGCGCACCCAACGCTCGGTCTCAAGCCGCCACATCGCGCGCTCCGTCGGGGAATGGTCCCGGTCGTGGGAAGTGAAAAGCAGCGGTGCGCCGGGCGCGCAGACGCGATGCAACTCGCACAGGGCGGTCCGGCGGTTTTCGCGACCGGGGATTTGCATCAGGCCGTTGAAGAGGAAGAGGGCGCCGGCGAAAACGTCGACGGTGACACGGGGCTTTGGCCCGCCCTCGCCGACCTTTCGTGCGGGCTGAAGCGCCGCACTACTCAAGGCCGTGGCGTCGGCGACGAGGAAACGGATCGACGAGGCGCCGCGCTCTTCGGCGAGGAAGCGGGCCTGTTCGACGAGCTCCGCGGCGAAATCGAAGGCGGTCAGGTTCGTGTAGCCGAGATGCCAGAGGCCGACGGTGGCGCGGCCGGCGCCGCAACCGGCTTCGAGGAGCGGAGCGGTCTTGTCGGGAAAGAAGCGCTCGATGAGCAGGCGCTCGGACGCCCACAGGCCGAGGAAGTGGGCGGCGCGGGCGTAGTGCGCGACGGCGATCGGGTCGTTGAAGTCGGCGCGGACGGTGGCCGACGTTATTTTTTTCTGCTCCACGCGGCGAGGAACATGCCGTTGGCGTTGAGCTCGTGCGGCCAGAGGAAGACGGAGGACAGAGCGCGGAGGACGGAGGACGGATCGGGGTGAGCGGTCCGGTTCTCGGTCTTCAGGTCTCCGTCCTCCGGCGCCGCAGGCGCGGCACCGAAGAGCGGATACGGCTCCAACTCGGGATGCGCGGCGGCGAAGGCATCGGCGACCGCGGTCGTCTCGCTGCGGGTGAGCGTGCAGACGGAGTAGATGAGGCGCCCGCCGGGCTTGAGCGAGCCGGCGAGGTGGTTGAGCAGCGCGAGCTGCGTGGCGGCGAGTTCGGCGACATCGGCGGGGGAGGTGGTCCAGCGGGCGTGCGGGTTGCGCTGCCAGGTGCCGACGCCGCTGCACGGGGCGTCGAGGAGGATGCCGTCGAATCTGGTCTTGGTCGGCAGTTTGGCGGAGCCGTCCCACACCGCGGCGCGGTAATTGAAAAGCTGCGCGCGTTTGGCGCGGCGCTTGAGCGTGTCGAGGCGGCCGGTGTGGCGGTCGGAGGCCCAGACGACACCCTTGTTGCCCATGAGATCGCAGAGATGGAGGGTCTTGCCGCCCTCGCCGGCGCAGGCGTCCCACCACGTCTCGCCCGGCCGGGGCGCGCAGGCGTGGCCGACGAGTTGCGAGGCGAGATCCTGGATTTCGAATTCGCCGTTCTGAAATTGATCGGTGTGAAACAGATCGTGCCTGCCGGTGTAGCGGAGCGCGTCGGGGGCGCGCTGCGAGTGTTCGCAATCGCCGAGGGCGGCGGCGAGCCGGCCGCCCATCGCCGGCCGCGCGCGCAGCCAGAGCGCGGGATCGCGCTGGAGCTGGCGCAGGTAGCCCTCGGGCAGCTCCATCTCATCGCGCACCCAGGCGGGCACGGCGCGGGCGGCGAGGGCCTCGGGTTTCACGGACTTTTCGTCGGCGAGGAAGCGCCCGTGCAGCGCGGTCGCCTGCTCGAGGCGTTTCTGCGGCGAGGCTTTCGAGTCGAGCCACGAGAGCCAGCGGAAGTAGACGAAGACGGCGTGGCTGATCGCGCGGCGCGCGTGCGGGCGAAGGTAAGGGTGATGCTCGAAGTAGTGACGCAGCGCGGTGTCGGCACGCTGGTCGGCGGCGAGGCCGGCGAGCACCTGTGCGGCGTGATTGAGCGTGGTTTGGTCGGGCATCGAGCGACTACCCAACACCGGGAGGCCGGGCGTTGGCGATATTCAATTCGCCATGGCGGCGGCCTTGGCGTGACAGGCGGTGTGAAAACGTCGTGGTTGTAGCGGAAAGCGTGAGCTTTTCACTCAAACGCGGGCCAAATTTCACGAAAACCTCACGGTTTCTGCTACGCTTCGCGCGATTGAACGAAGGCCGCCACGTTTTCGCACAGCCTGTTAATTCCAGCTTGCGATCAAATTGAGACTGATCCGTCGGAGGTAGGAGCCTGCTTGCAGGCGATTCAGCTCGTAGCCCATCGCCTGCAAGCAGGCTCCTACAAATCGGGCGCATCTCATCTTGAAAGCGAACTGGAATAAGCGCTGGGACGAGGTCGCAGCTGGCTGCGGTTCCGTCGCTCAGGCCGCGGGCGACCTAACGCTTTCCCCAGCGGCGCTCCTGTTTGAGCTCGAGGCGTTTCGTTTCGATTTGCACGCCGGCGACGGCAGGGTGGGCGCGGAGGGCCTGGAACGTGCCGGCGTTGAGCTTCCACGCGAGGGCGGTGCTGGCTTCGGCGAGCGGGGTGACGCGGTCTTCGAAAACGAAACCGAACTCCACGCGCGTATCGCCCGTCTGCGTGGTGAGCGTTTCGCGGAGTTGCTTGAGGAAGGCGGGCAGCTCGCGATGGGCGGGGCGGAGGAGCCAGATGACTTTGCGCACAAGGCCGGCGACTTGCACGTCGAGCGGGTAGCATTCCTTCACGTTGATGCGGGCGCCCTCCTGATTGACGATGATGGCGCCCTGCACGAGCACGAGGGCGTTCTCGGCGAGCGCGGTGCCGTAGTTCGCATAGGCATCGGCGAACATGTTCAGCGGGATGGACGCTTTCTTCGTGGCGAGCGTGAAGGCGACCCACGGGCGGTTGTCCTTTTTCGAGAGCTTTTTCTGAAGATTGCTCGCGATGCCGCAGATGCGGAACTCGGTGCGGTCGCCCTGGAGCATCAGCTCTTCGATGGCGAAGGTGTCGATGGCGTCGGCGAGTCCGAGGTAGGCGTTCATCGGATGGCCGCTGATGTAGAAACCGAGGAGTTCTTTCTCGAAGGCGAGGCGGTCCGCTGGCGAGAAATCAGCCGGAGAGCTGGGAGCTGAGAGTTGAGCGTTGAGAGTCGAACCACGGGTGCCGTTGCCATTTTTCTTCGGGGCCGGCTCCTCGGCGAGCATGTCGAGGAAGCTGTGCTGGCCGGCGGCCTTGTCCCGCGCGGCGGACGCGGCGCCGGCGATCGCGGCGTCGATGCCGTCGAAGAGCGGTTTGCGGGCGGCGCCGCTGAAGTCGAAGGCGCCCGTCTTCACGAGGTGCTCGAGCACGCGCTTGTTGATCGCACGGCCGTCGACGCGCTTGGCGAAGTCGTCGAAGTTCGCGTAGGGGCCGTTCTTCTCGCGCTCTTCGATGATTTTCTGGGCGGCGAGTTCGCCGACGCCTTTCACACCGGCGAGGCCGAAGCGGATTTCGCCGATGTGGCCGCGGAAGACAGGCGTGAAGGTTTCGCGGGACTCGTTCACGTCGGGGCCGAGCACTTTCAGGCCCATGGCCTCCGCCTCGGCGATGAAGTGGGAGACTTTTTCGGCGTTGCCGAGCTCGGCGGTGAGCACGGCGGCCATGAACTGCACGGGGTAGTTCGCCTTGAGGAACGCGGTCTGGTAGCTGACGAGCGCGTAGGCCGCGGAGTGCGATTTGTTGAAGCCGTATTGGGCGAACTTGTTCAGCAGGTCGAAGATCTCGTTCGCCTGCCTTTCACCAAGATTGAGCGTCTTTTTTGCGCCTTCGACGAACTTGAGGCGTTCCTTCGCCATCGCCTCGGCGTCCTTCTTGCCCATCGCGCGGCGGAGCATGTCGGCGCCGCCGAGCGTGTAGCCGGCGATGATCTTGGCGCACTCCATGACCTGCTCCTGGTAGACGATGATGCCGTAGGTTTCCTGCAGCGACTGCTCGAGCAGCGGGTGCGGGTAGACGACGGTGCTGGGATCCTTTTTGCCGCGCGCGTAGTCGGGGATGAACTGCATCGGGCCCGGACGGTAGAGGGCGCAGATGGCGTTGATGTCGTCGATGTTTGAGACGCCGACCTGCCGGCAGGCGCTCTGCATGCCGGGTGATTCGAGCTGGAACACGCCGACGGTTTTGCCGGCGTTGAGGAGGGTGTAGGCCTTGGGGTCTTCGAGGGAGATCTTCTCGATGTCGAACGACGGATCGGCGGTGCGGCGGACGTTGGCGACGGCGTCGGAGATGACCGTGAGCGTCTTGAGGCCGAGGAAGTCCATCTTCAGCAGGCCGAGCTTCGACACGGCGTTCATGTCGTATTGCACGGTGACGTCGCCTTCCTGCTCGGTGAGCGGGACGAATTCGTCGAGCGGCTTGTCGGTGATGATGATGCCGGCGGCGTGCTTGCCGGTGTTGCGCACCATGCCTTCGAGAACGAGCGCCTGGTCGAAGATTTTTTTCGCGACGGGGTTGCGCGTGACCTCGTTGCGCAGCTCCTCGGACTTTTTCACGGAGTCCTCGAGCGTGATGTTGAGCTCGTCGGGGATCATCTTTGCGAGCCGGTCGGCGTCGGCGAAGGCGAGGTTGTGCACGCGCGAGATGTCGCGGATGACCATCTTGGCGCCGAGCGTGCCGTAGGTGATGATGTTGGCGACGCAGTCGTTGCCGTATTTTTTCCGCACGTAGTCGATCACCTCGCCGCGGCGGCGCATGCAGAAATCGATGTCGAAGTCAGGCGGCGAGACGCGCTCGGGGTTGAGGAAGCGCTCGAACAGCAGCTTGAACCGGATCGGGTCGAGGTTGGTGATGCCGAGCAGATAGGCGACGAGGCAGCCGGCGCCGGAGCCGCGGCCGGGGCCGACGGGGATCGCCTGCTGTTTGGCCCATGCGATGAAATCCCAGACGACCAGGAAGTAGTCCTCGAAGCCGGTGACGCTGATGATCGCGAGCTCGAAGCCCATGCGCACGGCGAGCTCTTCGTCGAGCGTGAGGCCGGAGTAGTCGGGCGCCTGCGGCTTCTGGCCGGGCGGGAGATTCTTCAACTTCGCGAGACGCTCGGCGACGACCGGTTTCTGCGCGACGGTGTCGAAGTCGAAACCGTAGCGCTCCTTCAGGCCCTTGACGCAGAGATCGCGGAGGTAGGTGGTGCGGTCGGTTTTTACTTCGGGAGGGAGCGGGTATTTCGGGTAGCGCTCGCTGCCTTTCGGGAACGGAATCGCGAGGTCGCACATCTCGGCGACGAGCTGGGTGTTGGTCAGCGACTCCGGCACCTCGGCGAAGAGTTTCGCCATCTCGTCGCGCGACTTCAGGTAGAATTGCGTGCCGTCGAAACGCATCCGCTTCTCGTCCTCGATTTTCGCGCCGGTCTGGATGCAGAGCATGGCGTCGTGCGGGCCGGCGTCCTTCGCGTTGACGTAGTGAACGTCGTTCGTGCAGATGACCTTCAGGTCGAACTCCTCGGCGAGCTTGAGCAGGCCGGGGATGATTTTGCGCTGTTCGGGGATACCGTGGTCCTGGATTTCGACGAAGTAATTTTCGCGGCCGAAGATTTCCACGAAGCGGCCGCAGGCCTGGCGGGCCTCCTCGAACCGGTCGTAGAGCAAGTGCTGCGGGACGAGGGAGGCGAGGCAGCCGGTGAAACCGATCAGGCCGCCGGCGTGCTTGCCGAGCGTCTCGATGTCGGTCCGGGGCTTGTAATAGAAACCGCGGAGGTGGGCGTCGGAGACCAGCTTCAAGAGGTTCTGGTAGCCGGTGAGGTTCTTCGCCAGCAGGCCGAGGTGGAAGATGGTTTTGCCCTCGTCGGAGCGGCCGTTTTTTTCGAGGCGCGAGGTTTCGACGAGGTAGAGTTCGCAGCCGATGAGGGGCTTGATGCCCTTGGCCTTGGCCTGGTTGTAAAACTCGATCGCGCCGTAGAGGTTGCCGTGGTCGGTGAGGGCACAGGCGCTCATGCCGAGTTCCACGGCCCGGTCCATCAGGCGGTCGATGCGGCAGCAGCCGTCGAGGAGGCTGTAGTCGCTATGGACGTGGAGGTGGACGAAATTTTTGTCGGCGGACGGCACGGGGGGTTCAAACAAGCCCATCGTGCCGGGTGCGCAAGGCGGGAAAAATGCCATTGACGCGTCGAACGCGGGTTGGCCTATTTGTCGGCTTTTCCTTTCACCACTACGTCCGTCCACATGTCCATCGAAATCAAAATCCGCAAGAACGAGCCCATCGACCGCGCACTGCGTCGGATGAAGAAGAAGCTCGATCGCGAGAATATCATCAAGGGCACCCGCGCGAAGCGTTACTACGAGAAGCCCTGCGAGCGCCGCCGCCGCAAGGAGAAGGTCCAGGCCTTCACGCAGATGCTCCGCCGCCGCTACGCGGAATAAGCCGCAGCTGCCTCGGCCGTGTGCCGTCGCTACTTTTCGCCGCGCTACCCACTAAAAGGTAGCGCGGTTTTTTTTGGCCGGTAGTTTTTACCCGTGCAATTTGCCGAAGTGACAGTTCGTCTTTGGCTCTTTCTCCCGTGAAGCCGACGCTCTCCCTTTCCACCAGTTGGTGCTCGCACCGCCACACCGACGGCTACGCGATGCTCAAGGAGATGGCGGGGCTGGGCTTCGACCACGTCGAGCTGAGCCACGGCATCCGGATCACGTTGGTGCCGGGCATCCTGCGGGCGGTGGAGGAGGGCGTGATCAAGGTGGCGTCGACGCACAATTTCTGCCCGCTGCCGACCGGCGTGGTGCAGGCGGCGCCGAACCTTTTCGAGCCCTCGGCGCGCGAGCATCGCGAGCACGACCAGTGGCTGCGCCACACGAAGCGCTCGATCGATTTCGCGGCGCAAGTGAAGGCGCGGGTGGTGGTGTGCCACCTCGGCAGCGTCAGTTTCTTTTGGTTCAACCCGGCCCGGAAGATCCGCGACTACCTGCGCGAAAACCGCGAGGCGGGGCGTCATGGCGACGACGCGGCATACACGGCCCTGCTCGAAAAATGCCTCGCGAGGCTGCGCAAGCGCATGGGGCCGTTCTGGGAGCAGACCAAGGCCAGCGTGATCGAGGTGCTCGATCATGCGAAGCAGAAGGGCGTGAAACTCGGATTCGAGAATCGGGAAAAATTCGAGGAGCTGCCGCTCGACGCCGACTATCTGGACTTTCTCAACGGCCTGCCGGCCGACGCGCCGGTGGGCTACTGGCACGACACCGGCCACGCCGACATCAAGGAAGGCATGGGCCTCCTCAAGCATCGCGAGCACCTCACCAAGATGGCACCGCGACTCATCGGCTGCCATTTGCACGATGTGAACGCGAAGGGCGACGACCATCAGGCGGTGGGGAGCGGTCACATTGATTTCAAGATGGTGAGCGGATTCTGGCGGCCGGAGCACCTGTTGACGATCGAGCTCAGCCCGCGCATGGGCGTGGAAGAGGTGCTGGCCTCGAAGCGCACCGTCGAGGCCCTGCTGGGCTGAACGCGGGCCGGGAAAAACCCGTCGGGGAGTTGGCGCCCGTGGGCGAGGGGACGCGGCCTCACCGGCGATCCGGCAGAGAAATCGCCGGCTCAAGAAACGACCGCCGTGCCGGTCCATCAGGCACGACTCGCCGCAACGCACCGGGGATCGAGGGGCGGGCGTTTAAACCACGGCTTTCCGGTGTGAATGCACCAATTGTTCGCGCGTAGGCCAGCGCGCTGGCGCGCGCCAAACCGCGCTCGCAAGCGAGCTGACCTACCGTGACGAAACCAAACCGGAACGCCGTGGCGTTGAAACCGCCGGTCAAACACCACGCTTGTCGCGCCCTCCGCCGCCGCCACACTGCGGGGCATGGATCGCGCGCCCCAGTCCGGTTCCGCCGTGGCGGAAGTGCAAGGCCTCTACGGTCCGTTTTCGTTCCCCGAACGCCTGCTCCAGAAGATCTGGCTCCGCGGGGATTTCGATCGGACCGGAGCACGGACCCTCGATGGCCGACGCGTCGTGATCCGTCATCCGGGGCGCTGGAATCTGCTCGGTGGCCCCGATTTTCGCGGCGCGCGAATCGGCTTCGATGGTGAACCGGAACCCGAGGGCGACATCGAGCTTCACCTCCACGCGGCAGATTGGGGCGCCCATGCGCACGCGGCCGATCCGGCCTATGCGCGCGTGATGCTGCATGTCGTCCTGTTTCCACCTCCGGCCGGACATGTGACGACAGGGGCGGGCGGTCGCGTCATTCCCGTCCTGGTCCTGCTCCCGTTGCTGCACCACGATCTCGAGGAGTATGCGGCGGAGGAGGCGGTTGAAATACTGGCCGGGCGGGCGGGCGCACGCCTGCCCGATGAGCTGGCGAAACTCGATCCGGTGGAACGCAATCTCCGGCTGCGGCGGCAGGCCGATGCGCGTTGGCGACAGAAAGTGCACTTCGCGCGGCTGCGGCTCCAACGGCTGGAGTGGGAGGCGGCGTGTCATGCGGTGGCGCTGGAGATTCTTGGCTTTCGGTTCAACCGGGCGCCGATGCTGCGGATCGCGGCGCGGTGGCCGTATGCGGAATGGGCGCACGGCGGGGTCGACGTGGACGCGGTGTGGGCGGCGGAGCGGGAGGGGTGGAGCTTGCAGGGCGTGCGGCCGGCGAATCATCCGAGGACCCGTTTGCGGCAATATGCCGGATGGGTGCGCGCCTGTAGCGGGTGGCCCGGCAGGTTGCGCGAGTTGGGAGACTGCTGGCCCGAGGTCTCCGCCGATGGCGAGACGCGCGCCGCGCGCCGGCGACACGCGTTCGGAGCGCTGCGGGAAACCATCGCGCGTGAACTTTGTGGCGGGGTCGTGAGTGGCCCGCGCCTCGACAGCCTGATCTGCGATGGTTTCCTGCCGCTCCTGGCCGTGGCGACTGCGCGCGAACGGCACGGGCTGTGGTTCCATTGGTTTCCAGCGGACCTGCCGCCCTTCGTCGTTCGCGGCTTGAAGGAACTGGCGGTGTTTGACGGGCGGACGCAGCCGGCCAGCCACGGGATGGCGCAAGGGATGTTGGGTTGGTGGATCGAGCGGGAGGGGCGGACGACCGAAGGCTGACGTGGGCTTCCGGCGCGGGGCTTGACAAGATTTCCGCCCCCACCGTAGCGTGCGAGGTTCTCAAACAACCACTTTCAAAAAAGGTGGGCCCTGCGGCCCGCTTTTTTTTTCCATAGTTCCGTCAAACCAACCACATGAGCAGCGAAATTCTTTCCGTCCTCGAATACATGGAAAAGGAGAAGGGCATCCCCCGCTCCGACATGATCGCGACGATCGCGAACGCCCTCAAGACGGCGGCGCAGAAAGGCGTGAATTCGGGTCAGGAACTCAAGATTGAAATCAACCCCAAGAACGGACAGCTGCACGCGTGGGCCTTGCTGAAGGTGGTCGATTCGGTGGGTAATCCGAAAACGGAGATTCACCTTGAGAAAGCCCAGGCGGTGAAGCCGGGGGCGTTGCTGGGCGAAGTGG
This sequence comes from Verrucomicrobiota bacterium, assembly GCA_016235555.1. Taxonomy (GTDB): domain Bacteria; phylum Verrucomicrobiota; class Verrucomicrobiia; order Opitutales; family Opitutaceae; genus JACRKC01. The sequence continues at coordinate 79,679 of JACRKC010000124.1, forward strand.
TCGAGCGCGAGATCAATCCGGCCGAACTGGGCCGCATCGCGGCGCAGACCGCGCGGCAGGCCGTGATGCAGCGTCTGCGGCAGTTCGAGAAGGACCGCATCTACGACGATTTCAAGGATCAGGTCGGCAACATCGTCACGGGCACGGTCCGCCGTCGCGAGCGCAATGATCTCTTTGTCGACCTCGGCAAGGCGGAGGCCGTGATGCCGGGCAAGGAGCAGGTGCCCGGCGAGGAATACGCTCCCGGCGAACGCATCCGGTGCCTGCTGATGGAAATCGAAAGCACGCCGCGCGGTCCCGAGATCATTCTGAGCCGCGCGAGCCCCAAGTTCGTGCGCCGGCTGTTCGAGCTTGAGGTGACCGAGGTGGCCGACGGCACGGTCAAGATCGAGGCCTTTGCCCGCGAGCCCGGCTATCGCACCAAGATCGCCGTGACCAGCACCGATCCGAAAGTGGATCCGGTGGGCGCGTGCGTGGGCGCACGCGGTGCACGTGTGAAGACGATCGTGCGCGAATTGGGCGGCGAGAAGATCGACATCATCAAATATTTTGCCGACCCGCGGGAGATGATCATCGAGGCTTTGAAGCCCGCCGTGCCGCGCGAGATCACGCTGGACGAGCGCAATCATCGCATCCTCCTGAAAGTGGCCACGGACGATCTCGCCGTCGCCATCGGACGCAAGGGGCAGAATGCCCGCCTGACCTCCCGGTTGATCGGCTGGCGGCTCGACATCGAGGAATTCAAGGCGGTCGGTGCCGATCCGGAAGGCGACGCGAAGCGCAAGCTCGTGGCGGCGCTGGGCGTGGCCGACGAGGTGGCGCTGCGCCTCGTCAAGGCCGGCTTCGTTTCGCTCGAGTTGTTCGAGGGGGTCGGGGCCGACGATCTGGTCGGCGCCGGTTTCACGCCCGAGGATGCCGCCGAAATCATCGCGCGGGTGAGCCGCAAGCAGAGCTGAAATTTTCGCCTTCGACCGACCGCAACTGAATGAGCCTCCGCATCCACGAACTCGCCAAGCGCATCAACATGGAAGGCAAGGAACTCCTTGCCTTGCTCAAGCAGCGCAACTGGGTGGCGGCCGACACGAAGTCGGTTTCGAGCACGGTCAGCAAGATTTACATCGAGGAGATCGAGAAGGAGTTTGCGTCACGGATGGTCGCCGCCGCGCCCGCGCCGGAAGTGAGGCCGGCCGCACCGGCGGCTCCGGCCGCGCCGTCGATCGAGACGGCGGCGGTCGCGCCGAAAGTGGTGATTCCGGCGGGAGTGTTTGTTAAATCGAAGGAGGACATCGACCGGCAGCATGCAGCGGCGGCGGCGGCCAAGGCCGCCGCACAGAAGGCCGCGGCGCCCGTGGTGGTCCTGCCGGCGGCCAAGGCGCCGCCCGTCGCGCCACCCCCGCCGCGCGTGGTGAGTGCGCCACCGCCTCCACCCGTGGCCAAGGCGCCGATGTTGCCACCACCGATTCCACGGCCAGCCGCCGTTGTCGCTCCGGCCGCGGCTGCGGCGCCGGCACCGGCCCCCGTCGCCGTGCTCGCGCCCAGGATTCCCTCGGTGTTGCCAACGCCGGCCCCGCGCCCGATTTCCCCGCCGCCGGTCGCCGCTCCGCCGCCGCCGGTGGCCAAAGCTCCGGTGGCGCCGCCCCCGCTGCCGCCGCGTGGTCCGGTTTCGGCGCCGAAACCGCTGCCGCCGTCCGGTTCGTCGCCCGCGTCCGTGGTTCCTCCGGCGGCGCCAACGGCGCCGGTCATCACGGTGCAGGGCGACATCAAGATTCTTCACCTCAAGCCGCCGATCGTGGTGCGCGACTTCGCGGTCGCGCTCGGACTCAAGCCGTTCAAACTCATCTCGGAGTTGAACCAGTTGGTCGGTTTCGCCGCGATGAACTCCACCATCGAGGAAGCCGTCGCCCAGAAAGTGGCCGAGAAATACGGCTTCCTGCTCGAAATCAAACATCGGGGCGACGCGGCCAACCAGCAGGCGGCGAAGGACAAGAAAGAGAAGAAGCCCGAGGAGGACGAGTCGAAGCATCTCCAGCCGCGCCCGCCGGTGGTGTGCATCCTGGGGCATGTCGATCACGGCAAGACCTCGCTGCTCGACGCGATTCGCAAGGCCAATGTCGCTGCGGGCGAGGCCGGCGGCATCACGCAGCACATCGGCGCCTATCAAATCGAATTCAACAACCGGAAGATCACGTTCCTCGATACTCCGGGTCATGCGGCGTTTTCCAAGATGCGCGCGCGCGGGGCGAATGTCACCGACATCGCCGTGCTCGTGGTCGCCGCCGACGACGGGTTCATGCCGCAGACGGATGAGGCGCTCAAGCATGCGCAGAACGCCAAGGTCGCGCTGATCGTCGCCGTCAACAAGATGGACGTGAAGGGCGCCAATCTTGATCAGGTCAAGGCGCAGATGCAGCAGAAGGGCATCGCCCCCGAAGACTGGGGCGGTGAGACCATCACGGTGCCGGTGGCGGCGATCAAGAATCAGGGCATCGAGAATCTGCTCGAAATGGTGCTCCTCCAGGCCGACGTGCTCGAGCTCAAGGCCAACCCCAAGGCGGAGGCGAGCGGCATCGTGATCGAGTCGGAGATCGATTTCGGCCGCGGGCCGCTGGCGACGGTGATCGTGCAGCGCGGCACCTTGCGCACCGGCGATGCGATCGTGTGCGGCCAGCACTTTGCGAAGGTGCGCGCGATGTTCGACGACAAAGGCAACCCGGTGAAAGAGGCTCCGCCCGCCACGCCCGTGCGCGTGATCGGCTGGAACGGAACACCGGACAGTGGGGCCGTGTTCAAAGCGGTGAAGAACGCCCGGGAGGCCGAGAAACTCGCCGAGGAGGAGCAACTGCGCGTGAAGAAGGAAGCGACCGCCGCGGCGGCCGCCCCGAAGGAGGTTTCGGTGGAGACGCTCTTCGCCAACATCGCCGCCACGCAGCAGAAGGCCCTCAAGGTGATCGTGAAAACCGACGTGTTCGGTTCCTCCGAGGCCGTGCGCGTGGTGCTCGAAGGCATCAAGAGCGCCAAGGTCACCCTCGAAATCGTTTCGATCGAAGTCGGTTTGGTCACCAAGAATGACGTGTTGATGGCCAGCGCGGCCGGTTCCGTGATCCTTGGCTTCAATACCAAGCTCGAGAACGGTGTCACGCCGCTGGCGAAACACCATGGAGTGCGGGTCGAGACCTACGAGATCATCTACGAACTCGGGGACCAGGTCCGCGACATGATGGCCGATCTGCTCGAGCCCGACATCAAGGAGATCAAGACCGGCGCCGCCGAGGTGCGGCAGGTGTTTCCGCTGGCCAAGGGCTTTGTGGCCGGCTGCCTCGTCACCGAGGGCAAGATCAACCGCAATGCCGCGGCGCGCCTGCGTCGTGGCCGCGAGATCGTGCACGAGGGCAAGATCGCCACGCTCAAACGGTTCAAAGATGACGCGAACGAGGTCCGCGCGGGCCTCGAGTGCGGCATCAAGCTCGACGATTTCAACGGCTATCAGGCCGGCGATGTCATCGAGTGCTACGAAATCCAGAAAGTCCGGGCGGCACTCTAAGGAATGGCCGAAAGCCACTAGCGGGTCGCGCTTGGCGGTTGAGGCAATCGGACAATCAGCCATCGAAATCCGGCCATGAGCAACCGCACCCTCCGCATCAACGAACTCGTGCAGCGCGAGATCAACGATGTGCTGCACACGCGCTGGCAGAGCGAGGCGGTCGCCATCACCGCGACCGAGGTGCGCGTCTCCCCGGATCTGCGGGATGGCCGCGTCTTCGTGTCGATCGTCGGATCGGACGAGGAAGCGGAGGCGAAATTGCGCTGGCTGCGTGGCAAGGCGGGCGAGATTCGCGCGGAGATCGGCCGGCGGATCATCCTGAAGTATCTGCCGAAGTTTGACTATCTGCTCGACCGGACCGCGGCCCGTGGGGCGCGCATCATGGAAGTGCTGGAGGAAATCGAGCACCCGCGCCACCCGCCGCCATGAGCAGCGAGTGTCACTACGCCGAGCTTTCGACGCGATTCGCCCACCTGCTGGAGCGGCTCGCCGGCCGGAGGATTGCCGTGGTCGGCCACGCGCGGCCGGATGGGGATTGCATCGGCGCCCAGGTCGCGCTGGCCCGGATGCTCATGGCGCGCGGGCATGACGTGGTCTGCATCAATGCCGACGCCGTGCCGCGCCGGCTGCAGTTTCTCGTCGACGGGGTGCGGTTCATCCGGACCGACGAGGCGCTGACCTTGCCCGACGACCGCGCGGTGATCTTCGTCGACTGTGCCGACCACGCCCGGCCCGGCGAACGGCTGAAGGCGAAGTTTCCGTCGCCGCTCGCCGTCGTCGACCACCACCTGTCGAACGTGGGATTCGCCGACTGCAACCTGGTCGACAGCGCTTCGGCGGCGACCTGTGAGATTCTCGCCGGGGTGTTCCTCGACAATGCCCTGCCGATCGACCCGCAGGCGGCCCAGGCACTCTTCGCCGGCATTCTGACTGATACCGGCCAGTTTCGCTTCAACTCGACCTCGCGTCGCTGCTTTGTGCTGGCCGGCGAACTCGTGGCGCGGGGCGCGCGCCCGGCGGAAGCCGGCTTCGAGCTCTACGAGCGCGAGTCCGTGGGAAAGTTGCAGTTGCTGCAGCGGTTCATCGCTTCGCTGCGATTCGAAGCGGGGGGGCGCATCTGCATCGGCTTCCTGCCTGCGGGGATTTTTGAGGAAACGAAGACGACGGCGGAGGACACCGAGGGGTTGGTGGACTATGCCCGCTGCATCGATGGCGTCGATATCGGCGGCCTGATCGAGGAGCGGTCGAGCGGGGCGGTCAAAGCCAGCCTCCGGGCCAAGGAACCGGCCTATCGCGTCGACCTGGTGGCGGCGCAATTCAGTGGTGGCGGCCATGCATGCGCCGCTGGGTTGAACCTGAAGAGCGGGGCCGAAAATTTTTACGCCCGGCTGGTGGCGGCGATGCAGGCGCGTCTCGCGATCGTCGACGCCGCAAAGCGGAATTGATCATGCTCGCGCCCTCTCCGACCAAGGAACTCGACGGCATCCTCCTCGTCGACAAACCGACCGACCACACGTCGCACGACGTGGTCGCGCGCCTGCGGGGAAAGCTGAAGATGAAGCGCATCGGCCACGCCGGCACGCTTGATCCGATGGCGACCGGGCTCCTGATCATCCTCGTGGGCAAGGCGACCAGCGCGTCGCAATACCTCATGAGCCTCGACAAGGAATACGAGGGCACCGTCGAATTCGGCAAAGTCACCAACACGCAGGACGCGGAGGGCGAGATCATGGAAACCCGGCCGGTGCCGCCGCTGACCGAGGCGGACGTGCGGGCCGCCATCCAGGGATTCCTCGGCGATCAATACCAGACGCCGCCGATGTTTTCCGCCGTGAAGATCGACGGGGTGCCGCTCTACAAGAGCGCCCGCAAGGGGGAGGAAGTGGAGCGCGAGCCCCGGTTCATTCGCGTGGCAAGTTGGGACATCACGGGCTTCGCGCCGCCGCGCTTCGATTTCCGGCTGCGCTGCACCAAGGGCACCTATGTGCGCACCCTGGCGCATGATCTCGGGCAGAAAATCGGCTGCGGCGCCCACCTCGCCGGGCTGCGCCGAACAGCCACGGAGAAGTTCTCCCTCCGGGACGCCCTCACCATGGAGCAGATTCAGGCGCTCTCGCTGCCCGAGATTGAACAGCGGCTCATCCCGGTGCGCAGCGTCGTCCCGACGGTGGCGTTGTGAATCCGGGCGCGCAGTTCGACGGCCTCGCGGCGGCGGCGCTCCCGGCGCGGCCACTCCATCTGGCGATCGGGATGTTCGACGGCGTGCACCTCGGACACCGGGCCGTGATCGAGGCGGCGGTCCAGTCGGCGCGGCGCAGCGGCGGGATCGCCGCCGTGCTGACGTTCTGGCCGCATCCGAGCGCGCTGTTCCGGCCGGAACAGCCCACGCGGTTGATCCAGGATGCCGCCACCCGCACGCGCGTGCTCCTCGCGCTCGGAGTCGACGCCGTGATCACGCAGCCCTTCACGCCGGACCTGGCCAGAGTGACCGCAGAGGAGTTTCTGCCCTGGCTGCGCCGGCACCTGCCGCTTTTGGCGGGGATTTTTGTCGGGGAAAATTTTCGTTACGGCGCCGGACGGCGGGGTGAGGTCGCCCAACTGGTGGCGGCGGCCCGGGCGCAGGGGGTAAGTTTGTTCAGCGCGCCGCGAGTGAGTTTCGACGGCGAACCGATCAGCAGCACGCGCATCCGCGGGTTGCTGGAGGGGGGCGACGTCACGGCCGCCAACGCGCTGCTCGGCTACACGTATTTCGCGACGGGGCGCGTCGCGCCCGGCAAGCGCCTGGGCCGCACCCTCGGCTTTCCCACGCTCAATCTGGCGTGGGCGCCAGGCTTGCAGCCGCGGCGCGGGGTCTATGTGGTGCGCGTCGCCGGTCCGAAGCGGACGACGGGGGTGCCCGGCGTGGCCAATTACGGGCTCCGGCCGACGGTCGAGACTGCGACCGAGCCACGGCTGGAGGCGCATCTGCTCGGTCCCTGTCCTTTCGACACGGGCGATGAGATCACGGTCGAGTGGCTGCGATTTCTCCGTCCCGAAATGAAATTTGCCGGGCTGGACGAACTCCGCGCCCGGATTGCCAGCGATCGCGAGCAGGCGGCGGCGGATTTTTCCTTGCACTGATGCGTGCCGGTCGCGTTACTCGCCGACCTCCGATTTTCGGACTCTTAGCTCAGTTGGTTAGAGCACTTCCTTGACATGGAAGGGGTCACTGGTTCGAGTCCAGTAGAGTCCACCATCTGCCGCATCCGCCGCTTGATCTGCGGCGGATTTTTTTGCGTCCTTCGTCCCATGCTTCAATCGCTTCGCATCCGGAATCTCGCCCTCCTCGAAGAAGTCGCGCTGGACTTGGAGCCGGGATTCACCGCCGTGACGGGTGAGACCGGGGCGGGCAAGAGCATCCTGCTCGGAGCGCTCGGCCTGCTGGCGGGCGAGCGGGCGGAGAAAACCATCATCCGCCAGGGGGCGGCGGCGTGCGACGTCGAGGCGAGTCTGTTTTTCTCCAACCCGAAGGCGATCGATGCCCGGCTGACGGCGCTCGATCTGCCGGCGAGCGAAGACGGCCTGGTCATCCTCAAGCGCAGCCTGCCGCGGGACAAGGCGCCGAGGATCACCGTCAACGGCAGCCTCGCCACCCTGGCGGCGCTGCAACACCTCGGAGAGCACTGGGTGGATTTCCATGGTCCGAGCGAACCGCGCCGCCTCCTCAAGGAGTCCTGCCAGCTCGAGCTGCTGGATCGTTTCGGCAAGGTGGACCGGCTGCTGCACCGCTATCAGGAGGCATTCAGCGCGTGGCGGTCGAGGCGGGACGAGCGGGAGCGGTTGCTGGGCGAGACCAAGCTTTCGCCGGAGCAGCTCGATTTTCTGCGAACGCAACTGGCGCAGCTCGACTCGCTGGAGCTGACGGACGAGGCGATCGAAACGTTGGAGCGGGATTTTTCCCGGATGAGTCGGGCGCAGGAATTGACGGCGTTGACCGAGGCACTTGCCAGCGGTCTGTCCGGCGACGACGGGGTGCAAAGCCGCCTCGGCGCCCTGTTGAAGGAGGCGCGCCAGCTCGAGCAAATCGATCCCGCCAGCCGGGTCCTGGCCGAGCGACTCGCGTCGTCGGCGGTCGAGTTGAACGACCTCGCGACCGAGTTCGCGGCGCTCGGCCAGCAACTGCAGGTCGAGCCGGAACAGGCCGAGACGCTGGGTTTGCGCATGAATGCGTGGCTGGAGGCCCGACGGAAGCATGGGGCGGAAGTGCGCGCGGTGGCGGCGGCGCGAGAGGATCTGCGCCGGCGGATCGAGGCACAGGGCGACCTTGAGGGCACGCTGGCGCGGCTGGAGAAGCAGATTACGGAGACAGAGCGGACAGCGCGCCGGGAAGCGGGCGGATTGCGGGTCGCGCGCGAGAAGGCCGCCAGGGAACTGGCGAAGGTGGCGGCGAGGAGCATCGCGCAGCTCGGGTTTGCGAAGGCGGATTTCCGCATCCGGATCGTGGCGCAGGAGGCGTTGGGGCCGATGGGGGATTGCGGTTGCGAGTTTTTGTTTTCGCCCAACGTCGGCGAGGCGCCGCTCCCGCTCCACCGCATCGCCTCGAGCGGCGAACTCGCGCGGGTCATGCTGGCGCTGAAGACCGTGCTGGCGGATCTGGACGATGTGCCGTTGCTGGTGTTCGATGAGGTCGACGCCAACGTGGGCGGGGAGATCGGACGTATCGTGGGCGAAAAACTGGCCGGCATCGCCACCAACCACCAAGTGCTGTGCGTGACCCATCTGCCGCAGGTCGCGGCGCAGGCGACGGGTCATCTGGTGGTGACCAAGGACCAGTCCAAGGACCGGGCCGTCGTGGCGATCGGGGCGATTCAGGCCGACCGGCGTGCGCGAGTCGCCGAGCTTGCGCGCATGCTGGGCGACAGCCGGGCGAAAAGCGCGCTGGCCCATGCAGAGGAGTTGCTTGGCCGGTAGCGCGGTGCTCCGGCCCGCATCCTGTCGATGCCGTGCGTCGACGGCGGTCATGGACCGCCGCTACAAATTGCTGGCCTCAGTTTGAGTCACACCAGTTACGGTGCGCTTTGAGACTGTCGGCCCGGCCGGTGGCCGGGCAGCCCGCTCACCGGGCGGGCCTACAAGATCAGGAGTCTCAAAGCGCGCCGTAACCGGAATAAACCACGGAGGGCGTAGGCTGCGAGCTTGCTCGCGCCAAACGAGCGCCAGCAAGCTGGCGGCCGACACTTACACAACCAAATCGGAATACCGTGACACACCGGGGCGGGGTGCATCTCAGTTTTTTGCCGTCCGGTGAGCGCGGTGGAGCGGCGGTTTTCAACCGCCGAGGTTGGGCGCGTGGAAAAGCGCCCCTCCGCAGGGCAAGAAAGCGAGGTGCGCCCTGCGCACTTCGTTGGCCATTTTCATTCCGGCAGTTGCACGCGGAAGCGCTGGATCGAGGTGCCTTGGAGCCGGTGAAGTTCCGCGACCGCGGTGCGCAGCGTGACCTTGGTGGCGAGTTCGTTGACGCGGGCCGCCTCGAGATCGTCCTGGGCCTGGAGCACCAGGCGGCTGGTGGAAAGGCCGGCGTCGAAGCGAGCCTTCTGCAATTCGTATTGTTTCTGGCTGAGCTGGGTGGCTTTGCTGGCGATCTCGACCGCGGCGATGTTGGTCTCAACCGAGCGGACCGAGGTGCGCACGTTGACGAGGAGGGTCTGTTCGAGCTGCTGCAGGCGAGTCTTCTGCGAGTTCAGGCCGGCGAGCGTCGAGCGATAGCGGGCGTTGTCCGCCTTCATCCCCCACGGCATGTTGTAGGTGAGGCCGACGCTCCAGTTGTTGCCGTGACGGTTGGGCAAGGAGGCGAACACGTCGCCGTAGGAGCGATCAGTCGAGTTGTAGCCGAGCGAGCCGTCGAGGTTGAGGGTGGGGCGGCGGTTGGTCTTGTTGTTCGCGAGGTCGATCTCGGTCTGCCGGATCTGATTCTGGGTGGCGAGATAGTCGGGCGAGCTGTCACGCGCGACCTTGTAGACCTCGGCCACGTTCGGCGCGGGTTCGTTATACTCGGCAAACGACACGGCGCCCGGGCGGACGTTGAAGTCGTCGACGTTGATCAGATTCTGGAGCGAATCCTCGCTGTTGCGCACGGTCTGCTCGGCCTGAATGACCGCGCGGCGCGCGTTGGCCACCCCGACTTCAGCGGTGAGGACGTCGAGGTCGGTCATGGTGCCGGTCGCGCGCTTGGCCTTGTTTTCGTCGAGCAGCTTCTGCGCAAGGGCGAGCGAGTTCTGGCGGATGCGCAGGGTCTCGCGGGAGGATACGAGATTGTAGTAGGCGTTTTCCGTGTCGCGGATGACGGTGAGGACGCGGGTCTTGTAGTTGAGGAGGGCGATGCTCACGCCGAGCTTGTTGCGCTCGATGTTGGACTTGGCGATTTCTCCGCCGGCATTGCGGAGCAGCGGCTGGCTGACGGTGGCGGTGAGGCCGCTGCCGAAGGCGGGGTTGAGCGTGGAGAAGCGCGAGTTGGTGGCTGCGCGGCTGGTGTTGGCCGACAGCGAGACGGTGGCGTTGGTCTGCGGGATGCGCTGGCTGACCCCGAGATTGGCCGTCGTGTTGTCGTTCCGCGGGCCGACCGCGGTGGTGCCGTCCAGCGTGCTCGTGGTGGAGGCGGCCTGCGTCACGCTCCGGCGGGTGGAGGCCGTGAGGGTGGGATCGAAATCGGTGTTGGCGACGTTGAGGGCTTCCTTCGCCTGGGCCGTGGTGTAGCCTTGGATCTGCAGATCGAAGTTACGCTTCATCGCCCGGGCGATGCAGTCCTCCAGGGTGAGGGCGGGGCTCTGGGCGCGGGCAGAAGCTGCGACGAGGGAGACGGCAACAAGGGTGGCGCGGACGAGGAGGCGTGGCATGACGGGGAGGAAAAAGTAGAACGGTTTCGAGAACACTGCGGAAGAACGAAAGTTACTGTTTTTCAAATTCACCGGCCGAGGTGCGTTTCAACACAGTGAAGCCCGCCTGTCTCGCCCGCGAGACGGAAAGTGGCGCCGAAAGTTTCGGGGAATTTACCCGCGTCGCGGATGAGCGACGCACCGGCTGGCCGCAGGTGGGACACGTCGTGAGGTCGGGTTCGCGGGCGCCTTGCGGATGCTCGAAACCATCGCCGCACAACCGGCAGGGAGACTTGAGCGGAGCGTAGGCGCGAAGGGGCATGACCGGGCGAGTTTCCCGCGCCCGGTCCGGTCACGGCGAGCCGAATCGTGCCCAGCGGTTGTCCGGGCGGATGGGTGGTTTGACCGAGGCGGCCGGGCTCCCCGGTCAGTTCGCCTTCTCAGCCTTCGGCTCGGTGCGCTTGAGTTCGGCTTCGACCATCTCGGCGATGTAGGCGCGGGCGCCCATCCGGGAGGTGTAGGTGGTCAGTTGGGTGCGCGTGGTGGCGTATTGCGGATTGGTCTCGGAGAGGTCAGGCGCCTGCTTGTCGGCCGCGTAAACAAAGAGGCCTTTGTCGGCGGTCACGACCATGTCGGAGACCTGGCCTTTTTCGAGGCGGTCGAGCGAGCCCATGACGGAGTAGTCGAGATCCTGCGGTGGATTGCGGAGGGTGAAATTCGGCACGGGCTTGGCTTCGACTTTGACGCCGGCGGCCTTGGCGACGGCCTCGATGGCCGGGCCGAACTGTTCGCCGGCCTTGAGGCGCGCGTCGACCTGCGACTTGATGCTCTTGCCGAGTTCGACGAAGCGCTTGCGGCGTTCGCCCTCGAGGTAGTCGGTCGAGACTTTCTCGCGCACTTCCGTGAGGAGGGGCGTGCGTTCGGGCTGGGTTTCCTTCCAGAAAAGGACGGCCGCGCCGCCGGGGTAGCTGAGGCCTTCGCTGTAGAAGCGCGTGGCGTTCAGCTTGAAGGCTTCGCCGGCGATCTCCGGCGAGCCGCCGAGTTCGGCGGGACCGGCGTTGCGCGCGAACGGCGCGAGTGGCTTGGGCGTGACCTTGGACTTGGTGAGGAAGGCTTCGAGGCCGGCGCCGCCGGTGACCTTGTTGGTGTAGAGTGCGAGGCTGAGATCGGTCGCGGCCTTCATCGCAAACTTTTGCGCGCGCTCGAGCTTCAGGGTCAGCTCGACCTGCGATTTTACCGCGGCAAAATCGGCCGCCGGGTCCGGCTTGGGGGGCGTGTCGGTTTTCTTGTCGTCGGCCGGCTTGACTTCCGGCGGTTTGGGGAAGCGCGAGGGGTTGGCGTCGTAAAAGGCGCGCACTTCGGCGTCGGTGACCGACACCGCCGGCAGATAGTTGACCGACGGAAAATCCGCGTAAGCCGCCACGACCTGAGGCGGGATGCGATAGCGGAAGGTGTTTTCCTCGAAAAATTTTGTCAGGTCGGCGTCAGCCGGCTTCAGGTCGACCTTGAACTCCTTGTAATCCACGGCACCGGTGGCGAGGGCCCAGGTGGTCTCGCTGCGGGCGAGGAGGGTCTTGACGTCGTGCGGCAGGATGTAGCCGGGGCCGGAGAGCAGTTTCTGGACTTTCTCGGCGCGGACGTCATCGCCGAGGACGCGGGCGATTTCGGCTTCGGTGAGGCCGCGGGGATTGGTCTTCAGGTTGTCGCGAAACGTCGCGTAGGCCTTGGGATCGAACTGGCCGTCCTGCCCCACGAAGGCGGGGAGCGTTTTGACCATGTCGGCGATCTCCGTGGAGGTGGCGGCGGGGATGTGCCACTGCGCGGCGAGATGAAGGGCGGCGGCGCGTTGGAAGGCGTAATTCTGGATCTGGTCCTGATCGAGCCCGCCGAAGCGGCCGGTGGAGAGGCTGGCACTGAGCTGGGCGTCGCCGAAGAGCCGGGCCTGATCGTCGGGGAGGGAGAGATTGTAGGTGAAAAACTCGCGCTCGACGAAACGGCGGTCACCGCGGCCGAGGCCGGGGGAAGCACCAATCGTGAAGACGAACGAGATGATCGTTCCGATCAACAGGATCGCAAAGATCGTTTTGAAGTGGTGCTGAAAGTAGCGCTGAATCCAGGAAATCATGGAGGGAAAACGCGTGACGGTAGGTCGCGCCTCGCGAGTGGCAAGGGCGAATTCGCCGGCGGCGGGCCGGGGTTATTTACCGGCGACCCGCTCCCCGAGGGCGAACGGCGGGCGGGACACATCGAACGGGTGGTCCTGGATCAGCTGCTCGAGCGATTTTTGAAAAAACTCCTGTTCGGTGATGCGGCCGAGCGCGGTGTCGTAATTGTGCAGGATCGGATCGATGCGGTCGAGCGACTGGCCGATCGGATCATCGCCGAGGTTGTCGTCGAGGGTCTTGAAATCGTAGAGCGTGATCCGGTTGAGCGGACGGGCGGGTTGATAGCGGTGTTCCGTGGCGGCTTCGCCGGCGTCCGGGCGCACGGTGATCACGAGCTGCATCTGGACGAGGCGGTTGAGGCACTCGTTGATGATCTGCGTGGGCACCTTGAGGAGTTCGCCGAGCTGGCCGGCGGTCACCGGTGGCAGGCAGTCCTGGAAGCGCCGGCCGATGGTGAGGAGGACGACGAGGGAGAGGCGCTCGCGCATGGTCTCGTTGAGCTGGGACCAGGCGGCCTGGCTGTTGCGGAAGTGGACGTTTTGAACGGCGTAGCTGATGACGCCGCCGATGAGCAGATAGAGCCAGAAGATGTAGAGGCCGAGCATCAGCACGATCGGCAGGGCGAGCGAGCCGTAGAGGCTCTTCGTGAGGATCACGCGGCGCACGTAGAAGAGGGCGACGAAATTGTTGAGCAGGATGAGCGCGGTCACGACGAGCGCGCCGGCGAAGGCCGCCCTCCAGAACACGCGGGTGTTGGGGATCACGCGGTAGACGAGCGTCAGCAACACGACGAGCAGCGTGACCGAGAAGGCGGGCAGGAACCACTGCAACACATTGAACAATTCGTGGCCGCCCGGCAGCCGGGAGATGGATTCCCTGAAGACATTGACCGCGGCGCTGGCGCCGAGCATCGCGATCGCGGCAAAAAACAGCACGGCGCCGAGCGTCAGCGTGGTCCAATAGAACACGACGCGCATCAGCAGCGAGCGGCCCAGGCGCACGCCCCAGATGTCGTTGAACGCGTCCTCCACGGACTTGAACAGCAGCAGCACGACGAAAATGAGCGAGAGGGCGCCGAGCACGCCGGCCGAGCCGGAGCGGGCGCTGGTGATGAAGCCGTTCAACAGGGTGACGATCTGCGACTTCATCGCCGGGACGGCGGCGTGGCCCTCGGCATCGACGCTCTCGAGGGTCTTCAACTGCGGGACGATCTTCTCGATGATTTCCCCGAGACGGGTGGCGACGAGGTTGGGGTCGCTGTTGTTGCCGAGGACGAAACCGCCGATGAGCACCGCGATGGCGACGAGCGGCCCGAGCCCGAGCAGCGAGCTAAAGGTGAGGGCGGCGGCGCGCGCGGGCACCTTGGTTTCGAGAAAGACCGTGGTCGTGATCGAGATCGCGCGGAAGGCCGCGTAGAACCAGCCGCGCGGCGTATTGTCGTTCAGATAGGCGGGCTTCCAGATTTCCTTCGACCAGAGATGAAGCAATTCCGGCCCGAGAGCGGAGAGCCGGGCGGCGAGAGACGTGGGCGCTGGGCCGGCGTTCGCCACGGCTTACTGCGACAGGAAGTTCCACGCCAGCAGGCCCATGCCGCCGACGGCGGCCGCCGCCGCCACGATGACCGGGACCAAGCTGACAAAGATCGTGCACAGATAGAGCCCTGCGCAGCCGGCGGCGGCGTAGACCAGCAGGATCGGCGAGCCCTGGGTGTAGAAGATAAAAGCGAGGACCCCGAACCCGAGCGCGGCCCGAAACCGCACAAACGGATACATGGCGATGACGCCCAGCCCGAGCATGACGGCGAGGAACACATCCAGCGCACCGAAGAGCACGAGCGGCTGCGCCGCCACGGCCATGATGTCGCCCGAGGTGATGACGTCGACGGACGGCAGGATCTCACCCGCCGCGGCCGCGAGCAGAGCGACCAGCGCGCCGATCGTGCCCACTTTGGCGGCGCGCATCATCGCGATCTCCGGATCCTTCTTGTCGGCGGTCTCGTCGGTGCGGCCCTCGGCCGCGGCCAGCATGTCGTTTACGTCGATCGGCTTGGCGCCCTCATCGGGTTTGTTGAGGGTCTTGAATTCCTTGGGCTTGAGGATGAGTTTCTTTTTCTCGGGAAACACCTGTCCCAGCAGCTCGGTCTGCGTGCTGAGCGCGGCCCATTGTTCGGTCGTGGCATCGTAGACGAGCGTCTCGGGGGTGATCTGGCCGGCCTCGGCCAGGGAGGCCAGCTGGGTGAGGCCAAACGGCCCGCGGGCTTCCGTGTCGTTCGCATTGCGGATGTAGATTTCCTGCGTGGCCATGCGCCGGAGGGTGGGTGCGGGCGGCGGGAGCGGCAAGCGCGATTTCGTGCTCCGGGCGTCTCGGCCAGCTTCGCGGTCGAACTGCGCGAAGCGGAGTAAAGCAGCCGAGCAGAGGCTGGGTTGCGATGTTGACCCAATCCCAGCCTCCTGACGTCGGCTGCCACGACCGACTGCATCGTCGCCTCAGGGCACGAGGCGGAATCCCGCGGCCGGGGAAAACAGGACCACGCTCGCGCGGCGCGGCGCGAGTTCCACCCGGCCCTGCCAGGTGAATTTCGGGGCGGCGCCCGGGGCGGTGAAAATTTCCACGTCGATGGCGTGAGGGCCGGCGGTGAGCGGCCGGCGTGCGAGCGCGAGGCACGCGCCGTCATGCGCGAGACCGAGCGGGCGGAGCGTTTCCTCCGTGGCCACGCCATCCACGGTGAGACGCAGACGCACCGGCGAGCGTTCGCGGTGGGTGGTGACGGCGACGTTGCGCATGTGGACGGGGCGCTTGGCGAGATCAGCGGCGGTGGCGGGCGTGGCTTCGGTCCAATCGCCCCACGCTTCGATCGAAAGGACGAGTTCCGGGGCGTCCGGGGCGGGATTGCGGAACGGGACGAACGTGCCGGCGATCGTGGCGACCGACAGCGCCGCGGCCAGCAGCGTGGCGGCGATGACGATGCGGGCGCGGGGACGCGGTGCGAGGGCCGGCCTCACGCCGGAGGCAAACATGGCGACGGCGGCGCGGGTGCGCCCGGGCGTCGTGGGATCGAAGGCGAGACGCAGCACGCGGTCGGGATGGGCGCCGGCGCGGTCGGGATGGAAGCCTGGTTTGCGTTGGCCATTCGTGCGCAGGTCGAACCAGCGGGCGCCTTCCCGGCAGGCGGCTTCGCCCGTGCTGCAACCGAGGACGACGATCCCCGCGGCGCCGGCAGCCAGCGCACGCTCCATCAACTTCGGGGCGATCCAGCCGATGCACGGCACGGGCAGCACCGTGCAACCGGGCAGCGTGTCGCGCCACGCCGCGGCGTCGAAGCGCGACCAGCCGCCGTGCGATTCGGTGCAGACGAGCGCGAGCAGCGGCTGGTCACCACGCTGGGCGGCGGCCAGCACCATTTGCTCGATCCGCTGCGTCTCGCGGCGGACGTCGAGCCACGGCAGGCCGATGCCCTCGGAATCGCACGAACCGGCGCACACCCCGCAGCCGACGCACAGCGCGGGATCGACGCTGGCCTGGGCGTTGAAGCGCTTGCCGTCGGTGCGCGGCACCATCGTGATCGCGGAGAAGGGGCAGTCCTGCGCGCACTGGGTGCACGCGTGGCAGCGCGACTGTTCGACGCTGGCTTGAAACGCCACCCGTGGGCGCCGCCGCGCGAGCCACCACGGCAGCCCGCCGAGACCCGCGAAGAGCGCGGCGGTCAGCAGCCACAATCCGCCACCGCTCATCCGCTCCGTGAGAGCGAGCGGCCAGAGATACCAGGCATCGAAGGAAAAACGCTCCGGTGTCACCGCCAGACGTGCGGGCCCGGCGCTGGTCGCCGGCACCAGGATGGCGACCGCCGCCACCGCGGCCAGCGTCCACCAGCCGAGCGTGCGGTTGGGAAAAATCTTTGCCCGGCTCAGCCGCGCGAGATGCACGCACATGCCGGCGACGAATCCGAGGGGCAGCAGCATGTGGATGAAGAACACGACGAAGAACAGGAGCGATGGCATCGACTCGTCGGTCGTGAGCAGCCGCCCGAGCGGGCCGCCGAAAACAGGCAGCACGTCGGCGAACGCGAGACTCGCGCGGGCGACGAGTTGCCCGCGTTCGTCCCACACGAGCCAATAGCCGGTCCAGCCGATGAACCAGAGGGCGCCGAGCAGCACGACGCCGCTCAGCCAGGGCAGCCAGCGGGCGCCCGTGACCTGTCGTGCGGCCAGCGCCCGGATGGCATGCAGCACGACAAACAGGATCGCGCCATCCGAGCTGTAGCGATGCACGGAGCGCATCCAACCGCCGGGCGAGCGGCCGCCCAGCGTCTGGAGCGACCCGTAGGCGAGGTGGATGCTCGGCGAATACCAGATCAACAGCGCCACGCCCGAGGCGACGGCGATCGCGAAGAGGAGATTCGCCACCGGGCCGAGGTGCGCGAGCGGGTTGGCCTCGGGCGGGACCGCGCGTTGCACCCACGCATCGATGCGCTGGAACAGCCGCTCGGCGCGGGCGAGCCCGCCATCGCCGCGCATCGCGGGACCGGGATGCGGTGGCGCACCGGCCGGCGTGGCCGGTGGGGCGAGCAGTTCCGCACTCATGGCGTCACGGTGTCGCCGGCTCGGTCGCGAGTTCGGTGAGCGCGGCGGCGAGCCACGAGGCGTGGCGGGGATCGAGGGCGAGGCGGTAGGCGATCTCGCCGCGACGGTCGATCAGCACGAAGAGGTTGCTGTGTTCGATGCGGCCGGTGGCGCGATTGCGCACCCTCGAAATGCTGAGACGGTCCAGCACGTCGCCGAGGGCGGACGCCTCGCCGTTGAGGTAGCGGAACTGCGGGTAGGTGAAGCCGTGGCCTTCGGCGATGGCCGCCATGAGTTGCACGGTGTCGTTGTCGGCGTCGAGCGACAGCGCCGCGACGTTCACCTCGCGCCGCACCCCGGCGGGGAGGGCGTCGAGCGTCTGTTTGATCTGTTGGAGAATCTGCGGGCACGTCGTGCTGCACGACGCGTAGACGCCGGTGACGAGCGTGACCTTGCCGCGGTAGTCGGCGAGAGCGGCCGGCGCGCCCCGGTGATCGCGGAGGGCGAAGGCGGGTGGCGGGAGATGCGTGCGGATGCGCGCGCCGGGGAAGGGCAGCGGCGCGTCCTTTTCCGCGGCCGGAGAGCCCATCACGACGAGCGCCAGCGCGATCAACGCGGAGAGGGCCAGGCCGCCCGCCGCGTGCGGCCACACCGTGCGGCGCACGGCCGCGAGGGCGAGGCGGCGCAGCGCGTCGCGCCAGATCACGCCGATCACGAGTCCAACGCTCAACGGATCCGCGAGCATCACGGCGACCGACGCGCGCTCCATGAAGCCGGTGCGCGGATCGTAGTCGAAGCACCAGATGCGGAAATCGCGGGCGAACGCCGCCCAGCCCGAATCGCCCGCCGGGCTCAGCAACACGGCAGCGACGAACGCTTCGTAGCCGAGCAGGGCGGCGAACACGAAGACCGGGAAACCCGGCCCGGCGAAGAAGCCGGGGTTGGCATCGGGGTGGAGCGCGTTGACCTCAACGCGTTGTTCCGGGGCGGGAGAGGCGAAGCGCGTTGGAGTCAACGCGCTCCACCCGGGTGCAGGAGAGTTCACGATGGTGCCTCACTTCACGGGCCACACATCCGCGAGCGCTTTCCAGTTTGCGAAATAATAGACCGCAAAACACGCGAGGAAGATCAGGGCGAGGGCGAAGGTGCCCTTGGTGGCGTTGTGGTCGTGCTCCTCGAGCCGCACGGGCGCGGCGCCGGTGGCCGGTTGGGCGACGCCCCAGTCCGCCATGGCGCGGCCCTGGTTGGATTCGCCGAAGAGCAAGGTGCCCACGCAGAGCAGGCAGAAGAGCAGCAGACCGGCGAAAGCGATGATGCCGCCGATACCGACCACGCCGAGCATCAGGTGCGCCGCCGGGCCGTAGGCACCGGCCAGCGAGATGTCCCACGAGCGGCGCGGCACGCCCATCGAGCCGGCGAACGACATGCCGAGCGCCACGAGCACGATGCCGAAGCCGAAGATATACGGTTGGAGCCGGGCGAGTTTCCGCCCCACGAAGTCGCGCTGGAAAATCAGCGGGATCACATAGTAGGCGAGGGCCATGAACGCGAGCGTGGTGCCGCCGACGACCGTGACGTGGAAGTGTCCGGGGATGCGCAGCGTGTTGTGCGCGATGATATTGATCTGCTCGGTGCCGAGCGTGACGCCGGTGATGCCGCCGCCGAAGCCGAAGATGACGAGCGAGAGGAAGAAACCGGAGAACCCCGGGTTTTTCCACGGCGCGGAAGTCAGCCAGCCGAACAGGCCGCGGAGGTAGCCTTTTTCGCGCATCGCCACCTCGACCCCGGCCGGCACCGTGAAGCCGTGGATCATCGAGGCGAGCACCGCGAGATACATGGCGTAGGAGGTGTTCCAGATTTTCCACGACGCGCCGACGGCGGGGTCGACGAGGAGGTGGTGGGCCGAGGCGATGTTGATGAAGCAGACGTAGAGGATGAACGCGCCGCGGCACACCGCCTCGTTGAGCGGGCGGGCCCCGACCGTGACCGAAGAGAGGAAATACCACACGGCGACCATGGCGCACACATTGACCTGCTGCGACTGGTGCCCGAGGCCCCACCAGATGAGGCGATACCACATCGGGTCCGGTGCGGGCGTCCAGCCCATCGAGTAGGTGAAGGTCGGGATCATCACGATCGCGCCGTGCAGCAGCGTGACGACGGCGATGATCGCCGCGGCCGTGGCGCCGAAGGTCACGAGCGGCACGGAGCCCTCGTAGGTCTTGTCGCGCTTGGCGACGTAGAGCGTGGCGAAGAAATTGAACACGCCGATGAGCGTGCCCACCGCGACCAGGATGATGCCCAGATAAAACAGCGGATGCGCAAGCAACGGCAGGTAGGACGTCATCATCACATCGGCCTGGCCCTTCAGAATGACCACGTCGACCATGACGGCGCCGACGAGCATCATCCCGAACGACACCCACGCGACTTTTTCGGAGAAGAGCCGCGAGTTCAGCGGCGTCGTGCACGTAAAATAGAGAATCGCGACCTCCATGAAGAGGATCCAGAAGATGAGCATGTTCAACCCGTGCAGCGTGACGATGCGGTAGAACCACTCGGCGTTGAGCAGATGCACCGCCTGCCAGCGCGTCAGCGCCAGCAGCAGCGCGGCGATGCCGCCGACGAGGAGGAAGACGACGGCGGTGACGGCGTTGAGTTTGATGAAACGCTGCGCGACGGCGCAGACGGGCAGGCCGGTGGTCGCGCAGAGGCGGCCGCGGTCGGCGGCGACCTCGCGCAGGCCGGAGGGAAGAGGAATGGCAATGGCACTCATGGATGAAACAAAGGCGGGAGGAGGGGGAGTTGCGGCGTGAGACAGGACTTGCGGGGTAACCCAATGGGTTACACTCCGCCGGGGGCGGTTACTCGACGACGATGCGGCCGACCATCATCTGGTGGCCGATGCCGCAGAATTCGTTGCACACGATCGGGAAGATGCCCTTCGACGTCGGCGTGAGCGTGAGCACGTGATCGTAGCCGGGCAGCACCTGGAAATTCATGTTGAGCGGCTGGAGCGAAAAGCCGTGCTGCAGGTCGATCGACGACAGGTGCAGCCGGTAGGTCTGGCCGAGCCGCAGCTTGATGATGGGATTCCACGACCACATGCGGGCGACGAGGTAGGCATCGCCGCCGGGAGGCGGCTCGACAATGGGGATGACGTTGGGCCCCTGCTTCTCCTCGCCGACCTTGTTGGCGGCGATGAACTTCTCCGCCCGGGCGAGGAAGGCGTCGGGCTTCACGGCGTAGGCTTCGCCGCGGCTGTTCTGTTTTCCTTTGAAATGCCAGAACGGCATCATCAGGGAGAGGACGAGGCACCAGCCGAGCGCGAGGCCGAGCCAGATGCGTTCGTGACCGGCCGGCGCGCGGCACCAGTCAGAGGGAGGCGATACGATGCTGCTCATGATGGATTAGGGGGCGGAGGTTCAGGGCAGTTGGGCGGGCTTGATGAAGAGCAACTCGATCCAGCCCCACGCGGTGTAGGAGAGGAACGGGATGGCGACACCGAGGGTGAGCAGCAGCCACGGGTTGTCCGCGAGGCGCTGGAGGGCGGGCTTGGGTTTTTCAGCGTTCATGGTGTAGAGAGAGGAGGTCCGGCCTGCCGCCACGCGGCGATCTGGCGGACCATCGCGACGAGAAACAGCACGCCGCTCACGACCGCGATGAGCCCGCCGAGGCTCATGAAGCCGAGGCCGGTCAGTTCGCCGAGCGAGCGCACCTGCTGCTCGTTGGCGTAGGTCTTGCGGCCCGCGCCGAAGTGGCCCGCGAGCGCGAAGCCGAGTGCAAACACGCTCTGACCGATGGCGAAGAGGGCGAGTTGGGTGCGCGCGAGCCACGCCGAGGGGCGCCACGCGCCGGGCGCCCCGACCATGCGCGTGAACTCATACGCGCCGGCCATGAACGCCAGCGTGACCGCGCCGATCGACGCGTGATAGTGCCCGGGGATGACCGTGTCGGTGCGCCGGATCGTCGCGCCGATCACGAAGCCGAGTAGCGTGAGCCCGACGCTGCCGAGAAACCCCACGACCAGCGGATCGTGCCGGCGCAGCCGGTCGCGCAGCAGATCGTGGCGCCATGCGTGACGCACGCAAAAGCCGGTCACGACGAGCACGGCCGGAAAGATGCCCCAGCGCATCAGCTCGGTGGCGCTGTCATGGTAGAGCCGCGTCATCGTGCCACCGAGCGCGAAGAGCGGCGCGGCGAGGTGCGGCGTGACCAGTGCCGCGAAACAGAACACCGCGGTGCGCGCGGAGAGCGCTGGACGGCCGGTCGAGCGATGCAACAGGAAGAGCCACAGCGCCAGCAGCGCGCAGACGTTGGCCACTTGGAGCACGTGGCCGCCGCCCCAGAAGAGAAATTCGTAGAACGTCGCCGCGGGCAGCCCCGCCGGCAGGCCGCGCAGCGCCGCGAAAAACGCGATCAACGCCGCGCAGAACGCGACCGCCGATGCGCGCAGCCCTGTGGCCGTCGCCGCCGGGAGGAGGTGCGTGCCGGGAGCGTGCAGGGCCGTGCCGAAGCAGAGCGCGGTGCCGCCGAAAAAGCAGGCGAGCCCCACGAGGAAGAGCGGATGCTCCACCACGGGCACGTAGTTGGAGAGAATCGGCGTCGAGCCGCGCATCGCGCCGGAGAACGTGATCAAGGCGACGCCGGTCGCGGCCGCCCAGAGTGCGGCGCGACCGGCGGGGTGGTGGGAGCGGTCAGTTGAGAGCAGGGAAATCCACGCGCCGGCGCTCGCGTGGAACCACACGACGAGCGCGAGCACCACATGCACCACGAGACAGCGTTTGAAAAACAACGGGTCCGCGATCCAGTCGCTGATGACCGGGATGCGACCGACGACGAGTGCGAGCGAGAGCAAGCCGGCGACGACGAGGCTCGCGATCGAGAGCGCAAACCAGCCACGCGCCACGCCGAAGTCCGCCGGCCGCGTCAGCACGAGCGAAGTGTGATCCGGCTGCGATCGGGCCGCCGGGGTGGAGCCGGTCGAAAAGAAAAGCGAGAGGGGCCGCGCGAGCATGGTGCGAGCCTAGCGGCCCGCGGCGCCGACTGCCTTGACGTGCGTCAAGTGTTCGCGGAATTGCGCGCGTGCAGGGCGACCCCGCCCTACATCCGCGTCAGCGTCCGGAGCCCGAGCAGGTGCAGCCCGGTTTCGAGGATCAGCAGCGTGCGCGCGCAGAGCATGAGGCGGCGCGCGCGGATGCCCGAATCGTCAACGGCGACTTTGTCGGCGGTGTAGAACGCGCTGAACTCGCCCGCGAGTTCGTAGAGGTAGAGGCAGAGGAAGTGCGGGCGCAGCGTGTCGCCGGCGAGGCGGATGGCGTCGGGGAATTTCGCGAGCTTGCGCGCGAGCGCGAGCTCCGCCGCCGTCTCGAACGCCGTCGCCCCCGCCTCAAACGCCATCCGCGCGCCCGGATGTTTGTCATCCATTAGATGACAAACATCCGGTTTTTCCCTCGGGGGAGTCGGAATCGGTTTGTCATCTAATGGATGACAATCGCCCGCGGGATCGAGGCCGAGCTTGCGGAAGATCGAGTGGATGCGGGCGACGGCGTAGAGCAGGTAGGGCGCGGTGTTGCCGTCGAGGGCGAGCATCTTGTCCCACGAGAAGACGTAGTTGCTGCTGCGGTTTTGGGAGAGGTCGGCGTATTGCACGGCGCCGAGGCCGACGGCGCGCGCGATGTCGCGGCGCCCGGCCTCGGGCAGGTCGGGATTCTTTTCCGCCACGATCGCAAAGGCGCGATCCTCGGCTTCGTTAAGGAGGTCCTTGAGTTTGATCACGTCGCCGCTGCGGGTCTTGAGCGCCTTGCCGTCTTCGCCGGTCACGGCGCCGAACGTCACGTGGTGCAGCTCGGGCAGCCGGTAGCTTTTCGCGGCGAACCACTTTTTCACCGTGAGAAAAAGCTGCTCGAAGTGATCCCCTTGGCGGAAATCGGTCACGACCACGATGCCGTCGGCTTTGAACTGTTCGACGCGGTGGAGCGCCGTCGCGAGGTCGGTGGAGGCGTAGTTGCTCGCGCCGTCGGCCTTGCGCATGAGAAACGGCTGTGTCTTGAAGCGCGGGTGCTCGGGATGAAACACCACGAGCGCGCCTTCGCTGGTCTCGGCGATTTCCAGCTCGGTGAGCTCGCGATACACGCGCTCGACCTTGTCGTTGTAGAAGGACTCGCCGAGGTTGTGGTCGAACTTGATGCCGAGCCGGTCGTAGATCTGCTGGAACGCGGCGAGGCTGACGTCGGAAAATTTCTGCCAGAGCGCGACGTTTTCGGGATCGCCGTTTTGGAGTTTCACGAGTTCGGCGCGGGCCTCGTCGAGCGCGGGTGAACCGTCGGGCGTGGCGTTGTGGCCGAGTTTGTAGAGTCGCTCGAGTTCCTCGATGGCGTCGGTCGCGAGCGCCGCGGGATCGGCCCAGCGTTTGTAGCCGTAGATGAGTTTGCCGAACTGGGTGCCCCAGTCGCCGAGGTGGTTGTCGCGGACGACTTTTGCGCCGGTGAATTCGAGCAGACGGCAGATCGCCTCGCCGATCACGGCGGAGCGCAGATGGCCGACGTGCATCTGCTTCGCGGTGTTGGGTGACGAGTAATCGACGACCCAGGTTTGGTTCGCGTGCGCCGCCGCGGCGCCGGCGCGGAGGTGCGCCGCCGAGTCGTGGGCGCGCAGCCACGCGAAGAGCGCGGTGGGCTTGAGCGTGAAATTGATGAAGCCGGGGCCCGCGATCGTGAAATCGTAGGCCTCACGCACGGAGTCGGGTAGGGCGGCGACGAGTTTCTCCGCGGTGGCGCGCGGATTCAGTTTTCGCGCCTTCGCGTAGCCGAGCACGCCGTTGGCCTGGAAGTCGCCGTGGCGCGGATCGGCGGTGCGCACCTCGGGCGCGAAGGCGGCGGCGTCTTCGAGCCCGGCTGCGGCGGCGGTGGACTTGAGAACCGTGTCGAGGTCGGCGGCGAGGTTGAACGAGACGTGCATTTGGCGAGAAAACGGGAGCGCGGGGCGCTGGAGCAAGCTTTTGTCAGACGCTGGCGCCTGCCCCGCCGCCGTGGGCGCGCGCGGCGCAGCCGGTGTGGTTGGACGCCACCGCCCGACCGCGGAAGGTCCGTTGCCGAAGAACGCTGCGGATGAGTCCGTCGGCGCGGCGCGTGCGGATTTCGCCCGGCCGGTCAGCCGGGACCGCGGTCGCTTTCACCGAGGATCCGCTGGACCGTGCCGCATGAGACGTAGCGGGGGAAGATCAAGTTGGGCTCCGGATTGAGGTAACCCTGATTGACGAGCTGTAACATCAGCCGAGTCAGCCGGTGGGCGAACGTTTCCCCTTCGATGCGGTAGTGGGAGAGCGCGTCCTCGTAGAGGTGGTCCGAGTCGCGCACGATGAGGGCGACGTCGTCCGGGACGCGCAGTCCCCGCCGCAGGAGGTAGGTGAGGACCGCGAGCGTATGCACCGGCTTCGCGATGAGCAGGGCGGTGGGCGGCCGGGGCGCGGCAAAGAGGGCGTCGAGCCGGGAGTGGATGCCCGGTTTCGTGCCGTTGTGCCGGACGATGCGGGCGTCGGCCTCGCTGGTGGACGCCGGGCCGCGACTGCCTTCGCGGAAGCCCTCCTCGCTGGCGAGATCGCCGGCCATGCCCGAATCCGGGACCAGCAACGCCAGGCGCCGGTGGCCCTGGCTGCGCAGCAGGCCGGCGGCGTGCCGGCAGACGGCCCGGTAATCGACGTCGAGCGAGGGCAGGCGCACGGTGGCGTGGCACGAGCCGAGCACGAGGGCCGGGATCGCGTGGTCGACGCACCATCGCTGGAGCCCCTGGCTGACGGAAATGAGCACGCAGCAAAACACGCGGTTCTGACGGACGAACGTGGCGAGGCGGCGCTGTTGGGCGCAGGCGCTGCGCGCGGGGCAGATCAGCACCTCCGTCGAAAATCCGTGTTCGGCGAGGTGCGCGCGCATCTCGGCGAGGCCCTGATAGGCGGTGAGCGACGTGTGGGCGATCGGTTGGTGCGAGACGAGCAGGACGAGGCGGCTCCGGGGCGCGGCGGCCGCGGTGGGGCGGGAGAGCAGGCGGTTGCGCCGGCCGTGACGGATTTCAATCAGGCTTTCGTCGGCGAGCAGTCGCAGCGCGGTCCGGATGGTGGGGCGGCTGACTTGGAACAACTCGCACAGGCGCCGTTCGCTCGGCAGCGACTCGCGCCACGTCCCTTCGGCGATGGCCTTGCGGATCGCCGTCGCGGCCTGCGCCGACAGGGAATGCCGGCGCGGCAGCTCGAAGACTGGCGGCTGACTGCTCATGTTTGCTGACCACGAATCACGGCTCGTCGCCGGGCGATTGGCGATCTTCAATCGCGCCACCTTGCGATGAGTTCCTCCACCGCGCTGCCCTACACCGACACGAAGCCCCAAGGCTCGGCCGACTTCTATTTCGCGACGAACGCGACGTTTCGTTTCCTGCTGCGCCGGCTCGGCGCCGAGGGCTGGCGCTCGTATCTCGAGCAACTGGGCCGCGGCTACTTCGCGCCCGTCAACCGGCAGTGGCGCGAGGGCGGGCTCGGGGCGGTCGCGCGCTATTGGCGCGAGTTTTTTGCCGCGGAGCCGGGCGCGGTCGTCGACGTGGAGGAACGGCCCGACCGTGTGGAGGTGCACGTGCGCGAATGCCCCGCGATCAAACATCTGCGCGCCGCCGCCCGCGAGATCGTGCCGGAATATTGCCAACACTGTTACTGGCTCGGGTGCGCGCGAGCCGGGGAAGCGGGCCTCACGATGCGCCTGCACGGCGGCAACGGCGCGTGCCGGCACACGTTCGCGCGGGCCGGGGCCGCGCTGCCGCCGCAGGTGCGGCAGGACATTGTGGAGGTGCGCTCATGATCGGCTGCTACGATTTCTGCGGGCACTACGAGTGGACGTTTGCGTGGCTGGAGCGCGCGGGTGGGCCGGAGTTGTTGCGCGACTACTGGCGCGAGGCGATCGCGTTGGACAGCCAGCGGCACGCCGCCGAGCTGATTCAGCGCGAAGGCATTGAGGGCATGAAAAAATACTGGGGCCACACGCTCGTGGAGGAGTCGCCGTCGCTGGGCTTCACCATCACGGCGGCGGTGGACCGGTTCCGCATCGACATGCACGACTGCCCGTCGAAGGGCTTTCTGGTGCGCAACGGTCTCGAGCAACACCGTGACTACTGCGACCACTGCATGGGCTGGGTCGGCCCGATGATGCGCGATGCGGGCTACGTGGTCGATCACGAGCACAATCACCGCGGGCAGTGTTGGTGGGAGTATCGTGCCCCGAGTGCGCCGCCAGCCGCCGCGGCGGCCGGTGCGAACGACGTGCGCGCCCGCCCGGAGTGGCTTGCCGCTGATGCGAAGCTCGATCGCTACGAAGGCGCGACGAGCCCGGACGAGAAGCGATCGTAGACGGCGTCGAGAAGCCCTGTCCTTCTGAGCGGAGCTAAGGATCCAGTTGGACTCATGCGGCGGTTTCCGTCGTGCGACGCTCCTGCTGGATTCTTCGCTGCGCTCAGAATGACAAACAAGGCATCCCCTTTTTTGACGCGTTCGTAGATCGACGCGTTGCGTAGCTTGGTAGCAGCCGAGGTGACGAGGCTGGCGCGTCCTCAAGTTACCAACCGGCCTCCTCACGTCGGCCGCTACACCTTGTGAGCGACCTCACAGTTTCTTCGCCGCCTCGAACGCCTGCGCGAAGGTCGGGAGCATCCGCATCACCGCGCCGAAGTCGCTGCCGTGCGCGATCAACCGGGCGCCGGCGCGTGTCAGCTCGGCGATGTCCTCGGCGGTGCCGGAGGGGCGGCCCCACGCTTTGCCGTGTTTTTTCGCGGCGGCGGCGACCGTCGCCTGCGCGGCGACCATCTTCGGGTTTTTCCAGTCGAGCGGGCAGCCGAGGCGCAGCGAGAGATCGCCGGGGCCGATGAAGAGGCCGTCGACGCCGGGCGTGGCGGCGATGGCGTCGATGTTCGCCAGGGCCTCCTGCGTTTCGATCTGCACGATGAGAAAAGTGTCGGCGTTGGCGGCGGCGGGGTAGGTGAGGGTGCCGTCGAGATAGAAGTTGTTGTCGAGACCCGCGCCATCGAGGCCGCGCTGGCCGAGCGGCGGGAACTTCACCGCTTGCGCGAGCGCGGCGGCGTCGGCCGCGGTGTTGACGAGCGGGATCATCAGACCGGTCGCGCCGTCCTCGAGCAGATGGTAGAGGTCGGTGGCGTGGCGGCTGCCGGTGCGCACGATGCAATCGATGTTGGCGAGGTGGTGCATCGCGATCAGACGCTGGAGTTCGTGGCGCTCCCACGTGCTGTGCTCGCTGTCGAGCCAGATGGCGTCGAACCCGGCCTTGGCGGCGTGGGCGGGCATCATCGTGGTCGGATAATACATGCACGCGATACGCACGGGGAGATCCTGGCGGAGGCGCGAACGAATGAGGGAAGGGCGCATGATGGAAAGGGGTGGCCGCGAGCAAGCGCGAATGCGGCGCCCGCCACAACCGGCGAAACGCTGGCATATCATGTGACCAGTTGGCGGGCGTTGCGCGCGGGACGGCGGACCGCGACAACGTCGGCACCTTCCTGGCTCGCCGCTTCGCGCTGCTTCGTGCACACGGAGGGGCGGCGTGATTCGCCTTTCCCCACCCATGCTTCGCTCCCTCGCCTCCTGCGGTCTGGCTGTCGCTCCCCTCCTGTCGGCGCCCGGCTGGACGCAGCGGCCCGCCTATCCGCTGGCGCCCGGCATGGCCGGACTCATCGCCGGCGCGCATGGCGGCGTGTTGATCGCGGCGGGCGGTGCAAATTTTCCGGGCAAGATGCCGTGGGACGGCGGGAAGAAAGTTTACTACGACGAGATTTTCGTGATCGCACCGGGCGAGAAGGCGTGGCGGACCGCGGGCCGGCTGCCGGAGCGCCGCGCCTATGCCGCCACCGTTTCAATTCCCGACGGCGTGCTCGTGATCGGCGGCGAGAATGCGGACACGATTTTCGCGGACACCCTGCTGCTGCGCTGGGATGGGAAAAAACTTCACACGGAGCGCGGTCCCTCGCTCCCCGCCGCGCGCACGAGTCAGGTGGCCGTGGTGGCGGACGGCAGCGTTTACGTCGCGGGCGGCTACGCGTCGGGCGCCGTGCGGGTGAGCACGGGAGATTTCTGGCGGCTCGATCTCGCGAAACGCGGTGCCGGCTGGCAGTCGCTGCCGACGTGGCCCGGTCCGACGCGCGCGCAGGGCACGATCGCGGCGCTCGGCGGCGCGATCTATCTCATCAGCGGACTGGAAATGGTGACCGACGCCGACGGCAAACCGAAGCCGACCTATCTGGGCGACGCGTATCGCTACCGCGGTGGGAAATGGGAGCGGTTGCCTGAACTGCCCTGGACGGCGATCGCCGCGCCTTCGCCGGCGCCGGTAACAACGCAGCCGGCGCGCATCTGGGTGCTGGGCGGAGTCGACGGACGGCTCGTCGGCAAGGTGCCGCGCGACACACGGGTGCCGGATCACGTGATGTATTTCGATGTCGCCGCCGCGGCGTGGAAAACGGTCGACGAGCGGTGGCCCGATCCGGTCGTCACGGCGCCGGCGGTGAGGTTCGACGGTGAGTGGTGGATCGTCTCGGGCGAGATCATGGCCGGCGTGCGCACGACGAGCGTGTGGTCGTGGAAACCGGAAGCGACCCGATGAACGACGCTCCTTCGCCGATGCTGCGGGCGTGGCTGACGGTCGCGCTGCTCTGGTTCGTCGGCTGCCTGAACTACCTCGATCGGGTGATGATCACGACGATGCGGCAGTCGCTCGTGGAGGCGATCCCGATGACCGATGCGCAATTCGGCCTGCTCACCACGGTGTTCCTGTTCGTTTACGCGGTGCTCAGCCCGTTCGCCGGATTTCTCGCGGATCGGTTCAACCGCAGCCGCGTGATCGTGTTCAGCCTGATCGCGTGGTCGGCGATCACGTGGCTCACGGCGCACGCGACGACGTATGCCGGGCTGCTCACGACGCGCGCGCTGATGGGCGTGAGCGAGGCGTGCTACATCCCGGCGGCCCTCGCGCTCATCGCGGATTATCACGGCGTGAAGACGCGCTCGCTCGCCAATGGCGCGCACCTCAGCGGCGTGATGGTGGGCGCGGGCCTGGGCGGAGTGGGCGGCTGGATCGCGGAACGCCACGGTTGGGCGCAGGCGTTCGTATGGTTCGGGCAGCTGGGCATCGTGCTCGCGGTCGCGGCCGCGCTCTACCTGCGCGATCGCCGGGCGGTCGCCCCGGCGGGCGGTGCGGCGGCGGCGCCCGCGGAAAAGGTCCGGCTCGGCGAGGCGATGCGCAGCCTGTTCGGCCGGCCGCAGTTTGTGATGGCCCTATGCTATTGGGGGCTGCTGGGCGCCAGTTCGTGGGCGGTGGTGGGGTGGATGCCGACGTATTTGAACGAGCGTTTCAACCTGACCCAGGGCGCCGCCGGATTGTCGGCGACCGGTTGGTATCAAGGCGCGGCGCTCGTCGGCGTGATTTTCGGCGGGGCGTGGGCGGATTGGTGGAGCCGCACGCGGCCGCATGCGCCGATGCTCGTGCCGCTGATCGGGCTGTGCATCGCGGCGCCAGCGATTTTGGTCGCGGCGAGTTCGGGCACGTTTGCGGTCGCCATCGCCGGGCTGGCGCTGTTCGGACTGACCAAGGCATTCACCGACGCCAACATGATGCCGATTCTCACGCTGGTGGCCGACCCGCGTTACCGCGCCACCGGCTACGGCGTGCTCAATCTGTGCGCCTGCATCGTCGGCGGAGCCACGATCTATGCGGGCGGTGCGCTGCGCGACGCGAAGGTCAACGTGAACACGATCTTCCTTTTCGGCTCCGCGAGTGTCGTCGTGTGCGCCGTGCTGCTTTACCTCGTGCTGCCGCGGCGATCCGCGACGGCCACCTCATCCCGCTCATGAAAATTCTCCGCCCCTTCGCCTTGGTTGTCGTCGCTTGTGTCCTCGGAATCTGCGCCCGGGCCGAGTTGGAACTGCAGGAAAAAGTCCGGCCGCTCACGCTGCCGCATCACGGACCTTTTGTGCACACTGGCGACGGCGCGATCCTCGGCGTCGATCCGAAGGGCGTGGTCGTGTCGCGCGACGAGGGCCGCACATGGGAGGTGAAGCCGATTTTTGACAGCGCGAAGTTCGAGGCGAGCGGCGAACGCGCAGTGTTGCGGACGAAGGAGGGCGTGTTGCTCTACGCGTTCCTCAACCGGAAGGAGATGGTCTTCAAGTGGGACGATAAAAAGGGCGGCCCGCAGGAGGGCTGCCGCCTGCCGGTCTATGTCTCGCGCAGTGAGGACGACGGCCGGACGTGGGCGGCGCCGGCGCTGGTGCAGGAAGGGTGGTGTGGCGCGGTGCGCCAAATGATCCAGTTGCGCACCGGGCGGGTGTTGCTCGTGAGCCAGCAGGCGGCGGCGAATCCCGGCCGCCATGTTACCATCGTTTATCACTCCGATGACCTCGGCCAGACCTGGCGCGCGAGCAATCGCATCGATTCCGGCGCCGCCGGCGACTACCCCGCGGCGCTCAAGGGCATCCGCGGCACCACGCACAGCGGTTACATCGAGGGCACGGTCTACGAGCGCGCGGCCGGCGATCTGCGGCTGCTGCTGCGCACGCCACTCGGTGGATTTTTCGACTCGATCTCGCGGGATGGGGCGCAGTGGAGCGCGCCGGTGCCGTCGGCCATCGAAGCGAGCGACTCGCCTGCGGTGGCGGTGCGGCTCGCGAGTGGACAGCTGATGCTCGCGTGGAACCGCTTTGCCGATCCGGTGAAGCGCACGGGGCGGCGGGAGGAACTCTCGGTGGCGTTTTCCGGCAACGATGGCGTCACCTGGACGATGCCGCAGGTGATCGCGATCAACCGCGTGCCGGCGGGCGCGCGCGAAGGCGCTCATTGGATTTCCTACCCGTATGGGTTCGAGGTGGCGCCGGGGAAGGTCTGGATCACGACGATGCAGGGACCGCTGCGCGCCGGGCTGGACGAGGCGGATTTCGTGGCGCCGGTGGCGCGTCCGCTCGGCGGGCCCGCGGTGCGCGTGATCGCGCTCGGCGATTCGATCACGAAGGGCGCGCGGCCCGGCGTGCTGCCGACGGAGGCCTACCCCGCACGCGTGCAAGCGGGGCTTCGCGAGCGCGGGCTGCGCGTCGAGGTCCACAACACCGGCATCGGCGGCGAGCGCACGGATCAGGCGCTCGCGCGGCTGGAGCGCGATGTGATTTCGCAGCGCCCGCACCTCGTCACGGTGATGTATGGGACCAACGACAGCTGGGTCGACAAAGGTAAAACGGAGTCGCGGCTGTCGGCGCCGGATTACGAAAAAAATCTCCGCCGCATCGTCGAGCGACTCCGGGCGGCCGGCAGTGAGGTCGTGCTGATGACCGAGCCGCGTTTCGGCGACGGCAACCCGCGCAACGGGCTCGACGAAGAACCCAATGGGCGGCTGGCCCGCTACATGGAGGCGTGCCGGGCCGTGGCGCGTTCGCTCGCGGTTCCGCTGGTGGACCATTTCGACGGCTGGACCCAACGCCAGCAAGGCGGACAGCCGGTGCAGGGGTGGACGACGGATGGCTGTCACCCGAATGGAGACGGCCACGCCGATCTGGCCGCCCGGGCACTCGCGGTGGTCGAGCCGTTGGTCCGGCGCGCGGAAAAGAACTTATGAACCTCCAACAATGTTTCGTCTCTGGTTTGCTCGGTGTGGTGGCGGTGGCCACGGCGGTCGTGGGCCGGGCGGCCTCGGCGCCGCCATCGAGCGCGAAGATCGCGGGCCGTCGCGTGCTCGACCTTCCGCCGGGTCCGAACAATCCGCGCAACAGCGAGGGCGCGTTCGCGACGCTGAAGGACGGAAAGATCCTCTTCGTGTATTCGCACTTCGTCGGCACGTCGTCGGCCGACGCGGCCAAGGCCCGCCTCGCGTTTCGCACGTCGGCCGACGAGGGCGAGACGTGGTCCGGCGACACGTTCATCGCAACGCCCGAGGAGGATCAGGTGATGAACGTGATGAGCGTGTCGCTGCTGCGGCACGCCAACGGCGACCTCGGACTCTTCTACCTGCTCCGCCGGAGCTGGCACGACATGCGCATGGTGTGCCGGCGCTCGACGGACGAGGGGCAGACGTGGAGCGCACCCATCGTATGCATGCCGGCGGCGGGCTACTACGTCGTGAACAACGACCGCGTGCTGCGGCTCGCGTCGGGCCGGCTGCTGATCCCGGCGGCGTTGCATCGGGCGCTGGCGGACCGCAACGAGTCGTCGGCGGTCGACTGGCGGGGCGTCGCGGAATTTTTCCTCTCGGATGACGATGGCCGGACTTGGCGGCGGGCGCCGGGATTTGGCACGCTGCCGGTGGCGCACACGCGCAGCGGGCTGCAGGAGCCGGGCGTGATCGAGCTCGCGCCGGGCCAGTTGTGGGCGTGGGCGCGCACCGACCTCGGACGGCAATACGAGATGTTCTCCATCGACAACGGGGAAACATGGAGCGTGCCGGCGCCGTCGCGTTTCACGTCGCCCAACTCGCCGCTCTCGCTGAAGGCCGTGCCGGGATCGGGCCGGCTGGTCGCGTTGTGGAATCCCGGCGCGGCGTATGAGACGCGGCCGATGCGCCGCATCGGCGGCGACCGCACGCCGCTCGTGCTGGCGACCGGCAGGACCGCCGCCGGCGCCTGGTCGCGCGCCGCGATCCTCGATGGTGACGACCCGGCGGTGGATGCCGGGTTCTGCTACACGGCGATCCATTTCACGAAGGACGCGATGCTGCTCGCGTATTGCGCGGGCAACGAATCGGACAAGAGCCGGCTCGCGCGCATCCGGATCGTGAAAGTCGCGCTGACCGCGCTGCCCTGATGAGCCACCGGGCCGGCCGCGTCCGGTCCGTGGTCACATGGTGTTACCTCAGGAAAGGCCTCGGAGCCCTGCCGAGCCGACTCACACTGGCGACGACCTCCTTCCTCACCACGGCTGCCCGGTGCAGCCGTCCAAGCACCCACGTCACATGAATGCTCGCTTGCCGGTCAGCCCGCTTGTTGTTTCCGCCCGCGACGTTTGCTCGCGTTTCGCCCGGTTCGGCTCCCGTTGTCTCCCGGTGTTCTCGCTCGTCGTCGCGTTACTCAGCGTGGTTGTGCCGCTGCCCGCGCAGAGCGGAGGAGCCACGATCGAGGGCACCGTGCTCAATGCCACGAGCGGCACCTATCTCAACAACGCCCGCATCGTGGTCGAGGGCTCGCGGCTTGAGACATTCTCCGATGCCAACGGCCAGTATCGCCTCGCCGGTGTGCCCGCCGGCGCGGTGCGTCTCCACGTATCCTACACCGGCATGGAGGCCAAGACGGCCACGGTGATGGTGACGGGCACGGCGGCCGCGCGGCAGGACTTCGAACTCTCCATTCCGCGCAACCAGACGACGCTTTCCGAGAAAGACGTCGTGAAGATGGAAAACTTCGTGGTCGAGTCGACCGCCCTCAGTGCCGCCGCCGCCGCCGTCAACGAGCAGAAGACGTCGCCCAACATCAAAAACGTCGTCGTGCTCGACGAGATCGGCGACCTCGGCGACGGCAACATCGGCGAATACCTGAAATACACTCCCGGCATCTCCATCGTCGGTGCGCCGCAGACCGCCGGCAGCGCCTCGATCCGCGGCCTGCCCGCGGGCGGCATCGTGTTCATGATCGACGGTGCCGAAGTTTCCACGCCGTCCCTTGACCGCGGTTTCGACCTGGCGGCGAGTTCCTCCGGCAGCGTCGACCGTATCGAGGTGACGAAAGTGCCCACGCCGGATCGGCCCGCCAACGCCGTCGGCGGCACCGTCAACATCGTCGGCAAAAGCGGCTTCGCATCGCCGCGCCGCTACCTCCGCCTCAACACCTACCTCGCCTACAATTCCGACGACCGCCTCAACGCGCCCGGCCTCCGCGAGCGGCTCGGCAGCGACTCGACGTCGAGCGCGCGCGCCCACCAGCCGGGCGTCGACCTCAGCTACTCGCATCCGGTCAACAAGCAGTTCGCGTTCACCGTCAACCTCAGCCAGCTCACGCGCGTCTACGACATGGATTATGATTCGCCGACGTGGGACCTGGTGCGCGGCGTGCAGACCACCAGCACGCTGCAAAATGTGCTCCAAGCCACCGAGCGCCAGCTCGCCTCCACGACCTTCGACTGGCGGCCGACCGGAAGGGATTCGCTTCGCCTCAATATCGAGCACGTCAACATCAACACCCCCACGCGTCAGAACATCTTCGCCGTCGCCTGGGGCGCGAACAACACCGGCGGTGCGACCTTTACGCAGGGCTTTCAGCCGGCCATCGCAACGGCCAACGGCAACGATCTCGCCCGCCAGACCATGACCTATGGCGACCGCACCCGCGGCACCACCTCGGCCGTGCTCCGCTACCTCCACGACGGCCCGCGCTACAAGTTCGACGCCATCGCCACCTACTCGCGCAGCTGGGACAAGCGGAAGGACATCGAGAATGGATTCTTCCGCACCGTCGGCACCTTTCAGGTCACCGGCCTCGTCGTCCGGGCCGAAAACCTCGACGGTATCTATGACCGCTTTGCGCCGCGTTACACGGCCACGCGCAATGGCCAGGCCTTTGACCTCTTCGACGGTAACAACCTGACGCTCCTCAACCCCACCAGCCAGCCCGAGCAGCTTGCCAATGACATGCGCGCCCTCTCGGCCAACCTCAGCCGCAGCTTCGCGCTCGCCGCTCCGCTCACGCTCAAGACCGGTTTCAACATCAACCGCCAGCGCCGCGACCGCCAGAGCGAGCTGCGCACGTGGACGTTTGCCCCGCCCGCCACGGTCAGCCGCCTCGCCCGCGACCACAACCTCATCAACGACGGTCTCTCCCGCCAGCGCTTCTTCAACGATACGCTCCAGCTCCGGTGGATCAGCCCCTCGAAATACTACGATCTCTTCAAGGCCAACCCCACCTGGTTCACCGTCAACGAGGCCGCCGCCTACCAGTCCGCCGCCGCCAGCTCGCGCTTCTTTCAGGAAACCGTTTCCGCCGCCTACGCGATGGGCAGCGTGAAGTTTCTCCAGAACCGGCTCTGGCTCGTGGCCGGCGTCCGCTTCGAAAAGACCGACGACCGCGGTGAGGGCCTCAAGGACGATCTGCGCGCCACCTACCGCCAGGATGCCCAGGGCAACCTGATCCGCGACGCCAACAACCGCCCCATCGTCGTCACCACCGACGCGCTCGCGTCCAACAAGCTCCGCTACACCGCCCGCGGCGCCCTCGCCGACCGCACCTACGACGGTTACTATCCCAGCTTCAACTCGACCTACTACGTGACGGACGAGCTCGTCGCCCGGGCCGCCTACGCCAAGACCCTCGGCCGCCCCGCGCTCTCCGAAGTCGTCCCCGGCATCACCGTCTCCGATCCGACCGTCGCACAGCCCAGCGCCACGGTCGTCAACTCCGGCCTCCAACCGTGGTCCGCCGACAATTTCGATCTCTCCTTCGAGAGCTACAACCTGAAGGGCGCGACCATCGCGGTCAGCCTGTTCCGCAAGGATCTGAAGGACTTCTTTGTCACGACCCAGAGCCCCGCGACGCTCCCGCTGCTGGAGAGCTTTGGCCTCAACGACGACTACCTCGGCTACATCATCAACACCAAGACCAACGGCGGCGAGGCGACCGTGAAGGGCTACGAACTCAGCTGGCGCCAGTCGTGGTGGTTCCTGCCCGCGTGGGCCAAGGGTTTCTCCACCTTCGCCAACGCCACCATCTCGCGCGTGAGCGGCCCCAACGAGCGCGACTTCACCCCCTTCGCGCACAAGAACATCAACTGGGGCGCGAGCTACACGCGCCGCTCGTTCACCTTCCGCTGGAACGTCGCCTACGCCTACAAAGTCACCGGCGCCGCCGTCGCCGCGAGCGCCACGGTGCCCGCCGGCACCTTCAGCTACGTCGCCCCGCAAGTCACACAGGACTGGTCCTTCGACTGGCGCTTCGCGAAACGCTTCACGTTTTACGGCGGCGCCCGCAATTGGAACGGCGCCAACAAACGCACCGAGCGCGCCGGCCCCGGCACCCCTGCGTGGACCCGGCCGCAGAGCTACCAGAATTTCGGCACCCTCGTGACCGTCGGCGTGCGGTCGGAGTTCTGATGAAAAAGTTCGCTGCTTTGAAGGTGGAGCGGCTTGACCCCAAGCCGCTGCGTCGGAACCCACGGCCCTGCCAGCGGC